>NZ_NXGI01000009.1 GCF_002993025.1 Arcobacter cryaerophilus gv. crypticus | reverse complement strand
GAATACTCTAAAACTTAGCTCAACCTTATAGACGCATCATAAAGATTTCATGGCTCACTTTGAAATGCGCACGGTGGCCAAATCATTATGCGTCAAGTGGCCAAGTGTCAATGCGCGCGGTGGCCAAATTCTTTGCGTCCCTACAATAACCTTTTCTATCATCATTTATTGCACTTGACATTGAGTATAATCTTGATATTTTTGAATTCTCTATTTTTGATAGAACTAAATCTGTAATTGCTCTTGCAATTCTTCCGTTACCATCATCAAAAGGGTGAATAATTACAAACCAAAGATGAGCTATACAAGCTTTTATTAAATCATCATTTGTAGAATTAAACCAATTTAAAAAAGTTTGCATCTCTTTTTCAAGTATAGATTTTGGAGGTGCTTCATAATATACAATTTCATTACCAGCATATCCACCAACTACTTGCATAGTCTCTTCACCTCTAAAAGTAGCTACATTTATAGCATTAAATTTATCATAAGCTTTTGGAAAAATTGCTCCATGCCATGCAAAAAGTCTTTCTTGTGTCAATTTGGCATCGTAGTTTGTATTTGCATCTATTAATACTTCAATTAAGTATTCAATTGAGTTATCAATTTTATTATAATCAATATCCCTAAATCCAAACTTCTTTGCAATAGAGGCTTTTACACTATCACGATTTAATATTTTTCCCTCAATAGCTGATGTGCTTATAGCTTCATTTTCTAATGCTTGAGATTGTCTTTGTATTATAGTTTTATTATCAATAGTTTGAGCAAGAGCGATTAGATAACCCTGTTGTATGGATACTTTTTGAATCAAAGATTCTAACTTTTTAAATTCATAAGTAAAATTGGGATAATTTTCTTGTTGCCAAATCCATTTTTTCATAGATTTATTCCTTAAATGAAACGATTATTTTATATAATCATACCATAATTGGTATGATTTATTGATTTTTTCGTACCATTTTGTTTTTATGAAATAATGGATATTTTATATCTCTTCCAAATACCCTTGTACTCTATCTTTTATCTCATCTGCTAAACTTTGTGGCTCTAACACTTTTATATATGGAATATAGTATAAAATAAGTGGGAGTATTTCCATATTATTTGAAATTTTTATCTCTATTTCTATTGAGCCATCTTTATCTTCTCCAATTATACTTTGACCTCTAAGAGGTTTTCTTTCAAAATATTTTCTAATTTGTTTATCTATAAACAATCTTACTCTAAACTGAACATCCAAATTAAACCAAACACTATTTGCATATTTTAATCTCTCTTCAACAATAGCTGGAATTTCAAATTTTGAATTAAGAGTTTCTATATTTTTTATAGATTTTAGGTGATATTTTTTGAAAGTTTCTTTATCTTTTTGTATATGAAATGCAAGTAAATACCAAAAGCCATCAAAGAATGCAAGTTTTAGTGGTTTTACATGAAAATTATATTTTTCATAATCAAACTTTATCTCCTCTTTTTCTTTAATAGCTTTTTCTATTTTCTCAAACAAAGCAACAGTTTTATCTTCAAGATATTCACCATTTACATTTGTAAATATTGGGTGATCTAGTTGTTGAGTAATTTGAGATAATAGCGAGTGAGCTTTTGAGTAAAATATATTTCCAGCACTCTTTGCCATCTCATCTAAAATACCAAGAATAAGTCTTTCATTTGTATTTAAATCATCAGAGGCAAGTTTTGGGTCAATTTTCCAAGTTCTTCCCTCTTTTATAGCTCCTAAATCACTTAATACTTCATATAAATCTCTTTGAATTGTTTTTGTACTAACATCTAACTCTTTTGCAAGTTCATTTATAGTAAAGCCGTGAACATTGTTTTTCAACATTTCATAAATTTGATTTATTCTGTTGTATTTTGTATTGTCATTTTGTTTTTGAATAATTTTTGGCACTATTTTCCTTTGTGTAAAATAGTTTTTATTTTACATAACATTTATTAAATCCTTATATAATTTAGACACTATTTTGTCCTATATTTTAAAATATTTCTAATATAAATTTTAAAAGAGAGCCAAAAACTACTCTGTAACTCATTTTCAATAGAAGCATAAATATCAAAATAGTTATCCAAATAATATTTATAATAGTTTGTAGTACAAAGTATTTGAATATATCTAGCAAAAAAATAACTATCTTTTATTAGCTCTTTCTCTTCTTTTTTTAATTTTGAGTAATCTTTGCAAATAGCTATTATTTCATTTAGTTTTTGGATTTTTTCATTTAACTCATCATTTAAAAAATCTAAAGTATCTATCACCACAGATATATTATCTTGAAATGAAGAATTATTTATATTTTTATCTATGATAACTGTTGAAAAATCAATATTTTCATATTTTATATTTATATAGAAATTTATATTTTTTATCTGTTTAAATATGCAAATATAATTTTTAAATGTTTTATTGTAAACTCTATTTTTAAGTCTAAAAAGATTTGCTATATTTTCCTCTTCTATTGAATCTAATATATTTTCCATAAACTACCCCCCCCTATATTAATTTATAAAAGTATAAGTTTTTATGTGGACATATTATTGTCTATTTTAATTAATTTTTAATCTGCAAATTCATCATTCCTCATCTTCTTTACTTCATTATATTTTTTTAAAGTAATTTCGTAAGACAGAAATATGTCCTAATCTTTCAATACAATTTCTTATACCAAAAAAAGGAGAACTAAATGAATTTTGAAAAATTTATTGAAAAAATAAACAGTAATATTGAATATAAAACTATTGTTAAAAAGGTTTTATCTAATGAACACTTTTACTTTTAAATTTAGATTATATTTTAGGACTTAAAGATGAAAACAATTAGACTATCAAAACTTCTTTTTACTAACTATCCAAAAGAATCACGAAACTTAGTAAAGATTTTAAATAAACATAATATTTCTTATGAGATTTTGAAAAATACAAAAGATATTTGGACTAGAGATTTTATGCCATTTTGTCTTGATGATGGAACTTTAGTATCTTATATTTATGAACCTGATTATTTACAAAATGGTAAATATCAAAACATCAAAACTAAAATTGTTTATGAAAAAAATCATATTGATTTAGTTATTGATGGTGGAAATTTCGTAAGATATGAAAACAAAGCTATTATGACAGATAAAGTTTTCAAAGAGAATCCCTCAAAAACAAAAGATGAAATCATTAAAATTATCAAAACAAAGTGTGATTTAGAAGATTTAATCATCATTCCAAAACAGCCCTACGATATATATGGGCATAGTGATAGTATGGTACGATGGATTGATGAAAATAGTGTTTTAGTAAATGATTTTTCTATTGAATCAAAAACTTTTAACAATAAATTGATAAAAGCTTTGAAAAAACACTATCTAAATATCAAAGCTATGAAATATACTGACAGCTTTTTTACAAAAGATAGAAATTGGGGAGCTTACTTAAATTTTGTAAAAATAGAAAATGTTTTAATAGTGCCTATTTATGGGATAAATGAAGATTTTTTAGCTTTGGAACAACTGCAAAATATTTATAAAAATTGTATTATTGAGCCTATAAAATTTGATTCAATTATAAAAAATGGTGGTGCTTTGCATTGTGTTTCTTGTGAGAAAATTGAATTTGGAAAAAGAGGAAAAGAGAGATAAAAGAGAATTTTAGTTCTCTTTTATGCTTTACTTACAACATTTAACTTGATTTTGCCAAGGGAAAATCACTTTTGAAGTTGAACCTATTTGTTGTAATCTTTCATTCCACGAAATGTTAATACCACAAGCAATATTTTTAAACTCATCTTCTGTAAATTCATCAGTTTTTGCATTATTACACCAATAACATGATGCAACACAATTTGAATCACTGTAATTACCATATGCATTTTTTTGATCAATTTCCAAACAATAACCTCTATATCTTTTTGTATATAATTGATTTTTTTTACCTAATTCATTAATTTGAGAAATGGAAATACCACAATAATAACAATTATCTTTAATTAACATTTCAACAAATTTACACCAAGATAAAGGGAATGTAAGAGAATTTGAATTTGGTATTTGAGAAAAATATTTAATTTTGGTAATGCTATTTAAATGATTAAAAATATCATTTATTGGATAATTATTAATTTTATCAAATAAATATCCATGATTATATTTTGTTGAATATAAATGTTGATTTCGACTTCCAACAAGTTTATTAAACTCATTTAGTAATAATTGGTTGTTATAATCTCTTACTTGAATATCTTTATATTTAGAATTTAATTTAGATTCTATTAATTTGCAAATATAATCATCGATATCTTTAGGAATATTCATTATCCAACTACTTTTAATTCTAAAAGGTAACTCCACAAAAATTTGATAATAAGGCTTTTTTGTCTTTTGGTCTATATATTCAAGAATTAAATATTCAATATCAAATACAATAGAACAATCAATATTATTTACATTATTCTTAAAAGTATAACTTATATTTTTAGACTGTTGTTGCGACCTAATACTTACAAAACTATAACTTACATCTTTTTCATCCATTTTAAACTCCTTTTTTAATTATAAATATTATATCTTTATTATTATTATTATTTAAATCTTAAATATTTTCAAAAAACTTTTCGTTTTTTTCATTCAATTTACAAGCTTTTTCATAATCCATAATCCACAGAGCTTTATTATTTTCTTTTTCTTTGGAATATGGATTTCCATATTTTTTTATCAAAGCATTATACTTTACTATTTTGTGGAGTATCAATAAGTAAACTTCCCAAATATGGATATTGAATAAATCCAATATTCCACATAAAGAGGTAGATTCATATCTTTTAGATATGCTATTTTTTTAGTTCTTCTTCCATATGAACTTCTTTTTTCATATTTTAATTCCAACTTGTGATAGCTGCATATAGTGCTGGATTTGTTTTTAATAAATCTTCCATTTCATCTTGTTCTTCTTGTGAACCATTTCCAAAAGGAACTGTGTGTTTTGGATTAACAGCTTTTTGAAAATTTATTTTTTGAGGTTTAGGTGCTACATATTTTTTACCATTTACAAGCAATTCCATTTCCATTAACTCTTCAAACATTTTTTTACTTCTTTAGTGTGAGTTCTATTTTTTTCTTTAAGTTCTCTTTGTCTAGCCATCTCTTCTAAAGTATCCATTTCCATCTGTTTATCCTCACTTTTTAGTTTTAATAATCACTTCAATAGAATTTTCTAATTCTTCCAACATTTAAATAATACTCTTTATTTTAAGTCAAAGAAATGATTAAAGAATTATAACAGTCAATAAAGACACATTTTTGTCCATTAAAATTAATGCTAAACCTATAATTTTATTATAAATTTTCACTCCAACACTCAATCAAACTATCTAGAAAAATCTTCTGCTTTGGATATTTTTTCATAAACTCTAGTATTTCATTTTTTGTTAATCTTATTGCTTCACTGCACTCATCTAAGATAGTTTCATATTCAGCAGAATTTTGTTCGTTCCAAAAGCATAAATATCATTATAAACAGTATTAAACACCATAAAATAAGTTTCTCTTTTCCTTATAGTTGCTACATATTCAGTTAATGTTTTTAATAATCTTGGCATTTTTTGTTCCTTTTATTTTTTTTAATTGTTAATATTTAACTACTATTACTTCTTTTTCTAAAGTTTTTGCAAAAGTTATTGTATATTTTGTTCCTGTTGAATAACCATTCCAAAAGGCAACTATTAAATCTGATTGTATAACAATTTGTCTATTTCTAAAATGATAAGCTCTTTTGTGCTTTTTAAAATCAGGATAAAATACTAATGTTTCTATATTGTTTTTATTCGCCCATTGAACTCCCATAGTATCAGCACCTTTTGCTCCACCACTTATGATTTTTGTAATAGTATTTTGTTCTTGAATTTTTTTCATAGTAGTATCAAGAAGCTCTTTATTTTTGAAATCTCTACTTCCTATTATTGCTACATTTGATATTTTTCTCCTTTGAAAGATTTAAACAATTATATTTATTTATAAAGACATATTTTTGTCTATATTTATCTTTATAATTAAAGAAAAACAGTAAGGCAAGCTATGCAAAAAAGATATTCAATTACATTAAAAAACTTTTTAGAAAACAAGAAATTTAACAATAAATCTTTTTTTATAAATGCAAATGATGAATTGGTACTTGAAAATGATAATAAAAAAGTAGATTTAGGTATATTTTTTAAACTAATTCTTTCAAAGAAATCAAATGATTTAAAAATAGAGATATCTTTATACTCATGGTCAAATATAAAACAATCTTTAGTTCCTATAGATAAATCAATCTGGAAAGATTTTGAGTTTGGAGCTGGAAAACATATACCAAAGATAGAGAAACATTACAAAAGCATAATTGACAACTTTTTAAATATATTTAAAGAGTTAAAATATTATTGGCATCTAAAAGAACTTATTCATAAAATGGAACACCCTATTTTTAATTTTCATTACAAATTACTAAATACTTTCTCAAAAAAATCATTAGAAGATATATGCTTAAAACATTTTAACAACTACCCAATTTTAAATGTAGCAATTCTTAAAACAAAAGTTTATGACCGAATCCATTATCTTTTTTTACCTAATTATGTTAATGGATTTTATATATTTGGAATTGAAGCAAGTGTTGATTTGGATGAAACTGATTATGCAATAATTGAAAATGATTCAAAAGAGATTTTAATGCAAGAGTGTTTAAAACTATTGGGAGTTGAAGATGAAAAAAACTAATTTTTTTATAAAATTTGATAGGAAATAGCAGTTTTTCGCTATTTCCTTAAATTATAACTTAATTACTTTTGAAGAAGTAACATAATTTCATTTACTAAGATTTCACTTCTATTTTTAATATCTTCAATTGACCATTCAATTTTACTCATCAAATACTCATTAATTTTCACATTTCCACTTTGTAATCCAATATTATTTCCATTTTCACTTATAGATGTTTTATCATTAAAGGATTTATTCGATAAATTTGAGTTATAGCAAGTTAATGTTAAATTTCCAAGCTTATGAACATATTGTTTTCTTATTTCTTCATCAATGTTTAACCAATCTGTTTTTTTATCTGGATTTTGTGGCATTATATGTTCGATTGACCAAATTAATTTTGGTTTTTTTTCTCCAGTTGTTTCCCAAAAATTCACTTCACTTTCTTTTGTTCTTTTTGATTTTTCTAATTTAGTGAGTAAACATCTAGTTGCTCCTGTATTTATTTCATATAAATCATCATTAACCAATCTTTCTTTAAATTTTTCATCACTTTGATAATTTTTGTCATTTTTCAAAAATGATTCAACTACCTCAAAAGAATAACCTTGTTCATTAATTTTTGAAATTAAATCAATAAAAATTTGGTCTAGTTTATTTGTAGCTGGGTAATCTGTTATATGTCTTCTAATAAACCAATTTTCTAATAAATTTAAAAGATTTGCAAAATCTACATCTTTGAAATTTGAAAATAAAAAAAGAAGTAATGAATATGCTGGAGCTATTCCTAATCTTTGTAAATCAATTAACTTTTCTCTATATTTATTTTTTTCTAGTGGCTCTGGATGTACAAATTGATTATATATTTTTGCTTTTTCTATTAATCCATCAAAAATAAACTTTACATCTTTTTCTATATGCTCTGAATAAATTTTAATAATATTTGATTTAGTTGCTTTTGTATAACCTTTTATTCCAATTTTTTCATCATTTTGAAATGCATGATAATAATGTCTTAAAAATCTCACTTGGTCATTAAAATCATCAATACTATCTAAAATTTTTTGCCATTCTTTATTATTTTGTTCAATGTTTTTAATTTTATTTTTTGCTAATTGTGCAAAGATTTTATTTTTTATCAAATCAATAGGACTAAGAGGCATTCCTCTATTATTAATACTTTCAAATAAAATGAAAGCATCTTGGTCAGATTTCACTTCAATTCTAACTACTAAAGCACCATTTATTTTATCAAGTAAATTAAAAAATTCATCAACAGTATAATCACTAAGTTTCTCTTCAAAATAGTTATATGCTTTAAAAATTCTTAGTCTGTTGTCAAAATTCTCATTTTTGTTATTAATGATTTTATCTATAAGTTTTTCATATTCAGATTTATTATTACTTTGTAATTGAAGTTTATTTTTTTTATCATAAAGAGAGGATTCAAGATTTAAAAATTCCCTATTTTTTGCCCTATCTGAACCAAAGATTGTAAATTTATCATTTAATTTTTTAAAAATAGCTAATCTAAAAATAGATAAAGTTGTTAGCCTTTGTTGTCCATCAACAACTTGCATTGGTGTATCGCCATCTACAATACATATTAATGTACCTAAAAAATAATCTTTATCACTTTCATTTAAATCATTAAAAAGATTTTCCCAATTTTCTAATCTCCAAGAATATTCTCTTTGATATTCAGGTATTTCATAATATACATCAAATAGATTTTTTATTGATATTGCAGCTGCTTTATCTATCATTTTACTAACTCCTCATAAATTTGATTCAATTATAACTATTTACCACTTATTTCTATTCTATTATTCAAAAATAATCAGACAATCTCCCACAATATAGATTTAGAAAGTTTATGAGTTGGGATTTTATTTTCCCAAGATTCATTTTTTATCCAATCCCTTTCAATTCTTCTATTTCTTGAACTAACGATTTGCTTATAAATCTTTTTTCTAGGATTATTTGGGTATTTTGATTGTTTGAGTTTGTAATCTTCTAAAAAATCAACTGATAGTTCTTTTTTAAATTTTATTGGATTTAAATATTTAATAGTTTTAACTATTTGACCAAACTTATCTTTTTGAATATGTTTTTTCTTTGTTTTCCAAGTTCCTTGCAAAATAGACTCCCTAATCAAAATATTGATAATAAACTTTTAAATCACTCCAAAATTCCCCAATTTTTAACATATCTTCCCATTCTAAATGATTATGGTCATAAAGACAGTGAAACCACCAACAATGATAATCATTTTTCATAGGATGATTTTCCCATCCCCTAAATTCATTTTGATTATCTTCTAAACTCCAAGGATAAGTATTTGATTTTTTTGATATACCTTTTAGGTATTCATTTATTTCTGTTACAAAATTATCATCATCTTCTTTGTAGTTTTCATCATCTTTTCTTAAAATAAAATGTATTTTTAAATCAATTTCATAATCATCAAGAATATCTGTTTCATCAGCCACTCTTTTAGACAATTCAATATCAAGTTTTACAGCTTCTTTTATGATTTTTTCTTGAAGATTTTGTAATCTAAGATTTAATTTTAATAATCTTACTTTTTGAGTTTTAGATAGATTTTGCATTTATTTATGTCCATTTTCTATCATTTCATCATTATCATCTTCATAAGCTGGTGCAAATTCCATATCAGGATATTTCTCTTTTAATTTTTTATAATCAAAAATTGAACCTAATCTATGTAATTTTCTATTTACATACACAAAAGAGATTTTATTGTCTTGTAATCTTATTGATTCTTCTTCAAACTTTTTTGTAGTTAATCTATGTGCTTTTGAATAAAATACTTCAGCTGCACTTTTTTCTTTTGATTCCATAGAGTATATCCACCAGTAATATTTATACATTTTGGGATCAGGATGAACATTTGAACCAGAAACAAAAATAGCCATAAAATCCTGACCTCTTTGCTCTAAGCGTTTTTTTGCATTCTCTTTTGTAATTAATTTTGAAGGTATCATGTATTATTCTCCTATTTGTTATAGAAAAATTATATGAGATTATATGGACAGTTTTTTGTCTATTTAGAAAGATTTTTTAGCTAAATCATCAAATTTCATAAATAGCTCAAGATCATTGATAAAAGATGAATCCAATTTATCATAAGACCTTTTCATTCTTTTGTATTTACCTATTTGATTTCTTTCTTTGGCTTTGTACATTCCTCTTATTAGGTAATGATACCTAACAAGATTTTTTGTGTAAGTTAAGATTTTTCAACTTTTAATAACTTGATATGAAAGTTCTTCATGATTATGAAAAGAGTATTCACCTGTTATTTTATCTTTCTCGTCTTGAAATGTAATAATAGGTTTTCCAATATCATGTAAAAAATGATGGTATCATCTTATATTGTTTATGTCTTGCAGTATGATAAACAAGTGCTAAAGTATGAAGTAATACTCCAAATCTATGATGTTTATTTTGTTTTAAAAAGAGTGTTATAAAAAACTCTTTTCTAAATACTCTTTTTAATTTCATTTCAAAAACCCCACTTTTAAAATATTTTCATCATTATTTTTAAACTCAATCTCTTCTTTTATATACTCTAGTATTTCATCAAAATCAAACTCTTTTTGATTTAGAATTTTATTTATTAGGTATTTTCTTGTTACATTCTCTATTTGTCCACCACTTAAATCATACTTTGATAGTTTTTCATAGATTTTATCTTCAAGTTCTGGTAATTTTGATTTCCAGATAAACTCTCTAGTTTTTGCTGTTGGTCTATCAAATTTTATTTTATTTAAAAATCTTCTTGAAAAAGCATCATCCATATTATCAATCAAGTTTGTTGTAGCCATAAAAATACCATCAAAGTTTTCTAATTCTTCAAGTAAAATATTTTGCATAGTATTATTCATTTGACCAACTGCATCTGTAACATCTAATCTTTTTGAAATAATTGCATCAGCTTCATTAAAAAGAAGAATTGGTTTTGATTTTAAAATAGTACAAGCTCTTTTATATTCATCAAATATAGCTTTAGTATTCTTTTCACTCTCACCTACCCACTTTGATTGAATAGAGCTAATATCTACTTGAAGAACATCTCTTTTTGTAAGTTTTGCTATTTCATAAACACTTGCTGTTTTACCAGTTCCAGGGAATCCATAAAAAATAGAGACAATTCCTGATGGTAAATTTGCTTTTTTTAAATCTTTTATGATTTTATTAAAGTTTTTACTTTCACAAACATCTTTTAACTGGTTTATATCTTTTGCTATTTTTTCATCTAAATATATCTCATTTTTTAAAGAGCTATATTTAATATGCTTTGTAAAATTTGATTTAAACTCTCTTTTTTTAGTTTTATCTTTTGATTTCAATAAAATCGAAATTGCTTTTGATGTTAGTTGAATATCAGTTGATGAGTCAAACAAACTACTTCTTTCATCAAGTCTTACAAGTTTATCTTTAAAAATAGGCAACTCTTCTTTTAAAATAAATTCTAGATATTGTGCTCTAAGAGATAATTCATCAAAAAGCATTTCACAAATTCTATTTGCTCTTTCACCTCTATTTCCATCTATATATTCATAAATAAGATACATTAATATTAATTTCTCTCTTGTAGAATATTTTGAAACAAGTTGTGTAAATGCTTGTTTTTCATCTAATTTATTAAATACTTTATAAGCTTCATCCATTAATCTATCTTGAGTTAATTTTTTATCATCTTTTTTATCAATTAAATCTGCAATAACTTTCACAACACTATAAATATCACTAAAATCAACATCATCTAAATAATCGTAACCCAGAATTAGTTTATTAAAAATCATATCATCTATATTAAAATCTGGACTAATCTTTGAGCTTTTTCCTCTTCTTCTTTCAGACAAAGCAATAAGACCTTTTTTCTCTAACTTGTATGCAATATTTAGGTATTTTAAATAATCATCACTTTCAAGGTTAAAATCTTTTTTTAAATCTGAAAAACTTGTTGAATAGTTACTCTCAAGTTGATAAGAGATAATAATACAAAATATAGCAGCTTCATCTATTGAAAGATTTAAATCTTTTTGAATTTGTTTAATAGTTATATTTTTTTTATAGTTTGAAAAAAAATCTTCGTTATCTTTTAGTATTGATAGTTTTGAATATAAGCTTTGCATTTGATAAACTCCTTATGTTTTATATAAGAAGTTTATAGTTTTAAGTGGACAAAACTATGTCTCTTTAATTTTATTAAATAAAATATTTATAATATTTACTGAACTAATCTAATTTATATCTTAGTATATTAATTATTTATATTATTTTATTTTGGATTTTTTAAGGGATTTCCCTTAAAGCACATCATTCACCCAAATTAGCGTATGCGATTTTGTACGGTGATTGGTCGATGTGCCTATTTATTTTCTCATTTTCTACTTTTTTCTACTTATATCATCTTCAAACAGTTCATTTAATACTTTTAAAAACTCAATATTTTCACTATATGGTGAACTCTCAAAAATAGCTTTTATATCTTCAATATCTAAAAAATAATTATCTATTAAGTCTTGTATTGTTTCTTGATTTTCTTCTTCAAATAAACTATTAACAAGTTCTCTTTCATAATAATTTAAATCTGAATATCTTCTTTTTGTAAAGCAGTTGATGATTAAATCTCTTCTATCAATATCGGTATCTTTACATTTTAACTTACATAATTTTCTTTTTTCAATAATTTCAATAGCTTCTTTTTCCGTTTGTTGAATAAGATTTTTAGCTTTTCTAATTATTTCTAATTGTTCAAAATTAATTTCTTTTTTATGAAGTTCACAAGAAGTATAATACCAACCTTCAAAAACTCTATTTTCACCAGCTTCTCCACAAACTTCACAAATAGTTAGTGATTTGTCTTCTGCAATATTTACTAAATCTAATATCTCTTTTTGGATATGTTTAGAAAAATTATCATCAGAATAATCAAATTCAAACTCTCCATACTTACTATCTAGTACATAAACAGTAGGTAGCTCACAATTCTCTTTTTTACATAAATCTTGAATATCTTTTGCTAAATTAAAGGCTAAATCTATCCACCCATTTTTAATATAAATTCTACATTTTTGTAGTATCTCTAAGCTTCTAAGTTTCTCTTTATTTTCATTTGATAAAGGATTTAAAGCTTCTTTTTTTGCAACAAGTTTTCTTAGTGTTGGAGATTTAATTTGACTTGATTTTAAAGGAATAAAAGGAGTATTAGGAATTTTTTCTACACCAAATTCACTATTCCAAAAATCAAAAAATCCACAATAAGGAGAATTTATATAAATAGATTCAATATTTTTTACATCAGATTCATAAGCACTTAAAATAGCTTTTAAATCATAAATATCTTTTATTTCTTTAAACATTTTTGAGACAAGAACTCTTTCTCTATTTGTTAAATCATCATATTTAGTTTTTTTGAAACAATCTATTATCTCTTGTGTAGAAAATTTTCTTTCCTTTAAAAGAATATTTCTATTTAAAATATGTGGTAAACGATTATATGTTTTAGTGTAATCTTCCATTTATGTTACCTTTGAAGATTTTGACATTCTATGTTTTCCAGTTCTAATAAATAGATGACAAAAGCTTTCCCAATCTATTAGATATATATAAGCTTCGTTATCAATTTTACAATAAGTGCTACCTTTTGCACTTTCTTTCCAAAATTCATAAAAAGGTAATTTTTTAATATCAGCTTCTTTTATATATCTATCTTGATATATATCTAATCCAAAATATGTTTTTTGCATTTTATTCTCCTTTTTAAAATTCTTCTATCACTTTTTTTAAAGTTTTATGAGACCAGTATAAATCTAATTCAACATTCATATCTATTAGCTCACTAATAGGAACATAACCTAACTCAGGCTCATCACCACTCAAAGAAACCAATCCAAAAGCTTGTAATTGTTCATCTTCTATATCTTTTTCAGTAATATAAAAATCACTATCATTTATAAAGTAATGTAAATATACAATAGCACTATCTCCTTCACCATCTGTATCATAAGTTTTAGGCATATTTTTTATTGTTTCAAAAACTTCATTTATTTTAGCAATATAAAAATCTTTTTCTTCTGTTCCTAAAAAGTTTTTAATAGCAATTAATTGAGTTTTACTAATAAAAGCTTCTAAGAATTTTAATTTATCTTGCAAACGTTTTCTCCAATTTTTTTAAAATAAAATCCTCTACAACTTAATGTATTGTTTTTGGCACAAAGCTCTTTAAAAAACCATTGAACTTCATTATCACTTTTACCAAATAGATTATGTTCTGTCATTAATTGATTTTTAACAAAGCTATCATCAAAAGAGAAAACATTAAAAATTTTATCTTGCTCAAACTCTCTACCATTTTGAATATTAATATCTGAAAAACTATACCCTTTGCAATTATCATCATATTGGAATGTAAAAGTATTTTTTGATGAATCATAAGTTAAAATTCCAAAATCTTTTTCCCATTTATCTTTTACTTTTAATTTTTTAATATTATTATTCATAGTGTTCCTCTATCTTCATAAATATCTAATCCAAAATATGTTTTTTCCATTTTAAACCTCTATTTGCTTAATTTTAGTCCATTGTCCATTTCCACTCTCTTTATGATAACCTAAAGGATTACAGATACATTTAACATTAAACTCTTCATACTCTATAACATTATGATTATGTCCAAATATCCAATATTGCATATTTCCATTTTTAAAATATTCTTCTCCATCAAAACAAAAAAAAGTGCTTGAAGGATTTTGATATTTAAATGGTAAATACTCTTTTTTTGCACAAGGATTAACATGAGTAATCATTACATCACAATCTTTATAGACCTTTTCTATTTTAGGTTTTTCAATTTCATAAATATCATCAAAGTTTTCAATTTCTAAGATGTTTTTATAATCAGGTGTACAGTTTTGCCACATAATATTAGTTGAATATTTTTGGAAAAATTTATGAGGATAGTTTACTTGTAAAAAACCCTCATTGTACCAACCATTTGCTCCACCAAATTTAATGCCGTCTATTTCAACTATATCTCCATCTAAGCAATACATTCCTTCTACTTTATTGATTAATGCTCTCATATTATCAACTCTCTCATAAGAGCCTTTAAAAAGTGATTTATTCTCTTTCCCTGTTAAGTAGTAATCGTGATTTCCTAAAACACAAACTATATTTTTATAAAATTGTTTTAGAATTTTCAATATCTTTATATTTTGATTATTGTTATGTCCTAAATCACCAGCAATTACTAATACATCCCCACAATTATTAAAATCAATAAATTGACTGTAAAACTTAACTACATCATCATTTGTATATTTATTGTAAAAGTAATTATCAAAGTGTAAATCACTTAATATATCTATTTTCATTTATTGCTCTTTTTTTATTTTTAAACCATAATTATTAATATAGTTAAGTTTTATAAACCAACTTAATCTATTTTGACTATTATATATTAAGTAAATGTAATTTGTCAATAGTAAATTAAGCATATTAAGTTTAATTTATATAAAATTCATAAAATACTTAACTATATTAATAAAACTAAAAAAGGCTTTTTATGACAAAAGAACAAATAATGGTAGAACTCTTTGAATTTTCAGCTCCAACTTATTACAAATGGACAAAAAAAGAGAAAAGAAAAATATTTGATTTACTTAATTACGCTTTTACTTTAGAAGAGTTAGAAGAGTACTTAGCTAGTGGAAAAATCCAAAAAATTGAAATAATTAGTAATAATGAAGGTCTTGTAAATAAAATTAAAGAGTTTAAAAATGAATTGATTGAAAACTCTAATACATTTATTGCAAATAATGTATTAGAAAAAATAAAAGAGCATTATATTAATAATGATAAAAAAATAGATATTGAAGAGCTAAGGTTTGAGCTATTTAATTTAAATAACTACTATTTTATAGAGTGTGCAGATGAAGAGTTTGTAGAAAAACTAAATGATTTTGATATGAGATATAACTCATATACTAATTCATTAGATTCTGAAGATAAAACTCTTGATACTATTAGCTCTTTGACAAGATACAAAGTAATTACGCATATAGAAAGAACTCCTAAAGAAATTTTAGAGTTAGTTATAAATTTTTGATAATAGCAATTTTAAATTATAAAGATATTCTTAGATTGATATAATGATTTTAAAATATTGTATTTTTATCTATTAAAAATAAAAAAAATTTATTAGTACTAGCGAATCTAATACAGTACAAATAACAGTACAAAATATTTAAACTAGATACAAGTGCCTATAAAATAGGATTTAAATATATTATTTTAGTTACAGATAGTTCCTGTGAAGTTACTTCCAAAAAACTAAAATTAACTCAAATAAGCCCTTTTTATAGGGCTTTTCTCTACAGAAACAACTTAAATAAAATCAAATATTATTGCGGCATAATTTATGGTAAATTTTAAAAGACAAAAAGGAATTACCGTTAAAAATGGCAAAATTAGTAAAACCACTATCAGATAAAGATATTAAATTTTGCAGAATCCAAAGAAAAAGAGTATAAATTAAGTGATGGAAAAAGAGAAGAAGCTAGAAAACTTTTAACAAAAAATATTGGCTATATTAGAGAAAAATATAAATGTGATATTAGTGTTATATTTATATTCAAAAATGAAAACTCATATTGATTTTGTTTGCCCTTTACCAAGACAAGCAATAGATATTATAAAACAAATAGAGCCTTATTCGAGACATAGGAGCGAGTTTGTATTTCCATCACCTTTTAAAGTGGATAGAGGAATTTCTGGAGCAATATTATCAGATACATTAAATTAAATTAGCTTATAAAAATATAAATATTTTGAAGAGAAAAAAGAGTTAATGCAATGGTGGGCTGATTGGTTGGATAAATTAGTAAAATAAATAGATTAAGTTCCCTATAAAGGAACAAAGGATAATATTACAAATGAACATAATAAGTAAAAGAACATTAGTGCAATTTTATGAAAAACATCCACAAGCCAAAACACCTTTGGAAGTTTGGCATCAAGATGTAAAGAAATCAGAATGGAAAACTTCTGATGATATTAAAAAATTCTATTCTAGTGCATCTTTTTTAGAGGATAACAGAGTTGTATTTAATATAAAAGGAAATGATTATAGACTGATTGTTCATATTGATTATTTAAGAAAAATTGTAAGAGTTAAGTTTATTGGTACTCATGCAGAATATAACAAAATAAATGCAAAGGAAATCTAAAATGAAATTAAAAATTTTAAAAACTGAAAAAGATTATGATAAAGCTCTAAATAGAATTGATGAGTTAATGGAACTAAATCCAAAAATAGAAACTCCTGAAAGTGATGAACTTGAAATATTAGCTTTATTGGTTGAAAAATATGAAGAGCTAAACTGGGATATTGAAACTCCAGACCCAATAGAAGCTATAAAACATAGAATGGAAGAAATGAATTTAAAACAAAAAGATTTAATACCTTATATTGGAAATAAAAGTAAAGTATCAGAGCTTTTAAATAGAAAAATATCTTTATCTTTAACAATGGTTAGAAATTTATCTCAAGCTTTACATATTCCTGTAGAAACTTTAGTCAAGACTATATAATTATATGGCTCGACTTTTTAGGATTTTTTTAAATCCGTTTTAAAAGTGAGCAAACAATTCTCTAGATAGTATATTTTTAGGGTGAACAAAATCCAGTTTAAGATACTTCTTCGAGAATCACTACAAACAAGCAAGCTATATCAACTTATTTCAAGCTAAAAAAATATATCATCAAAAATATCATCAAGCCTGAAAATTTCGACTACTGTAATTACTTTTATTTTTTTTTCTTATAACCAAAAGGGAAAAATAGTTCATTTGGACGTTTTAATATCTCAATAAATAGATTTTTTAAAAATGAGAAGAAGTTTCCAAAATTTGTATCTCTTGATAGAAGTGATACTTTTAACGCCAAAGTAAAACTTACAATCAAATTTACAAATCCTATCATTAAAACGCACATTAAATAGTACAAAAATAAATTTATTGATATATCAAAATGCATTGAGGTGTATCCTAAATATGCGCTTGAAAATGCAACATGCGAAATATCAAGTGGAAGATTTAGTAAATATCCAATCCAAGGTGTTATTCCCAAAAGAATACCAAAAAAGAAGTTTCCTAATATTGAACCATAATGCTCATGCAAATATGTTGCAAATTTTTCTCTATATTTATCATTTACAAGTTTTTTAAGTAAAGGTTGATGATAGTATCTATCTTTTAACTCCAATAAATCAGCTCTATTATCAAAATATCCAGAGATTAATCCAGATAAAAAAAGCCATAATCCAGCAATTGCTGCATAAAAGAGTGCTATATTTGGTTCAAGATTTTTTAAATAGTATTTTATATCCTCATCATCTAAAATTATATAACTATTTTTTATAGCTAAGTAAGATATCAAAAATGCTACACTTATTGCTAATATTACATTTCCAGCAATTGCTGAAAATTGAGAACGACTAACTTGAAATATTAAATCAATAATCTTTTTTTGATTTGCCTTATTATTTTCATCTTGTTCTATCTCTTGGGCTAGTTTTGATGCTGTCATAGCTGGTTGTTTTGTAGCAACAGTAAAACCTAAAATATGTATAAATACAAATCCCAAACCATAATTTAAACTACTTAAAAATGTTTGAGTTCCTATTGAAAATTCAGCTTGAGTGATATTTATTTTTATAAGTGCCATAATAGCTATTATAATTCCAGCTCCAGCTGCACTAAGAAACATTTTCAAATAGCCTTTTAAATCACTTGCTATATAGTGTTCACCATGTTCACTTGTATAGTTTGTAACACTTCTTGCTACAATTTTTATCCCTTGTTTATACAAATCTATTAGTGAATTTTTTTTGCTATTTTTTAAAACTGCTTCTTTAAAAAAATTTATTAAAATTTGACTTGAATCTTTTGTATCGAAAAATTTTATCAACTCTAAAATGTCTTCAACTCTTTTTAGCATTTGAGTTAATCTTTCAAGCTGATATGTTAAATTTATTGAAATACCATTATGAAGAGATTTTCTTTTTAAAGCATTAACTTGCTCATAAGATTGTTGCAATAAAACATCTAACTCTTCTAATTTTGATTTTGAAGTTTCAATATTTACAAAATCTGATTGAATAGATTCTATATACGATGCTATATTTCTTTGTAATGCTATAAAAGCTGAATCTTTATTTAATAAATTTTTATCAAGCCTAATAAAATTTGAATCAAACTCTTCAGCTGCTATCCAAATAGATAAAATTTCAAGTGCATCTAAAAGTTCATTAAAAAGATGATTTTTTGTTTTAGATATATTTTTTGAGTTATTAAATAAAGCTTTAAAAAACTCTATCCATATACTATTTTCAATAGAACAAACCCATTTAAAATCATCTTTTTTATTAAATATAGTTCCAAAAATATACCTCAAGTCACCTTTTTTTGGTGGATTTGGTAGAAATTTATTATAAAATCTCTCCCTTGCTTCATAAGAGAAGTAGTTGTTTGATAAAATCCCAAAACTAACAATATTTGTAGATATTTTTGATTCTATAAAAACTTGATTTAAACAGCTTGATATATTTTGTGCTAACTCATCTTTTGAGTTGAAAAAATCAATAATTTTATTTATTGACTCTAAACTAAAAGCAATATCATCTTTACTATTTGGTCTAATAAAAGAGATAATATATTTTAACTTATCAATAATATCAATATCTTCACTGCCAATATTTTCTAGTAACTTTTTAAAACTTTCATCTATATTCAAACTAAACCTTAATCTTATTATCTAAAACATTATAATTTAAAATTTATTAGCTTTGGCTATAAATGAGTTTATATAATTTATGTGAGTTAAAAGATAGTGTTAAGTTTAAATTACCTTTTGGTATATTTGGAAAATTAATTGCACCATTAATTAAAAAAGATATAAAAAATATGTTTGAATATAGACATCTTCAAACAAAAAAATATTTTAGTAAAAAGGATTAAGATATGAGATTTATTTTTGGTATATTTTTGTTTATAACAACTTTATTTGGAGAGGAAAATATGAGTATATATGATATTGAAGTAAAAGATATAGATGGTAAAGTTTTTACTATGAAAAAGTATGAAAATAGGGTGATGTTAATTGTAAATGTTGCTAGTAAATGTGGTTTTACAAACCAATATGAAGGTTTAGAAGAGTTACATAAAAAATATTTTGATAAAGGATTATCAGTTTTAGGTTTTCCTTGTAATCAGTTTTTATCACAAGAACCAGGAACTGAAGAAGAGATTAAAGATTTTTGCTCATTAACTTATGGCGTAGAGTTTGAAATGTTTAGTAAAATTGATGTAAATGGAGAAAATGCTCACACTTTATATAAATTTTTAAAAGAGAGCTCAAAAGGAGTTTTAGGAACTGAGACAATAAAATGGAATTTTACAAAGTTTTTAGTTGATAAAAATGGTAAAGTTGTAAAAAGATATGCACCTAGTACAAAACCTAGTGATATTGAAAAAGATATTTTAGATTTACTATAAAAATAAACTATATTTTATCAATTAACATATTAGTTATACAAAAAAACTTTATTCTGTAATAAACTACTTAAAATTTATAAGGATTTTTATGGAAAAAAGAGTTTGGATTATAGGTTCTAGTGGTGCAATTGGTTTTGAACTTGTTAAAATATATTTACAAAATGGATTTAAAGTAGTTGCAAGCTCTAGAGATATTGAAAATTCAAAAGATTTTTTGAACTTAAAAAGTGAGTACAAAACAGACTTAAAGCTCTTAAATATAGATGTTTTAGATGAACAAGCTTCTAAAGGAGTTGCTCATGAAGCTTTTAATAATTTTAATGGGCTTGATATCTGTTTTTATAATGCTGCTGTTTATGAATCTATGAGCTATGAGCAGTGGAATATATCAAATTTTGAATCTATGATGAATACAAACTATTTAGGTGCAATTAGAGTTTTAAAACCAATAATTAGCCATCTTGAGAATCAATCAAATTCTTCAAAAATAGTTTTAAACTGTAGTTTGGCTAGTTATTTTGGATTACCTTATGGTGGAGCTTATAGTGCTTCAAAAGCAGCTTTATTAAACTTTGCACAATCAATTCAACCTGAGTTAAAAAGAAAAAATATCAATCTTCAAGTTATAAATCACGGCTTTGTAAAAAGTAGACTTACTTCAAAAAATGATTTTAAAATGCCTCAACTTATGGATCCAGATTTTGCTGCAAAAAAGATATTTGAAGAGCTTAATAAATCTTATAGATTTGATATAACTTTTCCACTATTTTTATCAAGTTTTTTAAAGTTTTTATCAATTTTACCATATAAAATTAGTCTAAAAATTACAAGTAAATTCTTAAAATGATTAAAAATAGTACACTATTTTTTTATGGTATTTTAGGAGTTCCTATTGCTTTTTTGGGATTTCCTTTGTACATATATTTACCACCTTTTTATGTTGAACATATTGGTTTAAATATTGGGTTTGTTGGAGTTATTTTATTATTTGCAAGATTAATAGATATGGTTGCAGACCCATTTATTGGAAGATTTTGCGATATTTATAGTTCAAAAATTAAAATTATTTTAATATCATCTATTTTTCTAGTTATTTCTCTATTTTTTTTAGTAAAACCAATATCAAATAGCTATTTATATCTATTTGTTTTTTCTATAATTACATATATTTCATATAGTTTTGTTTTAATTCCATATTTAAGTTTAAATGCAATTTTAGGTAAAAATGAGCTTGATAATACAAAACTTGCTTTTTCAAGAGAAATTTTTATAATTTTAGGGGTTTTAATATCACTTTTACTTCCATATATTTTTTTAGTCTCAAATGATTCAAAAAAAAGTCTAGAACTTTTATTATCTTTTGTTTTAATTATATTTCCAATAGCTTTAATACTTTTTTATAATAAACTTAAATCTTTAAAGATAAAAAGTGAAAATATAGTTCATAACAGTTTTTTAAAATCTTTAAAAACACTGTTTAAAAATCATCCAAATCAGAAAAAACTCTTTTTTGCTTTTTTATTTAATAACTTAGCAAATGCACTTCCAGCAACTCTTTTTTTGTTTTTTGTTAAATATATTTTAGTTTTAGAAGAGCATACAGGATTATTTTTAATAATTTATTTTTTAAGTGCAATTGTTGCTTTTCCTATTTGGATAAAAATTTCAAAAAGCATATCAAAAAAATCAACTTGGATTTTATCTATTTTTGTTGCTATTGGTGCATTTATTTTTGTTCCTTTTTTAAATGAGGGTGATTTTTTGTTTTTTTCTATAATTTGCATAGTTACGGGAGCTTGTCTTGGGGCTGATATGGCTATTCCATCATCAATTCAAGCAGATGTTGCAAGTTTTATAAAAAAGCAAGAGGATTTAACTTCTGTTTTATTTGGTTTTTGGGCGATGATTACAAAACTATCCCTTGCTTTTGCTCTTGCAATATCATTTATAACTTTAGAGTTTACAAGTTTTGATAAGCAAAATATAAACGAATACTCAGTTTTTGCAATAATATTTTTATACTCAACTCTTCCAATAATTTTTAAGATTTTTGCAATATTATTTTTAAATAGATATGAAATGACAAAATGAGTGTACAAAACTATAGGAATTTATAATAAATTATTAAACTTAAATTAGGAGTTTAATTGAAAAATTTATTATTTATTTTTTTATTTGTATCTTTTTCATTTTCAAATGATTTTATTGATAAAGTAAGGTTTTCAGGTCTTTGGTATGAAATAGCAAGAGTTGAAAACAAATTTCAAACATCTTGTGTTGCATCAAGCGTTGAGTACAAACTAGAAGATGATGGAACTTATGATGTTTTTAATAGATGTTTTGAAAATGAATTGAATGGGAAATTAATACAATACAATGGTTTTGCAAAATTAGAAGATAATCAACTTTATATGAGATATTTTTTTGTTTTTAGAAGTTCATATAAGATTGATTATATAAATAATTACAAAACAGTTGTTGTAGCAAATGATGATTATTCAAATCTTTGGATTATGAGTAGAACTCCAAATATAGATAAAGATGAATTAGAAAAAATATTAGATGATTTAAAAAATAAAATGGATATCTCAAAATTAGTTTTTACAAAACTTGATCCAAAAGGAAGATATAGATGAAAATAGCGGTTTTAGGAGCTGGAATAAGTGGGCTTGGAAGTGCTTATATTTTAAGCAAAAAACATGATGTATATCTTTATGAAAAAGAGAATAGACTAGGTGGACATGCAAGAACAACTGTTGTTCAAGAAGATGATAAATTTTTTGGAGTTGATACTGGATTTTTGGTATTTAATTATCCAACATATCCTCTTTTGACAAAACTATTTAAAGAACTTGATGTAAAAATAGAGAACTCTGATATGAGTTTTGCATTTTGGGATATAGATAAAAATATAGCTTACAATGGTTCATCTTTAAAAGGAATGTTTGCTCAAAAAAGAAATTTATTCTCTTTTTCTCACTATCAAATGATAAATGATATTTTAGCTTTTAATAAAAAAGCAAATAGAGATTTGATGATTGAATCAAAAGATTTAGATAAAACTTTAGGTGAGTATATAAAAGATTACTCAAAAGCTTTTAAAAATAGATATCTTCTTCCTATGGGAGCTGCTATTTGGTCAACTCCAAGCAATGAGATGAATAATTTTCCAGCAAGAACATTTTTAAAGTTTTTTAAAAATCATGGGCTTTTGGGAGTAGCAACACATCATCAATGGCTTACTGTTTCAAATGGAAGTATAAATTATGTTGAAAAAATAAAAGAGAAAATATCTGGAAAGATATTTTTAAACTCTGATGTTATAAAGATAAAAAGAGTTGATAATGGTGTATATTTAATACATAAAGATGGTGGAAAAACTTTTTATGACAAAGTAGTTTTAGCAATGCATGCACCTGAAGCTTTAGAGATTTTAGAAGATCCATCACCAAAAGAAGTTGAGATTTTAAGTGCTTTTAAATATAAAGAAAATAGTGCTGTTTTACATAGCGATAATAATATTTTGCATCCAAACAAAAAAATGTATGCAGCTTGGAATTATACAAGCTCAAATATAGAGAATAATGCGGTTACTTTAACTTATTGGATAAACTCTTTACAAAATTTAAAAACAAAAAAAGATTATTTTGTATCTTTAAATGAGACAAAAAGTATTAAAAATGTTATTGAAAACATATCATACGACCATCCTCAATTTGATTCAAAAGCTATTTTGATGCAAAGTAGAAAAGATGAGATTTGTGGAGTTAATAATACTTATTATGCTGGTGCTTATTGGAGATATGGATTCCATGAAGATGGACTTTTAAGTGCTACAAAAGTTGCTTCAAAACTTATGTGTGAGTTTTAAATGCTAAATAAAAAATCAAATCATAATATTTTTGAAGGAACAATTTATCACAAAAGATATCTTCCAAAAAAACATGAGTTTAAATATAACTTTTACCTTCTTGATATTGATGTTTTTGATTTAGAAAGTTTAAAAAACACTATTTTTTCTATAAATAGACTAAATCTTATGAGTTTAAAAAGTGTTGACCACTTTGGAACAACTATAGATTTTATTAAAAATATAGAAAATCTTTTAGAAAAATTTGATTTAAAAGCCAGTTCAAAGATGAGATTTTTAACACTTCCTAGAGTTTTAAACTTTGTTTTTAATCCTATTAGTGTGTTGGTTTTATTTGATGAAATAAATCTTCCAACTCATATTTTAGCTGAAGTTCATAACTACAATGGCGGAAGAGTTGTTTATTGCATAAAGCTTGAAAAACGTGAAAAAAATGAAAACTCATATTTTGGAGTTGTAAAAAAAGATATGTATGTCTCTCCATTTTTTGAGTGTGAAGGAGTTTATGAGTTTGAACTAAAATATGATGAGAATAAACTATTTATAAAAATAGATTTATATGAAAATCAACAACACAAATTATCAGCAATTTTTAACTCAAAATCAAAGCCTTATAGTTTTAAAAATATATTAAAAGTTTTTATAAAATATATGTTTAGCACTTTTTTAGTGGTAAGCAGAACATTTTATCATGCTTTTAGGCTTTATTTAAAGGGTTTAAAAATCTACTCTCCAAGAGATAATGACAAAATAAAAAGGTATTAAAGATGAAAAAATTTTGGAATAAATTTGCAGATAACTTCTTTTCAAAGATTCAAATAGGAACTATAGAGGTTATTTTTAAAGATAAAACAGTAAAACTTTATGGTGAAAAAAAACTTCAAGATAAAATAACTTTAGAGATATATAATAATAGATTTTTTATAAAAACAGTTCTTTATGGAGATATTGGGTTTGCTGAAAGCTTCATAGATAGAGATTTTGAGACTTCAAATCTTACAAAACTAATAGAACTTGCACTTTTAAATGCAAAATATTTAGGAACTACAAGTGAAAATGAAAAAAACAAACTAATAAATATAATGCCATTTTTTAATAAGCTAAAACATAGTTTAAGACGAAACTCAAAAACAAATGCAAGAAAAAATATCTCAGCTCACTATGATTTATCAAACGATTTTTACAAACTTATGCTTGATAGTACAATGATGTATTCAAGTGCAGTTTTTGAAAATAAAGACCAATATTTATACGATGCTCAGAAAAATAAACTTGAAAAACTATCATCTAAACTAAATATTAAAAATGGCTCAAAAGTTCTTGAAATTGGTTCAGGATGGGGAGCTATGGCTATTCATTTAGCAAAAGATAAAAAATGTGATGTTACAACTGTAACATTAAGTGTTGAACAAAAAAAGCTTTGTGAAGATAGATTTAAAAAAGAGGGAGTTGAAGATAAAATCGATATTTTATTAAAAGATTACAGAGATTTAAAAGGTCAATTTGATGCAATTATTGCTGTTGAGATGTTTGAAGCTGTGGGAAGAGAGTATTTTCATATATTCTTTAAAAAGTGTCAAGAGCTATTAAAACCAAGTGGGGTTTTGGTTTTACAAGTAATTACAATTCCAGATCAAAAATATAAAGCCTATTCAAAAGGTAGTGATTTTATACAAAAGTATATTTTCCCAGGTGGTCATTTGCCAAGTATTTTAAAACTTTTAGAGACAACTTCAAAACACACAAGATTGAATTTAAATCATCTTGAAGAGTTCACGGAGCACTATGCAAAAACATTAAATATTTGGCATGAAAATTTTGAGAATAATTTAGATGAAGTTAAAAAACTAGGATTTGATGACTATTTTATAAGAATGTGGAGAATGTATTTAAACTATTGTGAAGCAGGATTTTTAACAAGAAATATAAATCTTCATCAACTAGTTTTTACAAGAGATCAAAATATAGATTTAAATAAAGGATTAATCGCATGAAAAATTTATTATTAATTTTTATAACAACAATTTTATTAACAGGATGTGCAAGTATGAAAATAGAAGATTTTAGCAATACAAAACCAGAGTTTATTCCTCAAGAGTATTTTAATGGAAAATTAAGAGCTTATGGAATTGTAAAAGATAGAAGTGGAAAGATAATTAGAAGTTTTAGTGGAACAATGATTGGGTCATGGGATAAAAACGGTGTTGGAACTTTAGATGAGTTTTTTGTTTATGATGATGGTGAAGAGATGAAAAGAGTTTGGACTTTAAAACCAACTTCTGATAAAAAGTTTATAGCAACTGCCAATGATATAGTTGGGGAAAGTCCTATGATAGCAAATGGAAATACAGTAATGATTGATTATGTTATGAGAACACCTTATAAAAGTTCAACTATTGATTTAAGTGTACAAGATTGGTTGCATCTTCAAGATGAAAAAGTTATCATAAATCACTCAAAAATGAAAAAATTTGGATTTGTAGTTGGAGAGTTAGTAATTACAATAATAAAAGAGTAGATTCGCTAATCTTATCTCAAAAAACTAAATAAATAAGCCCATTTTGGGGCTTATAATTTGATGTCTACACAGAAGTAAAGAAACTTATAAAAGCAAATAAACTTCCTATTATTAAAACTGATTCACTCATTGATATTCTCCAAATATTAAATATTTCAAATAATATCAATAAAATTTAAAAATATCTAAAAAAATTGCAATTTGTAATGTTTTTATTTTTAATAGAATAAAAACAGCATAAAATCGATATGTATCACTAACTGAATTTGAAGATAAAATATTAAGTTTAGAAATGGTTAGTTAAATTATGAATTTTTTGTCCTATAAAGTGTTGACAGATCAAATAATTCAAATCCTATTAAAAAGTAAATTAAAATGTATGGAATTAAAGTTTTGTTTTCAATAATTAAAAAATATGATAAAATCTACAAAATAATATAACAAAAGTCATTTTATAAAAAAATACAAATATGCTTATTTTAGCTATTAATTAAAAATAAAGAAGAAAAATGAATATAATAAAAAAATTATTTATGGATTTAGAAAGTTTATTAAGCTTATTAATAGATTTTGATTATAGTAAACTAATATTATTATCAATAATCTTATTAATAACATATTTAATTAACAATATTATCTTAAATAAATACTATAAACCAAGCATAAAGAAAACTAAAATAGAGTTAAAAAAAATAAATTTAGAGGCAACTTTATATCAAAAAAGGAAATATTTATTAAAAATATATTTGATATTATTTATAATCCTATCTTTTTTTATTATCTCAAAAAACAATTTATCAATAATAATCCCTATATTATCTGCATTTATTTTAATCTCTTTATTCTCAATGAAAGAGCAATTAAACAATATATTTTTAGGGTTTTTTTATAGATCAGCAATTCCAACAACAATTCATGAGGGTATGGAGTTTTATTTTAAAAATAAACCAAACGAAATTTGTAAAATAACAAAAGTTAATTTATTTAAAACAATATATAAAAATGAGATGAGTGGACAACTATTTTCACTTGAAAATAAAGCATTAAATGAGCTAGAAATAATACATAAAGTAGTTAAAGATTTGGATTATGTGGAGTTTAAATATATAGTAAAAAGTGATTATCCATTGGAAGAATATGTAAAAGAGATAAAAGAGGAATTAAACAACTATATAAATGCAATAGAAGTAGATTTTAAAACATTAAGAGAAGCTATTTTATCACTAAAATCAAAATATAACTCAACACCTTTTTTAAAACCATTTTATAAAATAGATATTGAGTTTGATACAAAAGAAGATGTAGTAATAAAATTAAAATTAACTACATATAAATACAATTACAACAACTATTTAGATGATTTATTGAAGTTTAGACCAAAAGCAGTTAATCAAGCAAATGAGAAATTAAATAATAACTATAAAGAGTTTTAGTTTCCTAAAGCCTCTTTAATAGCAAAAATCTCATCCATTGTTTTATAAAGTTGTTCAATACTAAGCATATTTGGTCCATCGCTTTTTGCTGTTTTTGGGTCAATATGTGTTTCAAAGAAAAAACCATCTACTCCAACACTAGCAGCCGCTCTTGCCATATATGGTACAAAAGAGCTATTTCCACCTGTTGTTCCTCCAGTGCTTGGAATTTGCACACTATGTGTTGCATCAAAAATCACAGGTGCATATTGTCTTAAAAGTAGTAGATTTCTCATATCCACAACCAAAGCACCATATCCAAAAGTATTTCCTCTTTCACAAAGCCAAACACCAGCTTTTTTGCTACTTTCATAGCTAACTTCACTTATTCCTCTTGTGTTTAATACTTTTTCAACAGGGTGTTTCATAGCATCAGCTGCCAAAAACTGACCTTTTTTGATATTTATTTTTGCTTTTGTTTTAGCAGAGGCTACTAACAAATCTGTTTGACGACACAAAAAAGCTGGAATTTGAAGTATATCCATAACCTCTCCAGCAGGTGCTGCTTGATATGATTCGTGAATATCGGTAACCACTTTGTACCCAAACTCTTTTTTGATTTTTTCAAATATTTTTAATCCCTCATCAAGTCCTGGACCTCTAAATGAGCTTAGGCTTGTTCTGTTTGCCTTGTCAAAACTAGCTTTAAAATAAAAATCAACTCTTTTATCTTCACTAAGAGGTCTTAATTTTTCTGCTATTTTTAAAACTGTATCCATATCTTCTAAAACACAAGGTCCTGTCATAACTGTCAACATAATATATTTTCCTTTTATTTAATTGGTTCCAAATCTGTGAATTTATTATTTTTTACTAACCATTATTCCACTAATTACAATAAAAATTATACCCAAAAGCACTATAAAAGATGGAAAAGCATCTCCTATAAAAAGTCCTAAAATTATTGAAAAAACAATATTACTATACGAAACTGTGCTTACAATTCCTGCTTTTGCAAGAGAGTACGATTTTGTCATATATATTTGTGCATAAGTAGAAAAAATTCCTAATAAAGCTATAAAAATCCAATCTTTTGCTTGTGGCATTACAAAAGTTCCTAGCATAAAATCAAGATTTGGATTTACATAAAACTCACTTATTATCATAAAAATTAAAGGGAATATTGTACCAACACCCATAAAGCTCAAAACTATAGCTCTACTATCATAATATTTTCTTAATTCTCGTATAGATGTATATGCCAAAGCTGCTCCAACACCTGATAAAATTCCTAAATAATCTGTTTTTTCTAAACTACTTCCATCAAACTCGGCAATAAATAAAATTCCAATAAATCCAATAAATACTCCAATCCAACCTTTAAATCCAATATGTTCTTTTAGAAAAAAATATGCCAAAAGTGCTGTAAATATTGTAGATGTTTTGGAAAAAGTCATAGCCTCACCCAAAGGAATATTTGCAATATTATAAAAGAAGAAAAGCAAAGCTGAAAATCCAGCAACTCCTCTAAAAATAAGTAAGCAAAATTTTCCACCTAGTTGATTAAGTGGGCTTTTGTATATAGAAAATAGTATAAAAAATACTCCAAAAACATTTCTAAAAAATACTATTTCAATAGTACTAATATTTGAGCTAAGCTCTTTTGCAGCAACTCCCATTAAAGCAAATAAAAAAGAAGCAATAATCATATATTTTATAGCTTTATTTACATTTTCTTCCAATCCAAAATCCTTTTAAAAAGTAAAAGTATTGCAAAATTTGAGTTAAAGCAATATTTCGTTAAAATTTAAGCTATTTTAAACATTATTTAGGAAATTTATGGATTATTTAAAAATCATAGGAAATCAAAAACTAAGTGGAGAAATACTTATTTCTGGAGCAAAAAATGCGGCACTTCCTTTAATAGCTTGTACTATTTTAGCAAAAAACGAAACTATCATAAACAATCTTCCAGATGTTGCTGATATAAACACTTTTTTGAAGCTTATAAAAATGCTAGGTGGTAGTTTTGAAAAAGATAAAAACAGTGCAAAAATAGATACTAGCATCGTAGATAATACAATTGCAACTTATGATATAGTAAAAACTATGAGAGCATCTATTTTGGTTTTAGGACCACTTTTAGCTAGATTTGGGCATTGTGAAGTTTCTCTTCCAGGAGGTTGTGCAATAGGGCAAAGACCTGTTGATTTACACTTAAAAGCTTTGGAAGCTATGGGTGCAAAAATTGAAATACTTCAAGGATATATAAAAGCAACTGCTCCAAATGGATTAAAAGGTGCAAAAATTGTATTTGATAAAGTTACAGTTGGTGGAACTGAAAATACAGTTATGGCAGCAGCTTTAGCTTCTGGAGTTACAACTATAATAAATGCAGCAAAAGAGCCAGAAATTGTTCAATTATGTGAAGTAATAGCAAGTGCTGGAGTGAAAATAGAAGGAATTGGAACTTCTAAAATTATAATTGAAGGAACAGGTGGAGAGTTACTTGATATCAAACCTTTTAGCGTAATTCCTGATAGAATAGAAGCTGGAACTTATATGTGTGCAGCTGCTATTACAAATCAAAAATTAACTATAAAAAATATTGTTCCAGCTCATCTTGAAGCTGTTATTTCAAAGCTAGAAGAGATGAATTTTGAAATAGATATAAAAGAAGATGAACTTACAATTTTCCCTACATCAAAAATTTTACCTGTAAATATTATCACAACAGAATATCCAGGTTTCCCAACAGATATGCAAGCTCAGTTTATGGCACTTGCAACTCAAGCGGAAGGAACTAGCACAATTGATGAGAGACTTTTTGAAAATAGATTTATGCATGCAAGCGAGCTTGTTCGACTTGGAGCTGAAATTCATTTAAATGGAAATATAGCTACAATTATTGGTGAAAAAGGTAATTTAAGCGGAACAGATGTTATGGCAACAGATTTAAGAGCATCTTCGGCTCTTGTTTTAGCAGCTTTGGTTGCACAAGGAGAGACAAATATTCATAGAATTTATCATCTTGATAGAGGATATGAAGATTTAGAAGGAAAATTCTTAAAAATTGGTGCAAGTATTCAAAGGTGTAAAGAAAAATAAGATATGTTTGATAATATCAAAAAACTATTTGAAACTAAAGAAGAAGAAAAAAAAGAGTTGAAATTTAATAAGTTTCAACTCTTTTTGGATTTAGCTAATAGTTATTTAAAAAGAGAGTATCCAAATATTCATTTTGACTTAACTTTTTATGAAGACAAGGAAGAAGAAGATAATTTAAAAGTTCAAAAAGCTATGGTTATTCATCAAATTATAAGACAATTTGCAGATTTCCACTGGGAAAAGACAACTCAAAAAAGTGTGAAAAAAGAGCTTATTTGGAGTGGTTATGGGATAAACTCTCAACCAAACAAAAAAATTCCACAAGACTTTTTACGAAGAAAAGAGTTGGTTTTTTTTAGAGAAGATGGAATTTGCAATAGATGTGGAAATGTTATGGATAAAATACAAAAAAGTTCTATAGTTTTAGCTCAAGAAAGTCATGAAAATGGAGGGTATAATATTGAAAATCTTATACTACTTTGCTCAAGTTGTTTTAATCTTATAAAAAATGAGGATAAGGATTTTTCAGAAATTCCACTTAGAATAAAAGATGACTTATACGACTTTATTTAGATATTTCATATTTAATTTATGACAAATTTTTATACCATAAAGATAGATTATCCACGAAATATAAATCCATAAAATTGAGAAAAGCAAAGTTGAAAGTGAGCCATAAATTGTTGTATATGTTTTGTTGTAAACTACATAATATACAAATAGATTTTTTGTAATACTCAAAGTTGACAAAGTCAAAAAAGATGATATAAAAGCTGCTTTTGTTGAGATAATTTTGTTTGCACTTACTTTAAATAGAGCAAAAAAGATAAGCCAAGTAAATAAAAATAGTAGAATTTTTTTGAAAAAATTACTGTCATTAAAACTAAGAAGTAAATTTAAGACAATAAAAATAGCAGGAAACAGTATAAAAAAGATTGTGTATATAAAAAATGATTTATATATTGCTCTTCTAGTTGTTTGATGTATTTTATTTACAATATAATCATAATCTTTGAAAAACATAATATAGACAAAAAGCATATAAAATATTCCAATAAATCCTAATTTATCAGAGTTTGATATAAAATTTTTTAGAGTATTTACAATTTCATCAGAGTGTGTAGGGTTTAGAAAATTTAGTAAAAAATTTGTAAACATATCAAGATATGAGTTAAATTCTGGAAATTGTGAAATAATAGCAATTCCAAGAGCAATTATTGGTAGTATTGAAAATATAGTAAAAAAACTAAGACTTGCAGCATAGTAGCTTGTGTCATCATTAAAAAATGTTTCAACAGCTACAAATAGCTTTTTAGAAATAGTATTTTTACTATTTTCCAATTTATAATCCCATTTTAAATGGATTTAAAATATTGTTTGGATCAAAAGCTTTTTTGATATTTCTAAATAAATTCATTTCAGCTTCGCTAAATGCTATATTCATAAATGGAGCTTTTGATATTCCAATACCGTGTTCACCGCTTAAAGTTCCACCCATATCTACAACAAGTTGGAAAATCTCTTCAATAGCTTTGTGACCGTCAGCCATCTCTTTTTCATTTGTTTTATCTTTTACCATAACATTTACATGGATATTTCCATCTCCAGCATGTCCAAAACAAGGTACTTGGAAACCATATTTGTCACCAATTTTATATATCTCATCTAAAGCTTCTGGAAGTTTACTTCTTGGAACACTTATATCTTCATTTAATTTTTTAGTTCCAAAAACCATTGTTGCTGGACTTGCATTTCTTCTTGCAAACCATAGTTTTTTACCTTCTTCTTCATTTTGGGCAACTATAAAATCTATTGAGCCATTCTCTTTAAATGACTCTTTTAAAATATTTAATTGGTCTTCAATTTCAGCCAAACTAGAAGCATCTACATCACCTATTAAAATTCCACCAGCATTTTCTGGCAATGAAACTTGAGGAAATTTTTGCTTTAGTGCTTTTATTACAAGTGAATCTAAAAACTCCATAGCAACAGGATTTGCACCACTTGCAAGTGATTTAAAAACAGCTGTCATAGCACTATTTACATCTGAAAAAACTCCCATATAAGTTTTTTTAAATTTTGGTTTTGGAATAAGTTTTAAAGTAATTTCAGTAATAACTGCCAAAGTTCCTTCACTTGCTATTAAAATACCAGCAACATTATAACCAGCAACATCTTTTATAGTTTTTTTACCAGCAATTATAATATCTCCATTTGGAAGCACTGCTCTTAAAGCCATTACATAATCTTTTGTAATACCATATTTAGCAGCTCTCATGCCACCAGCATTTTCACTTACATTTCCACCAAGTGTTGAATACTCTTCACTTGCTGGATCTGGAGGATAAAATAGACCAACTTCTTCAACAGCTTTTTGAAATTGCATATTTACAAGTCCTGGTTGAACAACTCCGACCATATTTTGCATATCAATTTCAAGTAGTTTATTCATATGTCTTTCAAGTGAAAGAACAATTCCGCCATTTGAAGGCAATGCTCCACCTGTAAATCCACTTCCAGCACCTCGTGGAACAATTACTACTTTATTTTCATTACAATATTTAAGTATATCACTCACATCTTGTTCGTGTCTTGGAAAAACAACAGCATCTGGCTCAAAACGGCTTCTTGTAGCATCGTAGCAAAAAGCTATTAGATGAGCTTTATCTGATTTTACATTTTCCTCACCAACAATAGAAGTTATATATTCTAAATGTTTTTTATCAATCACTATTTAACTCCCAAAAGTTGTTTATAGTAGTTATCGTAGCTTGAATCATCTATTCCATCATCATTTAAACCTAAAGCATCAGATACAATAGGAATATTTTTAAGGTCAATTAGTGGTCCTTTTATCTCTTCAACTCTTGTAAAAAATGGTAATTGTTTTTTTGAAGAACCAATTTGTAAACTATAACTATCTAGTAGAGTAAATGTTTTTGCATCATAGATAAATATTTTTCTATTAACTACTATAAAAATAGTTCCCAAATTTTGCTCAATTGCGAATTTTTGGAAATCTTCAATTCTAGGAAGTGGTTGATTTTGAAATTTTAAAGCCGCTCCAAATAAATCTGGATGTATAAAGTTGTTTTGTGCAAAATCATCTTTTACTGCTTTATAGTTATTAAAATCAGGAGTTATAAGTAAAGATTGGTCATACATATAGTTTAAAAGTAAAATATCACCTTTTTCAACTACTCTGTTTGTAGTTGGAATTGCATCTTGTTTTAAGTCATCAAAGGCAAAATATTCTACAACAGAACTTTTTTCATTTGAGCTTACTACTTTTGCATTTGAAACTATTAGTCTTCTGTCATTGTCATAAATATGTACAACAATTCCACTTTGACCTACAAGTAAATTTCCTTTTGGTATAGTTGTTTTGTTATTTTCTAAATTATCAATTTTAAATGCCATAGGTGAAATAGAGAACTCTTTTTTCCCATAATCCAATTTTGATGCATAAGTTCCGCTACTTAAACCCTGTTTTACATTTTGATAAAAGTAGTATGAGTAACTTAATTTTCCATTTTCAGTTGTTACATTTATATCTAAAATTTGCCAACCGTTTTTTAGCATCTCACCAACAGTAGTTTTACCACCACAAATCCCACCTTCAAGTTTTGCAGTTTCTATTTGTGATGGTGTATCTAAACCATTTTTATAACAAACAGTTTCAACTGCCAAACTATTCGTAGCAAATAAAATAGCACCAACAAAAGCTAATTTTGTAAACATTTTTTTCATCTTTTTTCCTAATATTTTGATTGTAATTCTTCTAGTTTTTCTCTAACTTCATCTACATGTAAAATCTCGATTTTATCTCCTTTTACACTCTTTGTTTTTCTTACACTTACTTTATCCCAAATTGCTGCAATTTCTCCTTTTGGATTTATTATAAAAGTAGTTCTAATAACTCCCATAAACTCTTTTCCCATAAATTTTTTTAATTGCCAAACATTGTAATCTTGACACATCTTTTTATCTTCATCAGCTAAAAGAGTAATGCCTAAATCATATTTTTCTATAAATTTTCTATGTTTTGCACTATCATCTGGGCTTACACCTATAATTGTTGCTTTTAGATTGTCAAACTTATATAAGTTTGCTGTAAAATCACAAGCTTGAGTTGTACATCCTGGAGTTAAATCTTTTGGATAAAAGTATAAAACTATCCAATTTCCTACAATATCTCTTAGACAAATTTCTGTATCATCTTGATTAAAAGCACAAAATGCTGGTGCTTTATCGCCTATTTTTAACATATATTCTCCTTTCAAATTGGTTTCCTAATTTGAAAGGAAACCGTTATTATTTAACTTCTTTTAAAAGAAGCAAACTCTAAAGGGCTTTAAGAATAAAGCCTTTACTATTTAATTGCTATAAAAGTTGCAAAGTTTACCCATTTAAAAAGAGTCTCACAATGTCTAAATCCAGCATCTTTTATCATCTTTTTATTCTCATCTTCAGTATAAGGAATAAGCACATTTTCCAAAGCCTCTCTTTTTTGAGATATCTCAAACTCACTATAACCTTGAGTTTTTTTGAAGCTATAATACTCATCTATAAACTGTTTATTCAAAGAGCTATCTTGTGAAACTAGTTTTTCACTAAAGATAAAAATTCCATCATCTTCTAAGCTATCATATATTTTTTTTACCAGTTTTTCTCTATTTATTGGTCTTATGAACTGTAAAGTGTAGTTTGCAAGAACAAGATTTGCATTTTTTAATTCAACATCAAAAATATCGCTGTTTAAAAGCTCTATATCAACACCAAAAGCTTTTGCTTTTTTTTTGGCTCTTTCAAGCATTGCAGCTGAATTATCTATTCCTACTAAATCTAATTTATAAGAAGTTGTTTTACTAAGTTCAATCAAAGTTGAAGCAGTCGAACAACCTAAATCATAGACTTTACTATTTTCTTTTAAAAAATTATTGGCAAAAGATATTGACAGTTTTTGCATCTGTTTATAAAAAGGAACAGAACGCTCTAACATATCATCAAATACGCTAGCTACCTCTTCATCAAACTCAAACTGTTTTGAAATTGTTTTATTAAATACTTTATCAATCATTCTAATATTCTATCTAAAAATTAATAAAAATATTTTTTAGCAATATCTATATCTTTAAAAATCTGATTTTTTAGTTCTATAAAACTATCAAATTTTCTGTTTTCTCTTATACGACTTATAAATTTTATTTGTACATTTTCATCTTTTATTTCTATATTTTCTTGATTTAAAATATGAGTTTCAACTGCAAAACTACCATCTGTTGATCCTCTATGCCCTAAGAAACTAACAGAATTGTATTCAATATCATTTACAATAGTTTTTGTGATATAAACTCCACTTTGTGGCAATAAAAACTCATTTACATTTAGATTTATAGTTGCTACAAACTCTTTTTTTCCAAGTCCTTGACCAACTATATGTTTTCCAAAAATTTTATACTCTTTTCCTAAAAAGCTATTTGCTTTTTCTATATCACCATTTAGTAAAAATTCTCTTATATATCGTGAATGAATTGGGAAATTATTTAGTTTTATTTCAGGTATTACGACTACAACTCCATCAAAAATATTTTTCAAATCCTGCGTTTTGTATGCTCTATTTTTACCAAAACAAAAATCAAAACCAACAACTATTTTTTTTAGATTTTTAAAATCATTTTGAAGCATCTTTATAAATTCAACTCCATCAAGAGCTTTTATATCTTCTAAATCATAATAAAAAATAGGGTATTTTGTGTACTCTTGTCTATAATTTTTTGGAGTAATTGAAGCATAACCTGTTTCTATACTTATAATTGCACCATTAGGATTTAAGTTTTTAAATAACTCTTGATGAGCAATATGCATACCATCAAATCCACCAATTGCAATTGAATCTATACTGTTTTTATCTATATTATTTTTTACTAAAATAGAAGAACTCTTCCTCATTTCCATCTTTTCCTACAAGCTTACTAATGCTGTTATAATTTAATTTCCAGTTCAAAGAAAATGCTTTGCTTAAGAAGTTTTCTTTAGCTTTTAAAATCGCATTTTTATCTTTTACTACACCTTTTTTATCTCTTTTTACACCAGTTCCTACTTCAAATTGTGGTTTAAAAAGTATAATTATATTTTTAAAATCTAAAGAGTTTATTGAGTCAATAATCTTTAAAATAGAGATAAAAGATACATCACAAGTTACAATATCAAAACTAATATCACTTTTAAAATCTCTAATATCGCAGTTTTCAAAAAACTCAATTCTTTTATCTTTTTTTACTCTTTCGTGAAGTTGATTACTTCCAACATCTACACAAACTACTTTTTGAATATCAAATTCTAGTAAAATTTGTGTAAATCCACCAGTGCTACTTCCAATATCAAGAGCTACTTTATCTTTTAAATTAATCTTATTTTTTAGCTCATCTAAAAAATATTTTAGTTTATAAGCAGCTCTTGAAACATAAAAATCCTCTTCAAGTAGCTCAATTTTCATATTTTCATCAACTAAAAATGAAGCTTTTGATACAATTTTGCCATCAATTTTTACTTTATTTGAAATTATAAGTTCAAGTGCTTTATTTCTACTTTGAATATCAAAATTTTGGCTAAGGTATAAATCTAATCTCATATATTTCTAAATATCTTATTTAGATGTTTTTTTAAATTCATCTACAAGTCTTAGCTCTTCGTCTGTTGTAGGTTTTACAAAAGTTTCATTAGCACCACTTTTTTGTAAATTCATCATATTTTGTATAGTTTCATTATCTAAATCTACTTTTTTACCTGTAACTTCATAAATAGCAGTTTGTAAATCTTGTTTGAAAGCTTGAATATACTCTTCAGGGCTAAGAGGTGCTTGTCCTGATTCGGCTCTTTGCTTTTGTAACTCTTCTAAAAGCTCTTTAATTCTCTCTAACTCTTCTTTTGTAAATCCAGTTTTAGAAACAAAATCTAAGTCACCTAAAAGTTCAGTTGTCTCTTTTTTTTCTGCTTTATCTTTTTCTTGATTTTCTAAAAAAATATCAAACCTATCTTTTTGTTCTTCACTTACTGAACTGTTTGTATTTAGATTTGAACTTAAAATTGAATTTGTATTATTTGAAATTTCCATAAAATGCCTCTTTACCTAAGATGAAATTTTTAAAAAATTATAACAATATTAGCTTAAAGCTCTTATTGTCAAATACTACTATTCTTGATTTTTACTCTCTTCCCACTCTTTTAAAAGTTTATAAAACTCTTTATTTGCTTCACTATCCTCTTTGCCCATAAGATATTTTTGCATAAGTAAAAGTTTGATTAGTTCCATATCTTTTGAGCCATATTTTTCAAGTAAACTATCTGCTTCAGATTTTATTCCTTTAAAACTAAACTCTTTTAGATTTAGTGCCTCTTTGATAATATCTTGACTACTTTCACCATAAACTATATCTTTTCTATAATCTTTAAAAGCTTCTCCTAAAGTTTGAGTCTTTGAAGCTTTTAATTCATATATCCAATCTCTTTTACCAACTCCATATGTTTCACTTTGTCCAACATCATGAAAAGAGCTATTTTTATAATCTATTGATAAATTTAAATCTTCTATATTTTCAAAACCTTTTTTCGCAACTTTTGATAAATCTGCACTATAACTATCAAAGGCAACACCCTTATACTCTTGGGGAATATTTTTACTATTCATAACACCAATTCTCAATAACTCCATAACATCTGTTCCATCTTTTGTTAAAAACTTACCATCTACATTTTCCAACTCTCTTAGGTCATATCCAGTTAGCTCTTTTACATTATGAAATATTCCATATTTCATTGATTTATCTTTATCAAATTGAGTTGAATCATCTAAATAGCTTGAACGACTATATGAAATATGTCTAAATAATTCTTTTGAGTTATCTCCTGTATTTAAAACATCTTCTATTAAACTAGATAGATTTTTATCATCAAGTCCACTAACAGTTAATTTATAATCATAAGGTTCAATTGTAAATTTAAGATTACTATCTTTAGGAATAGAAATACCATATTTATTTAAAAGTTGTTGGAACTGTTCATTAACCATATCTCGATCAAACGCTTTTTTTTCTGCACTCTCTACTCTATCATTCATTGAATTTAAATCTTTTATATTTGGGTCAATAAAGCTTATATTTCTTATCTTTCCATATTTTAAATAATCCATTTCATGTTTATGGGCTACATTTCTTTCTATTCGACTTAATCCTTCTACATAATAAGGTGAGGCTTGAGAGTAATATTTATCACTAATATGTTGCTCTGGATTTGCAAACTTTTTATTCTCTTTTGTTGCTTTTGAGTAAACTTCTTCTAGTCTATTTCTAATAGCTTTTTCATCATCACTTATAAAGTTGTTGTAGCTTTTAATAAAAGTTTCTTCCTCCAAAGATGATAATAGATTTAAAGTATCTAGTGTTTTTGAGTCTATATTTATGTTTATAGCTTCACTATTTTTACTTTTATCTATACTTTGATTAGTATTTCCATTTTGTGTTACTTTTATTCCACTTTGTGAACTAAACGATTGTATATTAGTATTTATATTCATAAGAATCCCCTTCTTTATTACTAACTTTTCTTAATATTAGTTTAATTATAATCTTTTAAACTTTATTTAACTTTAATACTAATAAAATAAAACATTATTATACAAGGGGTAAAAAATGGAAATAGGTAAAGCAACAAGTGTATATCAGACACAAGAGGTAAAAGGGACAAAAGAGACTTATTATAAAGAAGCACAAAAAGTTGATTATAGTAAATATTCAGCAGATGATTTAATGCAAATACCTTTTGAAGAGGCAAAAGTAAATCAAGAATTTATAGATAAAAGATACCAAGAATTAGCTGATGATGGAAACATAAAACCTAGACATGCCGTTGGACTTTTAGCTTTAAAAGGAGCTTTGAATTTTAGTGGAAATAATAGTATTGATAAAGCATACTATCAAACTTTACAAAGTTCTCCAAAAGAAAATCTTGGTCTTGTAACATATGAATTCCAAATGAATTTTCAAGGATTTGCACAAGGAGAAGATATCAGTCCAACTTTTATGAAAGATGGAAGATCTGAAAATGGAAGTTATTTACTAAATAAGAATCAAGCTACAAGTGTTGATTTTGATGCTTTTATAAATAGTGCAATTGCAAGTTTTGAGAAGAATTTAACAAAAGCAAAATCTTCAAACTCAGAAACTAGTGTACAAAATCAATATCAAGGAATAGTTGATTTTTATAAAACTTTTCAAGAGAATTTTAATAAAGCTACTAAAGAGCCGTATTATGCTTGATAATAAAATCAAGTAGTTTTTACTAAATATTTAAATTAGGGGAAAATATATGCAAATAGGAAATAATGGAACTAGAACTTATGAATATAATACAGCACAAAGACCAAAAGATGATAACTCTTATAGTAGTTTTGTAGTAGATACAAAATCAGTAAAAGAAAATGCAACTTTATTAACTAAAAATTTAATAAAATTTATTGATAAAAGCGGTGGTTTTTCATCTTTGTCAAAAGAAGATGAAGAGTTATTTAGGGCTATTCTAGAAGATGATGAGATTTCAACAAGTGAAGCAAAAAATTTAAGCTATGAACAGATGGCAAAACTTAATCAGCTATTTAAAAACTTAGATAGTGGAACTTTTTTTATAAAAGGTTTTGATATTTTTCATAAAGCAAATATTTCAAATGATGAGAACTTTAACAAGTCTTTATTTGAAACTCTTAAAAATATTGAAAATGAAAGTGATAGAACTCTTTTTTCACTTAATTTAAAAAGTGACTTAGGATACAACAAAGTAAGACTACCTTTTGAAAAACCAATAGAACAAGAAATTGAAGAGAGAATTACTTTTGAAAAAGTGAAGTATAAAGATTTTCCAAATAAAGATGAAATTTTAACAAATATAATTCAAGAGCTTAAAAACTGGAAGATTTATGATTATGGAAGCTTTATTGACAAAACTCTATTTCAATTAAAAAAGGACATTTCAAACCCAAATACTTCAGAAGATGGAAAATATTATCTTTTAAAAAAATTACCATATTATGAAGATTTAAAAACAAACTATAATAAAGTAATAAATGAGCCTAAGTATGCTTAGATTTAAAAATAAATAAGGAAATAAAAAATGGAAATAGGGTCAATAACAAATTCATATCAAACGTTAGAAGCTAAAAGTAATAGTCAAAAAGATTATGGAAGTTCTTTTAGCAGTTTTGCAGAGCTTATGAGAGTAAATTCAGTATCTAGTATAAAACAAACTAAAGAAACAAAAAGTATAAACAGTAGTTCAAATATTGAAAAAATTCAAAAAGATTATAGTGGATATACTACTTTTAAAGAGTTAAAAGATATACCATATGAAGAAGCAAAAGAGAATTATGAAGCTATAGAAAAAAGGGCATTGGAGTTGAGAGCTAAACATAGAAGTGAGGGCATTGAGGAAGGAACAGCAGGATTAGCTTCTAGAGCTATGTTGGAACAACTTGATAAAGTCAATATATCAAATAATGATGAATTAAATAAAGCTCTTTATGAAACTTTAAGGGGAATCAAAGACCCCCTAGATTCTTTTGTTATGAACTCTGAATTACAATTTAACCTTGAAAATTACTATCATGGAAATGAAACAAGAGCAAGTTTTGTATATGATCCAAAAACTTATGGGAAAAACTATGAATTGACAAAAGAACAGTTAAGTAGCATAAATGTTGATGATTTTTTCTCTAAAATGTTAAATACATTTACAAAAGATTATGAAGCTGCTCCAAGAGAGGCAAAAGAGCAATATAAAAAAATTGTAGATGGATATAGCATATTTTCGCAGGTTTATAATAAATTATAAAGTGGTTTGTATTATGTTTGATAAAATAGTTTAGTTTTATAATAAACCATCAAAAGTCAAAATTTATACCAAATGTTATAAAATCTACAAATGAAATTTGTACAAAAAGAGTTTAGTATGAAAAAAGAAGAGATTTTACATAAATTAAAAGAGATAAAACCACTTTATGAGAAAGAGGGTTTAGAGATTTTAGGACTTTTTGGAAGTTATGCAAAAGATACTCAAAATGAGTTTAGTGATATAGATATTGCATATAGACTTGATTACAATAAATTTTCACAAAAATATGTAGATGGTTTTTCAAAACTTTTAAGAATAGAAGAGATGAAAGATGAACTTAAAAAAATATTTAAAAAAAATATAGATTTTGTTCCAGATAAAAATAAAAAAATCTTACAAGAAATAATCTATGTCTAAAGTAAAGTTTAGATTAGAAAAAGTCTTAGAGATAATTTGTGATATAGAGTTTATTATGGATAATAATAGTCTAAAAATTACTCAAGCAGTAGAAGATAGAGTTTTAAAACCAGCAATAAGAATGAACCTTGTAAGAATAGCTGAACAGTTTTCAAAATTAAAAGATGAAAATGAGTTTAAAGTTTTAGACTGTTTTTCAAGTAAAGATTTAAAAGGAATTAGTGCTGTAAGAAACTATATAGCACACGATTACGATAGTACAGATGATAATATAATTGAAGATGTTATTAGACACAACTTACCAGAGTTAAAAAATATTATAGAAGAGTTATTAAAAATAACTAAATGAAATTTGTACAAAAAGAGTTTACAACAACACTAGAAGAGAAAAAATCAAAATTTATAGCTTTTTTAATGCCTTATGAAGATTTTGATAAAACAATGCAAAGATTAAGACATGAGCACCCAAAGGCTGTTCATTTTGTTTATGCATATAGATATTTAAATGAGTTTGAACAAATTGTTGAAAATAGTAGTGATGATGGAGAACCAAGAGGAACAAGCGGAAAACCAACTTTGGCTGTTTTAAGTGGGGCGGGTATTATAAATAGTGCAACAATAATTGTGCGATATTTTGGTGGAATAAAACTAGGAACTGGTGGATTAGTTCGAGCTTATGGTGGTTCTTTAAATGAAGTTATAAAAATTGCAGAATTTTTTGAGTATAAAAAACTAGATAATCATATAATAGAGTGTGAATATAGCTCTTTGGGTCAGCTTGAGTATATTTTAAATCAAAATAGTATAAAAATTATAAATAAAGATTTTTTAAATATTATAAAAATAACAATCCAAATTACAAAAGATGAATTAGAAGCTCTAAAATCTTTACTTCCAAGAGAAATTAAGATACTATAAAAAACTTATCATATTATTTCTAGGGGTAGTAAATGAAATGGTTTTTAAATCTCTTTTTTCTTTTATTCTTTTCTGTACAAAGCTTTGCAAATGATTATATAGATGTAAATTTTACAAATTTAAAATTAGATGAATTTATAAAAATAGTTTCAAAAGTGAGTAATAAAAATATTCTTGTAAGTGAACCTTTGGATATAAATTTAAACTTTGTATCAAACAAAAAAATCAAAAAAGATGATTTGATTACTATTTTGAAAACTATTTTAGATGAACACAACTATATTTTAGAACAAAAAGGTGATTTTTTAAAAATTAGTAAAAAACTACCACCAAAAAAAGAAAATTCTATCTCAAAAGTTTATGAATTAAGAAATATCGATGCAGAAAATATAGCGAAGATATTGGAAAATATTATTGAAAAAAATAGTTATGAAGAGGGAGAAAAACCAAATATTTCATTTGCACAAGAGACAAATTCAATTGTTTTAACAGGTCAAAAAGATATTTTAGAGCCACTTTTTAATCTTTTAAAAGATTTAGATAAACAAAAAGAGCAAGTTTATATTCAAGCAAAAATTATAGAAGTAAACAACGAACTTGTAAATAAAATAGGTTTATCTTATGGGATTTTAAAAGCAGATAGCTCAAGCGATGGAATTATGGCAATATCAACAAATTTAAATGGTGGTTCAAAAAGTATTGAAGATGCTTCAACACTTTTAGGAATAGATGTAAAAAAATTAAATCTAAAATCAGGACTTGCTTTGGGTGCAAGTTTAAATCTTTTAAAACAGCAAGGAGCTTTGGATATTGTTTCTGAACCATCAATTTTGGCTTTAAACAACAAAGAGAGCTTTATATATGTTGGAGAAAAAATCTCTATGCAAACTTCAAGTAGTGTAACAGATGGTGGAACTCAAAGAACAAACTATGCAAGAGAAGATATAGGATTGACTTTAAAAGTAAAACCTAGAGTTTCAAGTGACACAAAACTTACTTTAGAGATTAATGCACTTTTGGAGAATTTAAAAGTAAGATCAGTTGGAACTAGCAATCCTGATACGCTTAAAAAAGAGATAAATACAACAGCAATTTTAAGTAATGGTGAGAGTGTAATAATAGGTGGATTAATTGAAAATAAAAATGAAATTGTAGAAGAAAAAGTACCAGTTTTAGGAGATATTCCAGTTTTAGGTGAACTTTTCAAAAATGAGTCAAATCTAAATAGAAAAAATAATTTAGTAATAATTGTAACTCCATATATTATTCAAAAAAATCAAGATATTACATATATAAGAGATAAATTAACAAAGTTAAAAGCACTAGAAGAGAGATATTTAGAAGAGAGTTTGAGTGATTTAAAAGTTGAATTAAAATCAAAAAATGAGAAAACAGTAGAAGATACTCAAGCTTTACAAGAAAAAAAGTTTAAAGATTTTTTTGAGCAACAGTGATTTTTAGCTTATTTTGATAAAATCAGCAAAAAAATTAAGGAAAATAAGATAAAAAAGTTTAAAAAAGTTCATATAGAACTTACAAATATTTGTAATCTAAAATGCTCTTTTTGTCCACCAAAATTATTAGCAAATAAGATTATGGATTTAAATACTTTTGATAGATTAAATTTTGAGCTAAAAGATATTACAAAGGAACTAGCATATCATATTGTTGGTGACCCTTTAGTTTTGACAAATTTAAGTGAATATTTAAATATAAGTAAAAAGCACAATTTAAAGGTAAATATAACAACAACAGCAAATAATATTTCACAAAAGCACTATGAAGCTTTACTAAATCCTACAATTAAGCAGATAAATTTTTCACTAAATTCATATAATGCAAACTCTCATAAAAAAACTTTTGATGAATATTTAGAGCCTATTTTAGAGTTTGTAAAGTTTGCACAAGAAAACAAGCATGAATATTTTATAAACTTTAGAATTTGGAATTTAGATGAGCAAGAAAGCGCAAAAGAGTTTAATCTAAAAGTTTTTGATAAATTAAATGATTTTTTTTCTTCAAGTTTAAATATAGATGAGATTTATGAAAATAAACCAAAAAATATAAGAGTTGCTAGAAAAATATTTATAAATTTTGATGAATATTTTGTTTGGCCAAATTTAAAAAATGAGTTTGTAAGCAAAAAAGGTTTTTGTTATGGTTTAAACTCACATTTTGGGATTTTATCAAATGGAACTGTAGTTCCTTGCTGTTTGGATTTAGATGCAAATATAAACCTTGGAAATATTGAAAAATCAACTATAAAAGAGATTTTGCAAGGACAAAGAGCAAAAGATATGATAGATGGTTTTAAAAACAATATTTTAAAAGAGGAGCTTTGTCAAAAGTGTGAATATAGGACAAGGTTTGATTTTTAAACATTTGTAGGTAGAATATGCAAAAATTAAATAAAAGATAAAATATGAATGAAATAGAGATTTTACAAAGAAGTATAAGAGATTTTTTTAGTTCAAAAATGCTAAAACTGGCACTAATTCCACTTTTTATAACAATGTTGATTTTATATATGTTGTTTTTTGGAGTTGCAAGTGTTGGGATAGAAGCGCTTAAAACTGTGGCGGAAACTTCACAAGCTGGTGGAGAAGTTGTTATTGATGAAAATGCGCCATTTTATTTTGTGTGGCTTACATATTTTATAGTTTTTTTATTTAAGTATTCTATTACTTCGTGGATTGCTGGATTTTTATTTTATAGTTTTGGAGCTATTTTTGTTTTTCATTTAAGTGTTGTATTAACTTTGGTTATTATTGGTTTTTTGACACCTTTTGTTGTGAAATATATAAATGAAACTAGCTATAAAAACTTAATTTTAAAACCATATGGAACTATTTTAGGAGCATTTGGTGTTTTTTTGAAAGCATTTTTTATTATGATTTTATTATATATTTTATTTATTCCCTTGTATTTTATTCCACTTATAAATTTTATAGCTCTTTATCTTCCTTTGTACTATTTTTTTCACAAAATGTTAAATTATGATGTATCTTCAACAATTTTGAGCAAAGAAGAGTATGAAAAAATTTACTCTAAATCTTCTAGTTCATTTAGAGTTAGAACACTTTTTTTATATTTTATTACTACTATTCCTTTTCTTACACTTTTTGTTTCAATTTTTTATATTATTTTTCTATCTCATGCTTATTTTATGGAGCTTGAGAAACTTCAAAAAATAGAAAATCAAGATAAAAAAGAGGATATATAGTTTTGGAAAATATAACAAAAGCAATAATAAAATCAAACCTTGAAATAGCAAAATATTTAAAAAATGGTTTAAAAGAAGAAGATTTTACATATACAAAACAGATTGGATATGGTGGAGATAATTCACTAAAAATCGATATTTTTTTTGAAGATATATTTATAAAAAACCTAAAAGATTTTGGAAATATTTTTAGTGAAGAGTGTGGATTTATTGATAATAAAAAAGATATTACATTTATAATAGACCCACTAGATGGAAGTAATAATTTTTTATCAAATATTCCATATTTTGGGACTTCAGTTGCAGTTAAAAAGAGTGATGAAATTATTGCTGGTTTTGTAGCAAATATGGCAAATAAAACTTTAGTTTATAGAATTTTAGATGAAGAGGTAAAATACTTTTGTTTGGAAAATAAAAAAGAGTTTCAAAGAATTGAGCATAATATTTCAAAAGTTGCAGTTTTTGAAAGAGGATATAAGTATCCAAATATTTGTAAAAATATAGATGATAAAAATATAAAGTTTAGAGTTCTTGGTGCAACAGCACTATCTTTGGCAAATGCAAAAGATTTTTTGTTTGTTATTTTCAAAGGTGATTTAAGAGAATTTGATGTTGAAGCTGGACTTTTTATAAGCAGAGATTTATATATAAAAAAAGAAGAAGATATTATATTTGTTACAAAATATAAAGAACAATTTTCAGTATTTAAAGAAATTATTAAAGATTTTTAGGTATAACTCCAGATTAATAAAAAAATTAGGAAAATTATATGGCTTTAATAATTATGGATGAATGTATTGCATGTGATGCTTGTAGGGAAGAGTGTCCAAATATGGCGATTGAAGAGGGCGATCCAGTTTATGTAATCGATGCTGATCGTTGTACTGAGTGCGTTGGGCACTATGAAGAACCTCAATGTGTTGAGGTTTGTCCAGTTGATTGTATTATTTTGGATCCAGATAATGAAGAGACACTAGAAGAGTTAAAATTCAAATATGATCAGTTAATGGAAGAAGAAAACTAAAATGTCTAAAATTACAACAGTCATCGATATTGGCTCAAACTCAATGCGGATGGTTGTTTTAGAAAAATCTAGCCGTTTTGCTTTTTCTTTAATAAATGAGACAAAAAGTAGGGTAAAAATTTCTGAAGGTTGCTATGAAAATGGTGGAAATCTTCAAGAAATTCCTATGGAAAGAGCTTATCAGTCTTTAAAATCTTTTTTAAATATTTCAAACGCTTTAAAATCAAGAAAAGTTTTGTGTGTTGCAACTTCTGCTCTAAGAGATGCTCCAAACTCAAAAGTTTTTTTAAATAGAGTTAAAAATGATTTGGGTTTGAGTATAAAAGTAATTGATGGTGAGAAAGAGTCATATTTTGGTGGTGTTGCTACTTCAAATTTGCTTCATGATGATGAGTTTATAACTATTGATATTGGTGGTGGAAGTACAGAATTTTGTTTTGTAAAAGACAAAAAAATCTTAAAATCAATATCTTTAAATATTGGAACTGTAAGAATAAAAGAGTTGTATTTCAATAAAAACAATATAAACGGAGCAAAAGATTATATTTTGGAGAACTTAAAAAAAGTTTTTGAACAAAATATTGAGATTCCTCCAAAAGCTGTTGGAATTGGTGGAAGTATTAGAACTTTATCAAAGATGATTATGGTTAAAAATGAGTATCCACTAGATGCAATTCATGGATTTACATATGATGTAAATAAAGAAAAAGAACTTTTTGAAAATATTTTAAAAGCAGATACAAATGAAGAACTTCAAGAATTCGGAGTTAAAAAAGATAGATTTGATACCATAAAAGAGGGTACATTTATTTTTAAAACTATTATTGATGAGTTGAAGATAAAAGAAGTTGTAACTTCTGGAGTAGGTGTGAGAGAAGGTGTTTATCTTACAGATTTACTAAGAAATTCAAACCACAGATTTCCAAATAATTTTAATGTAAGTGTAAAAAGTTTACTAGATAGATTTGAATTAAATGAAAAACAAAGTGCTTATTTTGGAAATAATGCAAAAAAAATATTTGAAGTTTTAAAACCTATTCACAAGCTTGATGATAAATTTAAAGAGCTTTTAGTTGTATCTTCAAAACTTCACTCAGTTGGTTCTAGTTTGAATTTTTATAAAAAAAATGACAATGCCTTTGAGTTTATTTTAAACGGTTTAAATTATGATTTTCAACACACTTCAAGAGTTATAGTTGCTCATACTATAAAGTTTTCAAAAAAATCTTTACCAAAACAAAGTGATATAGAAGAGTATAAAGAGTTATTACCAAATATAGAAACTATGCAATGGCTTTCATTTATGATTGCTCTTAATATAGCTGTAAATACTGATTTTTCTTGTCCAAAAGTAAACTATATTTTAGCGGATAATATTTTACAGTTGGAGCTTCCAAATAGATCATTTTTAATAAATTCATATATTGAAAAACTTGAACTTCCAAAAGATTTATTCTTAGAGATTTTATAGTGCAAAAAATAGCTATTATAAAGCTATCTGCTATGGGTGATATTATTCACTCAATGGTTGCTTTGCAGTTTATAAAAAGAAAATATCCAAATATCCAGATTGATTGGTTTGTTGAAGACTCTTTTTCTAAAGTTTTAGAAAATAATCCAGATATAAACAATATAATCAAACTAAATTTAAAATCTATTAAAAACTCAAAAAAAGAGATTTTAACTCAATTAAAACTTGTAAAAAGTTTCAAAAATAGAAATTATGACTTAATTATAGATGCTCAAGGTTTAATAAAATCAGCAATAGTAGCTAGACTTTTAGGTAAAAATAGAGTTGGTTTTTGTAAAAATTCCACTAGAGAAGGAATGGCAAGTTTTTTTTATAATAAAAAAATATCCATATCTTATGATAAAAATGTTATAGATAGAAACTGTTATTTGTTCTCAAAAACACTTGATTTTGAGATTACAAAAGATGATATTTTGGATAAGAAACCTTTCTTGTTTTTTAAAAATGAAGATGAAAAAGTTTATGAATATCTTGATAAAAATAGAAAAAATATTCTTCTTGTAATTGGTGCTAGTTGGAAGAGTAAAATGTATTCTAAAGAGAAGTTTGTTAAAATAGTACAAAATTTGAAAGAGAATTTTTTTATTGCTTGGGGAAATGAAGAAGAAAAAGAGATTGCAAAATTTATTTGTGATAATTCAGACGCTATTGTTTTACCAAAAATAGATTTGAATACATTAAAAGCTTTGATAAGTAAAGTTGATTTAGTAATTGGAAATGACACTGGACCAACACATATGGCTTGGGCTTTAAATACTCCTTCAATAACAATTTTTGGAAATACACCAGCTTATAGAAACACTTATGAAACAAAAATTAATAAAAGTGTAAAGTCTTCTTCTGTTGTAAATCCTTTTAAGTTGGATAAAAAAGATTTTTCAATAAAAATGATTGATGAAAATATTATTATAGATATGGCAAAGGAGCTTTTAAGTGTACAGAAAAATTAAAGATTATTTTAGACTTTTTTTATATAACACATTTCTTTTTTTATTTTTAATTACTCCTAAAATTATTATGAAACAGATTTTGAAATTTTTTGCATTTTTTGCATTTAAATTTAATAAAAAACATATAAAAGTAGCTCGTGCAAACTTAGATTTTGTATATGGTAATAGTATAAGCGAAGATAGAAAATATGAGATTATTTATAACTCTTATAAATCTTTGGTTTTTAATATGTATGAGTTTATTGAAAATCAAAATATAGAAAAAGAGGATTTACTAAAAAAAGCAAATATTGTAAATAAACATATAATAGAAAATGCAATAAAAGAGAATAGAAAAATTATTTATATTTCAGCTCATTATGGTGGTTGGGAGCTAACTGTTCCATATATTGCCCTTATGTTTGGAGATGTTGCAATAGTAAATAGAAAAATGAATAATCCTCATATTCAAAAAAAGTATGAGAAAGCAAGAAGTAAAAATCATATTACAATGCTTGAAAAAGAGAGTGCTGCAAAAGGTATGATAAAAGCTTTTAAAGAGAATAAAACAGTTTGCGTGGTAATTGACCAATATTTAAATAGTGGGATAGAAATAGAATTTTTAGGAAAAACTACAAAAGCAACTGATTCAACTTCAAGAATGGCACTTAAATTTGATGCAGTAATTATTCCAATTTTTACTATTTGTAATGATTTTAGAGATTGGACTATAAAAGTTTGTGAACCAATTGATGCTAAAACTTATGAGTTTAAAAGTGAAGATAAAATAAAAGAGTTAACTCAAATTCAAAATGATGTTTTGTCTAAACAGATTTTAGAAAAACCAGATTTTTGGCTATGGCAACATAAAAGATTTAAAGATTTAGAAAATGATATTTATAAAAAAGAAGATTAATTGAACAGTTTTGAAAATGTAGCAAAAAGAGAATTTACAAAAAATAATAAAGAGATTTTTTCTTTTATTTTTGAAGAAAAACAGTATTGGCTAAAAAAAGCTAGAACTACAAAACCAGATAAAATCCAGAGTTTTTTTTATAAGTTTTTCCCTTTTGAGCTTCTTATTCCTCCTGTTGTAAAAAGCTCAAAAGAGGCTTTGCTTTATGAAGTTTCAAAGCTTGAAAAATTTAATGAATTAGGAATAAATACTCCTGTTATAGCTTATAAGTGTGAAGATTTTTTTGTTTTAGAAGATAGTGGAAATAGTGTAAATGCTTATTTAAGAAACAAAGATATAAGTGAAGATAGATTTTATTTTTTTGTAGATAAATTGATACTTGAACTCTCAAAAATTCATAATTTTTCACAATTTCATGGTGGAAGTCAGTTAAGAAATTTTACTTTTAAAGATGATAAAGTTTTTGTTTTAGACTTTGAAGAGAGTTTTGAAGAAAGTGTTGATATAAAAACTTTACAATATAGAGATTTTTTACTATTTTTATTATCATTCATAAAGTTAAAAGAAGCTAGTTTTAAAATAGATTATGAAAAAATAATTAATAAATATTGTGAACTTTCAAATAATTTTGAATTTAAACAAAAATTAATAAAATTTAGTAAAAAACTTGGATTTTTTTTATGGCTTTATGAAAAAGAGTTTATAAAAAAAAGAGTTGGTAGTGATGTGAAATATTTTTTTGAGTTTGTAAAAGTATTAAGAAATTTGTAAAATAATATTTTAAAATTAAGGGAAAAATTTGAAGAGTATAAAAAGAATATTGATAATAAGATGTGGAGCTTTAGGCGATTTAGTATATTCTACATCTGTATTAGATGCATTAAGATTGGAGTTTAAAGAAGACTTAACTATTGACTATGTATCAACTCCCGCAGCTTCAAAACTTTTTGAATATGATAAAAGAGTAAATAAAATTTTTCATTTAAAACATAAAAAAATTCCAATAATTTTTAGTTCACAAAAAAAAGCAGTAATAAACCATTCAAAAAAAGAGCCTTATGATATTTTAATAAATTTTGAAATGGGAAAACAATTTAAAAGTTTAGTTGACAAAATTGTTTCAAATAAAAAAGTTGGTTGGTTTTGTGAAGATATTAAAATTACAAAAACTCATATGGTTGAAATTTGTAAAGAGTTTTATTCAAGTCTAATTTCAAAAGAAAATTTAGAGAAATCATTTCCTAAAGTTTTTGGTTCAGATTTTAATGAAATTAAAACTAAATTTAGTTTACCAAATGATTATATTATTGTTAGTCCAAGTAATTCGCATAATAAAAAGAAAAGATTAAATTATAGAGCATGGCCTCATAAAAATTGGAAAGAGTTTTTAAATTTAATTCCAAAAGATACTAATATTATTTTAATTGGTGCAAAAGGAGAAGAAGATTTTTTTGAACCTCTTAAACCTTATAACAAAAATATTATAGATTTAGTAGAAAAAATAACAATTTCTGAAATGGTTAGTATTATTAAACAAGCAAAAGCTTTGATTGTAACTGATACAGGAACAGCTCATATAGCATCCGCAGTTAATACTCCAGTTTTTTGTCTAATAGGACCAACTCCTCGTGAGCAAACAGGACCATATAAAACACCTTTTAACGAAGTTCATATTGTAAACGCTGGATTATCTTGTAGTCCTTGTTATAAAACAGAAGTTATGAAAGCTTGTAAGGATAATATTTGTATGAAGGATATTAAACCTTCAAATGTTTTTGATTTATTAAATCAAGCTAAGATATTGTAGAATAATAGCCAAATTATTTTAGGGAGACAGATAATATGAAAGGTATAATATTAGCAGGAGGAAGTGGAACAAGACTTTATCCCATCACAAAAGGTGTTTCAAAACAACTTGTACCCATCTATGATAAACCTATGATTTATTATCCATTGTCTGTTTTAATGCTTGCAGGTATTAAAGAAATTCTTATTATTACAACTCCTCAAGATCAACCTAGTTTTATAAATCTTTTAGGAGATGGAAGTGAACTTGGTATGAGATTTGAATATGTAGTTCAACCAAGTCCAGATGGACTAGCGCAAGCGTTTATTCTTGGTGAAAAATTCCTTGATGGAGATGATGCTTGTTTGGTTCTTGGAGATAATATATTTTATGGTCATGGTCTAACAGAACTTTTAGCTAAAAGTATAAAAAATATTAAAGATGAAAATAAAGCAACTGTATTTGGATACTATGTAAGAGACCCACAGAGATATGGAGTTGCAGAGTTTAATGATAGTGGTGATGTAATATCTCTTGAAGAAAAACCAACAAACCCAAAATCAAACTACGCAGTTGTAGGATTATATTTTTACCCAAATGATGTAGTAAAAAAAGCTAAAGATGTAAAACCTAGCCATAGAGGTGAGCTTGAAATCACAACTTTAAATCAAGATTATCTAAATGAAAATAGATTAAAAGTAGAACTAATGGGAAGAGGATACGCATGGCTTGATACTGGAACTCATGAATCACTTCTTGAAGCTAGTAGCTTTATTCAAACAATAGAAAATAGACAATCTTTAAAAGTAGCATGTCTTGAAGAAATAGCCTATGAAATGGGATATATAAGTAAAGAAAAACTACTAGAACTAGCAGAGCCTTTAAAAAAGAATCAATATGGTCAATATTTAATCTCTAGAGCAAATCAACCAAGAAGAATGAAATAATGCAATTTACAAGAACAGCTATTCCTGATGTAGTAATAATAGAACCAAAAGTTCATGGAGATTCTAGAGGATACTTTGTAGAGACTTTTAGGCAAGACAAACTAGAAGAGTTTTTGGGATATCTTCCCAACGGGCAGCAAGGAACGAAGCTGAAAATAAATTTTTGTCAAGATAATGAATCAAAAAGCTCTAAAGGAGTTTTAAGAGGTCTTCACTATCAACTTCCACCTCATGCTCAAACAAAACTTGTACGAGTAATTCAAGGAAGAGTTTTAGATGTTGCAGTTGATATACGAAAAAACTCTCCTACATTTGGACAACATGTAGCTGTAGAATTAAGTGCAGATAATAAAAAACAACTACTTATCCCGCGAGGCTTTGCTCATGGATTTGTTGTACTTGAAGATGATACAATCTTTGCATATAAAGTAGATAACTATTATAGTCCACAGTGTGATAGAGGAATAGCCTTTGATGATAAAGATTTAAATATAGATTGGATTTTAAATCATGATGAACTAAACCTATCGGCAAAAGATACAACTCAAGCAAAACTAAATGAAACAAATGACTTATTTGAATTTGGAGTAAACTATTATGCCTAATTTAGGAACTGAGACTTTAGTCTCAGCAAATATAAATGTTTTAGTAACAGGTTCAAACGGACAAGTTGGATCTGAAATAAAAGAGCTTTCTACAAATTACTCTTATAATTTCTATTTTACAACAAGAATTGATTTTGATATCACAAATAAAGAAAATATAAGAAATTTTTGTAATGAAAATAATATAAATGTGATTATAAACTGTGCAGCTTATACAGCAGTGGATAAAGCTGAAAGTGATATTGAAAATGCAGATTTAGTAAATAGAAAAGCTGTAAAAAAACTCTCAATTGTAGCAAAAGAGTTAAATATAAAATTAATTCATATCTCTACAGATTATGTATTTGATGGAAAAAATCATAAACCATATGTTGAAGAGTTTCAAACAAACCCACAATCAGTTTACGGTAAAACAAAACTGACGGGTGAAAATGAGCTCTTAGATATAAATCCATTAAACTCTATAATTATACGAACTTCATGGGTTTATTCATACTATGGAAATAACTTTGTAAAAACAATGCTTCGATTAGGAAAAGAGAAAGAAGAACTAGGTGTAATATTTGATCAAGTTGGAACTCCCACTTATGCCGCACATTTAGCAAAAACAATATTAGACATAATTCCACAAATAAAAAACTCAAAAGTAGAAATATATAACTACTCAAATGAAGGAGTTCTGTCTTGGTATGATTTTGCAAAAGAGATTATGAAAATGGCAAAGTTAGATTGTAAAATAAATCCAATAGAGACATTTCAATATCCAACTCCTGCAAAGAGACCACACTTTTCACTATTAAATAAAAGTAAGATAAAATCTAAATTCAATTTAGAAATACCATACTGGAAAGATGGACTTGATGATTGCTTAAGAAGACTTGGGGAGAGAAGATGAATATAATATCACACACTTCAATTGATAATAAAATTATAGAGTTACGAGAAAAATTTGTTATCATTGATAGAGATGTGGCTGAACTTTATGGAGTTGAAACAAAAAGGGTCAATGAAGCAGTAGCAAATAATTCTGATAAATTCCCAAATGACTATATGTTTGAGCTTACTAAAGATGAAAAAATAAATGTGGTCGAATATTTCGACCACCTCCAACCTATAAAGTATTCTCCGTATCTTCCAAAAGCTTTTACAAAAAAAGGTCTTTGGATGTTAGCAACAATACTTTCAAGTAAACAAGCAAAAGAGACAACTTTTTTGATAATAGAAACATTTGACAAAATAGATAATCTGAAATACAATCTAAAACAACTTGAAACAACAAAAGATAATAAACTAAAAGAACAACTATCTAAAAAAAGTGGAGAGATTATAGCTGAACTTTTAGAAGTTCCAGAAGAATATGATACGGACACTGAAACTTCTGTAGAAGTAAATTTTGGGTTACTTAAATATAAAAGAACTGTAAAAAGAATACATAAAAAGGAAAATGATGTTCAATAACAAAAATAAAACAATACTACTTACAGGATGTGCTGGATTTATAGGTTCAAACTTTGTACCATATTTCCTAGATAAGTATTCAAATTATAATCTAGTAAATCTAGACCTTTTAACTTATGCAGGAGATTTGGAAAATCTAAAAGAGTGTGAAAATAATCCTAACTATAAATTTATAAAAGGTGATATCTGTAATAGAGAATTAGTAGAGTTTATATTTGCTGAATATGATATCTCTGGTGTAATTCACTTTGCAGCTGAATCTCATGTGGATAACTCTATTAAAAATCCAGGAGTATTTGTACAAACAAATGTAAATGGGACTTTTACTTTGATTGATGTAGCTTATAAATACTGGATGAATAAACCATTTGTTTATAAAGAAAAATACGGAAATGCAAGATTTCATCATATCTCAACAGATGAAGTATATGGAACACTAAGCCTAAATCCAAATGATTTATTTACTGAAACTACACCTTACGCTCCAAATTCTCCATATTCAGCCTCTAAAGCTTCAAGTGATATGATTATTAGAGCTTATAATGAAACATATGGATTAAATACAGTTATCACAAACTGCTCAAATAACTATGGACCAAAACAACATGATGAAAAACTAATTCCTACAATTATAAGAAATGCACTTAAACAAAACCCAATCCCAATATATGGTGATGGGAAAAATATAAGAGATTGGTTATATGTACTTGATCACTGTAAAGGTATAGACCTTGTTTATCATAAAGGTAATAAAGGAGAGACATATAATATCGGTGGAAGAAATGAGAGAACGAATCTGCAAATAGTAGATAGAATTTGCCAAATTTTAGATGAAAAAGTACCATTATCGGAAATGGGACTTCAGTCTCATCAAAAAGCTGAGGATAAATCCTTCGTTCCAAATATAAAAAGTTATAAAGAACTTATTACTTTTGTAGAAGATAGAGCAGGACATGATAGAAGATACGCAATAGATGCAACAAAGCTTGAAAATGAACTTGGTTGGAAAGCGGATGAAAACTTTGATAGTGGAATTGTGAAAACTATTGAGTGGTATTTGAGTAAGTATCTAGTAGTATGAATCCTAATAACAAAAAAAATATTTCAATTATTTGTTTATCATCAAATTTTGGTGGTATGGAGATTGATGCTATTAAGTTAGCAAATAAACTATCACCCTATTATAAAGTATTTTTAATAACAAAAAAGAATGGTTTTATTGCACAAAATTTTGATAATTATTTTTCAAAAAATATAAATGTATCTTTAGAAGCTATCAAATTTAAATCTTCATTATCTTTAAATATTATAAAAAAAACTAGAGATATTATCATAAAAAATAGTATAAAAAATGTTATATTTTTTGGTGCTAGTGAATTAAAATCTTTATATTTTTCTTTTTTAGGATTTGATATAAATTTAATAGTTAGGCATGGAACAACAAAATCAACTCCTAAAAAAGATTGGTTTCATAGATTGATATATAGCAAAGTAAATTATCATGTTTCAATATGTAAACATATACAGAAAAATGTAGATTATATTATTCCTTTTGGTAAAAATTCAAAGTCTAAATTGATATACTCTTCTGTAAAAAATATAAATATAGTTAAAAAAGAAAAAAATGATAAGCTAACTCTTCTTCATACTGGAAGAATTGCAAATGGTAAAGGTCAAATAGATGCTATAAAAGCTTGTTCTATTTTAGTTGAAAATAATATAGATTTTATTTTTTATATAGTTGGAGGATTTGAAAAAGGTTATGAAACGGAATTTTTAAATTTTTATAATACTATTGAATATAGAGATAAAATAATTTTAGTTGGATTTTCAAATGAAATAGCAAGATATCTAGAAAAATCAGATATTTTTATTTTTCCTAGTTATGGTGAAGGTTTTGGAAATTCATTTATAGAGGCTGTTAGAAGTGGTTTGGATTGTATTTCTTACTCAAATACATCATTTATAGAATTCAAGGAAATTGGTTTAGATTTTGAAATAGTGGAAGATAAAAATATTGAAAAATTAAAAGAAACTCTTTTAAAAATTTCAAAAAAAGAAGTTATTTTTGATACAGAAAGAAATAAAAATATTATTAATGATTATTTTTCTGAAGAAAAAGAGATAAAAGAATATTTAAGGATACTGAAATGATTAATTTTAAACAAAAATTTGAAATTATGGATTATAATAAATTTATAAACTATTTTATAATTTTATATTCTTTTTGTCTTCCTATATCAAAAGCTGGAACAACTTTTTCGGCAATTTGTTTAATTCTTTTATGGTGTATTGAAGGTAATTTTAAAGCAAAAATTAGTCTTATAAGATTAAATAAATTTATGATTGTTTTAGGATTATTCCTTCTTCTTTCTTTTTTATCTATTTTTTGGAGTTCAGATATAAATTTTTATTCTGATTATATGAGAAAATATTGGCATTTTTTAATCATTCCTATTATTTATACATCTTTAAATAAAAATTATATAAAGCATGTTTTTTCAGCTTTTTTAATTGGAATGTTTTTAAGTGAAATAGTATCTTATGGAATATTTTTTGAATTTTGGACAAAAGAAGGAGTATCTCCGAGTGATCCAAGCCCATTTATGGATCATACAAATTATAGTATATATTTAGCTTTTACAGTTTTTATTTTAATGCATAGAATTATTTTTGAACAAGAGTTAAAAATGAGATTAATGTATAGTTTATTCATGTTGTTTTCAATGTCGAATATGTTAATAAATGGTGGAAGAACTGGTCAAGTTGCTTTTTTTGCTACTTTATTTATCGTTGCATTTTTAAATATAAAAAATAAACTTAAAGCAATAATTTGCTCTATGACTTTTGTGATTATTATATTTACTTCTGCTTATAATGTAAGTCCAGTATTTCATGATAGAATGAACTATGCTTTTCAAGATATAGAAAAAATGATTAATGATAATGATTTTACAAATTCATTTTCCATAAGAGTTTCTTTATGGATCATAGGGCTAGAACAATTTATTGATAATTCTTTTATTGGTACTGGAATTGGAGATGAGGCTATAGGTATACAAAAATATATAGAAAAATATAACTTTGTATATTATGATAATTTTAAAGATAATTATATAGATTATCATAATGCCTATGTTCAATATTCAGTTCAACTAGGAATATTTGGGTTTGTTCTATTTATTTTATTATTTTTAAATCTTTTAAAATTAAAATTCAAATCTATTATTTATAGAAATCTAAATATTACATTTGTTTGTTTATATTTATTACTATCAAGCGTTGGATTAAGTTTACATATTATGGCTTCAATGACTTTATTTGCATTATTTAGTGGATTATTTAATGCTATATCACGATTTGAAACTAGTCAGTGAGAAGATAATCCAGATGTACATATAAATTTATTATTTAATTTATTTACTTTAAATATTTCAAGATATTGATTTGTATTGATTCTATTTCTAAAGCTTCTTGAGTGATAAAGATGAAATACATTTGCCACATTCTTAGCTGACTTTATTTTACAACCAAGAGCTTTAAATCTCCATTCTAAATCTGTATCATCTCCTATTGCAGTTTCACCATATCCTTCATCATAACCATTTATTGCAATAATATCTTTTTTTAAGCAAGCATAATTACATCCTAAAATTGAAGTGCTAGCTTTTCTATTTTTGATAAATTTATTGTATATCAATCCATCTGCTGGAAAATAAAATCCATCTTCACTGTGCCCTTCTTTACAATCTATTGCAATCAATAGATATCTCAATAAAAAAGTGTTTTCAAGGTCTAAAGGAGATAGAATTTTATTTCTTAGTTTTTGTGAATATTTAGGTCCAAGATTTACTCTTCTTCCACTTATTATAAATCCATCTTGTGATAGTTTTACATAAGATTCTATAAAAGTACTATAAGGAATACAGTCTCCATCAATAAAAATTAAAAGCTCACCATCACTAGCAAGAATACCATTATTTAAGGATCTTGTTTTTCTAATACCTATATCTTCCTGAGTAGTATGCTTAATATCTAATCCTTGAATGGAATTGACAAAATGTTTCATTTTTTCATCTTGCCCATCTTCTGCAATAATAACTTCAAAATTTTTATATGTTTGATTTTTTAAAGACTCAATTATAAGTTCAAGTGCTTCTACATCTTTATAAACCGCAATAATAACACTAACTTTCATGTGCTCTCTCCAAAATATTTTTTATCTCTTCAAACTGTTTTTCACTATCAAAAACCTCATTAGCCTTAATCTTACAATTTAAAGCTAATCTTTCTTTTATTTTTTCATCTTCTATAATCAAAGATAATTTTTCATATAAACTATCACTATTCATACTTTCAAACAAAAGTCCAGTTTTTTTATCATCTATTATTTCAAGAGGTCCACCTTGATTACTTCCTAAAACACAAATTCCAGATTTCATAGCTTCAATAAGCACAAGCCCAAAAGTCTCTTTTTTTGTTGCTAAAACTACACAATCTGAAATTTGTATAAAATCAGTAGGGTTAGAAACAAAGCCTGTAAATATATCATTTGGATAGTTGTTTTTTAGATTATTAAAATAGCTTTCATTCATATAGTGACCAACGACTAAAGTTTTTATTTTTATACCACTTTTTCGCAAATTCTCAACAGCTTGTAAAACTATATGCTGTCCTTTTGCTTCTTCAATCCTTCCAACTATAGAAACTATAAATTCATCAGTGATATTAAAAGATTTTTTTAAACTATTTTTTTCTTCATTGCTTAAAAGTTTAGGAGTATTTGCTCCAATATATGAAGTCTCTATTTTAGGTCTTATATCTTTTGGGATAAACTTTTCTAGTTGTTCTTTTACTAGATTTGTAACAGCAATTATCATATCTATATTTTTATATAAAAACTTATGATAAAAATCACTTTTAAATCTTGTCATATGCATATGTCTAGTTTGAACAATTTTTGGTTTTCTTTTTGAAAGAAATTTTGCAAAAACAACCGTTGGAATATCTTTTGTCCAGTGAAGATGCACTATATCAATTTCTTCTTTATCTATGATACGAGCTAGTTTAAAAAAGCTATATCTTGAAAGCTCAAAATAATTTACTTTTTCATTTTCAAATACACTTTTTAACTTTGATTTTTTATTTATTACAGCATTTGAATTTAAATATTTAGTTATATTTTTCATATACAATTCAAGTCCACCTAAATCAGGAGAAAGACAAACTTCTAAAACTTTTTTCATAGAACTCTTTGTTTATTAATTTTAAGGACATATTCTACTTTTTTAGTAGTTAAATCCAAATTAAATGCTTTTTTGGCTAAAATCTTAACTATCAAAAAAGAAAAAGGTAAAAATTGTCAAACTATAAATTTATTTTAAATGAAGAATTCAAAAAATTTGAATCTTTTTTATGCAATATAAAACAATTTTTCAAAGAAAATTCAAATACCATACACAAAGCTAGAAATGAACTAAAAGTTATAGAGCATGAAAATAAAAAGCTAGTTGTGAAATATTTTAAAATACCACATTTTATAAATAAAATTGTATATACATTTTTCAAAAAATCAAAAGCACAAAAATCTTATGAGTATGCTCTAAAAATTAAAGAGTTTACACCAAAACCTATAGGATATATAGAGTTTTACAAAATGGGTTTGTTAAATGAGAGCTATTTTGTAAGTGAAAAATTTGAATATGATTTTACTATTAGAGAGCCACTTTTAGATATAAATTTTCCAAATAAAAATGAGATTTTGAAAGCTTTTGCAAAATTTACATTTGATTTACACCAAGCTGGGATTTTTCACTTTGATTATAGTCCTGGAAATATATTAATAAAAAAAGAGAATGATAATTTTATTTTTCAAATTGTAGATATAAATAGAATGAAATTTTTTGATTTAGAGCTAAATGATAGACTTAAAAACTTCTCTAAACTTTGGGCAAAAGATGAGGATTTGGAAGTTGTTATAAAAGAGTATGCAAGACTTTTACAAAAAGATGAAAAAGAGCTAGTTTCTAAAGCTTTAGCTTTTTCCCATAATCATAAAGCAAAAATAAATTTCAAAAAAAGATTAAAAGGAAAAAAAGTTGTTGATTAGTATTATGTATCATCATGTGAATAGTGATAGATGTTCAAATGATTTAGCAATTTTTGAAGAGCATCTAAAACATATAAAAAACAATTTCAAAACTATTTTTCCAGGTGAAAAAATAACTGAAAAAAGTGTTTGTTTAACTTTTGATGATGCTTATGCTGATTTTTATTTTTTAATTTTTCCACTTTTGAAAAAGTATAATCTAAAAGCACTTTTGGCAATTCCTTCAAAATATATTTTAGATGACACAGATGAGTTAGCAGAAAGTAGAATGAATTTTGAACACAATGATTTGTTTCAAAATTATCAAAAAGCTACATTTTGCACATATAAAGAGTTAAAAAAGATGCAAGAAAGTGGTTTAGTTGTTTTTGGTTCACATTCACATTCTCATATAAATTTGCTAGAAGGAAATGTTGATTTAGATTTAGAGTTAAGAGTTTCAAAAGAGATTTTAGAAGATAAATTAAATACAAAAATAGAGAGTTTTGTATTCCCTTTTGGAAAATACAATCAAAACATTTTAAAAGAAGCAAAAAAATACTATAAATACAATTTCAGAATTGGAAATGCAATACATAAAGATTTTAGCGGAATTAATGGAGCGATTTATAGAGTTGATGGAGATGATTTAAAAACTCCTTATGAAATATTTAAAACTACAAAACTATTAAAATATAAATTTAAAGGTTTAGTAAAAAGATTGGGTCAAAAATGAATATTAGTGTAGTTGTATTAGCAAAAAACAATGAAAAAACTATAGAAAATAGCTTAAAAAGTTTAGTAGATTTTGATGATGTCGTTGTTTATGACAATGGCTCAACAGATGGAACTATAAGTATTGTAAAAGGTTTTTCAAATGTAAATTTAATACAAGGTGAGTTTAAAGGTTTCGGCTGGACTAAAAATCATGCAACTTCTTTTGCTATAAATGATTGGATTTTGATAATTGATAGTGATGAAGTAGTTGATAGTGAGCTTTTAAAAGAGTTGAAAAATAAAAAACTTGATGAAAAAACCGTTTATAAACTTAATTTTAAAGCTTTCTACAAAGATATTCAAGTAAAACATTGCGGATGGAATAATCAAAAAATCAAAAGATTGTACAACAAAAATATAACCTCTTATAACTCAAATGATGTTCATGAAGATATTATAACAGATGGCTTAAACATAGAAGAGTTAAAAGGAAATGTTGAACACTATAGCTATCATACAATTTCAGAATTTATAATAAAAGCAGATAGATACTCTACTCTTTTTGCTACAAATAATGTTGGTAAAAAATCTTCAAGTCCAGTAAAAGCTTTTTCAAATAGTATATATTCATTTTTTAGAACATATATTTTAAAACAGGGATTTAGAGATGGTTATGTGGGACTTGTAATTGCCTTTTCTCATATGGTTACAAATTTTTATAAATATATAAAGCTTTATGAGAAGAATTTAGAACTTAAAAATAGATATAATGATAAAAAATAAAAGGAGTATGAAATGATTAGAGAAATTGTTACCCCAACTAATACAAATTTTACTTTAAAAATTCCAAAAGAGTATGTAAACAGACAAGTAGAGATTTTGATTTTACCTTTATTTAATGAGAATAAAATAAAAAAAACAAAAATCTTAGAAGTTTTTTCTAGAACAGCTGGAATATTAAAAGATAAAAAAATAGACCCATTAAAATGGCAAAGAGAGATAAGAAGTGATAGAAAAATCTAAAAAATATTTAATAGATTCAAATATCATAATTTATCATTTAAATGGCGAAAAAATGGCTATGGATTTTTTAGAGAACTATTTTGAAGAATCTTGTATTTCAAGATTGACTGTTTTAGAAGTATTATCTTTTGATTTTAGCGATGAAGATGAAAAATATGTTTTAAAAATGCTTAATAGCTTTGAAATTATTGATACAAATGAGAAGATTATTTTACAATCATTAAAGAATAGAGAATATAAAAAAATAAAATTAGTTGATAATATAATTGCTTCAACTGCTCAAATAAATAATTTAATTTTGGTAACTAGAAATGAAAAAGATTTTAAAAATATAAAAATAGATATTTTAAATATATTTGGAAAATAGATGAATTTACTTATAACAAGACATGATAAAATAGGGGATTTTGTAGTTACCTTACCACTTTTTAAAGCTATAAAAGAGCAGTACCCTGATACAAAAATTACAGCTTTGGTTTCAAAAATAAATTATAAATTTGCAAAAGATATTGAGTTTATAGATGATGTTATTTTATATAATAAAAAGGATTTTCCTAGAACTTTGGAAGAGATAAAATCTAAAAATTTTGATGCAAGTATTAGTGCATATATAGATACTCAATTAGGAAAAATACTTTATAAAAGTGGAATTAAAAAAAGGGTTGCACCAGCAACAAAACTAGCACAATTTTTCTTTAACAAACGAATAAGACAAAGAAGAAGTAAAGCTATAAAAACAGAGTGGCAATATAATCTTGATTTAGCAAAGGCAATTTTTCCAGAAATTAAGCTTGATTTTATAAAACCACTTTTAAATATTAAAGAAAAAAAAGAGAAAAGAGTTATTTTTCACACTGGATTTGGTGGTAGTAGTGATGGAAATTTAAGAATTGATGATTATATAAATTTGGCACGAAGTATTAAAAATAGTGAGTATGATATAGTTTTTTCTTTTGGTCCAGATGATGAGAAATCAAAAGATTATATTGAGGCTCATTTAGATTTTGAAGCATATATTTATGAGTCAAAAGTTACTTTGATGGATTTTGCAAAATATATAGCAAAAAGTAAAATATTTATAAGCACTTCAACAGGACCTATGCATCTTGCAGGTGCAACAAATACTATGACTTTGTCTTTTTTTGGAGATAGCCTATTTGCAAGTAGTAAAAGATGGGCAACAGTAAGTGATGAAAAAAATCAAAATAACTTTATGATAAACAAAAATTATACAAAAGAACAATATTTGGAAATTGAGAATAGATTAAAAGAGATTTTGGATGTCAAATAAACATTTTATTTGGGACAATTATTCAGATCAACCGCAAGTTATAAAAGATAGGGCTTTTAAAAAAGCTATGAGAAAAAAAGAATTTAAAGACAATTTAAAACTACTTTTTACTTCTATTTTTATTCTTCCTATTTCAATAATTTTTATGAAATTTTTTAAAGGAAGAGTTAAAACTTCAAATATAGATTTTATAGGTCTTGGAGTAAATCTTGATAAAGAAAATGGCAATAATATTCAGCAAGAGTTAGTTGAAGAGTTGGGTGTTAGAAATCTTATTATACGAGTTCCACTTTGTGATATAAAAAATATTGATTTATATTTTGAGTTTGCAAATAGTTTTAATCAAAATAATAGAAAAAATATTTTAATAAATGTGATTCAAGATAGATTAAATATTGAAAATAGGGAACTTTTAGAAAAAAATATTAGTTTAATTTTTGAAAAATTTAAAGATATATCAAATGAGTTTCAAATAGGAACTACAATAAATAGATTAAAATGGGGTTTCTTTAGTACTTTAGAATTTATGAATTTTTATATGGTAGCTTCCAAAATAAAAGAAGAAAAATACCAAAATATTAAGCTTTTAGGACCATCTGTGATAGATTTTGAGTACTATTATAATGCAAGAGCTATGTTTAATTTCAAAAAAATAAAATATGATATAACTTCGGCTTTGCTTTATGTAGATAGAAGAGGTGCTCCACAAAATAGTCAATATGGAATATTTGACTTAAGAAATAAAATAGATATGCTTTTTTCACTTGTAAAACTAAGTCCAAAAACTTCAAGTGATGATATTTATATTACAGAAGTTAATTGGCCAATCTCAAATACAGCTCCATACGCACCTACGAGTGAAAAAGAGTGTGTTAGTTGTGAAGATTATACAAAATATATGTTGGATTATTTTAAAATTGCACGTGATTCAAAAAAAATAAAAAAAGTTTTCTGGCATCAGCTACTTGCTCCTGGATATGGTTTGGTTGATAATAGAGATGGAAAAATTGTAAAATACCCACAATTTTATGCTTTTAAGGAAATGTTAAAAAATGGTTAAAAAAATATTTATAGAAATTCCTTCATGGCTAGGTGATGCAATTATGGCAACACCAGCTATACAAAATATAATAAAAACATATCCAGATGCTAAAATCACACTTCTAGGTTCATATGTATCTACACAAGCTTTTAGCAACTATCCAAATATTGAAAAAATTATAGTTGATGATACAAAAAAAGATGGCAATAGATATAAAAATTTAATAAATCTTGCAAAATCTATTGGAAAAATTGATTTAGCAATCTCTTTTAGAAGAAGTTTCTCTTCAAAATTCATGATGTTTTTTATAAAATCAAAAAATAAATTCAATTACAAAAGACTTACAAAACAAGAGATTCATCTAGCTATTCGTTATAATGATTTTGTAAACAAAATTTTAAAATTAAAAAACGAAGTAGGGGATTTAAAACTATATTTTAAACCATTTTCATATGCAAAACCAACTTTAGGAATAAATCCAGGTGCAACTTATGGAAGTGCAAAAAGATGGTACCCACAAGAGTTTGCAAAAGTTGCAATAAGCTTAGCTTCAAAATACAATATTGTAATTTTTGGCGGACCAGCTGAAACTGATATTGCAAAAGATATTGAAGATATATTAATAAAAAATGGTATATCAAATTATCAAAATTTATCTGGACTAACAACAATTCCAGAGCTTATAGAAAAAATTGCAGGATTAGATTTGTTTATTACAAATGATAGTGGACCTATGCACATTGCTGCTGCTTATAAAGTAAAAACTGTATCAATTTTTGGACCTACAAAGTTTACAGAGACAAATCAATGGAGAAATGATAAAAATGGATTAATAGTGACAAAGAACTTAGATTGTGCACCATGTATGAAAAGAGAGTGTCCTCTAAAACATCACAACTGTATGAAAAAAGTCACAGCAGATGATGTTTTAAAAGCAATTACAAAATTAGCTTAATTCATTATCAATTATCTGACAAATTGTATGTGCAAATAAAATATGCATTTCTTGAATTCTAGGAGTATCATTTGATGGAACAACTAAGTTTACATCGCAAAGTTCATTCATAGCTCCACCATCACGCCCTGTTAATCCTAAAGTTTTACATCCTATTTCTCTTGCCACTTTTAAAGCATTTATTACATTAGAAGAGTTTCCAGAAGTTGAAATTCCTATTAATAAATCACCTTTTTGTGCCAAAGCTTCAACTTGTCTATCAAAAACTCTATCATAACCATAATCATTTCCAATAGCTGTTAATGCGCTTGTATCAGTTGTAAGTGCAATTCCAGGAAGTCCACGTCTTTCAGTTTTATATCTTCCTGTAAGTTCTGCAGCAATATGCTGTGCATCAGCTGCACTTCCACCATTTCCACAAAGTAAAATTTTATTTCCAGCTCTTAAAGTTTCAACTGCAAGTTTTGAAGCTTCTAAAAGTGGTTCTTGCATAGTTTCTATTACTTTAGCAATTGTCTCTTGATGTGCTAAAAACTCTTTAATTATTGCATTTTGCATCGTTTTGTATCCTTTTTATTGTATTTGTTGTACTTTTCCCATCTACAAATTGAACAAGCTTTAACTCATCTGCTATATCTTGCCCAACAACTTCTTTACCTTCATAATCTCCACCTTTTACTAAAACATGTGGTTTGATTAATTTTATTAATTCATAAGGTGTCTCTTCTTCAAAAATAACTACATAATCAACACTCTCTAAAGAAGCTAAAATATAAGCTCTATCATCTTGAGTGTTTATTGGTCTAGACTCACCTTTTAATTTTCTTACACTACTATCTGCATTTAACCCTAAAATTAAAACATCTCCATAACTTTTTGCAACTTCTAAGTATTTTACATGACCCACATGTAAAATATCAAAACAACCATTTGTAAATACTATTTTTTTACCTTGATTATGTAGTTTTGAAGATAAAGTTTTAATCTCATCAAAAGTTTTTATATGTGAAGTAGAGTTTGATTTGTGTAAACTGTATTCATATTCATAAATTTCATCAAGTGTTGCTGTTGCACTTCCAATTTTTCCTACAACAACTCCAGCTGCTAAATTTGCAAAATATATAGCATCTTTTATATCTAAATCATTTCCTAAAGCAAAAGCAATTGAAGCAATTACTGTATCTCCAGCACCTGTTACATCATAAACTTCTCTTGCAACTGTTGGTTTAATAGTTAAATTATCATCAAAAATTGCAATACCTTGTTCGCTTAAAGTTATTAGAGAAACTTCTAAAGCACATTGATTTTTTAAACTTTTTAAAGCTTCGATTAAAGAATTTTCATCTTTTATATCAATATTTGTAGCTTCCATAGCCTCTTTTTTGTTTGGAGTTAGAGTATATGAACCTTTATATTTACTATAATCTTTTCCTTTTGGGTCAACCAAAATTTTTACACTATGCTTATTTGCAATTTTTATAATCTCTTTTGTTAAACTTGTAGTTAAAACACCTTTTCCATAATCTGATAAAATTATTGAACTATATTTATTTATATTTTTCTCTAAAGTTTGAATAATTTGTTTGTGACTATTTTCATCTATATCATCAATACTTTCCATATCATATCTTAGAACTTGTTGTTGAGATGCTATAAGACGGCTTTTTTTAGAAGTTTGTCGGCTGTTTTCAACCACTAAGTTTGATGTTGGAACATCTATTCTTTCTAATAAATTTTTTAATTCATTTGCAACAGTGTCATTTCCAATTACACTTATTACATCAACTATACTTCCAAGTGTTACTAGATTGTTAATAACATTTCCAGCACCACCTAAAACTGAACTCTCTTTTTTTACATTTACTACTTGAACAGGTGCTTCAGGAGAAATTCTGTCACAGCTTCCCCATAAATAGTGATCAATCATTAGATCACCAATTACAAGAATATTTGGTTTTTTATCTAATTTTATCATTTTAGCTCTTCAGTAAACAATCTTTTAATTTCAGGAATATAAGCTTTTATTCCATCTTCTAAACTAAATCTAGGTTCATAATCTAAAAACTTATTAGTTGTTAAAATATTTGCTTCTGTAAAAAATTGGTAAGAACCAACATAAGGATTTGGTATATACTCTTTTCCCTTATCAATTTCAAGCTCTTTTTGTAAAATAGTTACAATATCTTCAAAACTTCTAGCATTTCCAGTTCCTACATTGTAAACACCTGATTTTTTAGGTTTGCAAGCTTTAATATTTGCTTGAATAATATCTTCAATATAGATAAAATCTCTTAAAATTTTATCGCTTCCTTCAAAAAGTTTTGGAGTAAGTCCTTTTAAAATTTGGTGACCAAATTGTACTACCATTGAAGCTGTTTTATTTTTGAAAAACTCTTTTGGACCATAAACATTAAAATATTTAAGCCCAACAATAGATATTGGTAAATCTTTTTTTAAATATTCGTAAGTAATATTATCCATCATAACTTTTGAAAATCCATAAACATTATTTGGTTTTTCAAAACCAACTTCAAATCTATCACTATCTCCATAAGTTGCAGCACTTGAAGCATAAATCATATTTGCTTTGTGTTTTATTGCAATTTTTAACAAATCTTCATAAGCATTTACATTGGTTTTTATCATAATATCTTGCTCAATTGCCGTTGTATCAGAAATTGCTGCTTGATGAAAGATATAGTCAAATTTGTAATTATTTTCTAGAGATTTTAATAATTTTTTATCATTTATATCTCCACTAATTACTATTCCATTAAAGCCTAAAAGATTTTTAAAGTGACCAAAACTTTTTAAATTTCCATTTGAAAAAGTCTCTGCACTTCTAAAACAATCTAGAACTACTACTTTTGATTCTGGAAAGTTTTTTTGAAAATAAAAAGCCAAATTTGAACCTATAAATCCAGCACCACCAGTTATTAAAATCGTTTTTTTATTAAAATTTATATTGTTATATTTCATATTTTCCTACTTTTTTATATATTTTACTGAATCTAGCAATGATTTTGCAAGCAAAAAATCTTTACTATCTACAATATTTTCACTTATTAAAATTCTATTTGGTATATTACCATTTTTTGCACACTCAATGTCACTCATTTTATCACCAATTAGCCATGAACTATTTAAGTCTACTTCAAAATCGTTTAAAGATTGTAAAATCATTCCAGATTTTGGTTTTCTGCAAGAGCAATCTTCATTTGGGTTATGTGGACAATAATAGACATTTAAAATATCAATATCTTGTTTTTTAAACTCATTTTTCATATATTTAGTAAGTTCTAAAAATTCATCTTCGCTATAGTAATTTCTTCCAATTCCAGATTGATTTGTAACAACAATAATCTCATATCCAAGAGTTAAAAACTTTTTACAAGCTTCAAAAACTCCATCTACAAATTTAAAATTCTCAATTTTACTAACATATCCAAAATCTTCATTTATAACTCCATCTCTATCAAGATAGATAATCTTTTTTTGCATATAATTTATCCTTACAATTTAGGTTTAAATAATATCATAAAGCACTTTTAACTATAATTACAACTTTAAAAATTAGGAAAACTAAATTATGAAACAAACAACTATCTGCTACAAAACAAGTAATACTTTAATAAATAAACTAAAAGCTAGAGATGATATAAAAATTTTAAAAAAACCATCATTTATCACAAAGTTTTTTTCAAAAAAAAGATATCCAGATATATATTTTCATAGTGGAGAACTGGATGAAAATTCAATAGATTTTATTAAAAATTCCAAATTTGTAATTACAAACTCATTTTCAAATCTAAATCTGATTTTATCAAAAACAAAAATAAGTCATGAAAAAATAAAAGTCATTTATCCAAGTGTTGATTTAAAATATCAAAAACCAAAAGAGTTAAAAGAAAAATATAAAGATAGATTTTCTTTTACAGCAAATACAAAAGTTATCTTTTTTACAGCAAAAAATTTTAAAACAAGTGGAATAAAAGAGTTTTTACAAATAGTTTCAAACATTTCATTTATCGATTTTAAAGTTATTATTGCAGGAACAAAACAACAGTTGGCAGCTTTGGAATTTACATTACCAAAATATTCAAAATTAGAACCAAAAATTATATTGCTTGATGAAAGCAAAGAGAATTTAGATGAACTATATCTTATAAGTGATATTTTTTTACTTCCAAGCTACAACAAAAATATTGCAAGCAGCGTTATAAAAGCTATGTTTTGTAAATGCGTAGTTTTTTCTACTATGAATAATGATGCAAAAGAGATATTAGATGTTTATGCTACAATGGATAATCCAAACGATCCTAGCACTTCTTTTAAAATAGATGCTATTTTATTTGATGAAAATGAACTTAAAAAAATTAAAAAACAAAATAGAAATATTGCACTTGAAATGAGTTTAGATAAAAATATTGATAAATTTAATGATATTTTAACAAAAATTTAACTCTAACTTAAGAATTTTAAGATAGAATTCTGAATTATTTTTTACTACAAAAAGGAATATCAAAATGGCAAGAAGATGTGCAATTTCTGGAAAAGGACCTATGGTTGGAAACAACGTAAGTCATGCTAAAAACAGAACTAAAAGAAGATTTTTACCAAATATTAGAACAGTTAGAGTTACATTAGAAGATGGAACAACAACTAAGTTAAAAATTTCTGCAAAAGAGCTAAGAACTCTTAAAAAACACTCATAATTAAGCACTAGAATAAGTGCTTAAATGAGCATTTTCACAAAATTCAAAAAATATTTCAAATGGGAATATAATTCAAATATTCCACAATATGACTTAAATCCTATTATATACTCAAGACTAAAACCAATTAGATCCCCTTTGATTCTAATTCAAATTCTTATGATGGTTGGTACTTTAGCTTATGTTTATTTAGAAGACTATACCATCATGCAAGCTATTTTTCAAACATCTTATACTATCACAAACACTGGATTTGGTGCTTTAAATGAATCAAATTTTAAAAATGAAACAATAATATTTACTGTATTTTTAATGTTAGCTGGGTTTATGAGTTTGATTTTTGCAGTTGGAGTTGTAATTGATGTTTTTACAAATGGTAATTTAAGAGAACTTTTAAGGGAGAGAAGAATGCTTTACAAAATAGCAAGATTAAGAAGACACTTTGTTTTGTGTTATCACAATGAATATACTGCACAAGTTGCAAAACAGTTTAGAGAAAATCAAATTCCTTTTGTGGTTGTTGATTCAAGTGATGATATTGAAGCTATTGCAAAAGAGCATGGTTATCCATATTTTGTAAAAGAAGAACCATATAAAGAAGAAGCTTTCTTAAAATCTCATTTAAGTTCTGCAAAAGGAGTTATTACTTTATCAAAAAGTATCTCTGATAATATTACACTTATAGCATCTGTAAGACTTTATGAAAAAGAGTTAGAAAGAAATCCATATTTGATTATTGCAAATGCAGAAACTCATAATGAAAAAGTAAGACTTAAAAAACTAGGAGCAAACAAAGTTGTTGCAACTCCTTCTTTAATGGCAAAAAGAGTAAGTGCTATGGCAATAAGCCCTGATATGGAAAATATTTTAGATGAATTTTTATACAAAAAAGATAGTCCAATAACAATGGAAGATCTTTTGATAAAAGAGAATTCTTGGATAGTTGGAAAAGAGTTACGAGAACTAAATTTAAGAGATACTCTTAGAATATCTATTATTGGAATAACTGAATCAAGTGGAGTTTTTGTTCAGCTTCCAAATGGAGACAAAGTTATAAATAAAAACTCTAAACTTTTAATTGTTGGCTCACAAAAAGGTCTTTTTAAAGCAAAAAGAGTTTTAAATTTAACAAATCAACCAAAGGAATTATAATAATGTTTACAATTTTGCCAATAAAAGGTTATATAGACCAAATAAATGGATTTTTTTGTGATGGAATTCATGCTGGACTTAAGCCAAATGGAAATAATGATTTAGGATTTATATATACAAAAGAGGCTTGTACAGTTGCAGCAATTTTTACAGAAAATAAATTTCAAGCAGCACCATTAAAACATTTTTTACAATATGGTGAAAATTTTAAAACAAACTTTGTACTTATAAATTCAAAAAATGCAAATGCATTAACAGGTAAAAAAGGTATTGAAGATATAGATAATCTTTTCTCTCAATTAAATTTTGGTGATGATAAGTTGATTAATCCAGTTATGAGCAGTACAGGAGTTATAGGGAATCCATTACCAATTGAGAAACTAGTAGCTGGTTCAGAAAAATTTGATTTAAGAGCTAAAAATGGTGAAAATTTAAGCAAAGCAATTATGACAACAGATGCATACTCTAAATCTTGTTTTTATGAAGTAAAACTTGAAGATGGAAAATCATTTAAAATAGGAGCTGTTGCAAAAGGTGCTGGAATGATAAATCCAAATCTTGCAACAATGCTTTGTTTTATTTGTACAGATGCAGCTGCTCCTTACGCAGATATAAAAGAGGCATTAAATAAAAATAAAGAGACAACTTTTAATGCAATTTCTGTTGATGGAGATACTTCAACAAATGATACTGTAATGGTATTAGCAAATGGAAAATCAAATGCTTATGATAAAGATGCATTTTTTGAAGCTTTAAGATTAGTGATGCATGAAATGGCAATGTTAATGGTAGCAGATGGTGAAGGTGCAAAAAAAGTTGCAGCTTTTGAAGTAAAAAATGCAGCAACAAAAGAAGATGCAATTAAAGCAGCAAAAGCTTTATCAAATTCACTTTTAGTGAAAACAGCACTTTTTGGAGAAGATCCAAATTTTGGAAGAATTGCTTCAACAATTGGAGCTTCAAGAATAGCTTGTGATGATGAAAAACTAGTAATTTCATATAATGATGTTGTGGTGTTTAATAAAGGTGAAATCTGTTTTGACTCTATTATTGAGCAAAAAGCAGCAGATGTTTTAAAAAAAGATAAATACAAGATTATTTGTGATATTGGTTTGGGAGATGAGAGTTTTACAGCTTACGGTTGTGATTTAGGCTACAAGTATGTAGAAATTAATGCAGATTATAGAAGTTAAGATTAAGAACTTTTTATATATAATCTCAATTAAAATTTTAAACAAGGATAGATAATGCTTCACGAACACAGAGATGTAATTGCAGAATTAAGACAAAAAGATGCACACTTTACTAAAGTTTTTGATAAACATAATGATTTAGATCATGAAATCACAAACTTAGAAAATTCACATGCTGACCAATTTACTATTGAGTCAAAGAAAAAAGAAAAGTTAAAACTTAAAGATGAAATTTACTCTATGATAGTAAAATATAAAGCTGAAAAATAGTTTTAAAAACATATTTAATATTTAAAAAAGGAAGTAGAGTTTTCTCTGCTTCCTTTTTTTTATAAAAAACTATTCCTAAGTATATATTAGATAAAATAAAAACAATTTTTTTAAGAAAACTTTATATTAAAGGCCTTATTTTATGGAAAACCTTTTTGAGAACCAAGATATTGTAGATATAAATATTGAAGATAGTGTAAAAGCTTCATATTTAGATTACTCTATGAGTGTTATTATTGGACGTGCATTACCAGATGCAAAAGATGGATTAAAACCAGTTCATAGAAGAATTTTGTATGCAATGCATGATTTAAATCTTACATCAAAAGTAGCATATAAAAAATCAGCAAGAATTGTTGGAGATGTTATAGGAAAGTACCATCCTCATGGTGATACTTCTGTTTATGATGCACTTGTAAGAATGGCTCAAAGTTTCTCTATGAGAGCACCTTTGGTTGATGGTCAAGGAAACTTTGGTTCTGTTGATGGTGATAGTGCAGCAGCTATGAGATATACAGAAGCTAGAATGACTAGAATCGCAGAAGAAGTTTTAAGAGATTTAGATAAAGATACTGTAAATTTTGTACCAAATTACGATGATACAATGAGAGAACCAGCAGTTCTTCCAACACGTGTTCCAACTCTTTTACTAAACGGAAGTGAAGGAATTGCAGTTGGAATGGCAACGAAAATTCCACCTCACAATCTTGGTGAACTATTAGATGCAATTTTATATTTAATTGAAAATCCAAGTTCTGAAGCAATTGATTTAATGGAATTTATTCAAGGTCCAGATTTCCCAACTGGTGGAACGATTTTTGGAAGAAGAGGGATAGTTGATGCTTATAATACTGGGCGTGGAAGAGTTAGAATTAGAGCAAAACATCATATAGAATCAAAAGCAAAAAAAGATGTTATTGTTATTGATGAATTACCATATCAAGTAAATAAAGCAAGATTAATTGAACTTATTGCAAATCTAGCAAAAGATAAACAAATTGAAGGAATTGCAGAAGTTAGAGATGAATCTGATAGAGATGGAATTAGAGTTGTAATTGAGCTAAAAAAAGATGCAATGGCTGAAATTGTATTAAACAATCTTTATAAATCAACTCCTATGGAGACAACATTTGGGATTATATTACTTGCAGTTTACAATAAAGAGCCAAAAGTATTTAATCTTCCAGAAATATTAAATATTTTCTTATCACATAGAAAAACTGTAATTATTAGAAGAACAATTTTTGATTTAGAAAAAGCAAAAGCAAGAGCACATATCCTAGAAGGTTTAAAAATTGCTTTAGACAACATTGATGAAGTTGTAAAAATTATTAGAGCCAGTTCAAATGACCAAGATGCAAAAGATAATCTATCTTCAAGATTTGGTTTAAGTGCAATTCAATCTCAAGCAATCTTAGATATGAGATTAGGAAGATTAACAGGTCTTCAAAGAGATAAACTTGAAGCTGAATATGCTGAACTTATGTTATTAATATCAGAATTAGAGGCAATTTTAAGAAGTGAAGAAAAATTAAATGAAATTATAAAAGATGAGTTAAATGAGATAAGAGAAAAATTCTCAACTCCAAGAAAAACAGAAATTGAAGACTCTTATGATGAAATTGATGTTGAAGATTTAATTCCAAATGAACCAATGGTAGTTACTATTACTCATAATGGTTATGTAAAAAGAGTTCCTATTAAATCTTATGAGAGACAAAAAAGAGGTGGAAAAGGTAAAGTTGCAGTTACAACTCACGATGATGATTTCATCGAGAGATTCTTTGTAAGTAATACTCATGATACTTTAATGTTTGTTACAAATATGGGACAACTTTATTGGTTAAAAGTTTACAAAATTCCAGAAGGAAGTAGAACGGCAAAAGGAAAAGCTGTTGTAAACTTAATCAACTTAAGAGCTGATGAAAAAATTATGGCAATTATTCCAACTCCAGATTTTGATGAATCTAAATCTTTAGTATTCTTTACAAGAAATGGAGTTATAAAAAGAACATCATTAAATGAGTTCTCTAATATTAGAAGTAATGGAGTAAGAGCAATAGTTCTTGATGAGACAGATGAGATTGTAACAGCTAAAATTGCAGATGTACAAACTCAATATATTATGATATTTACAAGTCTTGGGCAATGTATTAGATTTGAACTTGAAAAAACAAGAGATCAAGGAAGAAGTACAAGAGGAGTTAGAGGTATTAAGTTTAAAATTGATACAGATATTGTTGTAGATGCTGATGTAATTGATAATGAAGAGCAAGAGATTCTTACAGTTTCTGAAAAAGGAATTGGAAAACGAACAACAATAGAAGAGTATAGACTTACAAATAGAGCAGGTTCAGGTGTAATTGCTATGAAATTATCGCCAAAAACTGGAAATATTGTTGGTGAAGTTTTAGTTGATGATACACAAGATTTAATGCTTTTAACTTCAATTGGAAAAATGATTAGAGTTGATATGCAGACAATTAGAAAAGCTGGTAGAAATACAAGCGGTGTAATAATTGTAAATATGGATAAAGATGATAAAGTTGTATCTATCGCAAAATGTCCAAAAGAAGATGAAGAGATAGAACTTGATGAAAATGGAAATATTATTAGATATAACGAAGATGGTGAAATAATTGAATCTTCAAAAGATGAAGAAGAAAATTTATTAGATAGTATTTTAGACAATAAAAAAGAGGAAGAGTAAAATGAGAAAGTTTAATGTTGCAGTTGTGGGAGCAACTGGGGCTGTTGGAGAAGAAGTATTTAGAGTTATGGAAGAGCTTAAATTTCCTGTAAATAAAGTTATTCCACTTGCAAGTGCAAGAAGTGCAGGTTCAACAATTGAATTTTTAAACAAAGAGTTTACGGTTTTAGAGTTAACTGAAACTGTTTTTGAAGAACAAGAAGTTGAGATTGCATTTTTTTGTGCAGGTGGAAGTATTTCTGAAAAATTTGCAAAATTTGCTGTTGAAGCAGGAGCTGTTGTAATTGATAATACAAGTCATTTTAGAATGGATCCAAAAGTTCCACTTGTAGTTCCTGAAGTTAATCCAGATGATATTGGACTTTGGAGAGAGACTGGAATTATTGCAAATCCAAATTGCTCAACAATTCAAATGGTTCAAAGTTTAAAACCACTTGATGATTTATATGGTATTAAAAGAGTTGATGTATCAACTTATCAAGCAGTTTCAGGTGCTGGAAAATCTGGAATGGAAGAACTTGTAAAACAGATGCAAGATTTCTTTGCATTTAGATTGGACGAAACAGAAATTAAAGCATTTGCACACCAAATTGCACTTAATGTAATTCCTCAAATTGATGTTGCTACTGAAAATGGATTTACAAAAGAAGAGATGAAAATGGTAAATGAAACTCAAAAAATTATGCATAAAAACTTTCAAGTTGCAGCAACATGTGTGCGAGTTCCAGTATTAAGATCTCATAGTGAATCTTTAACAGTTACATTTAATGATGGTGTTGATGTTGATGTAGATGAAGTAAGAAATGCACTAGAGAATTTTGAAAATGTAAAAGTAATTGATGATTTACCAAATAAAAAGTATCCAATGCCAATAATTTCAACAGATACAGATTTTACATATGTTGGAAGAATTAGAAAAGATGTTTATGCTTCAAATATTGTTCACTACTTTAATGTTGCAGATCAAGTAAGAGTTGGAGCTGCTACAAATGCAGTTAGAATCGGTTTGAAATGGATTGAATTAGAAAGCAATATGTAAATGTTTGAGAAATTTTTTGAAAATGCCCTTTGGAAAAGTAGATTTATAGTAATTCTTGCTGTAATTTTTGGCTTTTTTGGATCAGTAATTTTATTTATTGTTGCAAGTGTTGATGTTATTAATGTAGCAAAATTTATTTTTACAACATTTATAAATGGAACTCATCCTGAACATTTTCATGAAGATATTGTTGCTGGAATTATTGGTGCAGTTGATCTGTATTTAATAGCTGTTGTTTTACTTATTTTTTCTTTTGGAATTTATGAACTATTTATTTCAAAAATAGATGCAGCTTGTACTCCAGAAGATTGCAACTCTATTTTAAATATTAGCTCACTAGATCAGCTAAAAGATAAAATAGCAAAAGTTATTATTATGGTTTTAGTAGTAAATTATTTTCAAAGAGTTTTGCATACAAAGTATGAAACACCACTTGAATTACTATATTTTGCATTAGCAATAGTTGCACTTGCTGTTGGACTTTACTTCACAGGTAAAGTTGGAAAAAAATAAAAAGGATTTAAATTATGTCAAAAATTTTTGTAGAAGCATGTTTTAGAAGACCAACTCCATACACTCCAGTTTGGATGATGAGACAAGCTGGAAGATATCTAAAAGAGTATATGGAAGTTAGATCAAAAGCAGGAAACTTTTTAAATCTTTGCCATAATCCAAAACTTGCTGCTGAAGTTACTATTCAGCCACTTGATATTGTGGGAGTTGATGCCGCAATTTTATTTAGTGATATTTTAGTAATTCCAAATGAGATGGGAATGCACCTTGATTTTTTACAAGGCGAGGGACCTGTTTTTAAAGATCCAATTAAAACTGAAGCAGATTTAGATAATTTAATTGGAGGAGTTGAAGCTGCTAATAAACTAACTTATGTTTATGAAACTATAAAACTTTTAAAACAACAACTACCCCAAGATAAAGCTTTAATTGGATTTACTGGAGCACCTTGGACACTTGCAACTTATATGATTGAAGGTCAAGGAACTAAAACATATAATCTTTGTAAAAAAATAATGTATTCAAATCCAGAGTTTTTACATAAAATTTTAAGAAAAGTGACAGATGTTGTTAAATTTTACTTAGAAAAACAAATCCAAGCTGGAGCAGATGTTGTTCAAATATTTGATTCATGGGCATCTGCAATTGAACCTGGTCGTTATGATGAGTTCTCTTGGAAATATATGGTTGAAATTGCAGAATATATAAAAGAGAAATATCCACATATTCCAGTTATTATGTTTCCAAAAGGAGTTGCTGCATTTATTGAAAGAGGACTTGTTTATGGAAACTTTGATGTATTTGGAGTAGATTGGGGAACACCAATGGCTCTTGCTAAAGAGAAACTTGGAAGTAAATATGTACTTCAAGGAAATATGGAGCCATGTAGATTATACTCTAAAGAAGAGACAACAAAATGTGTTGAAGCAATTCAAAATGTTATGAAAGGTGAGGGGCATATATTTAACTTAGGTCATGGAATACTTCCAGATGTTCCAGTTGAAAATGCTATTCATTTTGTAAAAGAGTGTCAAAGAGTTAGTAAAAAGTAGTAGTTCTTACTACTTTTGAACTTAATTGTAATAAATTTTATAAAATTCTAAATTTATTACAAAAACTCTTGACAATAAATTTTATTTTTACTATAATTCCACCCCATTAACGATAAAGAAAGATTCCGGCATAGCTCAGCGGTAGAGTAGATGACTGTTAATCATTTGGTCCCTGGTTCGATCCCAGGTGCCGGAGCCATTTTTTGTTTTAATGATTTTTAATTTCCGGCATAGCTCAGCGGTAGAGTAGATGACTGTTAATCATTTGGTCCCTGGTTCGATCCCAGGTGCCGGAGCCATTTTATAATTTTATTAAAATTAGAGTTCTTTAAAATATGTATGAAGTTTAAGAAGTAATCTTTGTAAACTAAATATAATGATTGTTAAAAGTAAAAAAATGAAACAAGATATAAATAGTAAAATATTTATTACTTGTCTATAAATTTGAGTGATAATTTTGTAATTAAGTAATTAAAAACAAAAATGTCAGTTTCAACACTACATAAAGATTAATTAGATTAATCAAAAATTTATGGA
>NZ_NXGI01000056.1 GCF_002993025.1 Arcobacter cryaerophilus gv. crypticus | reverse complement strand
ATTAAGAGGTGGTTCAATGAGAGAATATTTAGCAAAAAAATAAAAACATTTGGCCACTTATGATATAATTTTGTAAGAATACTTTTTAACTCCTCAACTGGCCAAGTCTTTATGCGTTTGGGTGGCCAAATTCATGCGTCTCAACAGTTATTATAAAGCACTAGAATATACAACAGGATATATAAAAAAAGAGGATAATTTTTTAGATATTACTTTTTGGTGTGAGTGGTTCTTGCAAACTTTATATAAAGCCTTAATCGATGCAAAAGATAGATTAAATTTTATAATTATAAAAACAAAATTTTGGGATAAAAATAGAGATAAAAATTTAAATTCTAGACAAATAAAAGTTTTAAATTTTATACTTGATATTGGAATTGATAATTTTAAAGGAAATTTAACAAAGAAAAAATATATGTCAATCTCAAATAGCTCTTCAACAACAGCTTCAAGAGATTTAGCACAATTAATAGAATTAAACTGTATTAAACAAATTGAAGGAACTGCTGGAAGAAATATTTCTTATGAAATTAATATCTAAAATAAACTAAGACACTTTTTTGTCCAACTACTATATTAAACTATATTAAATAATTTGAGGAGAAAATAGATGAAAAGTTATATTGAAGTAAATGATGAGGATTATAAATATATCTTAGCTAAAGGTGGTAGGATTGAACGAATTTTATTAACTTTTAGTAAAGATGATATAGCGGATGTTGTTTTTAAACCAATCATGAATGATTTAAAACAAGCAAAAGGAGTATTGATTAATTTCATAATTCCAAATGAACATTTAAACATAGGTGATCTAGAAAAATTTATGATAAAAATTAATGAGATTGTACCAATAGATACAGTGATTATTTTTGGAGTATATTATGATGATTTAAAAGTTGAAACATTTAAATGTGATATGATAATTTCAGGACTTCCAGAAAATTAATTAAATAGAACCAAGTGTATTTTTAAATGATTCACTTTACTCAAAAGTTTTATATAAAAAAGCTAGTTTGGCTATTGATGAGATTGCAAAAGATATTAAGAGTATTTAAAATAAAAGTAGATAATAAATTAATAAAAGTTAAACACCATAATAGATAGAATAAAATCCAATTTTTAGGGGAAAGAATGAAACTATCAAAATCACTCTACACAAGAGCAATACAATGCCAAAAATCTCTTTGGCTAAAAAAACACAATAAAGATGTTTTAACACCACCAAATGCAGCAGCACAAGCTATTTTTCAAAATGGAAATGAAGTAGGAGATTTGGCTTGTAAACTATTTCCAAATGGTATTGAAATACCTTATCTTAATACAACTTTTCAAGATAAAATCACTCTTACACAAGAATATATAAATCAAGGGATTCAAAATATATATGAAGCTACATTTGAGTTTGATGGAATACTTATTATGATTGATATTTTAAATATCAAAGATAATAGTGTAATTATAAATGAAGTTAAAAGCTCAACACAAGTAAAAGATATATACTTACATGATGCCAGTATTCAATACTATGTTTTAAATGGCTTAGGATATGATGTAAAAAAGGTAAATATAATTCATATAAATAATGAGTATGTAAGAGATGAAGAGTTGGATATAAATCAACTATTTAGTATAGTTGATGTAACTTATGAAGTAAAAGAGCTACAAGCAAATATCAAAAATAATCTAGAGATGTTTAGAAAAACATTAGCTAAAGAAGATGAACCAAATATTGATATAGGAACTCATTGTAATGACCCATATGAGTGTGATGCCAAAAATTATTGCTGGTCGCATATTCCAAACTACTCTATATTTGATATTTCAAGATTAAAAAGTCAAAAGAAGTTTGAACTTTATAAAAATGGTATTTTAGAGTTCTCTCAAATAAAAGATATAAACTCTTTTTCAATATCTCAACAAATACAAATAGAATCAGAACGGCAAAACAGAACTATAATAAATAAAGAAGCCATAAAAGAGTTTGTAAATACTCTTACTTACCCAATATATCATCTTGATTTTGAAACATTCCAACAAGCAATTCCAGAGTTTAAAGGAGTAAGTCCATATTCTCAAATTCCTTTTCAATACTCTCTTCATATAGAACATGAAGATGGAAGACTTGAACATAAAGAGTTTTTAGCCAAAGATGGAGTTGATCCAAGAGAACAAATTACAAAAAGATTAGTTGAAGATATTCCTTCAAATGTAACAGTACTTGCATATAATATGGGATTTGAAAAAGGAGTTATACGAAAATTGGCAAATTTGTTTGAGCAATATTCTTATGGTTTGATGGCTATTCATGATAATTGTAAAGATTTGATGATTCCTTTTCAAAATAAAGATTACTATCATCCAAATATGAAAGGAAGTTACTCTATCAAATATGTACTTCCATCACTTGTTCCAGAGTTTGAAAATGCATATAAAGAGCTAGATTTAATTCATAATGGTGGAGAAGCTATGGAAGCTTTTGCGAACCTTTCAAAAATAGATGATGAAAAGCTAAAACAAAGATATAGAGATTCGCTTTTAGAGTATTGTAAACTTGATACTTTGGCGATGGTTAAAATTTTAGAGAAATTAAAGGAGTGTGTGAGATGAGTGAAATAGTAGAAAACCCAAAATTAAAATCTATTTATGAATTATTATGTAATGAAGAGGGAAAACCTGAAAGCTTTTTTATTCCATCTTATCAAAGAGGGTATAGATGGACAGAACAGCAAGTAAAAGAGTTATTAGAAGATATTTGGGAATTTGCTCAAGATGTAGAATCAAATAAAAATTCTGGTTTCTATTGTTTGCAACCAATAGTAATTAAAAAATCGAAAGAAGTTGATTTTACTTGGGATGTAATAGATGGTCAACAAAGATTAACAACAATTTATATTTTATTAAAATATTTTGAACAGCAAACAAAAACAAAACCATATAAAATTGGATATGAAACTAGAAAAAACAGTCAAGAATTCTTAAAAAATATAGATAATGTTCCTAATGAAAATAATATAGATTTTTTTCATATGAGTAAAACTTTTGCAACAATTGAGAAATGGTTTGAAGATAAAGATTTTGCAAATATAAATTTATTTCTTACTAGACTTTTACAAAAACCAAATATTGAGAATAATAATATTGATAAAGCCAAAAATATTAGAGTTATTTGGTATGAAATTGATGATACTAAAGTAGTAAATGAAGATAATAAATATAAAAATGATATAGAAATTTTTACAAGAATCAATATGGGAAAAATTCCGCTTACAAATGCAGAACTTATAAAAGCATTATTAATTCAAGGTTATGGAAATAATGACAATAAAAATAATAAGCAATTTGAGTTAGCTTCAGAGTGGGATTTTATAGAATATTCACTACAAAATGATGATTTTTGGTATTTTATAAATAAAGAAAAAAATGAAAAAGCTACTAGAATAGAGTTTATTTTTGAATTAATTGCTAAAAATTATTTGAAAGTTGTTGAAGAAAACTTTGCAAAAGAAATAGAAAAACATAAATCTATAGATAGATATTATGAGTTTCATATTATAAATCATTATTTACAAAATGATACTAGAGATGAAGATGAAAAGAAAAAAGAGACAATTTATGAAAAACTTTGGAAAGAAGTTAAAAACTATTTTAGAATTTTAAATGAGTGGTATGAAGATAGAGAATTTTTTCATAAAATAGGATTTTTAATTATCTATTCTAAAAAAACAATGTTTGATTTAATTGATGAATATACGAAAGAAAATAGCACTAAAAAAGAATTTAGAGATTTTTTAGATGATCAAATAAAAGAAATATTCAAAAATATTGAAATTGAAGATTTAAACTATGAAAAAGATGGAGAATCTATTAGAAAAGTATTGTTAATGTTCAATATAAACACTATTATTGAAAACAGAGAATCGAATTTAAGATTTCAATTTGATAGATATAAAAAACAAAATTGGGATATAGAACATATTCGCTCTCAAGCAGACAAATATCCAAAGAGTGACAAAGAAAAAGAAGAATGGGTAGATGATATTTTAAAACTTCCCAATATAGAAAAAACTAAAGATATTATCCTAAAAATGGATAAAAAAGAATTTAATGAATTTTTTGATGATATACAAAACAAAATTGAAGGAGAAGATAATGATTTTAATAAGCACTCTATTGGAAATTTAACTCTTTTAGATAATGCAACAAATAGAGGTTATGGTAATGCTTTTTTCCCAATTAAAAGAAAAACTATAATTGAAAATGATAAAAATGGTACATTTATTCCAATTTGTACAAAGAATCTATTTTTAAAATATTATTCAGAAAATGCGAATGATTTGCAAAAATGGACAAAACAAGATGCAGAAGATTATAAAAATACTATATTAAAAACTTTTAAAGAAATATTTAAAAATGAGGTTCAAAATGCAGAATAATAAATATACTTTTTGGAAACTACTTGATGAAAACTCAATTGAAATCCCAATTATTCAAAGAGATTATGCACAAGGAAGAGTAGATGAAAATAAAATTAGAGATAAATTTTTAGATGTTTTATATAATAAAATAGAAAATATTCATGAAACCGTAAATCTTGATTTTGTGTATGGAAGAATAATTGATAATAAACTTATTCCTCTTGATGGACAACAAAGATTAACAACACTCTTTTTATTACATTGGTATTTAGCTACAAAAGAAAATAAATTTGATGAAGCAAGTGAAAAATTACAAAAATTTACTTATGAAACAAGAGTTAGTTCACGAGAATTTTGTAAAGCTTTAACTACAAATCAAATAGATTTACTAGATATTGATAGTTTCGTTGATGAAGACAATAAAAAACTATCAAAATTAATAGAAGATAAAAATTGGTTTTTCAAATCATGGAAAAAAGACCCAACTATAAAATCTATGTTAAATATGATTGATTCAATTCATGAAAAATTTAAAAATACTGAAGACAATAACTTATTTGATAAATTAATTTGTGATGAGGACAATAAGAAAGCAATTACTTTTGATTTTTTACCTTTGAATGATTTTAATCTTACAGATGAACTTTACATAAAAATGAATGCTAGAGGGAAACCATTAACTGAGTTTGAAAATTTTAAATCAAATTTGGTAGAACTTTTTGAACCACAAACTGCTTCTAAGTTAGATAATGAATGGACTGATTTATTTTGGAGTTTTAAAGGTGATAAACCTAATGATGATGGATATTATTATATTGATGATAAATTTCTAAATTTTTTCAACAATTTTATTATAAATCTTGGGCTTACATCAGATAAACTGAACGAAAAAAAAGATTTAAAAGATATCTACATTATTGATATATTTAAAAATATTTTAAATGGAGAAGAAAATAGTAAAAACTTAAAAGATTTAATTAATACTCTTGATATCTTAAATGATTTAACTAAAAAAAAGATAACTATCCCGTATTTTAGAAGTTTTATTGAAAAGAATGATATTTCATATTGGGATAGAGCAAAATTTTATTCTTTAACAATGTATATAATAAGAAATCAAGATAATATAGATTTTGAAAGTACTAAATATAAGAATTGGGAAAGAATAACTAAAAATATAATTGACAATTATAATATTGATAAAATTGAGAAGTTCCAAGCTACTTTAAAATTGATAAATAAAATGAGTAATTATATTGACAGTTTATATGAATTTGTTGCAAGTGAAGAATTTTTAAATTTTGATTATGTTGGAAGTCATAGAAATTTGGAGTTTCAACAAAAAGAAGAACAATTAAAAGCAAAATTAATCGTTGATAATGCTGATTGGGAAAAAGTTATTTATGATTCAGAATTAGAAACAAGAGATACTTATTTAGATGGACATATTGGATTTTTAATCGAAATGGCTGGAAAAGAAATAGAAAAATTTAAACAATATTTTGAAAGATTTAGGAAAATATTTGTTGAAGATAAAGATAATTTATTTCAAAGAGGATTATTAACAAAAGGTGATTATTTACTTGGTAATATTGGAGATAAAAGAACATTTTGTTCTTATGAAAAAAATCAAAGGGCAAAAGATGATAATTGGAAACAAATTTTTCATTTTAAACCAGGTATTTTAGAAAACTTATTAGAAGATGATAGAGATTTAGAAGTGATAATTGATGAGTTTAATGATATAAATGATTGGAGATATGGTTTTATTAAATATCCTGAAGTTTTAAAATATTGCACAAAATATCTAATAATAATGAATTCTAATATAGATATTTTACTTTTAAGTAGTGTGAATAGGAATAGTACACACGCAGAATATTATACATATTGGCTTAAATTTGAGTTAGAAAAAGAATCAGGAAAAGAACTAGAATATAAATCTAGTTCTTCAACTGAAGATTATAAATATCTTGAAATTGATGAAAATCAAAAAGTTATATTTAAAGACGGAAAATGGTATTTGAATGAAGTTGAAGATGAGCATGAAATTTCTAGACCAAAAATTGAGAACAAAGAAATAAAATATGAATTTATTAAAAATAAATAGACATAAATATGTCTAAAAAAATATTTAAAATATAAATATAATCCCTGCTTAATGTAGCAAATTAATAAATATAATTTTATACAAGGAAATTAAAATGAATGCAAACTTTAAAGATGGTGTAATAAGAACTGGTAGTGGTTTAGGCAATGGTAATCCTCTAGGAAATATTAAAGACGGAGTAATAAGAACTGGTAGTAGCTTAGGCAATGGTAATCCTTTAGGAAATATTAAAGACGGAGTAATAAGAACTGGTAGTAGCTTAGGCAATGGCACACCATTAATAAATATTAAAGATGGCATAGTAAGAACAGGTGGGGCTTTAGGGAATGGAAAGCAAATTGGTAAAGTAAATGATTTCTCAATTATAGGAATGGAAAAACATACAGATTTAGAAAGAGTTGCTTGTTATCATTTTCTTGTTAAAAAAATTATATAAAAGAGTAATTTGTAAAATATATTTATAATTATTTTATATCAATAAGGTAAAAAATGGCATACAACTTAAACAATAAACTAGTAATTGCAATAAGCTCAAGAGCGTTGTTTGATTTAGAAGAAGAGAATCAAATATTTGAAAAAGATGGCTTAGATGCTTATTATAAATACCAATTAGAAAATGAAGATAAATCTTTGAAAAAAGGTACAGGTTATAGGCTTGTTGAAAATATCTTAAAAATAAATAGTTTCTTTTCTAGTGATGAAAGGCAAGTAGAGGTAATTATTCTATCAAAAAATAATGCAGCAACAAGTCTTAGAATTACAAATGCTATAAATGAATTAAAACTAGACATTTTAAGATCTGCTTGGACAAGTGGAACAAATATTTCAAACTATTTAAAAGCTTTTAAAGTTGATTTGTTTTTAAGTGCTGATGATAATGATGTATTAAATGCAATTGAAAATGGTGTTGCAGCTGCTAAAATATTACCTTCTAATGAAAATATAAATAATAGCTCAAATAATCAAGTAAGAATAGCTTTTGATGGTGATGCTGTTTTATTTAGTGAAGAATCAGAACTAATATATAAAAATCATGGATTAGATGCTTTTATAGAACATGAAAAATTAAATAAAGATAACCCACTTGAAATGGGACCTTTTGCAAAACTTCTTTTAACTATTGCAAAAATCCAAGCAAAATTTCCAACAGATAAATCTCCAATTAGAACTGCACTTGTAACAGCAAGATCTGCACCAACTCATGAAAGAGTTATTAAAACTTTTAATGTTTGGGGAGTTAGAGTTGATGAAGCATTTTTCTTAGGCGGAACAGATAAGTATGAAATACTAGAAGCCTTTGGAGCTGATATATTTTTTGATGATCAAGATGTACATCTAAATCTGTCTTCAAATGTAGTTCCTAGTGCAAAAGTTTTAAATAAAAATATTATCAGATACGAAAAAAATAAAATAATAGGAGATTAAATGGTAGGAGATTTTATAAAAAGTATATTTAGTTCAATTTTTGGTTTAGTAATGCTACCAATTTATTTGGGATTCTTTGCTGGATTATCGCTATTTATATATTTTAGTTTTACAAAAGATTTTGAAATACAAAATATTGTATTTACGCAAGCATATAGTGAAAAATATAAATTTAAAAATCCAAAATTACAAGATAGCTTTGAGTCTTGGCAAAGAAAAAAAATAAATAGTGGAGAGATAAAATGATGGAATTAGTTTTAAGAATTTTTAAATACTATGTAATATACTTTTTATTTATGTTTACACTGTTTTTCTGTATTGCTTATTTTTATTTTTCACCCTATTTTGCAGATAAAAAGCCTATTGCACTAAATGATAGTAATACTTATATTTTACTAAAAAAAGAAAATATTAAAATAAAAGACGAAAATGTAGTAAATTATATAGATGAGAAATTATCTTATTACAATAAATATGTAGAAAAACAAAAAGTTGAAGTTGATGAAACATTAGAAAAAAAGAGAGTTTTAGTGAAAAGTGGTATATCTTTTGATATTCATAAAGATTCTGATTGTTCAATTATTTATTTTATTAAATATGCTAATATACTTGATAAAACAGAGTGGGTAAAAGAGTACACAAAATTGCAAAAAAAAGAGATGCCAGAGTGTAATAATAGAACATAATATATTTTAAAAGCATATATAAAATTTATAATAAGACACAAAATTGTCCTTTTAAGTTTGTAAAATCATTTTATAAATATTAAAAGGATAAACATGTTAGAAACACTAAAATACTTAACTCAAATACAACCACCACGAAATTTTAAAAATATAAATTCTTTAAATAATATAGCTTCATATTTAGAAAATAGATTTAAAGATATTGGTTTAAAAACTTTTTTTCAAAATTTTATAGTAGATAAAAATGAATATAAAAATGTAATCGCAACTTTAAATCCACAATATGAAAAAAGATTGATTATAGGTGCTCACTATGATGTTTGTGGTAATTTTCAAGGTGCTGATGACAATGCAAGTGCAGTTGCTGGACTTATTCAAACAGCAAAACAACTTTATGAAATAAAAGATAATTTGCCGATTAGAATTGATTTTGTATGTTTTTCACTTGAAGAGCCACCATATTTTGGAACTGAAAATATGGGAAGTCATGTTTATGCTAAATATTTGTTTGATAATAAAATAGATGTAATAGGAATGATAAATTATGAAATGATAGGTTATTTTACAAATGAAAATGTAGATTTATCAAAATTATCAATGTTTATTACAAAAAAAGATGCTGATATTTCTAAAGGAAATTTTATAGCTATGGTTTGCGATGAACAATCACAAGATTTTATGAATAAATTTAATTTTGAAAATGTGGATAAAAAAATAGAGTATGTGGAAGCCATGATTCCAACACCAATAAATCAAATAACAGCATCTGATCATCTAAACTTTTGGAAGTTTGGATATAAAGCTATTATGGTTACTGATACAGCTTTTTTTAGAAACCCAAACTATCACACAATTAATGATACTTTAGAAACTTTGAATCTTGAAAAAATGCAATATGTTGTGGATTTGGTTGTAGAAAGTATTAAAAAAATGACAAAAAATAAAGACTTTTTTAATTAGACACAAATATGTCTTATTTCATGTTTATAATAATATCCCCGTTATAAATTTTAAAATAAAAGGTAGAATTTATGATAAAGCTAGAGTTGAGTGAAAAAGACATATTTAAGATTATGGCTGGTTCTATGGAAGATAGAGTTAATCTTCTCATTTCTGAATCAGTTATGAAAGAAATAGATTTAGAAACTATAAAAAAAATAGTTGAAAATGATATAAAAACAGTAGAGTTAATGGATAGATTATATCATGATAAATTAACTGAAGTCATTAAGTTGTTACAATTTATTGCTTATAATAGACATAAATCTAAATACAGTGAAGAGATAGCAACTTATGTTTTAGATAAATTATTTGAAATTATTTGTCTCGATTTCTTTTAATTAGACAAAAATTTGTCCTGTAGTTTGTTTATAATCACTTATAAACAAATCTACAAGGATAAAAAATGCTAAAAGATATGCTATTTCTTACAAAAAAAGTTTTTGATGAAGCTTTAATAAAAGAAGAAAATTTACCAGTTCCTAAAAAAGTTTATGATGTTTACAGAAATCTGGAAGAAGTTATAAGTGATGTAAAACTTGTAGCAAATCACTATTTAGCTTTAGATTTTTCTGAAGGTTATTTACAAGATTCATCTTGGGGACAGCCAGTTGATAAATGGAGAAAGTTTTTTAATATGGATTTGGAAGAGTTGAATGAATCTGTTAAAACATATCTACATAATCTTGCAAATTTAGGACATGGTGATTTTGGATTTGAAACATATGTTAATACAATTTATAGTGCAAAAACATATTATGCGTTTGTAAGAGATAATTATAGTGTAGGTTTTGTTGAACCTAAATGTACTTTTTTACATATACATAATTTAAAAATTGAACAAACTAAAATTGAATCATTTTATATTTCAGAACATAAAAAAATAGATTTATCAACTTTTGAAGCAAGAGTTAGTCTAAAAAATGAACTAAATGATATAAACACTCAGTTGCAAGATGAATTAAAAAAGTTAAAAAGATATATCAAAGATAGATATATCTTAGATGATTTGCTAAATTAATACAAAGGTAAAAAAATGATAGGAGATGTTTGGAACAATTTTATCTAATTCCTTCATCTTCTTGATATTACAAGCCCATATTTATTTTCTAATTGATAAAAAATTATTTATGAATTTCCCACACCCTAAGGGTGTGTTTAAATTCCGAATTTTTGTGAATACCTTTATAAGTAAGTTAAAAATATAAAAGGGTAAAAGGGCGAGGATACTCATTGTCAGCCGAAACTGAAAATGAGACCTCGTTAGGGATGATTCTCTCCCTAAAACCCAATGACTTACTTTTTAATAAAAGGAAGCAAAAATGCAAAACAAAGACCAAAAATATGACTCAAAATTCATAAGAAAAACTCTGCGATTTTCTTATGATGAATATGCAAAAGTTGAAGCTCAATTAACGACCTTAGGTGTTACTTTCACTCAATTTGCAAAACATGCAATTATCAATCATAAGATTACTATTCCAATCCAAATGGATTTGATTTATGAATTAAATCGAATTGGAAATAACCTAAATCAAATTGCAAAATCAATGCATACTATGCATACAAAGCATAAGGTTACTATGCTTACACAGCTTGTTGAAATTGAAAAGCAGTTGCAAAAACTGCAGTATAAACAAGAGATTTAATATGGTAGTTAAGTTCTTTTCAAATAAAAAAGGTGGAAGTGTAAAAGCTATTGATTACCTTTTAAACTATCGAGAAAAAGATGGAACAGCAAGAGTTTTAGTTGGTGATGAACAATTAACAAGAAATATTATCAATTCTATCTCTTTTAAACATAAGGTGTGTGTTGGGTGTCTTAGCTTTGAAGAGCAAGATATAGATGAAAATTTAAAATATAAAATCATGAGTGATTTTGAAAAGTATTTATTACCATCACTTGAATCTGACCAATATAATATTTTATGGGTGGAGCATCTTGATAAGGGGAGACTTGAACTGAATTTTGTAATTCCAAAAATTGAATTAACTAGAAAAATAGCTCTTAATCCTTTTTATCACACACAAGACTTATCAAGAATTGATACTTGGCAAAATCTAAGCAATTTAACCTATGGTTTTACAGACCCAAAAGACCCTGCAAAACAAAGAACACTACAAGGTGCAAGTAAGAAAATATCTTTACAGAAAGACTATGAAAAGCTGGATGAGATGCTTCATGAGCTTGTAAAAAGTGGACAGATAAAAAATAGAGAACAAATGATTGAACTTTTAAATGAAAATCGAATTTTTGTGAATAGAATTGGAAGTGATTATATATCTATCAAATTACCTGATAGTAAAAAAGCACGAAGATATAAGGGAGGAATTTACAGTGAACAATTTACAAGCATTAGAGAATTTGAAAACATCTGCCAAAGAACAGAGCAAAGAGTTGAACAATACAATAGAAGAGATACACAAAGAGAAATTAGATTTTTTACAGATAAGCTTAACGAATACACTCAGAGAAAAGCTGAATATATTCAATTTAAATATAAAAGAAGAGTTGAATCAGAAAAACAAATTTCAGTTGATAATAATGGGACTAGTGAATCTAGTAGTATTGATTATAACAACGATATTTTATTTTCTTTTGCAAAATCAAATCAAAGATTTACAAACTTGGCAAATACCTTTAGATTTACAGTACTTAGAGCAAAACCAAAAGTACATAAAAGTACCAACAAAAGAAATAATACAAAGTCAAGACAAAACAACGATATTTATCAAAATCAAGGAGTAAAAAATGACAGCACTAGAGCAACAACTAAATCAGGAATTGTTAAAAACGGAAAATATAAAAGTAGAGCTTATACAAAAGATAGAAAATCAAGAGATAGAGTTTATCAAACAATTACAGCAGATGCAGAAAGCTTACGAGCTAAATTTGAAGATTATAGTAGAGAGCAACAAAGAGTTAAACAATCAATTATTTCAAAAATTGCAGATATTGGAAGAATCATTGCAAAACTTGCTAATAAGTTAAAAATTAAACTAGATGTTTTAAAAAGTGGTGAAGTTATCAAAGAAAATTTTGATTTACTTGAATCAAAAACAAAAAATATTAAGAGGATTAAAAAATGAAAAAAATAGATGCAATATTAAAATGTTATGGGAAAGAAAAATTTGAACAAAAATTTGAAGTTAAAATAGATGGTGAATTGTTTACTGGATGGTATATATATGGCTTAGATAAAAAAGAACAATTATTGCAATGGTTTAGTAAAAAGCAAATATTAGAGATATATGAAAGTGGAATTTAATCTATAAGAAATTTGTATCAAAAGATTCATTTTGATACAAATTGTAACATATTGAAAATTTTATTTGCTTTTTTTTAATAGTACTTTTTTATAAATATTAACCTTAAGATTAACTTAATTGAATATTAATTAATACTGGACTTATTTTTAATTAAGTTGTTCTATATTTTTAAGATAGTCGATTTTATCGTGGTTTTAAAGTTTTTTACAATATTTGACTTAGTAAAATGATTACTCTAATATTCTCTTAGTGACAACAAATCACTACAAAAAAGATTCTTTTTCAAACTCTGATAGTTGGTCGCTTTCAAAAGAAAAAGAATCTATCTTAAAACAGGAGATTAAACATGTCAGAAAGAATGTCAATTCCCATTCAAAGGAATTATAACGAGTTATTTAAAGATTTTCAAATTCAAAAAATTAAATCTATGTCAAAAGATAATTTAATTGTTGAATTACAAAATCCAGAATCATGGCTATATGTATTAATGAAAGACGATGCAATAAGTCTTTTTTTAAATACAGGATACACAAATGGAATTTTTTCAACTGATGACTTATATACATTAGGTGTTGATACTACAATTAGGCAAATTTCAAAAAGATATTTTTTTTCTGAGATTAAAAATACTGAATTGATTCTGAAAAAAATAAAATCAAGGATAGTCAATAATATTAGAAATTTTTTCTCACCATTAAGAAAAACTAATTATTTAAACATTAATCAATATCTCTTTTCAATGGAGGAAGATTATGTAGTATTTGAAAAAATAATTGATGAATTTGATTTACAAAAAATTGATAAAAAAACTATAAAAATTGGACTTGCAAAAGTCTGGCAAGACTCAATAACTGATACAACATTTGATGTTATCGATTTTGAAGAATTATGTATAAAATTTCAATTTCAACCAAATGAAATATTAGATTATGACCCTTATACAATGCCTCTAATGGCAAAAGAGACTTGTAATAATGGTAATTATCAACTTGTACTAATTTTCGAATGTGAGGAAATAATATGAGTGATAATAAACATTATTATTATATTAAATTAAAAGCTGACTATTTTGACAGCGATGAAATGATTGTGCTTGAAAGTATGCAAGATGGATACAAATACTCAAATATTCTTTTAAAATTTATTTTAAGAAGCCTTAGAAATGAGGGAAAATTAATGTTTAATAATAAAATTCCTTTTAATTCAGTTATGCTTTCACAAGTAACAAGACATAGCGTGGGAGATATTGAAAAAGCTGTTAAACTATTTCAAGATTTAAATTTAATAGAAATTCTTGAAAATGGAGCTATTTATATAAATGATATACAAAACTATATTGGGAAATCTTCAACAGAGGCTGATAGAAAAAGAAATTACAGAATAAGAATTGATGAGGATAAAAAACAATTAGGACATTTGTCCAAAGAATGTCCAGAGATAAATCCACCAGAGCTAGAGCTAGAGCTAGAATTAGAAAAAGAGCTAAAGCTAGAGCTAGAAATTAAGGAAGATAAATTTAAAAGCTTTATGCAATTTAAAGATTTTTGTATTAAAAAATATAAAGGTAAAGTTCTTACTAATTGTTGCCCTACTTTACTTTTAGGTAATCAGCTAAAAATAAATGATAATGGTTACTTAGAGAGTTACTTTGAGGGAAAAAAGATAGATATAAATCCCGAAAAAGCTCAAAAATTATGGCAGATTTTATATGAAAACCAAGAAATTATTGGAGTGATTAAAGATGATTCTATTCAAAAAATTTTAGGAAAATTCATAAAAATTGGAATAGAAAGTAAAGTAACTAAAAAATTAGAAGAGTTTATTTATCAAATTCACGATTATAAGGAAGAAGAAGAAAATAAATATAGATTGTATTTTAAAGATGTACTAACAAAACAAATTGGAAAAAGCAAAAAACTATATTATTTATCTGATATTGAGGAATTACCATTTATCGATAAAGAGGATAATTTATGAATAAAAATGAACATATTGATGATAATTATTTAAAAATTAATGAAGTACTGCTAATCATTAAAATAAGTAGAGCTTCATTATATAGATTAGCTAAAAAAATTAACTTATTAAAACCACTAAAAATTGGTGGGTCTAGTCTTTGGAGTCAGGATAATATTAATATTTATTTAAATAATCTTAAAAAACAAAATCTAAAATAAAACGATTGGGAATTTTCATGGGAGTGTTAGAAATTCCGTGTCAATCTGATAAAATACAAATTTTAAGGGTTGACAATGCAAGAAGAAAAACAAATAGATTTTGATTTTAATGAAATATTAAATCAATTTAGAAGTGGGAAAAGATTAACAGGAAAAGATGGACTTTTAGCTCCACTTATTAAACAACTAACAGAAGCTGCATTAGAAGCAGAAGTTGAATCTCATATTGCTAATGATGCTTTAAATGGTAGAGCAAATAGAAGAAATGGCTTCAATAGTAAAACTATTAAAGGTACTTCAGATGGTAGCTTTGAACTTGAAACACCAAGAGATAGAAATGGAACATTTGAACCTCAAATAGTAAAGAAACATCAAACTACAATTAGTGATGAAATAGAAGAGAAGATACTTTCAATGTATGGATTAGGTATGAGTTATGTAGATATTTCAACTCATATTGAAGAGATATATCAAGTATCTATTTCAACTGCAACAATAAGTGCAATTACAGATAAAATTATTGATAAAGTAAAATCTTGGCAAAGTAGACCATTAGATACAATATATCCATTTGTTTGGTTAGATGCTATTCATTATAAAATCAAAGATGGTGGTAAATATGTAAATAAAGCTGTTTACACGGTTCTTGGTGTAAATATGGAAGGTAGAAAAGAAATATTAGGTTTATATCTTTCAGAAAGTGAAGGAGCAAATTTCTGGCTTAGTGTTCTAACAGATTTAAATAATAGAGGTGTAAAAGATATACTTATTGCTTGCGTTGATGGATTAAAAGGCTTTCCAGAAGCTATAAAAGCAATATTTCCTAAAACTGAAGTACAACTTTGTATTATTCATCAAATTAGAAATTCTTTAAGATATGTAGCTTCTAAAGACCAAAAAGAGTTTATGAAAAATCTAAGATTAGTTTATGAAGCAAGTACAAAAGAATTAGCTGAAGATGAGCTGTTAAAACTTGAAGATAAATGGGGTAAAAAATATCCTATAGTTTTACAATCTTGGCAAAATAAATGGGAGAACCTATCTGTTTATTTTAAATATCCACCAGAAATTAGAAAAGTAATTTATACTACAAATATTATTGAATCAGTTCATAGACAATTTAGGAAACTTACTAAAACCAAAGGTGCATTTCCAAATGATAACTCTTTGCTAAAATTACTGTTTATGGGTATAAAAAATGCAGAGAAAAAATGGACAATGCCAGTGTGGAATTGGAGCTTGACACTTTCACAACTGGCTATATTTTTCGAAGGTAGATTAGATAGTGAACTTAAAATTTAAGTTCTGGTGTGATAGGATTTCTCCTATCAGAATTAACTTGACACGGAATATTTAACGGTCTCATTTTCATTCCTAATCTTTTAATTTATCTAACCAATCAGCCCACCACTGCATTAGCTCTTTTTTTTCTTCAAAATATTTATATTTTGATTCTCTATTATATGCAGCTTTTACCCTATTCTTTTCTTTATGAGCTAAACAAGATTCAATAATATCGCTATGAAATCCATGTTCTTTATAATATTCATAAGCTATTGTTGAAAACATACTTCTAAAACCATGAAAAGTATGTCGGTCTTTATAGCCTAATTTATTTAATGTATCTGATAATGTAGCTCCAACAATACCTCTATCATTCTTAGAATGTGAGGGAAATACAAATTCACTCCTATGTCTCGAATAAGGCTCTATTTCTTTTATAATATTCACTGCTTGTCTTGGTAAAGGGCAAACAAAATCAATATGAGTTTTCATTTTTTCTTTAGGAATTTCCCATATACCTTTTTGTAAATCTAGTTCATCCCATCTCATAAGCCTAATATTTTCACTTCTTACAAAAACATATGGAATAATTTTGAATATAAATATAACACTAATATCACTTTTAAATTTTTCTTCTATAGAGTTAATATCTTTGAGTAACTCTTTTATTTCCTCTGGTGATGTTATTGCAGGATGATGAATATTTTTATTACTTGGAACTAATACAGATTTTTTATCAATATCAGCAATTATATTATGCTCTATATACTCTTTAGTAACTGCAAACATATATATTTTATTCATTAACGATAAAAGTCTATGAGCAGTTTCAATAATACCTTTATTCTGTATTTTTTCTAAAATATTTATAATATCAACTCTTTTAATATCTTTGATAGCAATATTACCCAGCCAGTTTGTAATATTCTTCAACATTCTTCTATTTTGAATAACTGTTGCTTCACTTGAACTTTTAGCTCGTAATTTCAACCATTCATCAATAACCATACCTAAAGTAAGTGATTCTGAAGATTTTTTTACTCTTTTTTCAGATATTGGATTTATATTTTCACTTAGTAGCTTTTTGCATTCATCTTTTTTGTCTCTTGCCTCTTTTAAGCTAATCTTAGGATAAGTACCTAAACTCATAGATAATCTTTTACCACCATACCTAAAATCTAGTCTAAAGAATTTAGAACCATTTTTCCTAACTATAAAGTATAATCCATCACCATCACTTAAATTGTAATCTTTATCTTTTACTTCTGCTTTTTTTAACTCTAACTCTGTAAGTTTTTTAACAGTTCTCTTCATATGACAGTACATCCTTTAAACTTTTTTCTTGTACTGTTTATTGTACTGTATAAAAACTGAGCTTTAATTAAATTAATTGATTTTCATTGAGACAAATTGAAAGCGTTTAAAGCCCAATTTGCCATGTTTTGTGAGATTATTTGATATATTTTGAGATATATTACTATTGTTTAGGAAGTAACTTTACAGGAACTATCTGTATTTCATCCATATTCCAAACTTTATTTACAACATAAGGTTCATCCTCAAGCCATAAATCAAGTTCTTCATCAGTAGCAAAATCTACAAACAAAGATGAACCAACCATCTTATCATCTTCTACTAAAGCTCCAGCAGATACAATATTTCCACTTTCCATCATCTTTTTTGTATTTATTATATGCTGATCTCTTGATTGCATTCTTTTTTCAAAAGCATCATCATAGTCATAAGCTATTATTAAAAATTGCATTTTTATCCTTTAAATTTTTTGATATTATTTTATCACAAAATTTATAAAGTAGTAGCAAAAATAAAAAGTAGTGGATAGATTAATACATTTAAATATCTAAGGATTGGTGTAATATTTGCATCAAAAGGTATTATTTCATCCATATTTATACCATCTGAAAGTTTTTTCATAATAGAAAGTTTAAAAATAATATCAAAAAATTTTAAAGCTAAAATTGAACTCATCCAAAAACCAAAATTATTTGAAGAAATAGATAGATAAATTGAATAAAAAAATGATATATGTAAAATAAAATAAAGAAAGATATTTCTCTTATATACTAAAAAATTATTTTCTAGCATTCCATAAAGTGTAGAAGATTTTTGCCAATTTGACTCAAAAAGTTCAATAGCAACAAAGATAAAAAATAAGTGAATTATTTCCATTTAAACAAATAGGGCTTTGCCCTATTTATTTCTCTTCAGAAAAGATAATTTTTTGGTCTTTATAAAGACCTGTTCCAACAGGGATTGTTCTTCCTATTACAACATTCTCTTTTAAATCCTCAAGCATATCCATTTTTGCACTAATTGCTGCTTCTGTTAATACTTTCGTAGTCTCTTGGAATGATGCAGCTGAAATAATACTATCAGATGTAACCGCAGCTCTTGTAATTCCTAAAAGTACAGGTTCTGCAATAGCTGGTTTTCCGCCCATTCTTATTATTTTTTCATTTTCGATTTTAAATCTCTTTTTAGAAATCATATCACCCATGATGAATTTTGTATCTCCACCATCAATAATCGAAATTTGTCTTAACATTTGAGATGTAATTACCTCAATATGTTTATCTGCAATATTTACCCCTTGAGATCTATATACTTGTTGTACTTCAGATACAATAAAGTAGTGTAGAGCTTTTTCACCTAAGATTTTTAAAACATCATGAGGAGAAACTTGACCATCCGTCAAAGACTCACCAGCATGAACAAATTCACCTTCATGAACTAAAATTTGTTTACCTTTTTCTACTAAATACTCAGTTTGATTTCCTGCAATATCTGTAATAACTAATTTTTGCTTATTTCTAAGTGGTTTTCCAAAAGTTATTATTCCATCAAATGAAGCTAAAATTGCAATATTTTTTGGTCGTCTAGCTTCAAATAACTCAGATACTCTAGGAAGACCTCCAGTAATATCTTTTGATTTTTGAGTTGCTTTTGGTGTTTTTGCAATAATATCAGCAATTTCTAGCCTTTTACCTTCTTGAATATTTAAAGATGCTTTTGGATCAAGCACATATCTTATAATTTCATTTGAATCAGTCGCTAATAAAACTGTTGGTTTATATCCAGCTGGAATATACTCATTTACAACTAGTTTTGAAGTTCCTGTTAACTCATCAAACTGCTCAGAAACAGTAACACCTGGAATAATATCTTCAAATGTTACAATACCTGCTTGCTCTGCTATTGTAGGATTTGCATATGGATCCCACTCTGCAATAACAATTTGCTCTTTAGTTGTTGGTGCTGAAATTTGTGTACCTTTTTCAACTTCACTATTATCATTTAAAACTATTGAAGAACCTCTCGAAATATAATGTCTTATAGCTTCTCTATCATCAGCATCTGCAATAACAGCAAAAAGTCCTTTTTCAACAACTTTATCACCAGCTTTTATATCGTGTCTTCTTTCTAAATAATCACCAGTTAATTTATAGTACTTAACTATTCCTTTTGCACCTGATAGTACTTGAGAAGTAACAGGAGCACCATCTGAAACTTTTAATTCAGATGCATATGGAATCCTATTTGGTACATTCCATCCATCTTTAATTATTTCAACAATAGAGTCATTATTTTCAACTTCTTCACCATCTTTGTGTGGAATATAAAGTTTACCTTCAATTTTTCCAGAAATTCCAGCAAGTTCATTTACTTTTGCAACATCACTTTTTCTTAAGAAATATTGTTTTTTCTCTTTTGAATTTGCAATAGTTAAAACAACCTCTTCGTGAATAGTTTCAATTGTAACTTTACCTTTAAATGGTGCATTTATTTTTGGCTCAACTAATAATACTCCAGCATTTCTTCTATTTGCTACAATAGATCTTCCATCTTGAGTATCATATTTTTTGATATTATAATATCTAATAAACCCTTCTTTATCGGCTTTTAACTCTCTTTCAGTTTGAGTTGCACTTGCAGTTCCTCCAACGTGGAAAGTTCTTAGTGTCAACTGAGTTCCTGGCTCACCAATTGATTGAGCAGCAACAACTCCTACAGCTTCACCTGGTTTTGCTTTTCTTTGCTCACCAAGATTTAGACCATAACATTTTGAACAAAGCCCATTTTCAGTTTTACAAGTAAGTGGTGTTCTAATAACAACTGATTTAACTTCACTATCTTTTACAACTCTTGCAAACTCTTCAGTTATTAAAGTACCTTCTGTAAATAATATCTCATTTGAAATTGGATCAATTATATCTTCAGCAATAACTCTTCCTGTAATTCTCTCTTCTAAAGACTCAATTAACTCATTTCCTGAAGTAATATCTGTAATTTCAATACCTTCATGCGTTCCACAATCTTCATCAGTAATTCTTACATTTTGTGAAACATCAATTAGTTTTCTTGTCAAATATCCAGCATTTGCTGTTTTAAGTGCCGTATCCGCAAGTCCTTTTCTAGCTCCGTGAGTAGAAATAAAGTACTCAAGAACATTTAATCCTTCTTTAAAGTTAGAGATAATTGGTGTTTCAATAATACTTCCATCAGGTTTTGCCATAAGACCTCTCATACCTGAAAGCTGTCTAATTTGAGTTGCACTACCTCTTGCTCCTGAATCTGCCATCATATAAATAGAGTTAAAACCATCTTTATCAGTTTTAACAAGTTCCATCATCTCAGAACCTAATTTATTGTTAGTTTCTGTCCAAATATCGATAGTTTTATTGTATCTTTCTTGCTCAGTTAAAAGTCCTTGAGAGAACTGTTTTTGAACTTCAATAATATCTTTTTTAGATTTTATAATATGTCCTGTTTTACTTTCTGGAATAATAATATCATCAATAGATATAGATATTCCTGCAGATGTTGCATATTTAAAACCTAGATTTTTAAGATTATCCAAAAATCTAGGAGTTACTGCATACCCAGCTTCTTTATAAATATAATCAACCAAAGCTCCAATATCTTTTTTCTTAAGAACTTTATTCCATAAATTAAGTGGTACAAAAGATGGAAGTATCTCATGTATAATTAATCTTCCAACAGTTGTAGATACAACTCTTCCTTCAAGTTTTGTTCTAATTTTCGCATGTAAATCAATTTTACCCATATCAAGAGCAATTTTAACTTCATTTACATCAGTAAACAACTTATGTTCACCTTTTACACCCTCTTTTACAAGTGATAAATAGTAAATTCCCAAAATCATATCTTGTGAAGGAACTGCGATTGCTCTACCACTTGCTGGTAATAAAATATTCATAGAACTCATCATTAAAACTTTCGCTTCAGCAATTGCTTCTTGAGAAAGTGGTATGTGTACAGCCATTTGATCCCCATCGAAATCGGCATTGAAGGCAGCACAAACAAGAGGATGAAGTCTTATAGCTTTTCCATCAATTAATACAGGGTGAAATGCTTGAATAGACAATTTGTGAAGAGTTGGTGCTCTATTTAATAAAATTGGATATTCATCAACAATTTCGCTTAAGCACTCCCAAACTTCATTTGTTTCAGACTCAATTAATCTTTTAGCAGCTTTAAGAGTTGTTGCATAACCTTTCTCTTCAAGTTTTGCCATTAAGTGTGGCTTAAATAGTTCAAGTGCCATTTTTTTAGGAATACCACATTGATCCATATTTAAATTTGGTCCAACAACAATAACAGATCTTCCTGAGAAGTCAACCCTTTTTCCAAGTAAGTTTTGTCTGAATCGTCCTTGCTTACCTTTAATAATTTCACTTAAAGATTTAAGAGGTCTTTTATTTGCACCTTTTACTGCATTTGCTGTTTTACCGTTGTCAAATAGAGCATCTACAGCTTCTTGAAGCATTCTTTTTTCATTTCTAATAATGATTTCAGGAGCATCAAGTTCAGTTAATCTTTTAAGTCTGTTATTTCTATTTATAACTCTTCTATAAAGGTCATTAACATCTGAAACAGCAAATTTTCCACCATCAAGTGAAACAAGAGGTCTTAAATCAGGTGGAAGAACTGGAAGCATAGTAAGCATCATCCACTCAGGTTTATTTCCACTATTTATGAAGTTTTCAACTACTTTTAATCTTTTAATAATAGTTTTTCTTTTTGCTTCACTTTTAGTTGTTTGCATTTCATCTTTTAAAAGTGTTAAAAGCTCAAATAAATCAAGGTTCTCTAAAAGCCCTCTTATAGTCTCTCCACCCATTTTTGCTTCAAAACCAGTATGCTCAAATAAATCAGAAACTGTTCTATATTGTTCTTCATTTAAAATATCATACTTATTTATTTTTTTAGTTTTCTCACCATCATAAAAAGCATCTCCAGAGTTCATTACTATATATGCTTCATAATATAGAACTCTTTCTAAATCTTTTAATTTAACACCTAAAATAGTTCCAATTCTTGATGGAAGCGAAGATACCATCCAAATATGTGCAACTGGAGATACTAACTCAATATGCCCCATTCTGTGTCGTCTAACTTTCGAAGAAGTTACTTCAACTCCACATTTTTCACAAACTACACCTTTGTATCTCATTTTTTTGTATTTACCACAAAGACACTCATAATCTTTTACAGGTCCAAAAATTTTTGCACAAAACAGTCCATCTCTCTCTGGTTTTAGTGTTCTATAGTTTATAGTTTCAGGTTTTTTAACCTCTCCACAAGACCAAGAAAGTATTTTTTCTGGACTTGCTAACTTTAATTGGAAAGCAGCAAAATCTCGTGGTCTTTCAAGCTCTTTTATATCAATTGGTGATAGCACTTTTTCATTATTACTCATTGTTTTCTACCTCTTCAAAAATCTCTACATCTAAAGCTAAGGCTTTTAACTCTTTTGTTAAAACAAAGAATGTTTCAGGAACTCCTGAAGGTGGAACATTTTCACCATTTGCAATTGCTCTATAAGCTCTTGTTCTTCCTTCAACATCATCTGATTTAGTTGTAAGCATCTCTTTTAGAACAGCTGTTGCTCCATAAGCTTCTAATGCCCAAACCTCCATCTCTCCAAATCTTTGACCTCCAAATAGAGCTTTTCCACCTACAGGTTGTTGCGTTACAAGTGAATATGGTCCTGTACTTCTTGCATGAACTTTTTCATCAACTAAGTGATGAAGTTTTAGCATGTACATATAACCAACATTTACTCTTTCTTTCATCTTCTCACCAGTTTTTCCATCATACAATATACACTTACCATCTGAGTCAATCTTAGCCATTTCAAATAGTTTTTCAAAGTCATAAGCTTCAACACCATCAAAAATTTGTGTTGCAAACTTAACACCTTTTGACCAATCTCTAGCATAATCAAGAAGTTCATCATCACTTAATTTATCAATAAATGATTTTGCATTCATAAGTTTTGCAACTCCTGCAATTTCAATCATCTTAGCTCTTAAATCAGCTATGTATTCACCTTTTTTTGCATCATAAACTTGTTGAATTTGTTTTCCAAGTCTTCTTCCAACTAATCCTAAGTGAACTTCCATAATTTGACCAATATTCATCCTTGAAGGAACACCAAGTGGATTTAAAATAATATCAACCGTTGTTCCATCTTCTAAATATGGCATATCAACTTTTGGAACAATATTTGAAACAATACCTTTGTTTCCATGTCGTCCAGCCATTTTATCCCCAACTTTTATCTTTCTTTTTGTTGCGATATAAACTTTAACTTGTTTAATAACGCCACTTGATAAAATATCATCATGCTCTAGAACATTTTGTTTCTCTTCATGATCTTTTCTTAGTTCAGCTTTTTGTCTAATAAAATACTCTTTTGTATCATTATAAGCTTTTTCAACATCTTTAGAATAAGAAGATACTACTTTTTTCATAGCAAATCTATTTACACTTAAAAGCGTATCAAGAGTTAATGTATCACCTTTTTTATATACAGTTCCATCTAACTCAAGCTCTTTATCTAATTTTGATTTTGTTAGAAGATTATTTATTTTTAAAGCCTCTTCTCTATCTAGCATTAGAAGTTTATCAAGATGTTTTTGATTTAACTCATTCTTTTCTAGTTCAATTTCAACTTTAGCTCTTTCGCACTTCTCATAACCTTTTTTAGTGAAAACCTTAACATCAACAACTGTTCCTTCCATTGATGTTGGACAATATAAAGATTTATTTATAACGTGTCCAGCTTTATCACCAAAAATTGCTCTTAAAAGTCTCTCTTCAGGAGTTGGTTTAATCTCACCTTTAGGAGTTACTTTTCCTACTAAAATCATTCCAGGACTTACATAAGTTCCAACTTTTACAATTCCTGAGCTATCAAGATGTGATAAATTTTCCTCTTTAACACCTGGTAAATCTCTAGTTATCTCTTCATTACCATGCTTTAACTCTCTACATTCAATCTCTTTTTCATAAATATGCACAGATGTAAATGCATCTTTTTTAATAAGTCTTTCACTTAAAATAATAGCATCTTCATAGTTGTATCCATTCCATGGCATAAATGCAACCATAGCATTAATTCCAACTGCAAGCTCACCTTTATCCATAGATGGACCATCGGCAATTACTTGACCTTTTTCAATAACATCACCTTCTTTTATAGCAACTCTTTGCCCAAAAGATGTATTGTTATTTGTTTTTACATTTTTATTTACATCGTAATAATCAATAAATGGTCCATTTTCATCTTCACCACTAATATAGATATTTTTTGAATCTGCTTTTTCAACTACTCCGCTTCTTGAAGCTTTTATAGCCTCCCAAGCATCTCTTGCAACTGTTTTTTCTAAACCAGTTCCAACTATTGGAGCTGTTGGTTTAATCAATGGAACAGCTTGTCTCATCATATTTGAACCCATTAATGCTCTATTTGCATCATTATGTTCTAAGAATGGAATTAAAGAAGCCGCAACCCCCATTACCATTTGAGATGATATATCTATTAAATCAACTTTATTTTTATCCATTAAAATGATTTCACCATTTAATCTTACTTCTACAAGTGGCTCAATAATTTTTCCATTTTCATCAAGTTTTGTAGAACCAGGAGCAATTACAAGACCCTCTTCTTGAGTTGCAGTGTAATATGAAATTTCATTTGTAACTACACCATCAACTACTTTTTTATAAGGAGCTTCAATAAAACCTAGCTCATTAACTTTTGAATAAGTTGAAAGAGTATTTATAAGACCAATATTTTGACCCTCTGGAGTTTCAACTGGACAAATTCTTCCATAGTGAGTTGGGTGAACATCTCTTACTTCAAATCCAGCTCTTTCTTTTACTAAACCACCCTCACCAAGTGCTGATAATCTTCTTTTATGAGTAACTTCTGATAATGGATTTGTTTGATCCATAAATTGTGATAGCTGTCCACTTGTAAAAAACTCAGTAATTGTTGAAGTAATCATTTTCGAGTTGATTAAATCATGAGGCATAATGTCTTCTAAAGTTCCACTTAGAGTTGTCATTTTATCTCTAATAGTTTTTTGCATTTTGATTAAACCTGCATGTAATTCGTTTGCAAGTAACTCACCAATAGCTCTAATTCTTCTATTTCCTAAGTGATCTCTATCATCAATATGACCATGTCCTGCTTTAACTTTTATTAAGTATTGAACAGTTTTAATAACATCTTCATAAGTTAAAGTTGTAACATACTCAGGTACATTTACACCTAACTTATGATTCATCTTCATTCTTCCAACTTTTGTTAAATCATATCTTTCAGGATCAAAGAATAGTTTTTTTATAAACTCTTTTGCAGCTTCTTTTGTTACAGGTTCACCTGGTCTCATTACTTTATAAATTCTAATTGCAGCTAAATCATTTTCATCTTCAATTTGTTCAGTTTGCTTTAATAATTTTAAACTTTCAGCATCTGCTTTAAATGCATTTATAATTGAAGCATCTGCTCCACTTGATAAATCATTTGCAATATCAAATGTTTCAAACCCTAAATCTAATAGTTTTTTAAGTTTTAATTCATCAAGGCTTGTTAAAGCATCAAATAAAACTTCTCCTGATTGTGGATCATAAATAGAACCAGCAGTGTGTCTATCCATTAAAAGTTCAAGTGGGTATTCTATTAATTTTAATCCACCTTCAATTAAAGCTTTAGCTTTTCTAGCAGTTAATCTCTTTCCAGCTTGAATAACTAAATTTCCTTTGTCATCTTTTATATCATAATCAATTCTTCCCATAAAGTCATCAGGATTAAACTCTGTTAAAAACTTATTGTTTTTAATTTTAATACTAATTACAGGATAAAATAGTTTAACAATATCCTCTTTTGAGTATCCTAAAGCTCTAAATAATATAGTAATTGGAACTTTTCTTCTTTTATTAATTCTTACATATAATACATCTTTTGCATCATACTCAAAATATAACCAAGAACCACGATCTGGAATAATTTGTCCAGTGTAAAGAAGTTTATTATTTATAGTATTTGACTCATCTTCTTTAAAAATAACACCTGGACTTCTATGTAATTGGTTTACAACAACTCTTTCAACACCATTTACAACAAATGAAGTTCTTTCAGTCATAAGTGGAATTTCTCTAATAAATAAAGATTGCTCTTTAATATCTTTTACACCAATTTTCTCTCCAGTTTTCTCATCTAAATCCCAAAGAGTTAATCTTACATTTATTTTAAGAGGGATTGAATATGTCAATCCTCTAACCATTGATTCTCTAACATCATATCTAGGTTTTCCAACTTCACTTCCTAAATAATCAAGAGTTACTCTATTTTGAGCATCATGAATTGGAAAAATTGCTTTAAATACTTTTTCTATACCAGCACCAGATCTATCTTTTTGATCAATCATCAAGAAAGTATCATACGAAGTTTGTTGCAGTTGTAATAAATTTGGAATTTCAATTTTTTGTGGGTTTTTTGCGAAATCTATTCTTAGTCTATTACCAGATTTTAAAGAGTTTAACATCTTACACCTTGTTATAAAATTTGGTTATGTTTGCTTTATTTTCTTATAAAGCACAAAAGCATCCATAAAGGATAAGGTTAAAATTTATAAAAATCTTAACCTTAGCCCTCAAAGATGCTAAACTTATATAGGGAAAATCCCTATATACGATAAGTTATAAAACTTATTTAACTTCTACTTTTGCACCAGCAGCTTCAAGTTGAGCTTTGAATGCTTCAGCATCAGCTTTAGAAATTCCTTCTTTAATTGTTGAAGGAGTTTGCTCTGCAGCATCTTTTGCTTCTTTTAATCCTAAACCAGTAATTGCTCTAATTTCTTTAATTACATTGATTTTTTTATCACCTGCATCAAGAATGATAACATCAAACTCAGTTTTTTCTTCAACAGCTTCAGCAGCAACTGCAGCACCAGCAACTGCTACAGGTTGTGCAGATACTCCAAATTTTTCTTCAAATTCTTTTACTAATTCTGATAACTCTAATACAGATAAACCAGAAATAAATTCTAAAACGTCTTCTTTAGAAATTGCCATTTTCTATCCTTTTTATTTTTTATTTTAATATATTTTTAGCTTAAAATTAAGCAGCCTCTTCTTCTTTTTTTCTTCTAAGAGCATCAAGACCAATAGTAAAGTTTCTAACAGGTCCCATCCAAACAGATGCAAGCATTCCAAGAAGTTCTTCTCTTGATGGTAATTTAGCAAATGCATTAACTCTAGCAGCATCGCAAATTTCACCTTCGATAATTCCTGATTTAATAGAGAATTTATCTTTTGTAGTAGTTGCAAATTTATCAGCTACTTTACAAGCTGAAATTTGATCATCAGACCACAAATAAATATTTGTTCCGCTTAAATCAACATCTCCTAAATCAGCTGATTTAACAGCCTTAGAAACTAAAGTATTTTTTACAACTTGAACTTTAGTTCCATTTTCTCTTGCATCTTTTCTTAAAACTTCTAACTCTTTATGAGTAAGACCTTTGTAGTCACAAACAACAACAGCCAAAGAGTTCTTAAATTCAGCAGATAAAAAATTTATAATTTCTGATTTTTCTTGTCTAGTCATTATATTTTCCTCCTTTCAAAACATCATCCTAGGCGGGACTTACAAAAGAACGAGGAGTTCTTTTACCAGCTGTCTTCAGTTTTATTTCAGTGCTTTGAACACTCAAAAATATTGAACAATTTCAATATTTTTGAATGCAAAAAATTAGATAAGGAAAACCCTTATCTAATCTCTAATAATTCTATATTATCCAAAATAACAGATGGACTCATTGTTAAGCTAACTGCTGCATTAGTAATATATCTTCCTTTTGAAGTTGAAGGTTTAGCTTTATTGATAGCTCCGATAAATGCTTCAGCATTCTCTTTGATAGCTTCTGCACTAAAAGAAATTTTTCCAATAGCAGCTTGCATATTACCTTTTTTATCAACTCTATATGTAACTTGACCACCTTTAGCATCATTTACTGCTTTTGTAACATCCATTGTAACTGTTCCAGTTTTTGGATTAGGCATTAAACCTTTTGGTCCAAGTATTCTTCCAACTTTTCCTACAATTCCCATACAATCAGGAGTTGCAATTAAAACATCAAAATTAATTTTTCCAGCTTGAATATCATCAGCTAAATCGTCATTCCCAACAATATCAGCACCTGCAGCTTTTGCTTCATCCATTTTTACACCTTTTGCAAAAACAGCAACTCTTACAGTTTTCCCTGTACCATTTGGAAGAACAACTGCTCCTCTAATCATTTGATCTGCATGTCTTGGATCTACATTTAAGTTAAGTGCAATTTCAACACTCTCATCAAATTTAGCAGATTTTAAATCTTTTAATAAATTACAAGCATCAGCTAAAGAGTATTTTCTCTCTTCAACTTTTGCACTTAACGCTTTATATCTTTTTGAAACTTTTGCCATTTTATTCTCCGCAATTTTATTTTTTTTGCTTCCACTAATATTAATAAAGGTTAGTGGTTATACCTTAATATAAAAACAGAATTATAATTCTGTTTCAATTCCTATAGATCTTGCACTTCCTGCTACAATTTTTGCAGCAACTTCTCTATCATCAGTATTTAAATCTTTGATTTTCATATCAACTATTTCCATAATTTGATCTTTTGATAGTTTTCCAATTTTTTGTTTAAGTGGATTACTACTTCCTTTTTTAATTCCTGAAATTTTTTTAATAAGTTCAGTCATTGGCGGTTGTTTTACTTCAAAAGTAAAGCTTTTATCCGTATAAATTGTAAGAACAACTGGTAATCTATATCCAGCTTTATCTTTTGTTTTTTCGTTAAATGCTTTACAAAATTCCATAATGTTAACACCTCTTTGCCCAAGAGCTGGTCCAACTGGAGGTGATGGGTTTGCTGCACCTGCAGGTATTTGTAGTTTTAAATATCCTTGAACTTTTTTAGCCATATTGCTATTCCTTTAAAAATTATAATGATTTTAATGATTAGACATTAGGCAAAAAAACTAAGTTGAAGCAAGTTTCTTTGCCTAATGCCTAAATTAAAAATTTAAACTATTCTCTCTACTTGTGTATAAGAAATTTCAACTGGAGTATTTCTTCCAAATATAGATACATTTAATTTAAGTAATCCAGAAACTAAATCAAAATTTTCAACTATTCCGTTGAAGTTTGCAAATGGTCCCTCATTTATTCTTACCATCTCTCCTTCATCAAAAGAGATTTTTGGTTTTGCTGCTGCTTTATTTTTAGCTTTCTCTAAAATAAGATTTATATCTTTATCACTTAGAGCTGTTGGCTTTTTTGACTCACCAATGAATCTTCCAACTTTTGGCATTGACTGAATTCTATGCCATAAAGCAGTATCTAAATCAATCTTTGCAAAAGCATAAGCTGGATATAAAGGTCTTTCTATAATAGTTTTTTTACCTTTTTTTACTTCGATTAAATCTTCAGTTGGTACTAATACTTCAGCAATTCTATCATCAGCCATCTCATCTGCTAGTTTTAATATAGCTTTCTTAACAGATAATTCACTTCCCGAATATGTCTGAATTGCATACCATTTATGTGCCATTTTTTATTCCTTATTTAATTACTGAAGATAGAGTAAAAGACATTGCTCCATCAATTATAGCAAGATACAAAGCTATTACCGTAACAACAATAAAAACAGATATATAAGCAGTTCTAATTTGTGCTTTTACTGGAAATATAACCTTAGCTAATTCTGATTTTACATTATTTATATAGCTACTAGCTTTGCTCACATCTTTCTCCATTTTAAATTTTAAACTAAATTTTTTAAAAAAACTTTAACAAAATCTCTTTAAAAAACTTTAATAGTGGCAGGCCAGGAGGGATTCGAACCCCCAGCACTCGGATTTGGAATCCGATGCTCTACCATTGGAGCTACTAGCCTACAAAAGCTTGAGAGAAACTCTCTCAAGCAAGTTTGTCTTTAAGATTTTAACTTCACTTCTTTATGAGTAGTGTGTTTTTTTAATCTTGCACAATATTTTCTAACTTCAAACTTTTCAGTATGAGTTTTTGGATTTTTCCAAGTAGTGTAGTTAATATCTCCACTTTCTTGACATTTTAATCCTATTTTAATTCTTACAGCTGCCATAAAGAATCCTTATTTGATGATTTCTGAAATAACTCCAGCACCAACAGTTCTTCCACCTTCTCTAATAGCGAACTTTGTTCCCTTTTCAAGAGCGATTGGAGCAACTAAAGTAACAGTCATCTCAACGTTATCACCTGGCATAACCATTTCAGTACCTTCATTTAATACACAAGAACCTGTAACGTCTGTTGTTCTAACATAGAATTGTGGTCTATATCCACTAAAGAATGGAGTATGTCTTCCACCTTCTTCTTTTGAAAGAATATAAACTTCACATTTAAATTCTGTATGAGGTTTAATTGTTCCTGGCTTACAAAGAACTTGTCCTCTTTCAACATCTTCTTTTTTGATACCTCTTAAAAGAACTCCGCAGTTATCTCCAGCTTGACCTTGATCCATCTCTTTTCTGAACATTTCAACACCAGTAACAGTTGTTTTTCTAGTATCTCCAAATCCAACGATTTCGATCTCTTCACCAACTTTAATAGTTCCAAGTTCAATTCTTCCAGTAACAACTGTTCCTCTTCCTGAAATTGAGAATACATCTTCAACAGGCATTAAGAATGCTTTTTCTGTATCTCTTTCTGGAGTTGGGATATAAGAATCAACTGCATCCATTAATGCAACGATTTTTTCAGCCCATGGTCCAATAGCACCAGTTTTTGCTTCTTCTAATGCTTTAAACGCAGAACCAGCAACGATTGGAGTATCATCACCTGGGAAATCATAAGTAGAAAGTAATTCTCTAATTTCCATTTCAACTAATTCTATCATTTCATCTTTATCAGATGGGTCTAATTGGTCTTCTTTATTTAAGAATACAACAATGTAAGGAACTCCAACTTGTTTAGAAAGTAAGATATGCTCTCTAGTTTGTGCCATTGGACCATCTGTTGAAGCGATAACTAATATAGCTCCATCCATTTGAGCAGCACCAGTAATCATGTTTTTAACATAATCGGCGTGACCTGGACAATCTACGTGTGCATAGTGTCTTTTTTCAGTTTCATACTCAATATGAGAAGTAGCAATAGTAATTCCTCTTTCTCTTTCTTCTGGAGCATTATCGATTTGATCGTAATCTCTCATCTCTCCACCATATTTTACAGCTAAAACTGCAGATATTGCTGCTGTAGTAGTAGTTTTACCGTGGTCAACGTGACCAATTGTACCGATATTTACGTGCGGTTTATTTCTTGAAAACTTTTCTTTTGCCATAGGAATTTCCCCTTCTAAATTTATTTTTATTTTTGCTTAATTGCCCTCTGAGTAGATAAGCCAATAAGGGCTTCTCTATTCAGAGGGGATTTGTTTTCACAAATTGTGATGAGTATTATATTAATAAAATACTAAAAATTAAATTAATTGGGAGTATAAATTGTAGAGTTATAAACATAATGTGCAATTATAACTCAGCTCCCAGTAATCAATAAAAAAATGGAGCGGGAGACGAGACTCGAACTCGCGACAGTCTGCTTGGAAGGCAGAAGCTCTAGCCAACTGAGCTACTCCCGCAACATTTGCGTGGTGGTGAGAGAAGGATTTGAACCTTCGAAGCCGTAGGCGGCGGATTTACAGTCCGCAGGATTTGACCACTCTCCAACCTCACCATATAAAATTATTGTTCTGGTCAAGCGCTGTTTTGTAAAACTTACGCACGACTAAAAAATGGAGCTGGTGAAGGGAGTTGAACCCCCGACCTGCTGATTACAAATCAGCTGCTCTAGCCAACTGAGCTACACCAGCATCCATAAAATCAAAATGGTGGCTCGAGACAGAATCGAACTGTCGACACAAGGATTTTCAATCCTTTGCTCTACCGACTGAGCTATCGAGCCACTTCAAATTGGAGTGAGATTATACAGTCAAATTTATTAATATTAACTTAAATTACTCACAAACTTCTTAAATTCATCGCCTCTATGAGCATAGGATTTGAATTGGTCAAGAGAAGCTGCTGCGGGGGAAAGTATTCCTATACTATTTTCTTTTAGATTTTTATCTATATTTTTAACTGCTTCTTCTAAATATTCACACTTTACACAAGATATTCTAAACTCTTCACAGTAATTTAAAACTCTTTGAGTATTACTTCCTATTGCATAAATAACAATATCAAAATCTTTTATATTTTCAAAAAGAGGTTTTAAGCTTGCACCCTTATCATCTCCACCAATAATAATATGTATATTTTTATCTTTATATGGAACTAATGCATTTATTGTTGCATCATAATTTGTTGCTTTACTATCATCAATCCATAATCTATTTTTACTATCTCTAAACTCTTCAACTTTGTGTTTATCAATTTTATATGAGTTTATTAAATCATAATCCACATCATCGAATATTATCTTTCTTGAAATAATTGCCATTATAGCATCTAGTAAAAATGGTTCATTGAACTTTATTTTAGTTTTATCAATTTTAAAATAATTACATAAATCATCACTTGTATCGTAAGTTATTACATGAGCAGATGTTTTAAAATCTTTGTATAGAGCTGGAATAATAGCGATATCAGTTTCACTCATAAGTTCTAAAGGTTTTAATTTTGCTTTTTTATATTCATCAAAACTTCCATGCCAAGTAATATGGTCTTCAGTTATTGGTAAAAGAATATAGATATTTGGTTTTGCTTTTTTTGTATAGTGAAGTGTAAATGAAGATGTTTCAAGTATCCAGATTTTTTTATCTTTATTTAATCCGCTCAAAGGAACACCAATATTTCCACCATAACAAGAATCAAATTTTTCAAGTAAATACTGGCACATTTGAGTTGTTGTAGTTTTACCATTTGTTCCACTAATCCAAATAGTAAAAGGCATTTCATTATAAAATAGGTCATAATCACTAATAATATTTTTTGAAGCAAGAACAAGTTTATTATGTGGTGGCATTCCAGGGCTTACAATAGTTAAATCATTTGAATCTTTATCGAAAATTTCAAAGTCATTGTCATCATATAAATCAGCATTTGGAAATCTCTTTTTCAAAGCAAGTGCTGTTTTCCCTTTTCCTAAAATTCTTAAATTTTGCATTTTTATCTCAACTTTAAACTTAATAGTGCAACAAGATTTGCCATAAAAGATATTATCCAAAATCGCACAATTATTTTATTTTCTTTCCAACCTTTTTGTTCAAAATGGTGATGAATAGGCGCCATTAAAAAAACTCTTTTTTGTCTTAATTTATATGAACCAACTTGTAGCATAACTGAAACTGTCTCTAAAACAAAAATAAATCCAATAGCTATAAGTAAAATCTCAGATTTTGCAACAATTGCTAAATATCCCATAAATGCACCCAAAGGTAAAGAACCACTATCTCCCATAAAAACTTCAGCAGGATAAGCATTAAACCATAAAAATCCAATCAAAGCACCTATAATTGCAGCTCCCATAATTGCTAATTCTCCAGCTATACTAATACTTGGCATTAATAAATAGTTCGCAAAACCAATATGACCAACAACATAAACCAAAATTGATAAAGTTGAAAATGCTAAAATTGATGGAACAGTTGCTAAACCATCAAGTCCATCTGTTAGATTTACTGCATTTGATGATCCAACAATTATAAACATCCAAAAAATAATAGCTAAAATTCCCATTTCAAATATAGGAAATTTGTAAAATGGTATGTATAAATCACTTGTATGTCCAAGATAAAATAGTAGTGCTACAACAAATCCTGCACTTACAAACTGTAAAAGAAGTTTCATTCTTGCGCTAAGCCCTGCACTATTTTTTGCTTTTAGAATTTTTGATAAATCATCTTTTATACCAATTAGTGAAAATAAAGCAAGTGTTAAAAGCCCGCCAACAATATAAAAATTGTTTAATTTTGCTGTTAGAATTGTTGCAATAATTGTAGAAAATATAAAAACAACTCCTCCCATTGTAGGAGTTCCAGCTTTTGCCTGATGTGATTGTGGTGCTAACTCATATATAGGTTGTGAAGCTTTTTTGTTTTTTGCCCAACTTATAAATTTTGGCATTAAATACATTGTAAAAACGAAAGCTAAAAAGAAGCTAATTCCTGCACGAACTGAAATATATTGAAAAATGTTTATTTCTAAATGTCTGTAGAGCCAATAAAACAAAATTAAACCTTAGATTTGATAAAATATTACGAGATTATATAATATTTAAGTTTTTAAAAGGTTTAAACACGATGAATAAAAAAACAGTTTTAATTATAACAGATGGTATTGGACATAATAGTTCTTGCAAATTTAATGCCTTTTGTAATGCAAAAAAACCAACATATGACTACCTTTTTTCAAATGTGCCTTATAGTTTAATCCATACTTATGGAGAGCATGTTGGATTACCTGATAATCAAATGGGTAATAGTGAAGTTGGACATATGACTATTGGAAGTGGAAGAGTTTTATATCAAGATTTAGTAAAAATTCATTTAGCTATTAAAAATAACAGTTTAAAAGATAATGATGTTGTAAAAAATACAATATCAAACTCAAATAATATACATTTAATAGGACTTTTAAGCGATGGTGGAGTTCACTCTCATATAGAACATATTATTGCTCTTGCAAAAATATCTGAAAACTATGGAAAAAAAGTTTGGCTTCATCTAATCACAGATGGAAGAGATGTTGCGCCTGATTGTGCAAAAATATATATCAAACAAGTTATAGATATTTGTAATGAAAATATCAAAATTGCAACAATTGGTGGAAGATATTATGGAATGGATAGAGATAATAGATGGGATAGAGTAGAACTTGCTTACAACGCAATTGCAAATGCAACTCCAAAAATAGAAGATAATATTTTAGATTTTATAGATAACTCTTACAAGAGCGAAATATTTGATGAATTTATTATTCCAACTGCATTAAATGGTTATGATGGAATTAAAGATGGTGATGGAGTTATTTTTTGTAATTTTAGAAGCGATAGAGCAAGAGAACTTTCAAGTGTTTTTGCAAAAGATGATTTTAAAGAGTTTGCAAGAAAAGAGCTAAAACTTCAATTAGCAAGTATGACTTTATATGATAAAAATGTAAAAATTCCTGTAATATTTGAAAAAGATAATCCAACAAATACTCTAGCTGAAGTTATTTCAAATGCTGGTTTATCTCAACTTCATACAGCAGAAACTGAAAAATATGCTCATGTAACATTTTTCTTTAATGGTGGAGTTGAAGAGTCATTTTTAAATGAAACAAGAGTTTTAATCCCATCTCCTAATGTTGCAACATATGATTTACAACCACAAATGTCAGCACCAAAAGTAGCAGAGGCTGTAAAACTTGCTATGAAAAACCAAACTGATTTTATTGTTGTAAACTTTGCAAACGGTGATATGGTTGGACACACAGGAGTTTATGAAGCAGCTATTAAAGCTGTTGAAGCTGTTGATTATGAACTTGGGCTTATTTTAGAAGAGGCAAAAAAAGAGAACTATAATATAGTTTTAACATCTGACCATGGAAATTGTGAGATGATGAAAGATGAAGATGGTAATACTCTTACAAATCATACAGTTGGGGATGTTTACTGTTTTGTTATTTCACCAAATGTTACAAAAGTAAAAGATGGAAGCCTAAATAATATTGCACCAACTGTTTTAAAATTAATGCAACTTCCTATTCCAAAAGAGATGGATGAACCACTAATTTGATAGATATAAAAGAGTTAAAAATTAGTTTAAATAGTAAAAGCTTAGTTGATATTGCTTTTACTATAAAAAGTTCAACGGCTCTAATAGGAGAGAGTGGAAGTGGAAAATCACTTACACTAAAAGCTATCTTAAGTCTTCTATCTAGTTCATTAGATGTAAAAAAGAGTATAAAAAGTGATTTTGAATTGAGCTTTGATACTATTGGATTTATTCCACAAAATCCTTTTACATCACTATCATCTATGACAAAGATAAAAAATCAGATTTTCTGTAGCGATGAAAAAAAAGAAGAGGTTTTTAAACTTTTAGATTTACCTTTAGAAATTTTAGAAAAATACCCTTCACAAATAAGTGGTGGACAAATTCAAAGAGTTGTAATTGCAATAGCGATAAGCCGTGATATAAAACTTCTTTTACTCGATGAACCAACAACTGCACTTGATTTTGAAAATAAAACAAATATTATAAATATTGTAAAAGATTTAAAAGATAAGCTAAATATTAATATACTTTTTGTAACTCATGATATTGAATCAATCAAAGATATTTGTGATGATATTGTTATTATAAAAAATGGATATGTTGTTGAATTTGGCAAAACACAAGAAGTTCTAAACAATCCACAAAACGAATATACAAAAAAGCTTTTAAACTCAAGCTTTAAAAACAAAAAATTTAGGAATTAAGATGTTAAAATTTGTAACAAAAGCGATAATATTTTTAGGAGTAGTTGTTGGAGCTATTACTTTTGTATATCTATACGATTTATATCAAGAGATAAAAGATGATATTGATAGTGTTGTAAACTACAATCCAAAACAAAGTACACAATTTTTTGATAAAAATGGAAAACTTTTGGCAAATACTTTTAAAGATGAAAATAGAGAGTATGTAAACTATGATGATATTCCAGCAAGGGTTATTGAAGGGCTTGTTGCTATTGAAGATACTCAGTTTTTTGAACATTTTGGAGTAAATCCAGATGCAATTAGTAGAGCTGTTATAAAAAATATTCAATCAGGTGGATATAGTGAAGGAGCTAGTACTCTTACTCAGCAACTTATAAAAGTTTTACTTTTAAGTAGAGAAAAAAAGATTATAAGAAAAGTAAAAGAGGCTTTATTGGCTGTAAGACTTGAAACAATTCTTACAAAAGAGGAGATTTTAGAGAGATATTTAAATCATGTATATTTTGGGCATGGATATTATGGTGTAAAAACTGCGGCAAAAGGTTATTTTAAAAAGAATCTATATGAATTAACTTTAAAAGAGATAGCTATTTTAGTTGGACTTCCAAGAGCTCCTAGTTTTTATGACCCAACAAAAAACCTTCAAGTTTCACTTGCTCGTGCAAATCAAGTTATAACAAGAATGAATACTTTAGGTTGGATTAATAATGAACAATTTGAAGAATCAATAAACGAAACTCCAACTATTTATAACCAAACTTTAACTCAAAATATTGCTCCATATGCTATTGATTATGCTGTTAGTGAGCTTGTAAATGATATTCCTGATATTTTATATGGTGGATACAAAGTATATTTAACAATAGATTTAGAGACTCAAGAAATTGCAAATGCTGCAATAAAAAAAGCATACGATGAAGCTATGCAAAGAGATAAAAATATAAGAGATGGTTCAAAAAATCCAGATAATGATGCATTTACAAAAGAGCTAAATGCAGCAATGCTTACTTTAGAAAGTAGTACTGGAAGAATTTTGGCAATGGTTGGTGGAGTTGATTACAATCAATCAGTATTTAATAGAGCTTTCCAATCAAAAAGACAAGCAGGAAGTGCAATAAAACCATTTTTATATCAAACTGCTTTAAATGAAGGATATAATCCAGCTAGTCAGCTTTTTGATATAGGTAGAACTTACACATATACAGTTGGTGGTGTTCAAAAAAAATGGCAACCAAAAAATTATGGTGGAAATTTTCAAGGAATTGTAAGTCTTAGAGACTCTCTTGTACAATCAAGAAATCTTTCAACTTTAAATTTAGTAACAGATGTTGGAGTAAATACTACTACAGATGATTTAAAGAGATATGGATTTAAAAATATTGTTGATAATTTATCTGTAACTTTAGGTTCAATGAGTGTAAATTTAATAGAGTTTAGTCAAGCTTATACAATTTTTTCAAACAATGGAGTACAAGTAAAACCATATATTGTAGAACAAATTGTAAATAAAGATGGAAAAAGTGTAACCTTTGAACCACAAAAAAAAGAGCTTAACTCTCCCGAGCAATCATATTTAATTACTTCAATTTTAAGAGATGTTGTAACAAAAGGAACAGGAAGAAGAGCAGCAGTTGATGGCATAGAACTAGCTGGAAAAACAGGTACAACCAATGATAATATAGATGCTTGGTTTTGTGGTTATTCTCCATCTATTCAAACTATTGTTTGGTTTGGAAATGATAACAATACACCAATGAGAAGAGCAGAAACAGGAAGCACAATAGCAGCTCCAGCATTTTCATATTTTTTCAAAAAGTATCTTGAGATTCATCCTGAAATACCAAGAACTTTTACAAAACCAAACAATGTTTATAGTGGCGAATTTATGGGTAAGGAAGAACTTTATACAGATATATCACCACTTCCTGATATAGATTCTCAAATAATTATAGATCAAACATCTCCAGATGGAAATAGTATGGAATTTTAATACCTTTTTTTGTAAATTAAATCTATACTTTGGGTCTTTTCCATAAGACCCAACTCCAAATTCCAAAGTTTTGTAAGCTCTCTTAAAAAAATCAACTCTCCATTTGTAGCTTTGTTTTTAATTATAATCTGATTTTTTTCACCTATTTTTTTACCAACTGTTGTCTCTATATATTGAGTTTTTGGATCATAATCAAAGTGTAATATATCAATTCCTAACTCTTTTACATAATCTTTTGATAACTCATTTAATATAAATAAAGAAGCTTGTGCCTCTTTATTTTGTTCATTCATCGAACTATTTGAAAATTTTGTTCCAAAAATCAAATAAGACAAAATATCTTTTGAGTTCATAGATGGATTTGATTTTAAGTTTAATCTAGGATTTTCCATATTCCCTGTAATATCAATAAAAATCTCTACATTATCAATTTTTGTATTTGCTTTAATATCTAAAATAGGATTTATAGTTTCTAAACCTCTAAATTGTAAATTTGAATTCTCTATTTTATATGTTTTCCCAAGTTGACTAAAAACTCCATTTATATTTGAAACTCTTCCAAAAATTCTTAAATCTTCTTCAAACTCTTTTTTGATTTGTAAATCGGCATCTAATTTTAGTTCTATATTTTTTGTAATATATTTAATATCTTTTGAGATAAATTTTAAATCAAGTGCAATATTTTTAGTGAAAAAATCTTTTTTTATCTCGTTATTTTCACTACTTACAATAATTATATCTCTATCTTTACTAATATTTAAAGCTGGAATATTATAAGAACTTACTAATTTATTTGAATTTAAAGCTCCAGATATATAGATTTTACTATTTTCCTTAAAATTAATATCAACATTAGAATCTATAAATCCTTTTCCATACAAAATGTGCTCTATAAATAAATCTTTTGTAGTTATATTTAAAATCAAATCTTGATTACTTTTTGAACTATTTAAAGAGATATTCTCAAACTCAAAGTTTGAAGAAAAATTTGATATATTAAAAAAAGCCTTTTTCAAAAGAGTAAATTTTTTATTAAAATTTATATCATATGCTTTTTTTATATGAAAATCTATCTTGTCAAAACTAACTCTCTCTTCTTCAAAATTTCCTTTTATATCTATATTTTCTATATGTTGATTTTCAAAAGAAATTTTAGGGCTTAAAATATCAAAATTAACTCTATTTTTTAATATTTCTAAATTAATATTTGCAAAACCAAAAAGATTTAAATCTGGAATTTCTAAAATCTTTTTTAACTCTTTTTCAAATATATTCAGCTCTTTTATATCTGTTTTGATATTTACAGCTTCACCGTTTTTATTTAAAATTGATTCAAAAGATATGTTTTGAAACTTTGCCTCAAGATTGTTGTTTTTATTTTTTAGTTCAATATCTATATCAAAACTATCATTTAAAATAGTATTTGATTTCAAAATAAGATTATCTTCAAACTCACCTTTTATATTTGAGCTTATTTTTGAGATTTTTATATTTTTATCTAATTTATAAATAGTGTTTGGATTTAAATTTTTTATATTTAAATCAAACATAATCTTTTTGAGATTTTTTGTATTTAAATTCATATTTACATACTTTGAGTTTAAATCAATATTCAAAAAGTTTTTTTTGTAACTAGAGTTTATATTAATATTTCCCAACTCTTTTAGATTAAAATTATCATATCTTAAACTTTCAATAATAGATTTTGAATTTAAAGATAAATTTTCTAAATCATCTAAATTTAACTTTAAATCAAACTTCGATTTTTTATTTGCATAGTTGGTAAAAACATCAAAAGTAGAAACAATATCTATATTTTTATTATCTATTTTTGCAACTCCATTTAAATTTGAACTATCTATTTTTAGAAAAAAATCATCTATTTTTACGAAATTTTCTTCTAAAATATTTTTAAATTCTATCTGCTTTAAATCTCCTATAAAGTTTGATTTTATGATTAAATCTTTATCCAAAGATTTATAAATACTCTTTTTTATAGTTGTGTAAAAATTTGCTTGAAATTTTAAACTATCTAAATCATTGTTTAAAAGATTCGCTTTTGCATCTAGTTTTGTAAAAATTTGCTCATATTTTAAAATAGATGTTAAACTTGAAATATCAAGATTAGAATTTTTAATATCATAATTTCCTATAAGTTTTATATCTTTTATATCAATTTTCTCTTTTAAGTTTAAAACTCTTAAATCATCACTTTTTATAGAAAAACTAACTTTTTCTAAATCTCCAGTTGCATCTAAATCTATTTTTGATTTTGCATACTCTTTTAAATCAATATTTGAGTTAAGTTTATAGAAATTGTTTTTTATCTCTGCTTTTGCTTCAAGATTCGCTAAGTTTGATTTGATTTTTGTAAATATATCTGCACTTATTTTATCTTTAAGATTTGAGTTGATATTTTTTGCATTTAAAACTATCTCATCTATTTTTTGATTTTCGTATGAAAAATCATACATTGAGAGTTCAAAATTTTTTATGAACAAAGAAAAAGGAAACTCAAAACTACTATTGTCATTTTCATTTTCCTTTTGGTTAATATCTTTGATAAATGAGATTAATTTATCTTCTATTCCTATACTTTCTACTTTTAAATCAGAGATATTTATCTCTTTTAATAAAAGTGAAATAATATTGGGTTTTATATATATACTTTTTGCTTTTACCATATCATCGTAGTTTAAATCATATATTTTAATTCCTTCATAGATGCTTCCTTCAACTTTGCTATATTTTATAGGAAATTCAACACTAAGATAGTTAAATATCTTTTGTGTAACATCTTTTGATGTAATAAGATATAAAAATGCTACTAAAAATAAAGCTATTATTGTAAACAATAGATATTTTAAAACTCGTAAAACTATCAAAATACTTGTCCTATTCCTATATGAAATACAAATCCACCATCATCTTTTGGAAAACCAAAATCAACTCTAAATGGACCAATTGGAGTATAATATCTAGCACCAAAACCAAAAGAGTTGTAGAATTTATCATTAAAGTTATTTGATTCCAAACTAAGCATTGTAGAGTCAAAAAAAGTAACTATACCGATATTTTTATAAATATTATACTCAAATTCCAAACTACTATCTATCATACTAAGCCCACCATATGGATTATCATCACTATCTTTTACACCAACTTTTTCATAAGCATATCCTCTGTTACTATATGCACCTCCAGCAAAAAAGTGTTTAAAAATAGGCAAATCTCTATCTATAGTTCCTATTTTTGTTTTAAAAGAAGCAGTAAGATTATCAAAAGTTTTAATATATTTTAAATCAGAAACTGTTTTTAAATAATCATATTCACTTCCTATAAATTTTGATCCATCTTCAATATAAAAAGATAAAAAATACCCATCTTTAGGATTGAAACTATCATCTCTTCTATCTAATTTAATCTCATAAAACAAAGAATTTAAAAGATAAGTTCCACTTTTGTACTCTTTTAAATCTGATTCAATTGTAGAGTGCTCAGCTAAAAATCCAACACTATTTGGTAAAGTGAAAATCTCTTTTGAAAAAGTTAATCTATCTTCTATCTTCTTTTGAGAATAACTTGTATAATCCATATTTTCATATGAAATATCATTATTTAAAGAGATATTATCTTTTATAAAATATGGGTCAAAGATATTATTATAAAGTTCATAGCCTTCGCTATTTACATTTGTTCCTACTGTAAACTGTTTTAAATCTCCTAAAAAATTCTCATTTTTATGTTGAGCTTTAAATCTAAATTTTTTATCAGTGTCATAACCAAAACCAAAACTGTTTTCTTTGAAAAAACCCTCTTCTAATTTTATATTTATAGGTATAAAATCACTATTTGAATTAAGATTTGGCTCAACTATAATAGTTTTATAAATCCCAAAGTTATATAGGTTTTCATAAGTTTTATCAAGAAGTTTGGAGTTATATATATCTCCTTTTTTAAACTCAATATGCTTTTGTAAAAGCTCTTGACTAAGATTTGCACTATTTTGAATATTTATATCACCAAAATATTGAAGCTTGTTTTTTGTTATTATGTAAATTAACTCAACTTTATACTCATCTAAATTTACATAAGCTTTTGCATTTATATCTGCTTTTGCATAACCATTCTCATTTAGATACTTTCTTATATTTTTTTTTGATTCAGTGAATTTTGAAGATATAAAAACCTCATCTTTTTTAAAATTTACAAATTTTTTATACTCATCTTCTACTTTTATAGATGAAACTTTTATAGCTTCATTTCTAAATATATTTATTGTCGCAATATCATTTTTAATCTCATAATCAATTTTAGCTCTATAAAAACCTAAACTTTGCGAATACTCTTTTAATAATTCACTACAATTTTCTATATCTTTAAGAGTAAAAGTTGGATTCTTTTTCCAAATTTTATAAATCTCTGGATATGAAAAACCACAAATAGTATCAAGATTTGATTTAGAAAAATCTCCTAAAACTAAATCTATATCTCCTTTATAGCCAATAGTTTTTATATCATTTGCTAAAGAGTTTAAAAATAATATTGAGATAATTAGAAATATTTTAAACAATTTTACCTACTTTCAAATTTCTTTTATCATATATTCATTTACTCTAATTTTACTAAGCAAGGAAGCTTCGCTTATCCAAGAGTTTGGATTTTTTTCTCTATATGCTTTGTTTATTAGTTCTACAACAGCTTTTATATCATCTTTTTTAAATACTCTAAATTTTAAATCTTGCATAAAATCTCCATTTTAAAACTCTTCCAAACTAGGAAGTCCAAAGTTTTGTTTGATTTTAAACTCTATTTCATAACCTAAACTATCTAAAATCAAATCAAGAGTTTTAACACTTGTGTTTCCAAGTTCACCCTTTTCAACTTTGCCTAAAGTTACTCTACTTATTCCACAATTTTGTGCAAGTTTTTCTTGAGTAAGTTTTTTTTCTTCTCTTAAAACTTTTATTTTTTGCCCTATTTCATATAGTTTCATTTGGTATCTCCTTATATGTTTTTTCATCAAGTGATAGTTTCCAAATATTTAACATCTTTGTTCCAATTTCTTCAAAATTTTTATCACTTTTCAAATACTCTTCAAGTTCAAATATAGAGCTTTTCAAAGCTTTTATACAAAGTTCGTATATTTCATTTGCTTCATTTTGATTTAAATAACAGCTTTGTATTCCAAACTTAACAAGCTCTTTTTTTCCAAACCAAACTTTTTTACCAAACATACTTAAAGCTGGTCTATCTTTTGGAAAATATACAAGAGTATTTACCACATCATAAGCTGGTGCAAAGAAAATTTGTGAAAAATCACTATTATAAAGTATTCCAAAATTCTTAAGATGAGCATCTCCATTTTTAAGTAAATAATTCATAATTATTAGTTTATAAAAGCTTTTCATATCTTCAAGTTTTTGAGTACTAACACTATAAATAACTTTTGATATTTGTTCATAACTTCCACTATATTTTTCATCTTTATTTTTTCCAAGTAAACAAAGTATCTCTTCAAAACCTAAAAAACTATCAGTTTGTTTATCATAATTAAATCGCTCTACTAATAAAAATTTGCCATTTTTAGAAACTTTTATATTTGGAATTTTCACTCCTGTTTTAAAAATAGCTTTTAGACAAAAATACTCATTTAGTGCAAGTTGTGGATATTCATCTGCCCAAGTTTTTATTATGTACTCTTTTGCGATTAAACTCTCTTTATCTTCTAAAATTGCCAAAGATTTTGGCTGTATTCCTGAGATTGCATTTTTAGATAAAAAAGTTGTAACGATTTTATAAAATGTCTCTTGTGTATCATTTTGCAAAACTTCATCCAAATCAAAAGAGAAAAACTCTTTTTTTTCAAACTCACTTTTGTATGTTAATCTACTTTGAATATTTGAACAAATATGAGAAAAAACTAAAAAATCATCGATATATCCATACTCTTTTGTTAAATAGTTTTTAAAAAGTTCAAAAAGATAACCTTCAGGCATATTCATATCAAAAATTGGGTGAAGTTTATATTTCCAAATATAAGAGGAGCTTTTATAAGGCATAATCAAAGAAATTGGTTTATAATTTGTTAAATAATTAAATCCATATTGATTTTTATCTTTTTCAAAAAACAACTCACCAACATTTGTATTATCTATATTTACATATATTTTTTTCATCTTTAACTCATAATGATAAATTTACTTATCATTATAAGATTTTTTATTAAAAATGTAAAGTAATTTTATCATTTATTTTCTTAAATACTGTAAAGTAGCACTTATAATATCGTCATCATCTTTGCTTCTAGATTTTATTGTCTCTTTTATACCATCAGCTTTGACAAAAGTTATATTCATCTCATAAGAGCTTATTTGATTTATTCCTTTAGCAATAGCTAGAATTTTTATTAAAATTAACTCTAAAAACTGTTTTGTTGGAATATCTAATTTTCCAAATCTATCTTCCATCTCTTCTTCAATTTCATATAAAGTCTCTTTGCTTATAGCTTTGCTTAACCTTCTATAAAGTTCAAGTCTTATTCTATCTTCGCTTATATAATCTTCACTAATATATGCAGAAATTGCTAGTTTTATATCAATATTTTGTTCAGAGGTTTTTGTTTCTCCACTTAAAACTGCCAAAGTATCTTCAAGCATTTTAAGATATAAACCATAACCAATCTGTTTTATATGTCCACTTTGCTCAGCTCCTATAATATTCCCACCACCTCTTATTTCTAAATCTTGATGAGCCAAAGCTGTTCCACTTCCTAAATATGAGTTTGACTCTAGTGCAACTAATCTTTTTATAGCTTCAGGTGTTATTTTGCTCTTATCTTCAACTACATAGTAACAAAACCCCTCTTTATTGCTTCGTCCAACTCTTCCTCTTAATTGATGCAAATCTGCTATTCCAAATCTATCTGCTCCATCTATTAATATTGAGTTTGCATTTGGTAAGTGAATTCCACTTTCAATGATTGAAGTTGCAAGTAAAATATCAAACTCTTTGTTTTCAAAAGCTTCTATTATTTTTTCTGTAGCATCTGCTTTTATTTGAGAGTGAATAATCTCTATTTTTATATTTGGCATTATTTCAAGTAAATCTTTTTTCTTAGCTTCAATAGATGCGATATTGTTGTGAACATAAAAAAGTTGTCCACCTCTTCTTTTTTCTCTTAAAATAACCTCTTTGATTAAAGCATCACTATACTCTTTTACAAAAGTTCGCACTCCCAATCTCTCACTAGGAGGTGTAAGCAAACTACTCATTCCTTTTAGTTTTGATAAGGCTAGATTTAAAGTTCTAGGAATTGGAGTTGCACTCATTGAGAAAATATGTACATCTTCTCTTAGAGCTTTTAGTTTCTCTTTTTGTTTTACTCCAAACTTATGCTCTTCATCAATTATCACAAGTGCAAGATTAGAAGTTTTTACATCAAGTAAAGAGTGAGTTCCAATTACTAGTTTTATAGAACCATCTTCTAAACCATTTCTTATATTACTTTTTTCTTTTGCACTAGTTTTTCCATCTAATTTATAAACATCAATTCCAAACTCTTTAAATCTTTTTGAAATTGAGTGATAGTGTTGCGTTGCTAAAAGTGTAGTTGGACATACAAAGACTGTTTGATATCCACTATTTATAACAGCAAGTAAAGCATTCATAGCGACTTCTGTTTTTCCAAATCCAACATCACCACTTAAAAGCCTATCCATAACTTTTCCACTACTTAAATCAGCTAATATCTCATTTATACTTCTAGTTTGATCTTTTGTATATTTAAACCCAGCAGATGCTTGAAAATCTTTTATCAAATAATCATCTACAAAGATTTTTATTCCATTTACAAGCTCACGTGCCGCTGCAAGTCTTATAATATCATTTGCAATTTCAAAAAGTCTATCTTTTACTTTCTCTTTTAATTTTGCAAAACTTCCACGACCAAGTTTATCAACAATCGCATAACTCTCACCATCTGCAACATATCTATCAATAGTATCAATATTTTCAACAGGAATTAAAAGCCTATCTTCACCTTGATAATTTATTACTACAAAATCTCTTTTTCCGCCCATTATAGTAACTGGTTCAATTCCTTTGTAAACCCCAATTCCATGTTTTTCATGAACTACAAAATCATTAAGAACCAACTCATCAACAACTAGTTTTACTCTTTTTTTTCTCTTTTTCTTTATCTCTTTATTTAAAGAAATTATTAATTCATTGTTACCTAAAAGATTTATTATCTCATCACTAAAGTGATACTTTATAGCTTTATCATCAAGTGGCAAATCAAGTGCTTTTACTCTTGCTTCACTTGTAGTTATTAAAGTGATTTTTTTATCTTTATGAAAAGAGATAAACTCTTTTATATTTGAAGGACTTATCTCTTTATACTCTTTACTTGAATATATTTGTGGAATAGTTAAAAACTTATCTTTATTTAGCCTTCTTTCTTCAAAAATATATGCTTCATCTAGTTCATTTAATGCCTCTTGTGTAATAAATGAATCCATATTTTGTGGTAAATAATGTGCTAAATCATCTAAATACCAAAATCCCAAAGAGTGAATATCTTTAACAAAAGCATCACTTGAAGAGAGTTCTATTTTAGAGCTTAGTTCTTCAAAACTATCTTCGTTTAAAGCCAAAAAAGCAGGCGTAATTGTAAAACTTTCAAGCTCCTCTTTTTGTGATTTTTGATCTTCAATATCAAACTTTCTAATACTTTCAACTTCATTATCAAACAAACTTACTCTATATCCAAAATCACTTCCAAGCGGTGCAATATCAAAAATATCTCCTCTTAAAGAAACTTCTCCAGCACTTGTAACAATATCTACAAAATAGTATCCCCAATTATAAAGCTTATCTTTAAACAAAGCCAAATCAAGATTATCAGCAAAACTAATTTTCAACTCATCAAAACACTCTTTTTTTGGCATAGGAAAAGATATTGTTCTAAGAGGTGAAATAAGTATTTTATCCTCTTTTTTATATGAGTAGAAATCTTGTAAAGATTTTGTAATATCTTGTAACTCATCACTAAAAGAGAGTAAATCATCTTTAAAATTTGCTCTAAAATCAGCCAAAACAAATGGTTTAAAACCTAAAAAAGATACTATATTTGAGGCTGTTTGAGCTTGTGAGTCATCGTTTACTATTAGAAGTTGGCACTTTTTTAAACTTTTTTCATCTTTTAAATTTTTTAAGAATTCATATATATTTTTCACTATTTATCAGCTTCACTTAATTCAAAATCATTTGTATTTTTATCATATACATAAGGTGGATATGGTGTTTCATTTAACAAAAAAACCAAAGATGCCTCTTCAAAACCACTTTTTTGTAAACCTTTTTTAAAAACTTCCAAAATATAAGCTTTTGTAGCAAAAGTTGTAGTTGTAGAATTTCCTGTATAGACAAAATCCTCATTCTCTACTTTTATAAAACCCTCTTTTTTTACATGCTTTTCAAACTTATCTCTATCTTCTAAACCAACAACATCTAACAAAACTAAAACATCAATTGTAATCATCATAAACCTTGAAAAAAAATTGTAAGATTTTAACATAATATACTTTTATGCTAAATTACCTATTTTTCTGATATGATTATATTTCACAATATAATATTAATCTTTATTTAAAGGATTTTTGATGAACTATGAACTTCTAAGCCGTCTTGCTATGCAAGATTCAGAAAGGCTAAAGAGTGAAAACCTTATTTTAGTAAAAAAAATTGTTCTTCTTGAGCAAGAGAATAAAAATTTAAAAGATTTTAACAATATTATCGAAAAAGAGAGAAATGCCTATAAAGAAAGAATGGGGCAAATAAAAAATGAAGCAAATGGCTTAATTATAGAAAAAAACCTTCTTTTAGATGAGATTATAATCCTTGATAATAGAGTAAAAAAACTAGAAGAAAAGTTATTAGCAAAAGAAGAAGAGAAACAAGAAACAAATCATCAAAGACAAAAAATAAGAATTGATGAAGATGGAGAAATTGTAAAAAATAAAGATGAAATAAGAGCCAAAAATATATCAAAATCTGTTGAATTTTATTCTTAACTTTTCTATAAAAGAGGTAGAAATTTATTCTACTTCTTTATCTACTTTTTACAATGCTCCGCATAATAACTACCAAACTTAGTTTTAGTTCCATCTTTGTGTTCACCAGCACTATATTTTGTAACAACTGGATTACACTCATCAATCCATTTGTTTATCTCATATACTTTTACAGTTTTAAATCCCATTTGCTTAAAAGCTTGAGCTTCAATAACTGCTCTTGAAGCTGTATTACAAACAACAATTAACTTATCTTTTGCAAACTTATCGTTATCGTCTAAAACTATATTTTCCAAAGCTTTTTCTGGAGTTTCTCTTCCTACTCTAAAACTTCCTTTTATAGAAGCTCCTGACCACTCTTCCATAGTTCGTACATCAACAACCGCCCAATCTTTAGCATTTAAAGCATCTTTTACTTCTTGAGTTGTTGCCATTGTTCCTGATTGTTTTGCTTCTTCTTTTAATTTTTTACTTAAATCATCATAAGATATAAACTCTGAAGCAAACAATGAACCAAATAACAACGAACTCGCTATAAAAACTTTTACTAACTTCATAAAAAACTCCTTCAAAAAAATTGTTTTTGAGTTTATATGAAAAAGTATTAAATTATAATAAAAAATTATATAAAAAAATTTATTTTTATTATAATTATTTATAATGCATAGCTTTATACCCTTCAAGTCTTTTTTTATAAGTTGAATTTAGCATAGCATTTTTACTATCAAGAAAATCTATAGCTAAACACTCTTGATTTCCTCTTCCAATTCGCCCTAAATACTGAATTAATCTTCCATAAAAAGATATTGGAGTTACAAAAATAATTGTGTTTAAATGAGGAAAATCTATACCCTCTCCAAAAAATGAGCTAGTAGCAAGTATGAGTGAACTTGTTTTAACTTTTTGCATATTTTCTACTTGCTCTTTTTTATTTTGGCTTCCATGAACACTAACAAAATCTATTTTTTCTTCTTTTAAAATATTTTCTAAAAGATTAAGATGTTCTATTCTATCACTTAAAAGCAAGATTTTTCTATTTATATTCTCTTTTATAGTTTGCACTATTTGTCTATTTCTAGTTTCATTTGAAACTAGTTCATTTATAATTCCTGCATAATTATCAGCACTACTTGTAAATTCAGTTTTTATTACAAGAAGTCTATTTGTATGTGTCTTTGGCTTTTTGTACTCATAAGATATACTTCCTAATTGCTGATAGAGTATTGGGTCTAATTCATCTTTTCTATTTGGTGTTGCACTAAGTCCTAAAATATACTTTCCTTTAAAGTTTTTTACAATTTGCTCAAAGGTAAGTGCTGGAATATGGTGACACTCATCAACTATTAATTGTGTATAATTTTTTACTAATTCAGGGTTATTATTCAAACTTTGCATTGTAGCTATATCTATGTTTCCATTAAGTCTATTTTGGCTTTTTCCTAAAAATCCGATATCTGCTTTTTTATATCCAAAATAGTCTATAAAACGACTAATCCATTGATCAAGCAACATATTTTTATTTACAATAATAAGAGTTTTTACAGCTCTTTGTTCAAATATTTTTGCACCAAGCAAAGTTTTTCCAAATCCTGGAGGAGCTACACAAATAGAACTATCGTATTTTAAAATCTCTTTTATAGAATCTTCTTGCTCAGCTCTTAGAGTAAATAAAATTTCCTTTGTCTTTGTTTTTTCAAAAACTCTATTATCTATTATTTTATATTTAACTAAATTATAATTTAGATATTCAAAAAGTTTCTCTTTTAAACCTCTAGGAAGTTTTAAAAATTCACTACTCTCTTCATAACCTTTTAGATATTTTGGAGTATTGTATAGTGGTTTTCTAAGACTAAGCAGTAGTTTTATTTGAGGATTTTCAAAACTAGCAAATGATTTTAATTTACTTATAAAACTTTTTGATAAGCTTTGTATTGGAAAATTAATTCCGCTATCTAAAACTATATCTATACTATTTTGTGGAAAATCTACAGTTTTTAAATCTTTTTGTATATTTTGTGGTTTTAAAACTTGCGCAAAACTATAAATTTGTTCTTTACTTGCTTTTTTTATATTTGCTAAATAATTCCACTGGTCATGAAAAACTTTTTTTGTATTAATATCCAAAAAAACTGTACGATTTTTATTTCTATAAAAAAGCTGTAAAGGAAGTTCTATGTAAGAGCCTAATTTTTCTTGAGTTGAAAACTCACTATTTGGATAGAGTTTTACACTAATATTTGCTTTTTTTTGTAAAAAATATAAAAATGAAAAAGATATATTTGATGAAATTTTTTCTTTAAAAAATATCCAAGCAAAAATACTATTATATGAGCTTAGACTGTAAGAAGCTACTATATTTAACTCTAGCAAAGCTCTTTGAAGCTTAAAAACATCTTCACTGTTTAGTTCCATTACTACATATTTACACTCTTGATTTTTATTTATTAAATATGAAGCTAAAAAGATATTTCCTCTTAAATGTTCTTCTAAATCTTTATTTGTAAGAGGCAAAAAATCATCACCCATAAATGTTTTACTAACAGCAGAAAAGCCCTCTTTGCTTCCATCTTTACTCTTCCATTTTTTAGCATAAATATCGGCTCTACTTATAAAAAGTTCTCTAAAAAGCTCTATTTTTTCATCTTTTGAAAACTCTTTTTTATCTTTTGATTTTTGATTTTTTAAAGAGTTTTCTAATTCTTTAATTCTTTCATCAAGCTTTTGTTTTTGAAAATATAACTCTTCTAACTCAAGCTCAACTGTTTTCATAACCTATTATTCCCAAGAAATTCTCAACAACTAAAAAAGATCCAAAAACCAAATAATCATTTTCTAAATCCATTGCTAATTTTTCAATCTCAATAAGTTCTAACTCTTTTATACACTTCTTCAAAATATCTTTTTTCACAATTCGTTTATCATCTAAATCTAAAATAAAAATCTCTTTTATGATTGGTTTTAAAACTTTTAATACTTCAAAATAATCTTTATCTTCATAAGAGTTATAAATCAGAGTTATTTTTTTATCTTTAAACTCTTCTTTTATAACTTTAGCAGCCAAAGAGTTATGTCCAACATCAATATATAAGTTTTTTGCTATTTTTTGACATCTTCCAAATAGCAAAGTTGTATTAAAAATATCAAGATTTATAGGACTATTTTTGAAAAATGGTAACTCTTCTAAACATCTAATACTAAGTACCAAATTTCTTTTTAAATATGAAGCAAAAACAAAATCATAATCTACATCAAAGTTTTCAACTTTTAGAATTTCAATATTGGTATTAAACTCTTTTTTTAACTCTTCTTTTACTTTTTGTGCAACTTCAAAAACTTCTTTAAACTCTTGATAACCTATTATCATCTTTGTATTTGTTGCTCTCATTTTTGTTCTTGCGATTTTTTCTATGCTATCGCCTAAGAAAGAGATATGGTCAAGTCCTATAGTTGTGATTAAACTTAGGTCATTTTTTACAACATTTGTAGCATCAAACTCTCCACCTAATCCAGCTTCTAGGACTAAATAGTCACAATCTTTACTTAAATAAAGAGCTAAAAGAGTTGTATATTCAAAATATGTTAATTTTTGAAGTAACTCTTCATCATAAATACTAAGAAGAAAATTATGAGCATTTTGTAGCAAATCATCACTAACATCAGCTCCATTTATCCAAATTCTCTCATTAAATTTTTTGATATGAGGAGAGCTATAATGAAGAGTTTTAAAGCCAGTTTTATATAAATAATGAGATAAAAATCTTCCCGTACTTCCTTTTCCGTTTGTTCCAACAATATGAATAACAAAAGGTATTTTTATCTTTTTTTCCAAAATAGAGAAAGCTTTATTTACAAAGCTAAAATCTATTTTGTCATAGTACATAGTTTTATGTTCTAAAAAACTACTTAAAGATTTTGTTTTTAAACTCATTTTTATTGAAAAGAACCAACAGCAACTCTTGAAAGAAGATCAGTAACTGCCATATCACTAGCTTTTGAAATAGCTTCAAATCTTTGTGTATCGTTTATAGTACTTCCAATATCAACAGCAAAATCATACTCACCATCAACTGTAAAATTCTTTGTTTTTGATGTAGATTTATCAAAATATTTAACAGCTATTACAACATTTGCTTTATACAATTTATTGTAACCATCTTGATCATATTGTAAAGTAGAGAAACCAACACTTGCGATTTTTAAATCCATTATAACATCAGCTTGTGATTCACTATTAACCATATTAGAACCAACTCTTTGAATTAATATCTTCGTTACTGCATCTTTTACTAAAACAGAGTTTTTTGGATCAGATGGTGCTACATCCAATCTTACAAATAAATCTTTTCCTAACTCTTGATTTGCATAGTATGCAGATGGTCTATATCCACAAGATGTCAAAAATAAAATAGATATTAAAAGTAAAGAAATTGGTTTTAAAAGTCTCATTTTATGCCTTAATTACAATATTTACAAGTTTATTTGGTACAACTATCTCTTTTATAATTGTAGAATTTTCTAACCATTTTTTTGCACTTTGTTTAGCTAGTGATAAAACCTCTTCATTTGAAGCGTTTAAAGCAACCTCTATTTCGCATCTTTTTTTACCATTTACTGTCACAGCTAAAACTATACTATCTTTTTCAAAAACCTCATTTTTTATCTCTAAAGGCTTTTTAAAGTTTTGAAGTTCAAAATATTTATTTGATATATCCCAACAAGTATGAGGGATAATTGGCTCTAAAATATTTGTTAAAATATAGTAAGCTTCTGCCCAAATAGCTTCATTCTTTTGTGATGATAAATAGTTCATAGCTTCCATACAAGAAGCGATTAAAGTATTAAAAGCATATGTTTTTGTTAAAACTTCATTTGATTTATTTAAAGCTTCATAAACTTTTTTTCTAGCCTCTTTTTCATCTTTACTTAAACTATCTTGAGATATGTTTTTAAACTCTTTTAAACCATTTGAAGTTATGTTAACAGCTCTTTCATAAAATCTTTTTATAAATTTATAAGCTCCTTCAACTGCACTATCATTCCACTCTAACTCTTTTGTTGGTGGTGCTGCAAAAAGTATAAACATTCTTGCTGTATCTGCTCCATATTTTTCAATTAAAATATCAGGATCTACAACATTTCCTTTACTTTTACTCATTTTTGCACCATCTTTTAAAACCATACCTTGAGTTAAAAGTCTTTTAAATGGTTCACTTGAGTTTGTATAACCTAAATCTCTTAAAACTTTTGTGAAAAATCTTGCATATAAAAGGTGTAAAATAGCATGTTCAATTCCACCAATATATTGGTCAACATCCATCCAATAATCACTATCTTCTTTTGAAATTCCTTCAGTTTGCCACTTTTTATGATTTGTTGCATATCTTAAAAAATACCAAGATGATTGCACAAAAGTATCCAAAGTATCTGTTTCTCTTATTGCATTTTCGCCACATTTTGGACAAGTGCAATGTTTCCAAGTAGGATGAAGCTCAAGAGGATTGCCCTCTCCTGTAATTTCTACATCATCAGGAAGAGCTACAGGAAGATTTTCTAATTTTTCAGGAACTAAGCCACAAGTTTTACAATGAACAAATGGAATAGGAGCTCCCCAATATCTCTGTCTTGAAACTCCCCAATCTCTAAGTTTAAAATTTACTTTTTTATTTCCATTTGAATTTTGTTCAAAGTGATATATTATTGCATTTTTTGCATCACTATTTTTTAAGGAAGTAAAACTCTCACTATTTATTAAAACTCCATCATCTGTATAAGCAGCTGTTTGTTTTTCTATTAAGCCATCATCTCCAACAATCACTTGTTTTATTGGTAAATCATACTTTTTTGCAAACTCAAAATCTCTTTGGTCATGTGCAGGAACAGCCATAACAGCACCTTCCCCATAAGAACTTAATACAAAATTCGCAACCCAAACTGGTATTTTTTGCCCAGTTAATGGATGAATTGCTTCAATTTCTAAATCAATTCCCTCTTTTTCTTGTATTGCTCTATCTTTTTGTGCTACTTTTTGCATATTTTTAATAGCATTTAACTTATTTTTTGGCAACAACTCTTTTTCTAATATATATTTTACAATTGGATGTTCTGGAGAAAGTGCTGTATATGAAACTCCATAAATAGTATCAGGTCTTGTAGTAAATACACTAAAATTTGCAAACATCTTATCAAGTTTTGCTCTTGTCTCTTTTGTTACATCAAATTTAAACTCTAATCCCTCACTTCTTCCAATCCAATTCTCTTGCATTGTTAAAACTTGAGAAGGCCATGAATTTTCAAGTGTTTTTAAATCATCAAGCAAAGTTTGTGCATAGTTTGTGATAGCCACATAGTATCCTGGCATCTCTTTTTGTATAATTTCATTATCACATCTCCAACAACAACCCTCAACAACTTGCTCATTTGCTAAAACTGTTTGACAATCATTACACCAATTTACAGTTGCACTTTTTCTATATAAAACTCCAGCTTCATACATTTTAATTATAAACTCTTGCTCATATTTTGTATAAAGCTCATCACTAGTTGCAAACTCTTGATTTTCACTAAAAGATAGACCTAAACTTCTTAGCTCATTTCTCATATAATCTATATTTTCATAAGTCCATTTTTTTGGATGAAGTTTGTTTTTAATAGCAGCATTTTCAGCTGGCATTCCAAAACTATCCCAACCAATTGGATGAAGTACATTAAAATCATTTTTTCTAAAATGTCTGGCAAAAGCATCACCTAAACAGTAGTTTCTAACATGTCCCATGTGAATTCTTCCACTAGGATATGGAAACATACTTAATATATATTTCTTTGGTTTTGAAAAATCGTAACTTGGTTCAAAAGATTTATTATCTACCCAAAATTTTTGCCATTTTTTTTCAATATCTTTTGCCAAATACTCCATTAATAATCTTCCTTTTCTTTATTTTTTGCACTCTCTATCATAGAAAGTATCATTGATACAATATTTGCAATTACAGCACCAATTGCAAGAGCAATAACTAAATTCATATTTCCTGTAAAAACAAATACCAAAAATGCAGGAATCAAGTGTAAATCAGCAACCAAAGAACAAGCCAATAGCTCAGCTGCTAGAAGATTTTTTACACCAATTTTTAAAATTGTAGAAATAACATTAACTCCAGCTGCTATAAAAAGGGCTATGATATTTGGTTCATACAAAAACCCCGCAGTTGTTGTTAAAGACATCAATGTTAAGAAAATATAGGTTACCTTACCCCAGTCCATTTTTTTCCTTTTAACTATTTAAAATAAAGTCTGTATATTAGCTAAAATTGTATAAAAAACTAATTTCAAGCATATTACAGCATTTTTTTAATTTACTTTAGATACTATAAACTAATTTTTTTTTAGGAAAACAAATGGATTTATCTGTACTGTTAGGATTAATAGGTGCTATAACATCTATTTCTGTGGGGGTTATTTTAGAGGGTGGAAATCCAGCTGGAGTTCTTCACATCTCTTCATTTATTATTGTTATACCAACTGCAATACTAGCAGCTGTTGTAGCAACTGATTCCACATATGTAAAAGCAGCTTTTAAAGAGTTTAAAAATATATTTAAAAAATCACCTGTAAATTTTGAAGCAAGAATTGATGAACTTGTTGAATATGCAATAACTGTAAAAAAACAAGGGGTTTTAGCTTTAGAAAAAGATGTTCAAGGTTTAAATCATCAATTTTTAAAAGAAGCTTTAAGCATGGTTGTTGATGGAAGCAAAGAAGAACAAATCGAAGAGCAACTAGAACCTGTAATTGAGGCAACAGAAGAGTACTATCACGGGGCTAGCCACTTTTGGTTGCATGCAGGTGAAACATCTCCTACTATTGGGCTTGTTGGAGCTGTTTTTGGTTTAATCTTAGCTTTACAAAAATTAGATGATCCTCCCGCAATGGCAGCTGGAATTGCAGGAGCATTTACAGCAACTGTTATGGGAATTGGTGGTTCATATATTTTCTTAGGGCCGTGGGGAATTAAGTTAAAAGCAAAAGGACATTTAGTTGTAAAAGAACAATACCTAATACTTGCTGCTTGCAAAGGAATGGCAAGAGGTGATGCACCAGGTGAACTTAAATTGAAGTTATCAAAAATGATAACTCCTATGCCTTTATAGGATTTTTTTTAGATGTCTAAAAAAAAGAAGTGCGAGTGCCCAGCTGGTGAAAAATGGGCAGTTCCATATGCCGATTTTTTAAGTCTTCTTTTGGCACTTTTTATTGCTTTATATGCTTTGGCATCTGTAAATATAGAGAAACAAAAAGCTTTAAAAGAAGAGTTTATAAAAATTTATAAATTTCCATCTGCAAATATTGTTGAAGAGCAAACAAAACAAGAAAAAGCTATGACAGATGAACCTATTGATGATAATGTTGAGGGGAAAAAGGTTATAGTTCATACTTTAGAAAATAAAGAAGAACAAGAACAAAATCAAAATAAAGGTGCCAATCTAATAGAGCTTCCAAATGGTTCTTTAATGAGTGTTCCAGCACATTTAGCTTTTGAGAGTGGAAAATCAGAGATTACATCTGTTTTTGCAAATGATTTTTTAAGTAATTTATCTAAGTTAATAAATGCAATGCCTGAAGAAACTGAAATAAATGTAAAAGGTTATGCACAAGAAAATGAAGTTAAAAATTCTAAACACAAAGATGCTTTAGAGCTTTCAACAGCAAGAGCAAACAACGTAATAAGAGAGTTAGTAAAATACAATGTAAAACCTTCAAGATTATACTCTAGCGGTTTTGGAAGTAACAAAGAATCAACTCTAAAAGATAAAAGTGTTGTTGTGTTTGAACTACATTCAAATGGTGAAATTCAAAGCGAAGAAGACTTAAACTTAGAGACAATTTTTAATAGAATGAAAGAGTAATGCAAAGTAAAAAAAAGTTTAATACTCTTCTTCCTACTTTAAAAAAAAGATGCTGTTTTTTAAAGTTCATAGATTTTGAACCAATAGTAAAATATGGTTCAATTTTTATAATACTAGTATCTATTTTTATTCAATCTTCAAATATAATTCAAAATAAAAACTTAATATTAAGTATTTTTTCACTATTTTTTAATCTATTTTTTCTATTGATTATTTTACAAAAACTAGAGATGATAAAAATTGATTTTTTAAATATCTATATAAAAAGTTCTTTACAGTTTTTAATATTTATATATATTTTAAACTCTTTTTTGTATCTTTTTATTAATAACTCAGTTTATTCATATGTATATGCACCTATAAATCTTTTCGGTGCATATTTTATATTCTTACTTCTAAGAAAAGAGGATATTACTTAAACATCCCTTTTAAAGCATCTCTTCTTTCTTGAATAGAACTAGGGTTTTCATTTATCTTTTTTTTCTCTTTTGTATCATTTTCTAAGACTACATTAAAAAGTATATAAACAGCAATAAATAAAACCACTATAATAGAAATTAAGACTTTTATTGAAGAATCCATTTTAAATTACCTTTATTTAAACTCTTCCTTGTTCATACATAGCTCTTAATTTCTCTTTCTCTTTTCTATTTGCCTCTTTTATAGCTTGTTTACTTCTATAGCTATCTGTATTAAATCCTAAGAATTTAATAAATGGAGAAACCACAAAAATAGAAGAGTAAGTTCCTACTATAATTCCAACAAATAGTGTAAATGAAAATGCATATATAATCTCTCCACCAAATAAAAGCATAGTAAGTACTGCTAATTGAGTAGTTGAAGATGTAAGAACTGTTCTTGAAAGAGTTTTACTCACCGAATCATTTATTAAAGCATCAAGGTCTCTCTCTTTTGTTGTTTGTAAACTCTCTCTAATTCTATCATTTACAATAATAGTATCATTTATTGTATATCCAACCAAAGTTAAAATAGCAGCAATCATATCGAGATTTACATCAATTTTAAATAGACTAATAATCCCCAAAGTAATAATAACATCGTGAATAAGTCCAATAACAGAAGCAACAGCAAATCTCCACTCAAATCTTATCCCAATATAAATAAGCATAGCCAACAAAGCCATAGTTAAAGCCATAATACCTTTTTCTCGTAATTCAGCTCCAACTTTTGCACCAACCATATCTATTTTTCTTATTTCAAAATTTCCAGTGCTTGCTAATATTTTGCTCATATCATCACTGGCATCATTTGTTACACTACTTGAAGTACCTGTATATCTTATAGTTATCTCATCAGCACTTCCAAATTCTGTTACATTTGAACCAGCATATTTACTATTTTCTAAAACTTCTCTTATCTTATCCAAAGGTGCAGCTTGTTCATATTTTACTTGAACAATTGTTCCTCCAACAAAATCAATACCATAGTTTAAACCTCTTGTAAATAGTAAAACAAATGAAGCTATAATCAAAATTCCAGATATACTTAAAAAAGGAATCTTTTTACCCATAAAATCATAAGTTTTATTGTTGTTAAAAATCTCCATTATGCTACTCCAAACCATTTTTTATTGTTTTTATCTTTTGCAATTTTTGGCATTATTGCTTTGTAGATACCATGAGTTCCAACTATTGATGTAAGCATTGAAGTTAAAATTCCTATAGAAATAGTTACAGCAAAACCTTTAATAGCTCCGCTTCCATAAGCATACAATACAATAGCAACTAAAAAAGTTGTAATATTCCCATCCATAATAGCTCTAATAGCATTTGAATATCCATCTTCTATAGCTTTTTGAACACTAGCACCCGTTCTTAAAACTTCTCTAATTCTCTCATTTATAATAACATTTGCATCAATTGCCATACCTAATGTAAGAATAATTCCAGCCATCCCAGGAAGTGTTAAAGTTGCACCAAAAAGAGCAATTACTGCTAAAAGAATAAATACATTTGCAATCAAAGCAATATTTGCAATAATCCCAGCTCTTCTATAATAAAACATCATAAATAGAAAAATCAAAGCTGTTCCAGAAACCAAAGCTATCATTGAAGCTTTTATACTATCAGCTCCCAAAGATGGACCAACACTTCTTTTTTCCAAAAGAGTTACACTTGCCAAAAGTGCTCCACTTCTTAAAGCAATAGCAACATTTCCAGCTTCTTGTACTGTAAATCCTCCAGAAATTTGCCCACTTCCACCACCAATTCTCTCATTTATATTTGGAGCTGAATAAACTTTTCCATCTAAAACAATTGCTAATCTTTTTCCAACACTTTTAGCGGTAAAATCACCAAAAATTCTAGCTCCTGCACTATTTAATGTAAAATTTATAATTGGTTGATTTGATTGACTAAAAGCAACTTGAGCATCTACAACTTGACTTCCATCTAAAATTGGTATCTCTTTTACAAGATACTTTTTATTTGAATCATTTGTATCTTCTAAAATAACATCTCCAAAAGCAGCTGCCTCTTTACTTGTCATTTGGTAAACTCTATCCATTCTTTCTTCATCAACTGCCATAAGCTCAAGCTTTGCAGCTTTTGAGATTAAATCTCTTGCAGCTTTTTCATCACTAGCTGTTTTAATTCCTGGAAGTTGAACAACTATATCGCTATCACCTTGTCTTACAACTGTTGGTTCACTAAGTCCAAATTGGTCAAGTCTATTTCTAATAGTCTCAACAGCTTGAGCAACAGAGTAATCTTTTGTTTTTATTATCTCTTCATTATTTAGAGAAACTTTATACTCTAAATCTTGTTTAACTATATCTAAACCTTTGATTTCTTCGAGCATTTTATCCATTTTAGCCATTTCATCAATATCTAAAATTGAGAAATAAATAGAGTTATCGCTCACAGTCAATCCATCAATAAGTAACTCTTCATCATCAGTAAAATATTTAATAGCAGTTGCGATTGATTTTATTTTTGAAGTTACAGCTTCTTCTGTGTTCACACCCAAAAGCATATGAAGTCCACCTTGAAGGTCAAGACCCAAATTTACTTTCTTACCATAATCTGTTTGCATTAAAGATGGAATAGCAAAAACAATACCAAATATAACACTAATTAAAAAAATTGTGAGTTTAAAATTAAAAATTTTCAATATAAATCCTTATTTGTAGAGGGGAGAATTTAAGATATGAAAATCATATCTTAAATAATAAATTATTCAGTAATAAGTCTAGTAACAAACTCTTTAGCTAATTTCATCTCAGAGTTATCGCTATTTTTTACTAAAAAAAATGCATCTTCAACTTTTACTACTTCTACCATTAAGCCACCATTTGTTACAATCTTATCACCTTTTTTAAGGTTTATGATCATCTCTTTATGAGCTTTTGCTTGTTTTTGTTGTGGTCTAATTATTAAAAAATAGAATATTGCAAAAAGTGCAACCAGAGGTAGTAATGAAGTCAATAAATCGCTTTGCATCGAATTTCCTTTTTATTGGGGGTTTAGTATGTTTTTGTTAAAAACTCAACATTTTAACAAAAATTTAATAATAAAAGGCTTGATTACAGCTTGTCTACTTAGCTCTTTTATATATTTATCATATTTTGGTTTTGAGTTTAAATTAATAAATACAATCTTTGGACTTTATGGAATATATCTTTTACTAACAATTCCAAGAATTTCACTATTTTATGCAGGATTTTTTACGGGAATTTTATGGTGTTATTGGATGAGTGTTAGTTTACAATACTACGATATTAGCTATATAGCTCCATTTTTACTTTTAGGAATTGGTCTTGTTTTTGGAATTATTTTTGCTCTTTTTGCAGTTATAGATAAACTCTCTTTTAGAATTTTAATGATTTTTGGATTTTTATTTATCGCTCCATTTGGTTTTAATTGGTTAAAGCTAGAGCTTATTTTTATCGAATCATATTTAAGTACTACAAAATTTGCCTTTGCCTTAATTCTTATATCACTTTATCTTGTAATAAAACTAAAAAGAGCAAAGATACTAGCTATTTTGCCACTATTATTTGCTTTTCATAGTGAAAAAGGTGAATTTATAGATACTCCAAAAGCAAAAATTTATATGCCTCAAATGTATATAGACCAATCTTTAAAGTGGGATAAAGAGTATTTAAAAATATTAAATGATGAAAACTTTAAACAAATTTTTGATGCCATAGACAAAGGCTATACTTTGGTTGTTTTACCTGAAACTGCATTTTCAGTGGCACTAAACAAATACCCTAGTTTAAATAATATGCTTTTAGAATTATCAAATAAAATAGATATAGTAACTGGAGCTTTATATGTTGAAGATAATCAAATTTTCAATGCTTCATATTTTTATAGTAAAAATAGTGTCTCTGTTGCAAAAAAAGTTGTTTTAGTTCCTTTTGGTGAAGAGATACCTCTTCCTAAATTTTTTGTTGATTTGATTAATGATATTTTCTACAATGGAGCTACTGATTACTCAAAAGCAAGCTCTCCAACAGATTTTATAATTCAAGGAGAAAAATATAGAAATGCAATTTGCTATGAAGGGACTACAGATAAAATATTTGAAAATTTAGGGGATACTAAATATATGATTATGATTTCAAACAATGCTTGGTTTACACCTTCAATAGAGCCAACTTTACAGCATCTGCTTTTAAAATATTACTCAAAAAAATATGGAGTTACTATATTTCATGTTGTAAATGGAAGCGAAAATAGAATATACAGACCCTAAGAAGATTATATAAATATTATTTTAAAAACTCTTCTTAAGTCTTTGTTTTAAATTATCTTTCGAAAGATTCTCTTTTATTTGCAAATCCATTGCAAAATTTAACATATCTCTAAAATCCCCACTAGGAGTAAAACCTAAATCAAGCAAATCAACTCCCATAATATGTGGTTTTAATGCTTTATTTAAAATATCAGACTCTTCACATTTTTGCAAAATCGAATCAATATCTTTATTTCCAAATGCCATCTCAACTAAAATTAAATCTTCTAAAACTATATTTAAAGACTGTTTTTTTAAGCTTATAATATCATCTTCCAAACTCTCTTTACACAAAGAGATTATAGAGTTTATAAATTTTTTATCACTACTTATTTTTGATAAAAATTCAAAAACATCTTCCTCTTTTTCGCCTTTTAACAAAACAACAAAAGATAAAACCAATACCCTTTTTAAATCTATATCTCTATTTTGTAAAATTTTTGATAACTTATCTATAGCTTTATATTTTTTTAAAAAAGATATTTTGAATATTTTAAACTCATCAAAAAGTTTTAAACCAACACTTGGTTTTTTTGATTTCAAAATAAGTTTTTTTAACTCTTCAAAAACTCTCTCTTTTGATAAATTATTTAACTCACCACTTTTTATAATAGTTTTTAAAAACTGTTTTGTCTTTTTTGTTATTTTAAAATCAAATCTTGAAGCAAATCCAAAAGCTCTAAAAACTCGTAAACTATCCTCTACAAAACTTTTTTTATCTATATATCTGATTTTTCTTTTTTTTAAATCTTTTATTCCCAAAAAAGGGTCTATAAAACTATCATTAAAATAGTCGTAATATATAGCATTTATAGTAAAATCTCGTCTTTTTGCAGCTTTTTTTATATTTAAATTTGAAAGAAGTTTTATCTCAAAACTTTTGTGAGTTGTTCCTACTTTTTTCTCTACTCTAGGAATAGAAAAGTCAATATCAAAATCCTCAATATTTATTTTTAAAACACCAAAAGATTTTCCAATATCATGAACTTTTGTATATTTTTCTAAAATTACTTTTAAGTTTTCTAAGTTTTCAAGACCAAATACTTCAATATCAAAATCTTTAACTGGTTTATTTAAAAGAAAATCTCGCACACAACCACCAACAAGATATGGCTTATAGCCACTATCTTGCAATATTGTCAAAATATCAATAAGTAGTTTTGGTATATTAATTTTTGATTTGTTGATATACATTCTTTGGATATGGAATTGTAATTCCAACCTCATCAAACTTTGTTTTAATCTCTTCTAAAAGTTCAGCTTTTAAAGAACCACAATCAGATGACTTTGCCCAAACATTAACACCTAGCTTTACACTATCAACTGCTAAATCAGTTACAGCTATACCAACACCTTTATCTTTTAAAACTTTTGGATTTGAGTTTATAATATTTGTCAAAACATCTTTTGCATTTTTGATATTATCTTCATAAGAAATAGCAACAACAATATCAACTCTTCTTGTATTGTTTGCATTTACATTTGTTATACTTCCACTTGTAATTGAAGAGTTTGGTACAATTATTTTTTGATTATCAGCAGTTAAAAATACCGTATTAAAAATTGTAACTTCAGTAACAGTTCCACTAACTCCACCAGCAACTACACTATCGCCTGCTTTAAATGGTTTAAATAAAACTATCATAACACCTGAAGCAAAATTTCCTAAAGAGTCTTTCAAAGCTAAACCAACAGCCAAACCAGCAGCTCCTAAAATAGCTAAAAACGAAGTTGTAGCAATTCCTAATTTGTTTAAAGCAGCAATTATAACAACAGTTAACAATGTATAATAAACAATATTTTCCAAAAACTTAACCAAAGTTTCATCAACTCCACCAACTTTTCTTAAAGCTCTACCTAAAAGCTTAACTATATTTTTTGAAATCCATTTTCCAATAAAAAATATTAGAACTGCAACAACAATAGATACAGAGTATCCTATAGCTATCTCCACAATATTATCTGGAATAAACGATTTAAAATCTCTTGTTATTTGCTCAACATTTTGATCAACAACTTTCTCAATATTTTTTTCAATACTCATACATATACCTTTTTATTTAATTAAATTTAAAATTCTAGAAACAACTTCTTCTATTTTTACTTCTGTTTTAATAAGAGTTTTTCTATCCACTATTTCAACTACACCATCTGATAGTTTTTTCCCAATAATTATGGCATAAGGAAAACCCAAAAGCTCAAAATCTCCAATTTTAAACCCAAATCTAGCATTTATTCTATCATCTAAAATAACTTCTACATTTGAAGCTTTTAACTCTTCATAGATTTTTTCACCAATATTTTTTTCATCTTCATTTTTTGAATTTGAAACAATAATATCAACCATAAAAGGAGCAGTTGTTTTTGTCCAAATACAACCTTTTTCATCGTGATTTTGCTCAATTACAGCAGCCACAAGTCTTGATACTCCAACTCCATAACATCCCATAATAAATGGTTTTGCCTTTCCATTTTCATCTAAAAATGTAGCATTCATAGCTTTTGAGTATTTATCTCCCAACTGAAAAATATGCCCAGCTTCAATTCCTTTTGTATGTGATAGTTTTCCACCACAACAAGAGCAAATATCACCCTCTTTTACAGCAATCAAATCAAAGTATCTAATATTTTCAATAGCTTTTAAATCAACATTCACAAAGTGAAAATTCTCTTCATTTGCACCACAAACCATAGCTTGTGAATTTTCCAACTCACTATCAACAACTACCAAAATATCTTTTGGTAAATCTACCATTCCACAATATCCAGCAACAACTCCTGCTTCTTTTATCTCATCTTCGCTTACATCAATAAGTTCTAAAGCATCTATACTATTTTGTGCTTTTGTCTCTTCAAGCTCATCACTTCCTCTCACAAAAAACACTACAATTTTAGTTCCATCTTTAAAAATTGCTTTTTTTATAACTGCTTTTATAGTTTGCTCTTTTTTTACATTTAAAAAATTCGCAACTTCTTCTATCGTTTTGCAGTTTGGAGTCTCTACTTTTTTTAACTCTCCTGCTTCAAAATCATAAATTTTTGCTTCTCTTTTAGCAGCTTCAATATTTGCAGCATAAGAGCAACCATCACAAACAACAATTGTATCCTCACCACTACTTGCAAGAACATGAAACTCTTTACTTCCACTTCCACCAATTGCACCACTATCAGCTTCAACAACTCTAAAATCAAGCCCTAGTTTTGTATATATTTTTTTGTAAGTAGCTTCCATAAGATTAAACTCTCTTACTAAATCCTCTTCACTAAAGTGGAAAGAGTATCCATCTTTCATCAAAAACTCTCTACCTCTCATAAGTCCAAATCGTGGACGTGCTTCATCTCTAAACTTTGTATTTATTTGATAAAGATGTAGTGGTAAATCTTTATATGAAGTAACTCTATTTTTTACCATATTTACAACAGCTTCTTCATTTGTAGGACTTAAAACAAACTCACTATTTTTTCTATCTTTAAATCTTAGAAGCTCACTTCCCATAGTTGAAGCTCTTCCAGATTCGCTCCATAAACTAAGAGGTGTAACAAAACCAAATTGAACTTCATTTGCTCCAGCTTCGTCCATCTCTTTTTTTACAATAGCTCTAATTTTTTCTAAAACAATTTTTCCCAAAGGCATAAAATCATAAATTCCAGCACCAGTTTGTGCCACAAATCCACCGCGAACCAAAAATTGATGAGAAGGTAAAGAGGCATCACTTGGCATCTCTTTTGTTGTTGGAATAAAAAGTTTACTAAATTTCATATATTTTTCCTATATTTTTAAAATAATTTTTGATTTTCTAATTTTTAGATAAATGTTCACATTTAAAGCTTGTATCACTATTTTGTTTTGTAAACATACTTTGAACAGAACTTACAACCAAATCACACTCCATATTTCTTGAAATATTTTTAAGTTGTTTCGATGGATTATGAAGATATTCACTCATTATAGTTTGGCAAAGTTTTTTGATATTGTCTTCATGCTCTTTTGGTATAAAACCTTTTTTTATAGCATTTTGGACTTTTTTCTCTATTATACAATCACCTTTTAGATACAAATTCTTAATAATTGGTTCAATATCAAGACTTTTTAACCAGTCAAAAAACTCCGAAGTAGAGCGACCAACTATTGTATAAGCCTCTTTAGCTTGAGCTGACCTTTGTGTCATATTTGAATTTACAATCTCTTGCAAATCATCTACAGAGTAAATATCTAAATCAAACATTGCTATATTCTCATCAATATCTCTTGGAACTGCAATATCAAACCAATATCTTGAAATACTAGAACTTGGAGTATTCTCTTGTGTAATTATTGGATATGGAGCACTTGTTGCAGTTATCATCACAGGCATAATTTCAAGTAACTCTTCAAGCTTAGAATATGGCTCTACTTTAATAGATGCTTCAAAACTATCTGCTAGATTTTGAGCTTTTTTCATATCACGACTAGTTATTGTTACATCAAAACCAGAGCTTAAAAGGTGTTTAACCGCCAATTCACTCATAAGTCCAGCACCTATAACTAAAGCATTTACACCTTTTGTATCTCCTACTAACTCTTTTGCTTTTGCAACCGCAGTTGAAGCAACTGAAACAGAACCTGTTCCCAAACTTGTAGCAGTTCGCACCTGCGCAGCACATTTAAAAGCATAATGCATAACTTTACTAATAGACTGATCACAAAAACCAAAACTTTGAGAAAATCTAAAAGCATCTTTTAGTTGTCCAACAATTTGTGTTTCACCAATAACTAAGCTATCCAGTGCAGAAGCAACAGAAAAAAGATGATGCACAGCAACATCTCCATCATAAATATCAGCCCTATCATATAAAAAATCAAAATCCAAAGATGAATAACTAGCTAAATTTTCAATAATATTTTTGCTACTTTGTTTTATATTTGAACTTTTTGCAATAATTTCAACCCTATTGCAAGTAGAAAGCAAAACCAACTCACTTGTAGTTGGTGCTTCCAAAAGTCTTTTTATAAATCTTGCTTTCTCTTCATCGCTATTAAAAGCTAATTTTTCTCTCTGTTTTATATCTAAATTTTTATGCGAAAAACTGATTACTAAATAACTCATCTTAAAAATCTCTTTCTATCATAGCTTTCATAATATTTATTAAATCTTCACTATTTTTTTCATCTTTTATAGAGTTTATTGCTTCAATACCTCTATTTTTTGCCTCTTTTATAGCATCACTCAAAGCATTTGTACTATTTAATTTATCTTTTAAATAGTCAAGCTCTTTTTGGTTTAACTCTTTTTTATACAAAGATTTCAAATACTCTTTATCTTCAACTCTTTCATATAAATATAGATATGGAATAGTTACTTTTCCCTCTTTAAAATCAAGCATAGCAGGTTTTCCCAGAGTTTGGCTACTTTGTGTAATATCTAAAATATCATCAACCATCTGAAAAGCAAGACCTAAATTTTTTCCATATATTGCATATTTCTCTTGTTTTTCATCATCAAGCCCTACCAAAATAGCAGCAGCTCTAGCACTAGCTTCTATTAAAGATGCTGTTTTTTTATATATCATTGTTAAATATTTATCATGTGAACTATTAAATGATTCAGTCAAATCAACATCCATCATCTCACCAATACTTAGCTCTGTCACCGCATTTGAAACATGATATGCAACTTTTTTATCCATTTGTGATAGTTCTGTGAAGGCTCTTGAGTATAAAATATCTCCAAACATTATTGAAGTTTTATTATCATACAAAGCATTAATAGATGGTTTTCCCCTTCTTGTATCTGCTTCATCTATAACATCATCATGAAGTAGTGAAGCCGCATGAATCATCTCCACAACAGCACAAAGTTTTATACTCTCATCGCTCTCTTTAGCAATTTTAAGTATCAATTTACTTCTTAGCATCTTTCCAGTTGCCAATTTTTCAAGCAAATCCAAAGCCTTTGGATATTGGCAAACTTCTACAAAATCTCTTATTTGATTTTTTACTTTTTCTAAAACTTCCACCTAACTATCCAACCTACTAATAATCTCTCCAGAAAATTCCATATAAAGCCCTTTTTTCATTGAGTTTACATCTTCTTCATTTTTCTCTTTAAAATCTTGTAAATATGAGTTTATATCAAAATCCTCATCTTTATCTTGACTCAAAATAAGCTCCAAAATTGCCAATTTTTCAATAACTTTATCAATCTCATCTTCAACTAAATCTCTGTGAGTTTGTTCCATAATATCAAAAAACTTTGACTTTGGACTTCCAAAAAATATATCATCGTCATCTTCTGTAAACCAATCTTTAAATTTACTCACCTTTTTCTTCCAATCGCACTCTTACGCTTTTTGCATGTGCTGTTAATCCTTCAGTATCTGCTAAAAGTGCACAAGACTCTCCCAAATCATTTATAGCTTTTTTTGAAAAACTAATTATTGAGCTTTTTTTAAGAAAATTCTCTACATTTAAAGGACTATAAAATTTAGCAGTTCCACCTGTTGGTAAAGTATGATTTGGTCCTGCTATATAATCGCCTATTGGTTCAGGAGTATTTTCACCTAAGAAAATTGCTCCAGCATGTTTTATAAAAGGAAGTAGCTCAAATGGATTTTTTGTCATAACTTCAAGGTGTTCAGGTGCTATTTCATTCATAAGCTCAATTGCTTCTTCAATATTTGAAGCAACAATTATAACTCCTCGCTCATCTATTGATTTTTTAGCAATCTCATATCTGCTTAAATTTGCTAAAAAATTATCAACCTCTTTGCTTGTATTTTTTGCCAAATCTTCACAAGTAGTTATTAAAATCGAACTAGCCATCTCATCGTGTTCTGCTTGAGAGAGTAAATCTATTGCTATATAATTTGCCTTTGCACTCTCATCTGCTAAAATACCTATTTCACTAGGTCCCGCAATCATATCAATATTTACTTCACCAAAAACCATTTTTTTAGCAGTTGCTACAAAGATATTTCCAGGTCCCGTTATCACATCTACTTTAGGAATTGTTTTAGTCCCATATGCCATAGCAGCAATTGCACTTGCTCCTCCAACTTTATAAACCTTTGAAACACCACAAAGGTGACAAGCTGCAAGAAGTAGTTCATTTACTTCATTATTAGGAGTTGGTGTACAAACAACTATCTCTTTAACTCCTGCAACCTTTGCTGGAATTGCATTCATTAATAAACTACTTGGATATGCAGCTTTTCCACCGGGGATATAAAGCCCTGCTCTATCCACAGCAGTTACTTTTTGTCCCAAAATTGTCCCATTTTCTTCAAAATCAATCCATGATTTTGGAAGCTGTTTTTCGTGATATACTTTGATTCTTTCATATGCTATATGAAGTGATTTTTTTAAACTCTCATCAAGAGTTTCATAAGCTTTTTTCATACTATCTTGAGATATTAAAAGCTCATCATCACTTTTTACAATCCATTTATCAAATTTTTCAATATGTCTTTTTAAAGCCTCATTTCCATCTTCAACAATCTCATCAATAATATTTTCAACTATTTTTGAAACACCTTTTATATCACTTTTTGCTCTTTTTAAAATATTTTCAAACTCAACTTTAAACTCTTTATCTTTTGTATATATTATTTTCATTTTATTTGTCCTAAAATCTCTTTTACTATATCTTTTAAATCTCTATTTTCAACATCAACAATAATATCTGCAACTTTTTCATACTCTTTTACTCTTATATTATAAAGTTTCATAGCCTCTTTTTTATTTTGTAAAAGTGGTCGCTTTTTTAGTTTATTTTTTGCATTTGGTGCTTTTTTTATTCTTTTTAAAATTCCATCAAATGATGACTTAAGATATATTACAGTTCCTATATTTTTAAGATTCTCTTGTCTGTAAAATCCACCGCCAGTTGAAATAATTGTATTATCAACACTATTTTCAAGCCAAAGAGCAGTCTTTTTTTCTAAATTTCTAAAATAAGCTTCACCATCAACTGCAAAGATCTTTTTTATAGCTCTATTTTCCATACTCTCTATTAAATCATCTGTATCTATCACATACTGGAAGTGGGAATTTATTCCCACCATTCCCGCTTCTTTGTTTCCTTCATTCGGAACTGGGACTTCAGTCCCAGCTTTATTTTTATATGGGACTAAAGTCCCATTTCCGCAAGCTTCTTCTTTTCCACCCATTTGGAAGTGGGACTTTAGTCCCACCATTGCGAACTCTTTTACCATAGCTCTAGCCACAGTTCCTTTTCCAACACCCATAAAACCAATTAGTATAATATTATTCTTTTTCATAAGAAAGGATTGTATCAAAATATTCGTAAAAAATTCTAAAAATAAGAAACAAAATGCTTATCTTTAAATTAAATTAACAAAAAATTAACCAATTTAAGAAAAGTTTAATTTTAACTCATATAAAATGTTCGCCAAGGTTCACAAGGAAATAAATTATTTCTTGTAAATCGACTTTAATTTCGAAATTTTAGGAGAAAAAAACATGAGAAAAATCTCAAAAATTAGTTTAGTAGCAGCTGTTGCAGTTGCTGGTTTTAGTACTGCTAATGCTCAACCATTAGAAGAAGCTATTAAAAATGTAGATGTATCTGGATCAGTTGTTTATAGATATAACAATTTCGATAGAGATTTAAAAACTACTCCATCAACAAGTAATCAAACAGAAGATAATAACTACAAAATAGGTCTTAACTTATCTTCAAAAGTAAATGACTATGTTAAATTCAATTCAAGATTTATCGTAGGTGGAGCTGATGCTGGATTTACTACTTTAGATTCTAAAAAAGATTCAACTAATGGTGATGGTGGAGCTGATGTTACACTTACAAATGCATACTTTGGATTTACAGCTATTCCTAATACTGTTGTAAATGTTGGTAAACAAGGTTTAGCTACTCCATATACAGTTGCTGTTGATATCAATGGAAACGAGCAAAACGGAACTGGTATTCTAGCTCTTACTACTGTAGGACCAGTTACAGCTGGTGCTGGTTACTTTAATGCAACTAATTTAAATACATCTGGTAATGTTCTTAAAGGAAACGTTAGAAATGGTTCTGATATGTATGTTGCTACTGTTCAAGGAAATTTAGATTTTGTTAAACTTGAAGCTTGGTATGCTGGTTTACAAAATACATTTAACTCTTACACTTTAGCAGCTACTTCAAATCTTGATTTAGCAGAAAATGCTAAATTAGGTTTAGAAGCTAGATATGTAAATTTAGAACTTAATAGTTTCATAAATCAAAATGCTGATCAAAGAGAGAATTCAATGTTCAGATTTGCTGTTGATGGTAAATTCTCTATAGTTAATGCTAGACTTGCATATACAAAAACTGGAAAACATGGTGGAGCTACTGCTGCCGATAATGATGCGAAAAATACATCTTTAGGATGGACTGTTACTTCTAATGGATATGCAGATGCTGATTATTTCCAAGCATCTTTAGGAGTTGATATTTTAGATAACTTAAACTTTACAGCTCATTATGGTAATTTAGAATCTAATAATGTTGCTACAGTTTCTACATTAAATACTTCTAATGTTGAGCAAGAAGAAATTTATGGACAATTAACATATAAAATGTCTAAAAACTTAAGTACTTACTTAAGATATGGTAATGTTGAACAGAAAGTAAAATCAACAGGTACAAAAACTTATGATCAAGATATGGGAAGATTACAAGTTGCTTATACATTCTAATTTCTCTTAGAAAGTGGGAATTTATTCCCACCTCTTTTCGGAAGTGGGACTTTAGTCCCACCTTTCTTCGGAACTGGGATTTTAATCCCAGTTCTTAGGGATTTAGAAAACAACTTTCTTTCGAAAAGCTTGGGCAAAAGCCCAAGCTTTTTTTTTACCCTTTTTTCGGAAGTGGGAATTTATTCCCACCATTCTTTTTTATTTGATGGGACTGAAGTCCCATTTCCAAACTTTCCAAAGTCCCATTTCCAAACTTTCCAAAGTCCCATTTCCAAACTTTCCAAAGTCCCATTTCCAAACTTTCCAAAGTCCCATTTCCAAACTTTCCAAGTCCCATTTCCAAATCCCTAAAAAAGCATATTGTGTCACGATTTTTTGTTACTTTTTATAAAAAAAGTAAATAGAAAAAAGAATTACCAAAAGCTTAGGCTTTGTTGTTCAATCTTTTTTTTACTTAAAAACTATGTATTGACAATGTCATTACAGTTTGATATAATTCTATTGAAATTGTGAGTTGGTTAGCGTAACAGTTTGCGTTAGTTTACCCAATGGAGGTTTAAAAACAGTCGCCCAACTCCTTTTCTTCATTACTAAAAAAACTTATGAACCAATATCCATTTTTGTCTTTACTGAGGATTACTGTATATTTAATATGATTCTTTATTTGAATATATCCTATTTTATTATTAAAGTCATCATCTTTAATTTCATACTCTTCTAATTTTCTACCATTTTTTATAACATTCGCAATATTTAAAATATCATTTGATGATACTCTTCCATCTTTTAAATTTACTTCATCATTTGGAACATAGTGCCTTTCAAGAATATGTCTAAAATCATTTTTTTTAATAAAATATTGTTCTTCATTTACTTCCAATTGAACAATGCTTTTTCTCCCTATTACAAAATCATATATTGATTGTTGATTTTTATTGAATTTGTAGCCTTTTTTATAGTTATTAGCTCTTCTATCTGAAAGCTCTTTTTGAAGCTTTGAAAATAGTATGTTGTATTCCAAACTGAACCTTTATAATTTACATATTTGTATTTTATCTAATTATCTTTTTTTTGCTATGAAATTTTTATTTTTTACTAAGAACAAGATTAAAGTTACATTTTCCAAAATCCCATATCCAAACCCATAAATCGAATTAGACTCAAGCTTTTTTTTGATGGGACAGCTTAGAGCAAAATCTTGCAAAGCAAGTGTTGAGAAAAGTCCCATTTCCAAATCCCTAAAAAAGTATCTTGTGTCACGATTTTTTGTTACTTTTTATAAAAAAAGTAAATAGAAAAAAGAATTGCCAAAAGCTTAGGCTTTGTAGTTCAAATTTTTTACCCTGTTTATTGACATCAAATTTATACTTAGATACAATAATCATGTTGAAACAAGATAATTCTTTCAGGAGTGATGACCTGATAGGTAAATCAAATAAGGTAGAGCTTTTTAGCTTTACCTTTTTTTTTGCTGGGTGGTTAGCAAAAGTAAAACTTTTGGGGGTAAGGGGATTTTACCAAAAGGATTTATTTTGTTTCACACAATAGCAGTAATACTTTTAATATTGATGGTTTTTATAACCAAACTTTATTAATTGAAAAACATGGGGGAATTCATCACTCCCCTATTACTGCTACTTTTATAAAAAAGCAAATAAAAACTTTTTGCCTTTTTACTTCTTAATTTGATATAATCTTTCAAAATATTTATAAAGGAAATATATGCATACAATTAAGCTAAAAGTTCACGATGATATCTATAACCATATAATATTTTTATTAAATAGTTTAGATAAAAAAAAGATTGAAATAGTTGAAGATAAGCCTTTAATAATAAATAAAAATAAAGATAAAAAAAGGTTAAATGCAATCAAAATAGACACAACTAATTTTAAGTTTGATAGACAAGAAGCAAATGAAAGATAAAATTTTTCTTGATACAAATATACTTTTATATGCTTATTCAACTGAAAAAAACAAACAAGAAATAGCACAAAATATTATAAATACAAATAATAATATTTATATTTCAAAACAAGTTATAAATGAAACAATTAATATTCTAATAAAAAAATTTAAATTAAATATAAAAGATATTATAAATGTAGTAAAAGAACTTGAAAAAGAGTTCATTATTTTAGATTTTGACATACAAACACAATTAAATGCTTTAAAACTTAAACAAAATTATAACTTACAATTTTATGATGCTTTGATTGTATCAACAGCTTTAGAAAATTCTTGTACTATTTTATATAGTGAAGATATGCAAGATAAATTGGTAATTGAAAAAAATTTAAAAATTATTAATCCATTTTAATATTAAAATATTTACAGCAAGGTTGGGCTTTGTGTTCAACTCTTTTTTTACCTAAAAATTATTGACACAGATAACTATCTTTGATATAATCGCTTTATGTTTTAGGTACATACTATATTCTTTCAGGAGTGATGACCTGATAGGTAAATCAAATAAGGTAGAGCTTTTTAGCTTTACCTTTTTTTTTGCTGGGTGGTTAGCAAAAGTAAAACTTTTGGGGGTAAGGGGATTTTACCAAAAGGATTTATTTTGTTTCACACAATAGCAGTAATACTTTTAATATTGATGGTTTTAGTAACCAGACTTTATTAATTGGAAAACATGGGGGAATTCATCACTCCCCTATTACTGCTACTTTTCGGAAGTGGGAATTTATTCCCACCATTCTTTTTTATTTGATGGGACTGAAGTCCCATTTCCAAAGATAAAGCAAATAGAAACTTTTTGCCTTTTTACTTCTTAATTTGATATAATCTTTTAAAATATTTATGAAGGATTTAAGATGACAAAACTTTTAAATAGTGCTTTTGAAGAAATATCAAAACTTCCAGAACTAGAACAAAATATTTTTGCAAGATTTATTATAGATGAAATAAATAGTGAAAAAAAATGGGAAAAAAATCTTGCAAATAGTGAAGATTTACTTTCAAATATGGCAAATATAGCTCTAAATGATTTTAAAAATAATAAATGTATTGAACTAAAATAAATATGAAATCATTTTTAAATCCAAATTTTAGAAAACTTTTTAAACAATTACCAAAAGATATTAGAATTTTAGCAAGAAAATAGTACGAAATCTTTAAACAAAATCCATATCACGCAAGTTTATATTTTAAAAGAGTGCATTCGAATAAATCAATTTACTCTTGTAGAATAAATATTAGTTATCGTGTTATTGATATTCTTGAAGAAAATAATATAATTTGGTTTTGGATTGGTTCTCATGATGATTATGATAAATTATTAAAAAAGATTTAAAATATTTATAAACTAAACAACCATCACAAACAATTAAAAAAGTACTTGAGAAAAGTCCCATTTCCAAAGATAAGTAAATAGAAACTTTTTTGCCTTTTTACTTCTTAATTTGATATAATCTTTCAAAATATTTATAAAGGAAATATATGCATACAGTTAAACTAAAAATAAATGATGATATTTATAACCATATTATGTTTTTCCTAAAAAGCCTTGACAATAATAAAATAAAGATTTTAGAAGACAAAGAACAAAAAATAGTATCAAAAGATGACAAGGAAGATACAAAACTATTTTCAAACCATTCTGCAAATCTTATAGAAGATTGGCAAGACTTAAAAGAAGATGATATATGGAAATAAATAGTTTTGATATTGTACTTTGTGAGTTCTATTTTAGCAATTTAAATCAATCAAAAAAAAGACCTGTTCTTGTATTTAAAGACAATTTACCTTTTGATGATTTTATAGCCATTCCAATTAGTAGTAAAATATACAGTTAAGTTTGAAATAAAGGCAAATTTTGATTTTATGTGATATTGGAAATACAAGTACAAAGTTTTTAATAGATAAAAATATAAAAAATTACTACAAAAACGATAAAATACCAAAGTTTAAAGATGATATTTTTTACATAAGTGTAAATGAAAAAGCTACAAAAAAACTTCTTAAAAAAAACCCTCAAGCAAAAAATCTAGCTAGTTTTATAAATTTTGAAACTTCTTATTTAGGCTTAGGAATAGATAGAGCACTTGCATGTAGTTTTGAAGAAGATGCAGTTATTATTGATGCAGGAAGTGCAATAACTGTGGATATTATTGAAAATAAAAAACATATGGGTGGTTTTATATTTTTGGGCTTAAATAGTTTTTTAAAAGCTTATAAAAATATCTCAAAAAAGCTAGAAATCTCAAAAAGCGATTTTGAAAAAAATATTAATTTGGATAAAATACCGCTTCAAACAAAAGATGCTGTTTTTTTTGCTTTAATAAAATCTATCATTTTACCTCTAAAAGAGATTTGTAAAAATAAAAATATAATATTTACAGGTGGAGATGGAGAGTTTTTGAGCCAATTTTTTGAAAATAGTATATATAAAAAAGATTTAATATTTGAAAATATAAAAAGGATAATAGATGCTAACAATCGCACTTCCAAAAGGTAGAATTGCAGATGAAACTCTTGATAGATTTGAGAAAGCTTTTGGAGAGAAGTTTGTTTTTGAAGATAGAAAACTAATATTAGAAAAAAGTGGTTTTAAATTTTTAAATGTAAGAAATCAAGATGTACCAACTTATGTTATGCATGGAGCTGCTGATTTAGGTGTTGTTGGTCTTGATGTTTTAGAAGAAAAAGAGTATGACTTAATCAAGCTTTTGGATTTAAAACTAGGAAGATGTAAAGTTGCATTTGGACTTAGAGCTGGAGAGAAACTAAATTTTGATAAAAGTAAAATAACAATAGCTACAAAACATGAAAAAATAGCCAAAAAATATTTTGAACAAAAAGCTATGGCAGTAGAAATCATAAAACTTTATGGCTCAATTGAGCTAGCACCTTTGGTTGGGCTTTGTGACTGTATTGTTGATATTGTAGAAACTGGTGAAACTATGAAACAAAATGGTTTAGAAGTAGGACCTACAATCATGGAAACAACAGCTCACTTAATAGCAAATAAAAACTCATTTTATGCAAAAAAAGATTTGATTTTTGATTTAAAAGATAAGCTAGAGAAATTTTTATAATGGGACTTGATTTATATGCAAGAATAGAGCCTTATTTGGATTTTGAAGAGGAGATTTACTCACTTCATAAAGAGTTTTTGAAGTTTATTATGATAAATGATTTAGACAATATTATTGATATTGGTTGTGGTCAAGGATATTTTTTAAATAACTTAGAGATAAACAAAAAAAAGGCTTTTGGGATTGATTTAAGTGTTGAACAGATAAAAATTTGTGAAGAAAAAGGCTTAAATGCAAAAGCAATATCTCTTGAAGATCTTGGAAAGCTGGAAGAAAAATTTGATTGCGCAACTGCAATTTTTGATGTTTTAAACTATATTCCTAAAATTGAACTTGAAAAATTTATTTTACAAGTTAATAAAGTTTTAAATCCAAATGCTTATTTTATATTTGATGTAAACACATATTTTGGTTTTGATGAAGTAGCTCAAGGAACTATAAATATTGATATTGAAGATAAATTTATAGCAATTGATGCTTTTTTTGAAAATGATAAACTTCAAACAAATATAACACTTTTTGAAAAAGAAAAAAGTGGAAAATATACAAAAGAACAAGACAAAATAGTACAAGAGTACCATAAAAAAGAGTATTTAGAAAAAATTCTAAAAAAATCTGGTTTTGAGATTGTTGAGATAAAAGAGTTTTTTCTTCACACAGATGAGAGTGCAGATAAACTAATATTTATTTGTAAAAAATATTTATAATACTTAGACTCTTCTTTTTAGCTTTTTTCTTGATAAATTAGACATTAAAATACCAAGCCAACGGCTATTTGAGTTTGAATCAAAAGCTATTTTTAGGGTCATAGTAATTGGAACTGCCAAAAACATTCCAACAATTCCCAAAATATAACCCCAAAATATCAAAGAGAAAAATATTACCAAAGGTGATAATCCAAGCTCTCTTCCCATTAATTTTGGCTCTAAAATATTACTAATTGAGATATTAATTACCATATAAAGTATAATTACCCAAATAGTTGACACTATATCAAGATTCATCAAAGCTAATAAAATTGCTGGAATTGAAGCTACTATTGAACCAATAACTGGAACAAAGTTAAATAGCATAGCTATAACTCCCCATAAAACTGGGTAATCAACATCAAAAAACATTAGCATTAAAGTTACTATAAATCCTGTTAGAAAACTTGTAAAAGATTTAACTACAAAATATTTTTGAATGTTATATGAGAAAAGATTAAAATGCTCTAGTTTTTTTGAATTGTTTGTAAAAATTACTTTTAGTTTTGTTTGAAAAGATTTTGACTCTGCAAGAATAAATGCAACTCCAATAATTACCAATAAAAATTGAGATAAAAATGCTCCAATACTTCCAATAATATTTTTAGTTACACCAAAAAAAGAGCCAAAATTCAGAGCTTCTATAATTTTTGCTCTATCAATTTCAATCTCAAATCCATAATTTTGAACAAGGTGAATAGAGTTTAAAACCAAATTTCTTAATTTTTCTTCATAAAGTGGAAGATTTGTTAGAAAATCTTTTAAAGAGATATTTATTACATAAACAAGCATAAATCCAACAATTAAAACAATTAAAACTAAAAGTAAATATGAGATTATTTTTGGGATTTTTCTCTTTTTTAATAGATTTAAAACAGATGAGAATATAGAAGATATAAAAATAGCTAAAAATAGTATAACTACTACTTCACTTGCCATTTTAACTCCAGCAATAATTATTACAAAACTAGCAAAATAGAAAAAATAGTTTTTTAAATTTATTGCATCCATCATCTGTTTATCCTTTTTATTTTTCTAAATGATTTTTTAGTAAAAGTTTAAGTTCACCAATCTCATTTCTTAGCTCTTTAATCTCTTTATTTAGACTATTATCTTGAACTTGTATCTTATCTATTATATTTTGCTCTTCCTCTTTGTTTAAAATAGCCATAGCATCAACAATTATTGCTACAACTAAATTTATCATTACAAAAGTTACGACAAATATAAATGGAACAAAGAAAACCCAAGCATAAGGATAAACATCCATTATAGGTCTTACAATTCCCATAGACCAAGATTCCAAAGTCATAATTTGAAATAGAGTGTAAAATGATTCTCCTAAAGTTCCAAACCATAGAGGGAATTTCTCTCCAAAAAGTTGTGTTGACATAATTGCAAATATATAAAAAAAGAGTGTCATTAAAGCAATTACAGATAACATTCCTGGAATTACACTAATTAGTGCTGAAACTATTTTTCTCATTTGAGGAACAGCAGTTATAAGTCTAAATAGCCTTAAAACTCTTAAAACCCTTAGTATTTCAAATCCTGAACTTGTAGGAACTAAAGATATTGTTACAACAAAAAAATCAAACAAACTCCAAGGATCTTTGAAAAAAGATACTCTGTGAACATAAATTCTCAAAATAATCTCAATTGTAAAAATCGTAATAACAATTTGATTAAATAGTGTTGTATAAACTCCAAAATTTTGTACAAAAGTTTTGTCAGTTTCTAAACCCATTGTAATACCATTTAAAACTATCAAATAGATAATAAACTTTGAGAAAAATGAACTATCTACGATATTTTTAATTCTAGAATACATAAAGCTCCTTTAAATTTTTTTGCAATAATAGATTAAAAAACTATAGTTTTAAATTAAGCCAACTATTTCTCTAATTTCTCTTATTTTTTCACTTGCTATTTTTCTTGCCTTACTAGCTCCAAACTCCAAAATATCACGAACCTCTTTTTTGTTGTTTAAGTAATACTCTCTTTTTTCTTCATAAGGTTTAAAATACTCCTCTATTTTTTCAAGAAGTGTAAGTTTAAAGTGACCATATCCTTCACCTGGTGTTTCATATCTTTTTTGTAAATCTTTTAACTCAAGATCACTCATAAATAGTTTTGAAATATTATAAATATTGCAATTTTCCCACTCTTTTGGTTCATCTAATTCTCTTGAATCAGTTACAATTTTCATAACTTGTTTTTTTCTCTCTTTAGAAGCTGTAAACATATCAATTGTATTGTTGTATGATTTACTCATTTTAGCTCCATCAGTTCCTAAAACTGTTGCAACATTTTCATCAACTTTTGCAGTTGGTAAAACAAAAATATCTTTTTTATATGCATGATTAAAAGATGTTGCAATATCTCTTGTCATCTCAACGTGTTGTATTTGGTCACGCCCTACTGGAACAACATTTGAATCAAAAAGTAAAATATCAGCTGCCATTAAAACTGGATATGAAAAAAGCCCATGACTAGCACTAATTCCTCTTGCTGTTTTATCTTTGTACGAGTGAGCTCTCTCTAATAATCCCATAGAAGTGTGATTTGATAAAATCCAGTAAAGTTCAAGTACCTCTTTAACATCGTGTTGAATCCAAAAAGTTGATTTCTCAATATCCATTCCTAAAGATAAAAAGTTAATTGCTGCTTCATAAGAGTTTTTTTCTAAAAACTCTTTATCTTTTACACTTGTTAATGCATGATATGAAGCTATAAAAGCAAATAGTTCGCCATCGTTTTGTGACTCTATCATCTTTTTTACCATACCAAAATAGTTTCCTATGTGAATTGTTCCTGATGGTTGAATACCTGATAAAATTCTCACTATTATTCCTTTTAAATGGTCTCTTAAAGTGGAAACCGTTTTAATTAATTGGCGGATTATATCGAAACTTGCTAAAATTTATAAAAAAGCTTAATTTGATTTATTTTTTACTTATAAAAATTTAGATATAGTTCCACAACTTTTAAAATTAATCTAAAAAAGGCGAATCCAAAAATGTGATTATAACAAATATAAGAAAAATATTTTTGAAAATAGATATTGTTAAACAACTATTTTAGTATTAATCTTATATTTGTTATTCCGTCATACATAAACTACATCCATATTATTATTTAGTTTATTTTTTCTATAACAAATTATTTTATATCTAATATATTAACTCTATTTATTTCCAAAATATTAACTGATCAAAAAAATTAAATAAATAAGGAACTAAATGGTAAAAACATATTTTAAAAAAGATGAATGGTTTGGAAATATAAAAAATGATACTTTAGCAGGTCTTGTTGTTGCACTTGCACTAATACCTGAAGCAATTGCTTTTTCAATTATCGCAGGAGTTGACCCAAAAGTTGGATTATATGCTTCTTTTTGTATAGCTGTTGTAATTTCATTTGTAGGTGGACGTCCTGGAATGATTAGTGCTGCAACAGGAGCAATGGCTTTGTTGATGGTTACACTTGTAAAAGACCACGGCTTACAATATCTTTTAGCAGCAACACTTTTAACTGGAGTATTGCAAATAGTAGCTGGTTATTTACAACTAGGAAGATTTATGAGTTTTGTTCCAAGAGCTGTTGTTGTAGGATTTGTAAATGCTTTGGCAATTTTAATATTTATGGCTCAATTACCAGAACTGACAAATGTAACTTGGCATGTGTATGCTTTAACTCTTGCAGGTTTAGGGATAATATATCTTTTTCCATATATTCCAAAAATTGGTAACATACTTCCATCACCTTTAGTAACTATTGTAGTTTTAACAATTGTTGTATTTTTTATGCAAATTGATGTAAGAACTGTTCGAGATATGGGACAACTTCCTGATACTTTACCAATATTTTTATTTCCTGATATTCCTTTAAATTTTGAAACATTATGGATAATTTTGCCTTATTCTATCTCTTTAGCAATTGTTGGACTTCTTGAATCACTTATGACTTCAACTATTGTTGATGATTTAACAGATACTACAAGTGATAATAATAGAGAGTGCAAAGGTCAAGGAGTTGCAAATATAGCTTCAGGTTTAATGGGTGGAATGGCAGGATGTGCAATGATTGGGCAATCTATTATAAATGTAAAATCAGGTGGTAGAGGAAGATTATCAACTTTTTTAGCAGGATTTTTTCTACTTATAATGGTTGTTTTTTTAAGTGATATTATCTCTATTATTCCTATGGCTGCTTTAGTTGCTGTTATGATTATGGTATCAATTGGTACATTTGATTGGAGTTCAATCAAAAAATTAAAGACTCTTCCTATTTCTACAAATATTGTAATGCTAGGAACAGTTGCTGTTACAGTAGGAACTCATAACTTAGCAGCAGGTGTATTTACAGGAGTTCTTTTAGCCGCCTTATTCTTTGCTAATAAAATATCTCACTTTATGTATTGTGAAACTTCATATAGTGAAGATAATACAACTAAAACTTACAAATTTGTTGGTCAAGTATTTTTTAATAGTGCAGATAAATTTTATAAAACATTTGATTTTAAAGAGGTTGTTGATAAAGTTGTAATTGATTTAACAAGAGCTCACTTTTGGGATATATCAGCTGTTTATGCACTTGATAAAGCAGTTATAAAACTAAGAAGAAATGGAACAGATGTTGAAGTTATTGGACAAAATGAAGCAAGTTCAACAATAATTGATAGATTTGGGGTTCATCATAAACCAGAAGAAATTGAAAAAGTAATGGGAGGACATTAAAAATGAATAAAGTATTAGTTTGCCTTGATGGCTCAAAGCTTTCAAAAGCGGTTTGTGATTATGGAATAGATATAGCAAAAAAACTTAATCTACCTTTGGTTTTATTAAATGTAATAGAGCACTCAACTACTTCTAAAAAGATTGATTTATCTGGAAATATTGGACTTGGCTCAAAAGATGATTTATTAGAAGAATTAGCCAATGAAGATATGAATCAAAGTAAAGATTTAATTTTAAAAGGTAAAGTTATTTTAAAACAGATGCAAGAGTATGTTAAATCAAAAGATTTCTCAAATTTCACAACTCTTCAAAGACATGGGACTTTGCATGAAACTTTGGATGAGTTAGAAAGCGATTTAAAAATTGCAATTATAGGCTTAAATGGAGAAAATAGTAAAGATATAGGAGCAAATGTTGAAGAGTTAATAAGAACTTTAAATATTCCAATCTTGCTTGTAAATAGTGAGTTTAAAGATGTAAATTCTATTTTAATGGCTTATGATGGAAGCTCTTATGCCAAAAAATCTATTGATATTGCTGTAAAAAATCCAATATTTCCAAATACAAAAAGATATATTGTAAATGTAAATAGTGATAAAAATGATTCAAATAGAGTTTTAAATGAAGCTAGTTTGATATTCAAAAATGCAAATATAGATTCTGAAATATTATCTTTAAGTGGAGATAAACTTGAAGCTATTTTAGATTATCAACAAAGCATAAATGCTGATATTATAGCCATGGGAGCATATAGCCATAATAGATTTAGAAGTGCAATTTTTGGAAGTTTTACAACAAATATGATTTTAAAATCAAAAGTTCCATTGCTGTTATTTAGATAAAAAAGAGAAGCTTAATCTTCTCTTTTTTACTATTTAAAAAAGTAAAATTTTAAATCCAATAAGTATTAAAACAACTCCACCCAAAATTTCGGCCTTGCTCTCATACTTTTCTCCGCCACTTTTCCCGACATAAACTCCAATATAACTAATAATAAATGTAACAAATCCAATAATAAAAATTGATAAATATATATTTACAGAAAACAAATGTAAACTATATCCAGCAGCCATAGCATCAAGACTTGTTGCAATTGCTAAAGTTAATAATAATTTATTTGTAACTTGTGCTATCTCATCTTCTATATTTTCATTAAATGCTTCATACAACATCTTCCCACCAATAAGTAAAAGTAGAACAAATGCAACAATTTTGTCATATCCTTGAATATACTCACTTAAACCAATTCCACCTAAGAATCCTAAAAAAGGCATAAATGCTTGAAAAATTCCAAAAAATAATCCAGCTTTTAAAGCCATAGTTTTTATATCTTGTTTATTTTTTATTCCAAGACCAATAGAAACTGCAAATGCATCCATACTTAAAGCAAAAGCCAATATCAAAACTTCTATCATATAATCCCTTTTTACTTTAATATAAAGGCGAAATTATAACCAAATTAGCTAAAAGTTTAAAAGCTCTTTTTTGATATATATTTGTTACAAATTGTTACAAATATATAGATTTTTTTATAAAAAATAGCTCTTTTTATTATTGTCACGATATTGCCATTTACATATGCTAGTATTTTGATATCAAATATCAATAAGGAGTTATTATGATTTATGAAAGACCAAAGTATAAAAATCAGTATGAGAATTTTATAGGTGGAGAGTGGATTGCTCCAAATAGTGGCGAGTATATTGAAAATATCTCTCCAGTTGATGGAAAACTGCTTACAAAAATTCCAAGATCAAATGAAAAAGATGTTGATTTAGCAGTTGAGGCTGCAAAAAAAGGTTTTGAAGAGTTTAAGCACACATCGGTTACTCAAAGAAGTGCTTTGTTAAACAAAATTGCAGATATTGTAGAAGCAAATTTAGAAGCACTTGCAGTTGCTGAAACACTTGATAATGGAAAAGCAGTTAGAGAGACTTTAAATGCAGATTTACCTTTGTTTATAGACCATTTTAGATATTTTGCATCTGTTATAAGAGCTGAATCTGGGTCTATTTCTGATTTAGATGAGAACACTATATCTCAAGAAATTTATGAGCCTTTTGGTGTTGTTGCTCAAATTATTCCTTGGAATTTCCCACTTCTAATGGCAGCTTGGAAACTAGCACCTGCAATTGCTGCTGGAAATTGTATTGTTTTAAAACCAGCTAGTTCAACTCCACTTTCAATACTTCTATTTTTGGATTTAATCAAAGATGTTTTACCAAAAGGCGTTATAAATGTTGTAAATGGAGCAGGTGGAAAAATAGGTAAACATCTTGTAACTCATAGAGATGTTAAAAAAGTTGCATTTACAGGAGAGACAAGTACAGGTCAAGAGATTATGAGATATGCAACTGAAAATATAATCCCATCAACTCTAGAGCTTGGTGGAAAATCTCCAAATGTATTCTTTAAATCTATAATGGATGCTGATGATGAGTTTTTTGACAAAGCAATAGAAGGTTTAGTTCTGTTTGCATTTAATAGTGGAGAGGTTTGTACTTGTCCATCAAGAGCATTGATTCAAGAGTCAATTTATGAACCATTTATTAAAAGAGTAATTGAGAGAGTAAAAGCTATAAAACTTGGAAATCCTCTTGATACAGAAAATACAATGGGAGCTCAAAACTCTTTTAACCAAAAAGAGAAAATTGCAAAATATTTAAATATTGCAAAAGAGGATGGTGCACAGTGTTTGGTTGGTGGAGATATTTACCACTCTTCTATAAATCCAGATGGATTTTATATAGAGCCAACGATTTATAAAGGTCACAATAAAATGAGAATTTTCCAAGAGGAAATTTTTGGACCTGTTTTATCTGTAACTACTTTTAAAGATGAAAAAGAGGCTATTGAAATTGCAAATGACACTATTTATGGATTGGGTGCTGGAGTTTGGTCAAGAGACGCTCACCAAATTCATAGAGCTTCAAGAGCTATCCAAGCTGGAAGAATTTGGGTAAATTGCTATCACGTTTATCCAGCTCATGCCTCTTTTGGTGGATATAAGAAATCGGGAATTGGAAGAGAGACTCATATGATGATGTTAAATAACTATAGACATACAAAAAATATTTTAACTTCATTTAATACAAAAGCTTTAGGATTTTTTTAATCTCTTAGTAAAATAGAGGCTTTTTAGCCTCTATTTTAAATTAAAAATTATAAATCAATATTTTCTATTTTATTTCTTCTCTTCATTCGTAACCAAAGCCAAATTATTCAAACTATATTTTTGAAGCAAATCAAGAACTTTTACAACTTTTTCATATGGTACTTTTTTATCAATCCTTACAATCACAGGTTCATCTTTATTTTTTATACTTTTTAGATTATCTTCTAATGAAGCAAATGAGACTTCAATCCCTCTAATAGCTAATTTATCTACACTTAACTCTATGAAAATTTGTTCAGATTTTACTTGCATACTTTTTGCATTTGAGCTAGGCAAATCAAGCATAAGAGCTAGTTCTTCTTTTTTAAAAACACTTGTAACTATAAAAAATATTAAAAGAATAAAAACAACATCAATAATTGGTGTTAAATCAAGTCCCAAATGCTCTCTTCGTTTCATCTATTCTCTTCTTTTACTAGCTCTTTTTTGGCTTTTATTTCGATTTTATCAACAAGGCTTATGAAGTGATTGTAGGCTATTTGATGAGGAATTGATACAATTATTCCAGCAATTGTAGTAATAAGTGCAACTGCAATTCCACCTGAAAATATAGTTGGATCTCCTAAACCTTTTATAGTTATCTCTTCAAATGAAATATAAATTCCAACAACAGTTCCTAAAAGTCCTAAAAGTGGAGAGATTATTGCAATATTTTTTATGATTACAAGACCTGCTTCTAGTTTTTTTACTTCGTATTCAATTTGTGCATTTATTGAGTGGTTAAAATCCAATCTTGAAGCTATTTTTGCTATTGTTTTATTTACTTGTGGAAGAGTTGTAAATTTCCAAATAATTATTGTAAACCCAACAATATTTAAGAAAATTAAAATATAGACTATAATTCCACCCTTGTCTATAAATTCTAATAAGTTCATATGAAAGCCTTTTGAAATTTTTGATATTATATTGAAAAATTATTTACAAATAGGTATTTATGCAATTTACAAACTCAAAAACATCTGAAATTTTTTTAAACAATCAAAAATATTTTGTAAAAAGAGATGATTTACTACATATTGATTTTAGTGGAAACAAAGCTAGAAAATTTTACTACTTTTTAAAAAATGATTTAAAAGGTATTGAAAAAATAATATCTCATGGCTCAAATCAATCAAATGCAATGTACTCTTTATCTGTTTTGTGCAAATTAAAAAATCTAAAATTTGACTACTATGTATCGCATTTACCAGATATTTTAAGCAAAAATCCAAATGGAAACTACAAAGAAGCACTTAAAAATGGTATGAATTTAATTATTGGTGAAATTCCACAAAATTTTAAAGAAAATGAGTTATTCATAAGTGAAGGAGGAGCTGTAAAAGAGGCTAGTTTTGGAATAGAAATATTAGCAAACGAGATAAAATCTTGGGCAAAAGAGCAAAATATTGATGATAAGAAACTGAAAATATTTTTACCAAGTGGCACGGGAACAACTGCACTATATTTACAAAAATTTCTACCTTTTGAACTGTTTACTTGCTCTTGCGTAGGAGATGATGAGTACTTAAAAGAGCAGTTTCTTGCTTTGGAAGAAAAAAATCATCCAAAAATTTTAAAAAAAGAGAAAAAATACCATTTTGGAAAACTTTATAAAGAGTTTTATTTTAAACATATAGAACTTTTAAAACAAACAAATATAGAGTTTGACCTGCTTTATGATAGTTTAGGATGGATTGTTTTTGAAGATTTTGTAAAAAATTTAGAAAATAAAGATGATTTAATATTTTTATATATTCATCAAGGTGGAGTTTTAGGAAATAAAACGATGCTTGAAAGATATAAATTTAAATTTTCAAACTCTTTAAACTCTATATAAAAAACTACTTTTGCTCTACTATTGTCCAGCCACCATCTTTTAGATGTTTTTTTGTTTTACTACAAATTTCACTTTGTATAAATAGTGTTTTTACTTTGAAGTTATGATTTTGATGATTTACCAAAAGATTATACAAATTTTCTAGCTCATCTGAACTTTTTTTTATGAATCTACTTTTACTTGATAATACAAATATTGCATAAAATTTTAAATCTGTGCTTGAACCTACAAAGATTCTTATCTTCTTTTTACTATTTAACTCTTTTGGTAAAATCTCTTTTAACTCTTTAAAAAGTATATTTTTTTTTGCAAAATATTGGCTTGTATCTTTCATTGTTATCCTTAAAAGCGTTTATTATATCAAAACTTGTATAATTGCAAAATTTAAAAAGTAAAAAGAGAAAAATTCAAATGCTATCCTACGAAGAACAATCGATAATCACAAGAGGTATCGTAAAAGCTGCTGTTTTAATGAGCGAATATGGAGCTGAAAGTATCTTAATAGAGCAAACAGCCCAAAGATTAGGAAAAGTTTTAGGAGCTTCAAGTGTTGAAATCTCTTTGATACCATCTGCAATAGTTTTAACAACTCTTCACCATGGACAATCTGTAACAACTACAAGAAGAGTTCATCATAAACCTATAAATATGAGTATAGTTTGCCAAATTCAAAAAATAGTTTTAGATATGGAAAAATCGGACAATGAAGTAAACTATGATATTAGATATTTATATACTATTTTAAAACAAATTGAGCCAAATTACTACAACAGATGGTTGGTTGTTTTTATGGTTGCCCTTAGTTGTGCATCTTTTGCATATTTACAAGGTGGTGATTTTATGTCTCTTGCGATAACTTTTTTGGCTTCAGGTACTGCTATGTTTACAAGACAAGAACTATCAAAAAGAAGATTTGTGATGATTATAATCTTTGGAATAACTGCTTTTGTAGCCACAATTATTTCTGGATTATCAAAAATATATGGCTTTACAGATACTCCAAATATTGCAATGGCAGCTAGTGTACTACTTTTGGCACCTGGATTTGCTTTTGTAAACTCTTTTTTAGACTCATTCAAAGGTTATATGATGATGGGTTGGGGACGATGGATGGATGGTATGATTTTAACACTTGCTACATCTGTTGGAATTATTTTAGCTATTGCTATTTTAGGACTAAAGGCTTAATATGGAATTTTTATTACAATTACTCATAGATGCTACTTTTGCTGCAACTGCATCTTTGGGCTTTGGAATGGTTTTTAATGTTCCAAAATATACTTTAAAATATTGTGCTTTAGGAGGAGCAATTGTTTATGATTTAAGAACTATATTTTTACACTTAAATTTTGGAATTGAAATCTCTACATTTTTGGCTTCTGCAGTAATTGGGATAATAGCTTTATACTGGTCAAGAAAATACAAAATACCAAGACCTGTATATACTGTTGCTTCTATTATTCCTATTTTACCAGGAACTTATGCTTTTGGAGCAATGATTACTTTAATAGATATAAATAGATTTGGTGCAAGTATTGAATTAATAGAGCTATTTGTTCATAATGGACTTAAAGCTATTGCTGTTTTAATAGCTATTACTTTTGGTTTAGTTCTTCCTTCACTATATTTTTTAAGACTTAATCGCCCTATTGTCTAGGCGATTATTGTTTTAAAATATATTAGTTTTTAAATGCTATTGCATCCACTTCAACTAAAACATTTTTTGGTAAAGTTTTAACAGCAACTGTACTTCTTGCAGGAGCAGTTTCACCTTTGAAATATTGTCCATAGATTTCATTGAAAGCTACAAAATTATCCATATCTGATAGATAACAAGTTGTTTTTAATACATTTTCAAAAGAGCTAGAAGATTCTTCTAAAACTGCTTTTAGATTTTCCATAACTTGTTTTGTCTGTTCTTGAACTCCACCACTTACAATCTCCATAGTTTTTGGATCTAGTGCAATTTGTCCAGAAGTAAAAACTAATTTTTCAAAACTAGTTGCTTGATTATATGGTCCAATTGCACTTGGAGCTTTTGTTGTACTTATTATTTTTTTCATCTTTATCCTTTGATTTTTAAAAAATTTATTATATTTAGTTTTTGCTTTCTTTTACAAAAAATAGTTCAAATTCATTTTTAAGATGACTTAAAATAGGAGTTTCACTTTTATACAATCCACCATTACTAATTGCAGATTTTACAATAGTTTTTGTGTAATCATGAATATCATCTCTTATAAACATCTCCTCTAAATCTAACCAAATAGCTTCACTAATCTCTTGTTTATCTTTCACATCTATTTTTAAACTTTTTGGCTTTGCAAGACATAAAACATATAAATTTGATTTATGAAATTGATGAGGATAAAAATGTCCAATAGATACAATCTTTTCAAAATCAACAACAACTCCAGTCTCTTCAAAAACTTCACGACTCAAAGCTTGAGATATCATCTCAGCATCATCAATATGTCCACCTGGAAGTTTATAATACTCATTTCTTATTATCTCTTTTATTAGTAAAATCTCATTTTTACTATTTATTACAACAGCACCTACTCCTAAAGTATGATTTGCCAAATTTGGAACTATTGCATTTTGTTTTAAAACTTTTATAAGAAGTATATAATCACTATTGCAAGAGTGAAAAGTAAAACCAAACTTTGTAACAATTGGAATAAAATCAGATTTTTTTATATCTATATAAATCCAAATTAAATTTTTATTATCTTTTGCATTTTCTATTAAATCTTTTAAATCTTTTTCAAAATCTAAAATATCGTTTGGCAAATCTTCACTTAAAATTGTAATTCCATTGTATGGATCAATACTTGTTTTAAAATTTGATATATATTCAATACTTGTTTTCAATTTAATTCCTTTATACATATTTTATTGGTAGATAAAAATCCAAAATAAACTCTCCATCCAAACTTAAAAAATGATTTTTCTCATAAATTGTATAAGATGGATTTGTTGTTGTTTCATAACCACTTTTTATTAGCCAAACGTGATAAACCCACTGTATTAGCTTTATTACATCTCCATATTTTCCACTTAAACTAAATTTTGCATAAATTCCTTTTGGAATATCCAAAGTTGGAAGTGATAAATCTTTTAACTCTTCATTCTCATCTAAAACAGCAATTGCAATATATTGGCACTCTTCAAGTGGTGTTATTATTGGATTATCATGATGTAGTGCCATTTGTTTATAAGATTTTATCTCATTTGTATATATCCAAGTTTGAAGTTTTGCCCAAGTTTGTTTTATAGTTTTATCATAACCTTTATGTCTAATATAATAAGCTCTCATCTGTGGCATTTTAACAATTGTTGGCTCAATATTTGAAAAATCTAAATAATTGCTAATTGATATTTTCTCAATAATTTTATTTGAATACTCTTTATAACCACCATTTTTCCACTCTTTTGGTGTCATATTAAATCTTTGTTTGAAACTTCTTATAAATGAAGTTTGCGAACTATATCCTATCATTGAAGAGATATTTGAAATAGTTGAAAACTTGTTTGTAATAAGTAAATTTGCAGCTTTTTCAAGTCTTATTGATTTAATACTTTCATAAATATTTTTTCCAAACTCCTCTTTAAAAACTCTATGAAGATGAAATTTACTAATATTTAGTTGAGAACTTAACTCATCTATATTTATGTTTGTATCAATATATTTATAAATATAATTCATAACATCATTTGCAATTTTTGCTCTTTTTTCATAAGTAGATTTTTTCATAAAACTATTATATCAATAAATGTATATAAACTTAGCAATAATTGCTAATTATAAAAGCATTTTATGTAAAGTATTAATATTTTTATTGCTGTAAAATTTTAAAAATATTAATGGTTTCCTTTTAAATGGAAATCCATTTAAAAGGATACTTATGAAAAGATCATTTATTAGAGAAATTCTTGAAGCTATTGATGAGCACACAATTTCATTTGCAGGTGGACTTCCAAGCGAAAATCTATTTCCAACACAAGATTTAAAAATAGCAACTCTAAAAGCAATAGAGAATCCAAAAGTTTATCAATACACAATTAGCAATGGAATAAATGAACTAAGAGAGCAAATTGCACAAAGATATACAAATGAAGGTTTTGCTACAACAAAAGAGAATATCTTAATAACAACAGGAAGCCAACAAGCCATGTATATATTGGCAAAGTTTTTTGAAAACAAAGATATCACTATTGAAGAGCCATCATATTTAGGTGCTATGAATATTTTTAGATTAAATTATTTAAAAATGCAAGGTGTAAAACTTGAAGATGATGGCTTAAATATAGATGAGTTTGAAAAGAGTTTTAAAAATACAAAATTAACTTATCTAATTCCTGATTTTCAAAATCCAAGTGCTACAACATATAGTCAAGAAAAAAGAGAAGAAGTTTCAAATATAGTGAAAAAATATGATGGAATTTTAATAGAAGATAGTCCATATAGTGAACTTTATTTTGACAAAAAAAGTAAATATATAAGTGCTAGTTTACCAAACAACTCTTTTCATCTTGGAAGTTTTTCTAAAACTTTGGTTCCAAGTTTACGAATTGGTTGGATTAGAGCCGATGAAGAGAAGATAAAATCTCTTCTTATTATAAAAGAGAGTATTGATCTACACTCTTGCGGTCTTTCACAATATATCTTAAATGAGTATTTAAAAGATGAACAAAAATATGAAAAACATCTTCAAGAAATAAGAGATGATTATAAAGAAAAAGCAGAGTTTTTTTCAAAATCTTTAAAAACGATAATGCCTGAATTTAAACACCAAACACCAAAAGGTGGAATGTTTTTATATGGTGGATTTGAAGATAAAAGAATTGATACATTTGCACTTGTTCAAGAGTGTTTGAAGAAAAAAGTGGTTTATGTTCCAGGAAATCAATTTTATATTGATAAAGTTCCAAATAGTGAGATTAGATTTAACTATACACACTCTAGTTTTGAGCAGATTGAAAAAGGTTTAAGACTTATAAAATCTTGTTTATAAATTATAAAACTTTTGCTTTTTTTAGTTTTTTGTAGTACCAAAAAGCTAAAATAGCAAGAGAGATTAAAATAACTACAATGATATATCTTAAATACTCTTTTATTAAGCCTTCATTATCGCCTAAATAATAACCCAAAAGTGTTAATATAACTACCCAAATTCCAGCACCTAAACTTGTATATAAACAAAATATTAAAAGATTCATTCTTGCAAGTCCAGCTGGAAATGATATATATTGTCTAACAGCAGGTATTAATCTTCCTGAAAAAGTAGAGATATGTCCGTGATTTTTGAAAAACTCTTCCATTTTTATAATTGTTTGTTCTTTTATAAAAAAGTATTTTCCATATTTTATTAAAAAAGCTCTTCCATATTTAATAGCTAAATAGTAGTTAAAAAGTGCTCCAGCAAGTGAACCTAGAATTCCAAAAAGAATTACAAGGTACATATTCATCTCGCCTTTAAAAACTAAATATCCAGCTGGAATCATTACAACTTCTGATGGAAATGGAAAAAAAGAACTCTCTAAAAACATCATTATAAAAATACCTGCATATCCAAACTGACTAACAGTTTCAACTATAAAATTTATAATTTCAGAAAACAAATTTTTCCTTTTTGTAGATATTTTAAAATAAAAGTAGAATTTTTTATGAAGTTTTTAGAGAGTTTATTTTAAATAAAAGATATTAAGGCAGGTGCCTTAATTATCTTTTTAGCTCTCTAATTTTCGCAGCTTTACCTTTTAGTGCTCTTAAATAGTTAAGTTTAGCTCTTCTTACAGCACCTCTTCTTAACACTTCAATAGCTTGTAAAGATTCACAATATAGTGGGAAAATTCTCTCAACACCAATATTATTTGCTCCAAGTTTTCTAATAGTAAATGTAGCATCAACACCGTTTCCGCTTCTTCCAATTACTACACCTTCGAAAGTTTGAACTCTTTTTTTCTCACCCTCTTTAATCTCAACACCAAGTCTTAATGTATCTCCTGCTCTAAATGCTGGAATCTCTTTAGAAGCCATTTGAGCTGCTTCAAAACTTGCTATATATCTATTTTTCATCGTCTTTCCTTATTGGGTCTATAGTATTTCGTCCTACAAATGGACATCTGAAATTTTAAGTCGCAAATTTTACTATGGTTTCCCTTTAAATATTCTTTAACGACAAATAAATTTTTATAATTTTCTGGTTTTGTAAAAGATGGTGCTTCTAAAAGATTATTTTCATAACTTTCAACTTCAAGTGAAGCTTCATTTCCAAGCACTCCTTGAACATTTCTAGAGATTGCATCTGCCATAACTAGTGAAGGAAGCTCACCACCTGTTAAGATATACTCTCCAATACTAAAAACCTCATTAGCATATTTTTCAATAACTCTCTCATCAATTCCTTCATATCTTCCACTAACCATTACAATATTTTTTTTCTTTGCAAGTCTTTTTGCATCATTTTGTCTAAAAGGTTTTGCAGCTGCAAGAGGAAAAATAATATATGCATCTTTATCTTCTCTTTTTATCTCATCTAGACAATCAAAAAGTGGCTGACACGATAAAAGCATTCCAGCTCCTCCTCCAACCATAGCATCATCAACTTTTTTGTGCTTGTTTGTTGTAAAATCTCTAGGATTATAGAACTCATAGCTTATAAAGTTTGATTCAACTGCTCTATTTAAAATAGAATCTTTTAAATATGGTTCAATCAAATTAGGAAAAAGTGTAACAAAAGTAAACTTCAAAATAAAATTCCAATCAATTTTTTGTTTGAAATGTTAGCATAATAATTTTTATATATTATTAAGTATAAATAGTATAGATTTCGCATCTAATATTATAAGGAGTAAATTTTTGAAAATTAAAGGCTTTGGAAAAAAATATTTTACACTAGCTTCAATTCAAGCGTATGCAACGGCACCAAAATTGCATGCAATATTTACTTCAATAAAAACTAATATAAATGAAAAACTAAAAATATCTTCAAATAGTGATGAAGAGGATGAGTTATCCTGCGAGATTGAACATGGTTTATTAACTTGTAATCTAGTAAATTCAAAACCATGTCACTGCGACTGTTTTTTTGGAAGAAAAGCTGCACTTGCTGTAAGAATTTTCCAATTTATTCCTAGATGTCCATACTATACAACATATTTTGCATTTAGAAGAACTGGCGTACATCCACCACAATTATCATTTTAATAATCGTTAAAAAATTAATATTAATCATTTTTAAGTCCGAGAAAGAGGATTTAAAATAAGATTTATTAAAAAACTATTTTTTTAGGCTTCGTTCTCGAAGCACTTTAGGTTTTTGCTACTTTTTAGTGGATTATTCTCAAAGAGAGTGCCGAAGGCACAAGAATCCACGCTATAAAAAGTAGAAAAAAATGTATGGTTCCTTTTTTTAAAGGGAACCTTTAAAAAAAGGATTAATAATGTCAAAAAATTATGTAATAGGATTTCCAAGAATTGGAGAAAAAAGAGAGCTTAAAAAGGTTTTAGAAGATTTTTGGGCAAAAAAGGTTGATTTTGGTGAAGTTAAATATGTAGCAGAAAATTTGAGAAAAAGACACTGGACTTATCAAAAAGAGGCAAAAATAGATTTTATAGCTTCAAATGATTTTTCACTATATGATAATATTTTGGATACTACTATTTTATTAGGAGCAATTCCAAAAAGATTTCAACACCTAAAAGATGAAGAGTTATATTTTGCAATGGCAAGAGGAAATCAAGATTGTGTAGCAATGGAGATGACAAAGTGGTTTAATACAAACTATCACTACATTGTTCCAGAAATTTCTAAAGATACAACATTTAAACTAAACTCTAAAAAAGTTATAGAGGAGTACAAAGAGGCACTTGAGCTTGGAATTAATACAAAAATAAATTTAATTGGTGCAATTACTTATTTAGGACTTTCAAAAAGTATTGATAATAGTGATGTTTTTGCTCATATTTCTAGTGTTGTAAAAGTTTATAAAGAGCTTTTAGAAGAGATTTCAAAACTAAATGAGAGCATTGTTGTTCAATTTGATGAGCCTTTATTTGTAAAAGATTTAGAACCAAAATTTTTATCACTTTTAAAACCAGTTTATGATGAACTCTCATCTGTTTCATCAAATATAAAAATAGTAGTAACTACATACTTTGAGCACTCAAATGAAGCTACAAAAATTTTAGTAAACACTCCTATTTGGGCTTTAGGACTTGATTTTATTCATGGAAATAAAAATTTAGAGAGTTTAGAATTAATTAAAAATTCAAATAAAATTTTAATTGCAGGTGTTATTGATGGACGAAATATTTGGAAGAGTAATTTTGAAGATAAGATAAATCTTTTAAATAAAATATCAAATGTAGTTTCAAAAGAAAATATAATTGTAGGAACTTCTTGCTCACTTTTACATGTTCCTTTTACTTTAAGTTATGAAGATAATTTAGATAAAGAGATTAAATCTTGGTTAGCATTTGCAAATGAGAAATTAAAAGAGTTAAATCTTGTTTCAAAACAGTTTTTTGACTCAAAATTATCACTTGAAGATATTGCAAATATTGAGAAAAACAAAAAAGATAATAGTTTGAGAAAAGTATCTACTAAAATTCATAATAGTAGTGTTCAAGATGAGATTAAAAATCTAAAAAAATTTGAAAGAGAAGATAAGTTTGAAGATAGAATAAAAATTCAAAGAGAGTTTTTCAAATATGATGCACTAACAACTACAACAATTGGTTCATTTCCTCAAACACCACAAATTAGAGAAAATAGAAAACTTTATAAATCAAATGCTATTTCTAAAGAGCAATATGAAAATGAAATCAAAAAATATATTGATGATTGTGTAGCATTTCAAGAAGAGATTGGTCTTGATGTATTAGTTCATGGCGAGCCTGAAAGAAATGATATGGTTGAATATTTTGGACAGTTGATGGATGGATTTGCATTTACACAAAATGCTTGGGTTCAATCTTATGGAAGTCGTTGCGTAAAACCACCTGTTATTTTTGGTGATGTTTCAAGACCAAATGCCATGACAGTTCTTTGGATAAAATATGCTCAAAGTAAAACTTCTAAAGTTATGAAAGGAATGCTTACAGGTCCAGTTACAATTTTAAACTGGTCATTTGTAAGAGATGATATACCAAGAAATGAAGTTACTCGTCAAATTGCACTTGCAATCAATAAAGAAGTTGATGATTTACAAAATGCTGGAATTAAAATGATTCAAGTTGATGAAGCTGCATTTAAAGAGGGTTATCCTTTAAGAGTTGAAAATATAAAAGATTATGAAAATTGGGCTGTTGATAATTTTAAATTAAGTGTAAGTTGTTCAAAAGCTGACACACAAATTCATACTCACATGTGTTACAGTGAGTTTAATGATATTATAAAAACAATTGAAGCTATGGATGCTGATGTTATTTCAATTGAAACAGCAAGAAGTGGAAATAGACTTTTAAAAATCTTTAAAGAAGTAGCATATAAGCAAGAAATTGGACCTGGAATTTATGATATTCACAGTCCTAGAGTTCCAAGTGTTGATGAAATGGTTGCTCAAATAAAAGCTTTAGTTGAAGTTTTACCAAAAGAGCAGTTATGGATAAATCCAGATTGTGGTTTGAAAACTAGAAAATGGCCAGAAGTTAAACAAAGCCTTAAAAATATGGTTGAAGCTGTAAAAATTGTAAAACACAACAGATAATAAAAAAGAGCCTTTTTTTAGGCTCTTTAATAATGTTAAAAATTACTATTACTTAGCTAAATTATAAATGTTTTGTTCTATTTTCTACACATAGTAATAAGTTTTTATTCTTTGAATTTAAATATAAAATATCATTTAAACTATCAAATATTTTTATTGTCATCTCCTCTATTTCATTTGCTGTATTTTTTAAAACTTTATTCTCCATTTTATTTGAATTTTGTGTAATATATTCTTGCATTTTTTGATGTAAATTTTCATGATGATTTTTCAAAATCTGCCACTTTTCATCTTTTGTAAAAATCTCATTTTTGCTTTCACATGAAATTATCCATTTTCCCATATTACAACTTTTGCAATCATCTACCTTACAATTTTCATATTTATTTAAGAGTTTAAAATATCTTTTTTTAAAATTCAAATGCTCATTTTTATAAACAGATAACTCTTTTATTAAATCAACATTTTCAACCATATCATAATACTTTTCATCTATTTTAGAAGCAGATGTAATTTGAAGTAATTTATTAGATAAATCTGATACTTCATTTGATAATCTATCTATATTTAAAGCTGTTTTAGCATTTTTTTGTGTTGTAAAATCAAGTTTTGAAACTGTCTCATTTATTTGAACTATTCCTAACTCTTGCTCTTTACTAAAAATTGTTACATTGTGAATTATATCTTTTGTCTGTGAAATTTTTAAAGCTAAATTTTCATAACCTTTTATCATAGTATCGACATTATTTTTACCATCCAAAGTCTCAAAATTTGCACTCTCAACCAACTCTTTAATCTCTTTTGCAGCTTTTGCACTTCTTGTTGCTAAATTCCTAACTTCTCCTGCGACAACTGCAAAACCAATACCAGCATCTCCAGCAGTTGCTGCTTCAACTGCTGCATTTAAACTTAAAATATTTGTTTGAAATGCTATTTGGTCAATTACTGTTATTGCTTCATTTATAGCTTTAACTTTTTTACTAATTTCATCCATAGATGAAAAGGTTTGAGCTGCAAATTTACTTCCTGTTATTGCATCTGTATTTAACTCATCTGAGATTTCTAACATTTGGTTCATATTTTCATTATTATTTTTTATATTTTGAGTTATCTGTTCTAGCGCAACAGAAGATTGCTTTAAAGATAGTGCCTGATTTGAAGATGAAACAGACAATTCATTTGAAGAGTTTGTTAATATTTTTGTATTTTGTTCAAGTTTTTTTCCAGCATTTGTAATCATTGCAATTAACTGTGAAGATGATTGTCCCAAAATAATAGTAGAGTTTGACAATATTCCAAAATCTCCATACATACCTTTTATATGGTTTTCATCTTTTTTAAATGTGTAATCACCTTGTGCATAGTTATTTAATAAAAGATTTAAACTATCAATTTTTAATCTAGTTCTATCTATCATTTTATTTATAATATCAACTAATGTTTGCAACTCTTTTGTAGATGATTTTGTTTTTATAGTGTATTCAAAAAATCCATTGTTTACCTTTTCCATAATATCTGTTATTTCTAATATTACATTTTTATCATTTTCAATAATTTTTTCTATTTTTGAAACTTGAGTATTCATATTTTTAGTCATCAAAGCGAACTCATCTTTGCCATCTATTTGATTTAATTTGATATTATCTTTCTCTTTCATTGAGTATGAAAAAAACTGATTTAAATTATTTTCAAATTTTTTGATTGATTTTGTAACCTTACTTGTCATTATTATAATTACTAAAAAAATAAAAATCATAAGCAATAGAAGAAAAATCAAGAAAAAAAGAATTTGATTATCTAAATCTTTTGTATTTGTTTTAATATATAAAAGTGTATCTTCAACTATTTTATTTTTAATCTCTTCAAAGATTTCTATTTTACTAGAAGATAATTTTTCCCATTTTTGAGTATCTACTCCATAAATATTTTTAGTTAGAATATTTAGTGCTTTTAAAATTTTTACATCTAGTTCTTTTGTATCTTCTAAATATTCATTATTATAAGACTTTGACATATAAGAATCTGCTACAAATTGAATATCATTTAAAAACTTTTCTTCCTCTTTTGTGTATTCAAGTCTTTTGTAATCTTTTATAGCTCTTAATATTTTAGTATGTTCTTTTTGTATTTTATTTAGTATATCTTCATTATTTGTCAAGATAAAGTCTTTATAATTATGGATTAATCCGCCGTATCCTAAGGACTCTTTGATAGTATTTAAAATATTATCTTTTTCACTTTTTAAGAAAATAGCTCTTCTAAAATCATCTATATTTGTAAAAAGTGTACTTTGTAGTTTTTGATTAAAAAAATCTAACTGCTCTTGTGTTAAGTTTTTTCTTAATTCATTAATATCAGTGTCTTGAAAAATTATTAAAGATATAAAATTATTATAATTTGAATTTGAAATAAGATTATTATCAAAAATATTTTTTATCAAAGCATTTTCTTTATAACTCTTCTCTATAATATTTGTTATCGAAATATAAGTTTTTGAAGCTTTTAGCAACTCTTTACTATTTGAATATATTAAAAGTTCATCAAAAAAAGATAATAAATTCGCAATAAGTTGATCATAATACTGCTCTATATCTTTACTGCTTTTTGATAACTCTTTTACATTTATTCGTTTTTCATCTAGTAAAGATATGTTAGTTTTAAAAATCTCATATTTATCAAAAAGTTTAGAATCTTTTTTAATTAGATAAAAACTATTTATAAAAATATCTAACTTTTCATGTGATAATCTACTTAATTTTATTTGATTTTCTAAATCTTCTTTTTTTGTTTGAGCATAACTATTTATATAAGATATAGATAATTCTCTCTCTTTTTGAAGATTTACCAACAATTTAGATATTTCAACTGTAAAATCTATATAACTTGATGTTTTATCCATATTTAATACTTTTTCAACTTTTTCAAAAATCAATATAGATGACAACATAAAAATTGCCAAAAGAGGTAAAACCAAGATTAAAAAAATTTTATTTCTAAGCCTTAGGTTATTCATTTTGCTTCCTAATATAATATTTTTTGTAATATATTATTTATTGTTTAAATAGAAGTTTATATATTTTAAGATGTAATTAAGTTGTAACTAAACGGTAATTAAGTTGTAACTTTTGACTTATATTTTTATTATTTAAAAATCAATATATTATATGTAGAGCTTAATATATAAGGTTTATATAACAACTTTTGGGTAAAATGAGCAAAAAAAAGGATTTTTGATGGAATTTGGTTTATTTTTAAGCTTTTTAGGATTTTTCTTTACAGCAGTTATTTTAGTAGTTGCTTTTTTATATCTGTATGCTATTGTTACACCATATGATGATTACACACTTATTTTTGAAAAAAACAATATTGCAGCTGCTTTAGGTTTTGGTGGAGCAATTATTGGTGTTTCTATACCACTTTATAGTGCTTTGGAAAACTCTGTTTCTTATTTTGACTTTGCTATTTGGGGAGCTATTGCTATTGCTATTCAGTTAGCTTATGCTTTTGTAGTTACAAGAATTAGTGGAAAATACTCTTTTAATGCAAAAATAAATGAAGGTGTAGTTTCTGTTGGTATTTTAATGGCATTTTTATCAATTTGTATTGGTCTTTTAAATGCTGGTTCTATGAGTTATTAAAAGCTTTTAAATTTATCTATCATTTTGAACTATTATCAAAATGATAGATAAAAAACTATAAATCTACCATAGCTTTAAAAGTAACTCCACATCTTCCTATACTCTCAATTTTTGTATGATTTCTCTCATTAATTCTTCCGTCTTGTATATATTGAAAATTTATCTTTAAAACAACTGGTGTTGTATCTCCATCGACTTTATAAGTATCATAATATTCACAAAAAAGTGCTGTTTGAGTTGAGCTTATCATTGGTGGATAGTCATCTAGCTCTTTTTTTACATCTATCTCATATATTTCTATTTCACTTTGAGTTTTACACAAAGGCGTAGCACATTTTTGTAGTTGTTCAACATTATCTTTATTTGGAAAACAAATAGTTGCTTTTTTTGTTTTCAAAATATTTGCTAAACTATCTTTTGGGCTTCCATCATCTTTTTTTCCAATAGCAACTATAACCAAAGCAGGATTTGTTGAAATTGGTATGAAATAAGAAAAAGGAGCTGCATTTAAAACTCCATCATCATCTGTAACTATCCAAGCAATTGGTCTTGGAACTATACTTCCTGACATTATTTTGTATCTATCTAAATCATTTACATCTTTGTAATCTAAAATCATAATTTCTCCTTTTAATGATTATACAATTAAATTTTTGAATAAATCTTTGTGTAGTAGTAAGCATAAAATAAAAATGCAACTCCTAAACATATCGTAATAATTGAAGTTGTTGTAATATGTGCCATAGTACCAATAAACAGAGTTGTTAGTACATTTGCAAGCATAAAAAACATATCATTATATGATATTACTCTTCCTATATACCTTTTATCGCAATGATTTTGTAAAAGAGCATAAGTATAAGACCATAAGAAAGCTGTACTAAATCCTACAAAAAACAGAGCAGCTAAAGATGCATAAAAATTACCTTGAGCAAATGCCCAAATTATTATTGTAATTCCTTGAAAAACTAAAAGGTACTGAAGATTATCTTTTTTTATAATCTTATTTAAAAATAGTGGTCCAATCATAAGTGCAACTGCTCTTACTGCATTTGAAAGCCCAATAGCAAGAGGAACAGCTATAATCTCTTTATACTCATTTTTTGCCAAAATAGTAATCAAAGCATCATAACTAGTAAGCCCTACACTTGCATGCAAAAAGATTAAATGTAGAATAATTTTATTGTTTTTAATATATCTTAAACCATCAATCATAAGTTCCAAAATTTTCTCTTCAACTTTTTTGTATTCTATATTTATTTTGATATTAAGAAAAACTAAAAAAGCCAGTATAAAAATAGCAACATCTATTAATATAGCAGCTTTTACACCATATAAATTCACTATAAAACCACTAACCGCCATTCCAACAGCATAAGTAAATGACCAAATTATTGACTGTATTTCATTTGCTGTTTGAAGATCTTTTCCAGTAGCAATTTTTGCTAAAAGTGACATTTCACTTGAAAAAAACATAGAAGCAGCACTCATTCGTATAAAAATAAAAACAAGAAGTAACCATAAATCAGATGATGTTTCAATTAATAAAAAACAAGCCGTCATTGAAAGTTCTATAAAAAGTAAAATTATCATCAAGGGTTTAATTTTAACTCTATCAATAATAGCTCCACTCAAAGGTGATATTAAAATTGCTGGTAGAAAATGCATAGCTGTAACAATTGCAATAGCAAGTTCACTTGAACCAAACTCTACAACCATAGTATAAATTGCAACAGTAGAAAACCATGCACCAAAAGATGCAATAAAGTTCACCAAAGATAAACTTCTAATAATTGGTTTATCTCTTAAAAAATTAATATAATATTTCAAAAAAATCCTTAAAAAAGTGAAAAAAAAATTAGAACTCTAAAGTTCCTTCAATAGCAAAATTTGCTTTTGAATCAAGTTCTGCGTGAGATAAAACAGGGATAGAAAGACCAAATTTTTCATAAATTTCTGATACTCTTTTTCTTAAAACAGGATCTACAACCATTGCAACTTTTGAAAAACCTTTTTTCTCAATATCATCTAATAGTTGTTTAGTTTTTGTTACAAGATTGTTTATCTCAGCAATACTAAGCATCAACTGAGAAGCTCCATGATGGTCTTGAAGTTTTCCTATAAACTGTTGTTCTAACTCTGGTTTAATTGTAACTATATGTAAAACTCCATCTGTATCTTTATATTTTTGAGTAATAAGTCTAAAAAGTTTTGCTCTTACATGCTCTAAAAGTATCTCTGGAGCTTTTGTAAATTCAGCAATATCTGCTATTGCTTCAATGATTGTAAGCATATCAATAATTGGGATTTTCTCATGAAGCAAGTCTTTACAAACTTTTAGTAAACTTCCATATGAAGCAACTTTCATAGCCTCTTCAACAACAATTGGGAAATCTTTTTTAAGTCTATCAATAATATCAACAATATCTTGTCTTGTAATAATATCTTCTGCATATTTTCTAATAATTTCTGATATATGAGTTGATATAATTGTTGGAGCATCTACAACTGTAAATCCTTTCATTAAAGCATCTTCTTTTAAATCTTTTGAAATCCAAACAGCATCTAGATTAAATACAGGTTCTTTTACTTTTATTCCATCAAGATGTTCGCTTGATAGCCCACCCATTGCAAGAAGTTTATCTACTTCTATTCTTCCTTTTACTATTGGAATTCTTTTTAGATAAAATTGATACTCATTTGCTCCTAGACTTGTATCATCTGAAATTCTTATTTGTGGTATTATAAATCCTAACTCAGATGCTATATTTTTTCTTATTGCTTTTATTTTATCAAGAAGTTCTGAATTACCTTGAACAAGTTGTAAAAGTCTAATTCCTAGCTTTAACTCCAAAACCTCAAGTTTCATTACCGTTTCTATACTTTGACTCTCATCAGGAACAGAAGCTGCTCTTTTTTTCTCTTTTAAATCTTCAGGTTTTTCAATTTTTTTAGCAACTTGTGGTTTAAAAAATCTAGTAACAATATTATCATCACCTTTATCAATCATAATAATAGTATAACCCAAAGCAGATAGCATAAGTCCCATTGTCATCAAAATTCCTGTAGGGAAACCTGGAACTAATCCAAAAAGCATTAAACCAATACCAACCAAAATAAGAGATTTTGTATCTTTCATAAGTTGATTTACAGCTCTTGTTGCAAATCTCTCATCATCTGTATTTGATCTTGTTATTATAATAGCAGTTGCAGTTGATGTTAAAAGAGCTGGAATTTGTGTAACAAGTCCATCACCAATAGTTAAAATTGTATATATACTTGCAGCTTCGCTAGCTGGCAAGTCGTGTTGAAAAATACCAACCAAAAGCCCACCAATAATATTTACAATCGTAATAATAATACCAGCAATTGCATCACCTTTTACAAACTTAGATGATCCATCCATCGCTCCATAGAAGTTTGCTTCAGTTATAAGTGATTTTCTTCTTTCTTGTGCTTCTTTATCATCAATAAATCCAGCATTTAAATCGGCATCAATAGCCATTTGCTTACCAGGCATAGAGTCAAGTGTAAATCTAGCAGTTACCTCAGCAACTCTTGTAGCACCTTTTGTTACAACCATAAAGTTTATCAAAACTAAAATGATAAAAATAACAACCCCAATAACCATATTTCCACCAACAACAAACTCTCCAAAAGCTGAAATAATTGTACTTACAGCATCTGGTCCATTGTGTCCATCTGCTAAAATAGATCTTGTTGTTGCAATACTAAGGGCTAGTCTAAATATAACCAAAATTAATAAAAGTGTAGGAAAAGTTGTTAAATCTGCTGGCTTTTGAATATAAAGTGAAATTAATAAAATTAATAAAGATAGTGCTAAAGATATAGATATAAAAAAGTCGATAGCAACTTGATTTAAAGGTATTATAATAATAGCAAGCATTGATAAAAACAATGCTACTGCTATTAAATCCCTAGAGAAAATATTTTTAATAAAATTCATATAATAAAAAAACTAATTTATTTCAAGAAATTAGTTAAAGATAACTCAAATGTTCTATTTATAGTTGAGTAAAGTGCTGTATAAGATATTTCAAGAGCCTTTAACTCTGTAGCAACTTGAGTCAAATTTGAATTTCCAAGCTCTTTTTCAAGAATACTTAGTTGTGTAATTTTAGATTCAGCTCTCTCTTTTGATACTTCAAAAGTTTTATTTTTTGCTCCCAACTCTGAATGAGCAATAATAGCTGTATCATAAGCTTTTGTAGCTTCATCAATAGCGTTAGAAATACCAGCTCTTCTATCTTCATAAGTTAAAGTAGGATTTCCTAAACTATCAAGACCTCTTAAACTACTAATTGCCTCATCTAACATATCAAACATATTTCTTTTTGCTTCAAATTTTGTACCATCTGTATTTGGCACAGTAGTTGTATATTCAGTTGAAGGAAAAGTTGGAGGAGTAACTGTTAATGTTTCAGGTGAACCATCCCATTTTGTTTTTGTAAGTGTGTTTGTAGCACTATCAAAAACCCACTCTTTCCCATCTTGATCAACAATTTTATCACCTTCTTTAAAAGTTAAAGTACCACCTTTTGAAGCACTATCGGCAACATAAAAGAAAGCATCTATTCCATTTATTCCTCTTTCTCTGTAAGAGCCCTCATCAACTGCAACTTTTCTTAAATCTGCATCTCCATTGTATGTTACGTTTCCAGCTGCATCCATAGAAAAAGGCTTAACAGAAGCATCACTCCCTGCAAAAACATATTGACCTTCTGTTTGAGTATTTGCTAGATTAAATAAATTTTGTTTATAACCTTCAATAACTCCAGCAATTGCCTCAAGCCCTTCTATACTAGTTGTAGAAGTATTTGCTTTTATTAGCTCCTCTGCTTTTATCTTTTCTAAAAGAAGTTTCACCTCTTTCATTGCAGTATCTGATGTCTTATTTAAAACATCAGCTCTTTCTATTTGCTCTATAATTCCCTTTTGAGTTTTTATTTTATCCTCTGTATGAGTTAATCTTCCAAAAGTAACAGAATCGTCACTTCCAAATTGAAGTTTACTTCCACCCATTTGAAAATTAAGTTTTGCTTGATAATTATCTAGATTTCCTAATCTGTATGTTGTAGAATTTAATGATATCATATTAACACCTTTCTTAAATTTGCAATAATCTCATCAAAAGAGTACTTTTCCAAAGTTCCTTGAGTAAGAAACTCTCTTGCTTTCTCTTTTTTTGCTATTGCATTATCCAACTCAAGATCCATACCTTTTTTGTATGCACCAACTCTTATTAAAACTTCGTTCTCTTTTATTAGCGATAATACTCTTTTTAACTTTAAAAAATCATTATAATGCTCTTTTGTAACAACTTTATCTATTACTCTTGAAGCTGATTTTAATATATTTATTGGTGGATAAAAACCCTGTTCTGTTAAATCTCTTGTTAGAACTATATGTCCATCAAGTATAGACCTACTTTGATCTGCAATTGGATCATTTAAATCATCTCCATCAACCAAAACAGTAAAAAATGCTGTAATAGAACCTTTTTTACTATTTCCTGCTCTTTCCATAAGTTGTGGTAAAAGTGCAAAAACTGAAGGAGGATATCCCCTACTAACTGGTGGCTCACCTGTACTTAAACCTATTTCTCTTTGAGCCATAGCAAATCTAGTAACACTGTCCATCATAAGAAGTACATCATGCCCTTTATCTCTAAAGTATTCAGCTACACTCATAGCTGTAAAAGCAGCATATTTTCGCATAAGTGGTGATTCATCTGAAGTTGCAGTTACAATTACAGTATTTTCTAAATTATTATTTAGGTTATAGTGAATAAATTCAGGTATCTCTCTTCCTCTTTCTCCAACAAGTGCAATTACTTTAATAGTTGCTTCACATCCTTGAACTATCATTCCCATAAGAGTTGATTTTCCAACTCCTGAACCTGCAAAAATACCTACTTTTTGACCTTTTCCACATGTAAGCATAGAGTCTATAGCTTTTACACCTGTTCCAAATTTTTGATCAATAATTCCTCTATCAAGTGGAGACATACTCTCTTTGTTTATAGGAGAATTTGTATCTAAATCTCTTATTTTTCCCAAATCATCAATAGGTTCTCCCAAAGCATTTACAACTCTTCCTAAAAGACCATTTCCACACTTTATAGTAAGTCCATCTCTTTGCAAAAACACTTTGTCATTTATCTTAAAACCATCAATAAAAGAAAATGGAACTATAACAAATAAGCCATCACTTAAAGTAGTAACCATTCCTAAAACTGTATATAGTTTTTGTACGGATTCAATTCTTACGATATCTCCAACAGCAACATCTAAACCAACAGCACTTAATGTAACAGCAGAAATATTTACAACTCTTCCAAAAGCTATATTTAAATTGTTTGAATCTATGCTCTCAATAATGTCATCTATATTCATGGATTCATTCCGTTACACATATTTTTATAAAAATTATCTTCTACATTTACATTTTTACACTTTTCTAAATATATCTCTTTTTGTTCTTTTTGCCCTAAATTATCATATAAAGTTAAAATATCATAATAAAGTTTTATCTCATCATCTGGTTTTATTTTTTTAGAATGTTCTAAAGCTTGTATAAGATAGTTTACTGCATCTTGGAAATTATTTTGTTTTTTTAATAATCTTGATAATTCGCTCTCTACAAAAGGGGAATAAACAAAAGCTTTAAACTCATTTTGCTTATTATTTAAAGAGTTTAAAATTTTAAATGCCTCTTCTTCTTTTCCCTCTTTTATTAAATATAGATATAAATCATAATAAAAATCAATAATTATTGGTTTTTCTATATTTGCTTCAATTAATTCACTATTTTCCAAACTATTCTTAAAAAATCTATCTAATTTTACTGAATTATTATCAATTTTTAAAATCTGATATTTATACAAAAACTCTTCTTTTAAAATCTCTTTATCTTTTGATTTTTCTATTTTTGATGAGTAATACAAAGCATCATCTATCTCTTCAACATCAAGAGCCATAGCTTCCAAAATAAGATAAACATCTAAATCTTTTGTATCTTTAAAGATATTTTTAACTTGCTTATAATTTTCAATAGATGGAACTTCTCTAATACACTTAATAAACTCACTTTTCAAACTATCATCGTTAAGTATATCTTTAAAAAGATCTGTTTTTAAATCTTTTAAAATATAACTTAATTTAATGCAATCTTGCTCTTTCAAATACTCTTTTATAAGTCCAAAATGTGCTATATCTAAAAGTTCATCAATATTTTCATAAGCAAATCTCTTTAATGTATGTTTTGGAATATCTTTATAAACTTTTTTCATTTTTATTACATCTTCATATTTTTTATTAAAATTATTATTAATCAACTCTTGAAGAAGTGCTTTGTTTTGCATAGCCTCATTTTCTGGATATTTATCAGCTACTACATTTGGCAAAATAGTTTTTTGCCTCATTTTTATCTCATCATAAAACATAGATGCATTATCAAAATTTTCACTTTTTGGATGCTTATCAATAATATCTTTATATAGAATTTTTGCAAGGTTTAAATAAGTATCAGTTTTGTCGTATAAACTCATATATAAATTTGCTAATTTATACTTTGTTTGCTCTAGTACATCATCTTTTTTTGAAGTTATTATTAAGTTTTTTAAAATATCTATAGCAAAAGTTTTCATATCTAGCTTTAAGAGTAAATCAACTCTTTGATTTGCTAATATATAATCACCTGAGTAAAAAGATGGATTTGTCAACAAAAGTTGTCGCATAAGCTCACTTGCTTCTTCTTTTCTTCCCTCAAGTAAATATATATCAAAAAGTTCATTTGCAGCAATTGAAGCGATATTTTTATCTGTTGTGGTGCTTAAAACTTCAAAAATTGATTTTGAAGCCTTTTTATAATCTTTTTGATATTTGAAAATCTTTGCTAAAGATATTTTTCCTTTTGATTTTGCCTCTTCATCATCGAAAATATCTACTACTGTTTTAGCATAATATCTTGCATCTTCTACCTTATTTATATTTATCTTTAAATCTATTAAAATTAAATAGGCTTTTAATAAATCTTCTTGATCAATAAGTGACGAATTTATAGCTGCTTCCAACTCATTTGCAGCACTACTTATGTGTTGTTTTGAGTTCGTTTTTATAACTAATTCAGAGTAAAGTATTAAAATATCTGCATTTAAAAGTGATACTTTATTGTTATCTTTTATAATTTTTAATTTCTCAAAAGCCTCAAAAAGTTTTCCATCAAGTGCTATTGATTTAACCTCATCTAATTGATTTAAAGTATTTATTATTGTCTCTTTTGTTTTTGTTGGAATTTGTTTTCCATTTGAATCTATAAAACTATAATAAAAATCTCTATCTTTAGCATTTAGAAGAGAAATAAGAAGTATAAATATAGTTAAAAATCTCAAATTTTACCTTTTTTTCTTTAATTCATAAACATAAGAGAAAATCTCTGCAATTGCTTTATAAAATTCAGAAGGAACTTCTCTTTCTAACTCAATTTGATCATACAAAGCTCTTGCAAGACTTGGATTTTCTATTATAGTTACACTATTTTCTTTTGCTATCTCTTTGATTCTTAAAGCTAAAAAGTCTATACCTTTTGCAACAAGTAAAGGAGCTTGATTTTTTGAACTATCATATTTTAAAGCAACAGCATAATGTGTTGGATTTGTAATAACAACATCTGCATCAGGAACGCTACTCATCATTCTTTTTTGTGCCATTTGCATCTGAATTCTACGAATTCTTCCCTTAACTTGAGGGTCTCCTTCCATATTTTTATACTCATCTTTAATCTCTTGTTTACTCATTTTCAAAGATTTCATATAATAATGTTTAGAAAAATAGAAATCTATTATAGCAAAAATAATAATAATAAACAAAATAGTAAAAACAAATATAATAATCAAATCTATCATAGCTTCAATAGTTGCATTCAACTCTTTATTCATCATTATCAAAAAATCTTGATATGTCAATCCAAAAAGTAAAAACATAACCCAAACTATCACAGATAATTTGAGAGTTAACTTTAAAGCCTCCATTAATTTTTTTAAACTAAAAATATTTCCCATACCCTTTATTGGATCTAATTTTTGTAAATCAAGCTTCAAAGGAGTTGCAATAAATCCAAACTGCATCCAGTTGCTAGCAAGTGCTAAAACAAATACTAACAAATATATAGGAGCCAAAGCTTTTAGAAGTGTTATTGCAACTGTATATGTAATTGTAAAATATGTGCTTTCATCTATTTCTTGTCCAATAAAACCATATATATACAACATTACTTTTTTTATCTCTAAAAATGTAAATCCTGAAAGAAATATTAAATAAACAGAGCCCAAAGTTAAAATAACAGCACCAGCTACCTCAGCAGATTTACCTACATTTCCTTCATTTCTGGCATCTTCTATCTTTTTGGATGTGGGTTCTTCTGTTTTTTCTTCATCATCAGCCATAAAATTTCCTACTCAAATTTACTAATAAAATAGTTTGTAAATGCTTCAAAAAATATCTCTAAACCAAATATTAAAAATAAAAATATTAAAGCAAATTTCAACTGAAAAGTTATAATAAATGGAGAAAATGCTGGCATTGATTTTGTACCATAACCATAATAAACATCCAAAATAAATCCTATAAAAAATAGAGGTAAAGCAAAAGTAAATGCAAATGCAAACATTCTATTAATCTCACCAATAGCAAGTTTAATCCCATTTATAGAGAATATATCAAAAGTTCCTAAATGTATCATAGAGAAACTCTTTGCTAGTAAAACCAATGTCATTTCATACATTCCTGTTTGGAAAAATAGCATTAAAGATACCCAAAATAATAGTTTCGCTACTAATCCTTCTTGAGAACCTGTTGTTGGATCAAACATCATAGCCATAGATAGTGCAGTTGAATATTCGACAAATTCACCTATAATTTTAACAGATGAAAATATTATATTTATAAGCATGGCAGCAACTAATCCCAAAGTTATTTCAGATAATAAAGAGACTATAAAAGAAGATTCATTTATATACTTAATATCACCAATAAATGGAAAAAGAAAAATTACTAAATAAAAAGAAAAAGCCACTCTTATCGTAACACTTATTGCTGTATGTCCAAAAACTGGCATAAATGCTACAAAAGATAATACTCTTGCAAAAAGAAGAAGAAACTTAACAAGTACATCTTCATTTAAAAGTGAGAAAAACTCTTCCATTACATATAATCGTTTTTCTCTTCATAATCTTTGTTCTCTTTTTTAATCCTTAATATCTCTTGAGTATTTGAATCTCTTTTATCTCTTTGATTTTGATTACTTGAAGAGTCTCCTTGACTTTGACCACCTTCTCCTTTTGAGAAATCAAGATTAAAGTTTGCATTATCATTAAAAGTTTTTGCCAAAGAGTTTCTTAACATATTTTGATTTTCCATCAAAATCTCTAGTGTTGCAATATTAGAAACACTCATATTAATAGTTAATCCACTTGACTTATCTTGTTTCATTAAAACTGAGATAGTTCCCAAATCTCCTGGGTTTAAATTCATCCTAAAAACAGTAACAGGTGGTTTATAGTTTTCATACATCTGCCTTGCAACATCTGACATCATAGAGGCCATTTGCTGTTTTGCACCAACAATTCTTGATTGAATTGAATTTACTAAATTTGGTTGAATATCCAAAAGTTTATCATCTAAAATATTTATAGTATCTTCCAAAAGGGCTTTTGAAGCCTCTATTGAGTTTGTTATAAGATTTCTAACATCTACACTTCTTACATCTTTTTCATTTAAAATACTATTTAAAATATTCTTTCTATCTAAACTCTCTTTTTCATCTACGCTTAAATCATTTAAACTCTCATTAGAGATATTTTGCTCAACTTCCAAATTATTTGCATCTAAATCTAAGATATTTGCACTTTTTTCTATATCTTCAACACTTGAAGCATTTTTTAGAATATTTATTGCTTCGTTTTTATTAAAAAGTAGTTGATTATTTAAACTATTTTTTTGGTCAGCTAAAAAAATATTTGAAGATATCTCTTTTGAATTTTGATTAGTTTGTTCTACATTTTGAGGATTTGAAGTAGTTACTTCTTCTATTTTTCTTGTAATATCTTTTTTACTATTTGATTGAATTAACTGATCCATAAGAGACAATTTTTGATCTACTTTTGTATTATTTTCAGTTTTTATAACTTCATCTTCAACAATTAAAATATTTTGTGAATTTAAGTTGTTTTCATTTTTTACAGTTTCATTTTTAATAGCGTCACTCTTGACAACTTCATCTTCAACAATCAAAATATTTTCAGAATTTAAATTATCTTTCAAAATTGTAGAAGTTTGAATTTGATTTTCTAACTCTTTAGTAGTGTCACTATTTACTATTATTTGAGATATGTTTTTAGTTGTTTCTGAAGTTACAAAATCAATATCTTGAGTATTTATATCTTTTATAGAGACTTCTTGCTCTATAATCTCCACTAATTTATCATCTTTAGAAATTATATTTTTGTCACTATCTATTTTTACTTCTAAATTATTTTGACTTTTTAAATCTTCAATTACTTCATCTAAAGATTTTATAAAAGTTTTATCACTATCTAAAATATCAACATTTTCTAAATTTTTCAAAGGTTCACTTAAAATTTGCTCACCTTTAGGTACTTTCTCTAAATTACTATTTTTTACTTCCAAAACTAACCTATCTAGCAATGAGTTCTTGCTACTTATACTATTTTGAATATTTTTTGTAGACTCTTTTATCTCATCTTTTTTTATATTATCTCTATTTAAATCATTTGTTATATTTTTTGATAAATCTTTTATAACTTCTTTACTATTTGAATTTTCATCTAAATTGATAGTTTCAAAATCCGAAGTTTCAGCACTCAATTTTGTATTAATCTCTAAAACTTCACTCTCTAAAGAGTTATTTTCTAAATTTGAAGTAATATTTTGAGATATTATCTTTGAATTTGTATTTTTATTTTCTGTTGAACTGTTTTCAATATCTTCTATTGAAGTTTTTAAAAGAGAATCAAATAAAGATGGCTTATCTTTTGGTAAATCTTCACTTGTGCTTAAAACTGTTGTTTCACCTTTTAAACCACTTGTTTGTGTAAAAACATCAACTAGAGTTGCCATTTTTTAGTCCTTAATTTCCAGCTAAAATATCTAGAGTTTTTGTATCAATTCCTCTATGAGTATTAAATGCAGTAACGTTTGCTTCATAAGACCTCATAGCTTCTATTAAATCAACCATTTCAATAACAGGATTTATATCAGGATATGCTACATAACCCTTTTCATTTGCATCTGGATGAGTTGGGTCATATCTTAATACAGGCTGTGCATCTGTATGAATTATCTTTTTTACTCCAACAGCTCTTAGAGCTAAATCAGATTGTGGTGAATTGTTTATTTCAATATCATTTGAATTTGTTCTTCTAGTTTTATTTGCTAATAAAATATCTTCAAAAATAACTTGTTGCTTTTTATATGGTCCACCCTCTTGAGTATGAGTTGTTTTTGCATTTGCAATATTTGCACTTACTACATTTATTCTTGTTCTTTGTGCACTCATTCCTGAGGTTGATACATTATATCCATCAAAAAAACCCATAATTTGCTCCTTTTACTAAATTTGCATTCTCATAATTTCTCTATAAGCATTTATTGCTTTATTTTTCACTTCTAATCCCAATTTAAGGCTTAACTCTGCTTCTTCAATTTTTTGAACAGCTTCTTGAAGATTTGCAACTTTTCCTGTTGCAATCTCTTTCATAGAATTATACCCTTCTATTTGAGAATTATTTACCTCTTTTACAGCTCCATTTAATAAATCTTTAAAAGATTTATCAGCATATTGACTTTCACTTAAAGTTTCACTTTGTTTTACATTTGCACTATCAATACCTTGCAATGGATTTAAATAGTTTATAGCACCTACTATACTCATTTTCTATTCTCCTATTTTAGCTTGTAGCTTCTTCTTTTTTATCTTCATTAACTACTTCTTTAGTTAATTCTTCATTCGATAGCTCTTCATTTTCTTTATCTTCTCTCAAATCTTTTGTAGCAAGTTGATTTAAAAGTAAGCTTATTTTATCTTCATTGTATCTATTGTCAAAATCCATTCGTTTTTGATCTAGGCTAAAATTGTTAACTATAAAAGATAGCATTAAGTTACTAAAACCTTTTAAAGTAACAGTAACCAAAATAGCTCCAAAAAGCATTTGAAGGGGTGAAAAAAGTTCTGCGTTGAATGTAAAAAATATTATTGTAGCAAAAAAACCAATTGCTATATATATTCTAAATATTCCAGTATTTATTAGATTTTGTGAAAATCTTTCTACTACCACTTAAACTCCGATTTTTAAATATTTTTTAAAACACTACCTACAATATTATGCAACTTAATAGCTGCTTCTTCTTGCGGAAACTCATTTACAAATATTTTTCTAGACCTAGCTATTTTTGTAATGTTTTCACTACTTGGCACACTTCCTATATATTTTATCACAAATTCGCTTTTTAATCTGTTTTTTTTAGCTAAATTTATCAAAGAGTTTGAAATTGTCTCACCCACGAGATCATTTTTTGTGTGATTAAAACAAAGCATTAAACTCTTTTTATCAATTGCTAACATTTTTATCAAAGAGTACACATCCGTTAAAGCACTAGGATCTGTTGAAGTTATTGCTAAAATATTTGTTGATACTTTTAAAAACTCTTTTACATACTCATTTAATCCAGCTCCAGTATCAACAATCAAAATATCATAAAAATTTAAATCTAATATATCTTGAACTAATCTTGAAAATATAAAAGTGCTACTATTTGTTGCATATTGATAGCCACTTTTTCCAGCAATTAAAGAGAGATTTGGATATTTCGTTTCTATTATTACATCTTGTAATCTTTTATGCCCGTTAATATAATCAAAAAGAGTAACTGCTGGTTTTACATCAAAAAGTACTTGCATATTTGCTAAACCTATATCTGCATCCAAAACCAAAACTCGTAGATTCTTTTGCGATAATATATAAGCAAAATTTGCCGTAAAAGTCGATTTTCCAACTCCACCTTTTCCTGATGTTATTGTCAAAAGTTTTGTTTTTGAACTACTTAATTCACTATTTACTTTTGAAGTAAGATTTATTAATTTTTCAGCCTGAGATAACTTAACATCAACCATTATATCTCCTTACTGCACTCATTATTCATAAAACAATCTATCAAAAATGATGCGTCTGCTGCTATTAAATCATCAGGAACATTTTGTCCAATAGAGAAATATGTTATTGATTTTTTTGTTTTATGTGAAAAAGATATAACATTTCCAAAACTTTTTGTCTCATCTAATTTTGTAAAAATAAGGTTATCAATATCAAGTATTGAATAATTTTTATAAATCTCCATCAAATCACTATGTTTTACATTTGAAGGCAAAACCAAAGTCTTTTCAATAGGAAGCTCATATACATGCTTTCTGTACTCATTTATAAGTTCTATTTTATCAATATCATATTGGCTAGAACCTGCTGTATCAATAAAAATATAACTACAATTTTTAAGCCTTAAAAGTGCTTCTGTTAAATCTTCAGGTTTTTTAACTATTTCCAAAGGTAGTCTCATAATATTTGTATATGCTTGTAATTGTTCTATTGCACCAACTCTAAAAGAATCCAAAGTAATAACACCAACTTTATGATTTTGTTCCATTTTATAAGCAAATCTTGCAGCTAGTTTTGAAATTGTTGTAGTTTTTCCAACTCCAGTTGGTCCTACCATCATCATAATTTTTCTTTGCTCTTTTCTTAAAGGTTGCTCCATTTTAATAGGAATAACTCTTCTTAAAACTAATTTAAAAAAATCGTTTACTTTTTTTTGGTTTGATTTTAATGAAACTGGAAGCTCTTTTATTGTCTTTTTCATAATAGTGTATGTCATCTCACTATCAAATTCATTTTTTTCAAAAATAGTATATACATCTATAAATTCAGGAGGAATAAGTAAATCATATAGTTGACTTTTTGGTTTCCAAAGAGTTTTTTGAACTTGCTCAAGAAGAGATTGCATTTTTAAAATCTCCTCTTTATAGTCATAAACTTGTGCTTTAATAGGCTCGGCTTCAACAGTCGCTTTTGTAATTGCTGTTTTTGTAAACTCCATATTTTTTTGAATCTCATCATCTTCAACAACAACAACTATCTCATACATATCTTTATTATAACCATTAGCATTTGCAATTTTTTTTGTAGATATTACAATAGCTTCTTCACCGCACTGTATTTGTGCATTTCTTAAAGCTTCTGTTGGTGTTTCTCCTAAAAACGAGAGTCTATTCATTTTTGTCTTCCATCTTTATATATTTGTTCAATAGTTCCATCTAAATTCTTAAATCTTATAAACTCTTCATTTTCATAAATAATTTTTCCTTTTTTTACTATTTTTAGTCCACCAAAATTAAAAATTATTTCATTGTTTTCACTAGATTTTACATTTTTTTGACAAACTATACTGTTTTTATTAATATGATGTGTTGTTATAATTTCACCATTTTGTAAATCTTCCAAAGTCAAAGGAGTACAAGTTCTAGGAATTGTCTCAAAATCTTTCTGTTCTAGTTTAGAAATATCTATTTTCTCTTCATATTTTATTGCTTCTTTTGCTACAAAAACAGAAATTGCAAATAAATATGAAGAAAAAACTAAAGATAAAAAACTAAGCTTTAATATCAAAAATCTGTCCTCCAGATTGCTCACTTATCTCATCTAAAAGCTCTTTATACATCTGTTTTATTGGTAAAACTATACTTGCTAATTTTCTATTTAGCTCATACAAAGTTTTTAATCCATCTTCAAGTTCATTTACTTTGTCTCTATAAATATTTACATCAACATTATTTTGAATAAGTGTTGATAACTCTTTGTTTAGTTCACTTTTTTGACTCATAATTTCATTTATAATTGAATTTTTTCTATCATTTCTTCCAAAAAGTTCTTCATGTTTTGAGGCTTTTATATCTTCTATATCTTGAGTTATTGCATTTTTTAACTCAAGTATTAGTTGTTGCATATTGTCTACTATTTTATCAACCATATTTTAACCTTGCTCTTTCTTATTATTTTCTGATAAAAAGTTGTACAACATATCACTAATTCCAAAACTACCACTAGAACTATCAGAGATTGATTGCAAATACATACCTTTTATAATATCACTACCAGCTTCTTCTCCTGCTATACTAGTTGATTTCAAAGAAGTTTCCAATATTTGATTTATAAAAAATGCCTCAAAATTATTACTTACTTCTCGTAACTCTTTATCTTCAACGTTCTTGAGATTACTACTATTTAAATTTTCAAATTTATTTGTTTTTAGAATATCTTTGTTATATAAATTGCTACTATTTATTTCCATTTTACAATCCTATTTTATCAAATTTAAAATCTTCATTTATGATTTTCTTAATCTTTAATCCAAATTTTCCTTCTACAATTACAGCTTCACCCTCACCTATTTTTACGCCATTTATAAGAATTTCAAGTGGCTCATTTACCATCTGCTCAAGCTCAATAATCTCACCAACATCCCATCTTAAAATATCTTTTAAAAGAACTATTTTTGTACCTAATCTCACACTTAGTTTTAATCTAACATTATATAAAAGTTCAAGGTTTTTAGATGGATTTGCAACTCCTACGATTGCTTGAGTTGGAGCAACAGGAGAAACAGCAGCTGAAACAGGAATAGCAACTGCTGGTTTTTCATCTTTTACTCCTGTAATCAAAGAGAAAAAAGGAGAAAATGCTTTATCAAAACTAATTAAAATAGGAGTTTCATCTTCATCTAAAGATATATTAAAAAAGTAGATATCTTTTCCACTTAATGCACTTTTTTCTACTTTTTTTGTTCCTTTAATCTCAGATTTCATACTTACAATATCTGGCATACCTTGAGCATTTGAAGCAGTACAAAAACTACCACAAATATTTGAAACTATTTCATTTACAGCATCTGTTGTTTCATCATCAATATCTGTTTTTAAATCACCCATTCCACCTAGCATTAAATACTCAAACTTTGTAGCACTAATACTAGGAATATAAAAAGTTATACCTGAACTTAAACCTTTTATATCAAATTTTACATCTGCTTCTATAAAACTTGAAGATTCAAAAGTATCATCTATTTTTTTTGTTTCAGAAATTTTTGCTTTTTTCCCCAGTAACTGCTCTAGAGTATTTGATAGCTCGTTTTTAAATACATTTGATAAATCTGATGCCAAAATATGTTACCTTTTTTTAATTTTTAATACTTTTTTCTAGCTCTTCAATCAAAAAAGCTTTTATTTTCATCATATCTTCTGTTGGATATTTATTTTCAATATCGCCTCTTGTTATTTTTACAAAAAAATCTCTTGATTTTTTGTTATATCCAAACTGAATATTATCTAAAATAACTTCATTTAGCTCACTTATTGGCTCTTTTGAAGCATTTTTTTTATACTCATCTTCTTGTATTGTTTTAACTTTTTCTTCAACATTGCTTACTTGTTTTGTCTTTATTTCATAGTTTTCTTTTGAATTATCAATCTGTGCTACTCTTCCAACTTCCACAAGAGACTCCTTTGTAAGAATTTTAAAACATTATAACAAAAAAAAATTAAATAGTATTATAAAGAAAGCATAAACTCTTTAAAACCAACAATTCTAAAATCTATATATGGATTATCATACTTATTTACTAAAAATTGCTTCGCACTTGAAATATTCATATTTTGTAAAAGTTGAATTGCAGTTAAAAAATCGGTATCTTTATCTTTGTAAAATGCTTTTATTAAAGATATTTGAATAGATGCTTCTTCTGGTCTTAAAGATTCTAAAAATGCTGCAGTTGAAAGATACATTGTAAATCTATTTTCGTATCCAAACTCATCTTTTAGCTTCTTTAGTGTCTCAATAGAATTAAGTGGTTTTCCCAAATATAAATCACTATATGCTTTTGTTACCAAATAGCTTGGATTATTGTTTCCATCTATATTAAAATCTACTCTTGTAAAAACACCAAATGCTTTTAGAATATCAATATAATATTTTGAAGTAATTAAAGAGCTATCTAAAAAATTATTATTGTATTTCAAAGTTACTGAGTCTTGAACTCTTGAAGAATACCTATACTCATCTTCATTTTTATTTTTTTGAACAAGTTTTAAAAGATATATAAAAGGATCTCTTTCATAATCTTCAAGAAGTTGATGATTACTTAAATCTTCATTATTGTTCATATTCTTTAAAAAATCTATAGCTTTATAAAAAACTGTTTTTTCATAAGATTGTGATGCTTCAACAACATTGTAAGCACTATTTACAAATAATTTATATAACTCTTTTGCAAAGTAGCTATATAATCCTCCACTATCTTTTATATTTTTATCTAAAATAGCTCTTTGTTTATCTGGCATATCAGCAGATATTTTATTTGCAGTAATTAGATACATAACTGAATATAACTTATTACCAGGACTTAGTTTATAAGCTTTTTCAAAATTTTTGTAAGCATTTGTAAAATCATTTATTTGTGCGTAAGACAAACCTAAGTTATAGTAAATATATGCTTTAGAATCTGTTTTTATAATATTTTTTAATTCATTTACTCTCTTTATTGGATCTTGTTTTACCAAACGAATAAATTTTGTATTATACTCAACCATATTTTCTAAATTCTCTACACTTTGTGCTTTCCCATATATAAAACCTTTTACAGAGTCATATATTATCTCTTTTGAATCTGAAAAGACAAAAGGAGCAAAATAATAGATAAAATCATACATTCTCTCTTCATCAAATTTTATAATACTTTTATAGTAATCTTTGTATGTATATAAATCTTTATTAAAAAATATCTCTATAGGCATTTGTATATTTACATTAAAATCTTTTTTTCTATCATTAATTAAATCTAATATCTCTTGTGCATCTTCAAAATTATTTTGTTTCAAGCTTGAATATGCTGAAATCCATAATACTTTATTTAGAGTTTCACTATTTTTTTCTTCTTCTCTTACTTTTTTCAAAATTGTTGAAGCTTTTTTAAAATTATTTAGTTTTATCAAAATCATAGCTTTTTTCAAATCCAAAGAGTAGCTCATTGCATTTAAAGCTCCTAGAGCATTTTCATAATCTTCTATAATCAAATATCTATTTGCCAACTCTTTCAAAATAGCATCTTTAATATCTGTAATAAGCTCGTTGTAGTCACTTAATTTTTTGCTATTTTGAAAAATTGTTACTAAATCTAGCATATATTTATCATCTTTAGTTATCTCAAAAAGATAGTAACAAGATGATATAAATGAGTATGGTTGATTTATTAGATTTGTTTTTTTTGAATAGATTTTATCAAAAAACTCTTTTGCTTTTTTTTCATCTTTTTGTTTGTAATATATTATTCCCATATTCAAAAGTGATGGAGCTTCAAAAACTTTTGAAGTTTTTTCAAAAAGTCTTAAAGCATCTTTGTATTCACCTTTTCGAAAGTGCAAAACTGCTTTATTAAAATCAACTTGTATTTCCAAATTTTCATTTGAAGCCTCTAGTTTTTCTAGTTCAAAAATTATTTGTGGCTGTGATTCTATAATATTTGCGTATAAAAAATTATTTAGTATAAAAAAAATTATAACTATTTTATATATAGATTTTTTCAAATTATTCCTAAATAATTGCATTTACCTGAGCAAATAACTCTTCATTTCTTCTTTGTAGGTCGTTGATTTTATTTTTTAAAGTAATGTTTTCAAGTCTAAGATTTTGTAAATCGTCACGTGCTACTTGTAGATTTTCTTGATTGTTTTTAAGACTGCTTGTACCTATTTTAACTTGCTTTTCATATCTTTGTATTAAAGCTTCAAGCTTTGTAACCTCTTCATCTATAATCTCTTTTTCTTCTTTCATTTTTTTGTACATTGATTTGTAGGCACTTGTACTTGAAATAAAATAAAGCAAAACGATAGATAAAACTGTTGATATTAAAAAATCCAATTTCTTTCCTATAATTAATATATTTAAATAGAGCAAGAAAAAATCTCGCTCTACTTGTGATATTATCTTTTTAAGTTAATAAGTGTACTTAAAAGCTCATCTGATGTTGTGATAGATTTCGCATTTGCTTCAAAAGCTCTTTGAAATACCATTAAGTTTACTAAGCTTTCACTTAAATCTGCTTTACTAAGCTCTAGTGCTTTACCTTTTACACCTGATGTATTATTATTGTTTATACTATAAATTGCATTTCCTGATTCTTGAGTTCTTTGGAAGTTGTTATTTCCAACTGCTTCAAGTCCTCTATTGTTTGTAAATCTTGCAATTGATACTTGACCAACAGCATATTCAACTCCACCTTCTTTTATAGTTACAAGTCCAGTGTCATCAATGCTGAATTGTCCAAATTTACTATCAGAGATATTTAAAACATCTAGTCTTAGTTGAAGACTATTTTGAGTAGAAGTTTGATCAACTCTTGTAGTTATCTCCATAAACTCTCCTCCAGCACCTCTTCTTCCAGAATAATCAGCATTTGTCTCTATAAATACATTACTAACAGCTGGTCCTGAAGGCGGAGTAAGATCATCATAAGTTAATTTAGCATCAAACTCTAAATCATAACTAGAATCTTTTGTTTCTAATACCAAGTTTCCATTTACATTTTTTGCAACAATATAATCACCTAATTGTGGTCCAGAAGCTGTTCTTAAATTATTTATAGAATTTACTATACCATCTATTGTCATATCATCATATGGTGGAGCTGAAGTGTCTCCAAAAGTAATATTTATAGGCTGTGGCGGAGTTGCTCCATCATTTGGAACTGGAATTACATAACCCAAATCTTTATCAAAAATTTCTATGTTAAATTTATACTCTCTTGTAGAAGCTGCTACAGTTGCATTTCCATATAATTCTTGAGTTGTATAAACACTTTGTTGATTTCCAGTTACAAGTCTAGAAAGAGCTTCTCTAGCTGATTCTATAGCTGCTTTTCCAGAACCTGCAACTGCTGCTGCTGTTGTTTGGTGTGATCCTTTTACAGATACATTTTGATTTGTTCCTGAATGTTCTGATACTTCAGTTATTTTAAAATCTTTTCCAGGAATTAAAGATTTTATTTGAATAACTCCTCTTAGCATATCTGCTAATTTTGTACTCTCTTCATAAGTACCATTTGGATTTAATGTATCAGCAGTTGGAGCTAAACTATCTTTTGCCATATAAGCAACCATTCCACCAGCATTTGAATTAGAAATTTTATCAGCCATAGCTTTATAAGTATTTATTTTACCAGCTAATTGGTCATATTTTGCAATCTCTGTATCTGCTATTTCTTGCGTCATTGGTGCTACAAAAGGAGGCATAAGAGTACTAGGATCTACAATTCCGTATGTTCCAGCTTCTGTAGATGCAGTAAGCTGTGTCCAAAGTTGTTGTCTATAGTCATCTGTTGTTTTAGTCGGAATAAAATCTACATCATAATTTTGTCCATTAATAACTACTCTTATAGAATCTCCATCTTTCCCAATAATTGAAGTAGGAGGCGTTCCTGTTCTAAAGTTTACCTGAGAAACTTGTGCAATAGAACCAGCTGATGGTAAAGTTGGATCATCTTTATATTTTTGAAGCCAAGTATTATAATCAGCCATCGCAAGGTCTATATCTTTTAGCTTTGCGGCTTTTGTTTTTGCTCCAGCTCCACTAAAGATTGAATTAGCATCTGATTTTGCAGTTTCATCAAAATTTGTAGACTTTGCTGCAATTGTTTCAATAAAATCTCCATGTCTAATGATACTATTTCCCAAGTTTTTAATATAAGAATCTGTAAATCTTGTATCATTTTGATTTGTACTCTTTACATCATTTTTTTGATCAATCGAGCTCATAGACCAACCTTGAATTTCATATCCATCTGGGTTTTGCAAAGTACCACTTTGACCCATACGGAAATTTCCAGCTCTTGTATAAAATGTCTCTGCAGTTCCGAGTGTATTTTTATTTATTACAGTGAAAAATCCATCACCTTGTAAAGCAACATCATACTCAACTCCTGTGATTTTTGAACCACCTGTTACGAAAATCTTCTCTGCATCTTGCACAAACGACCCTTTACCAATTTGTCCTTGGTAAATTTGATCTGCAAAAGAAATTCTTCCTGCTTTATAACCAACAGTGTTTACATTGGCAATGTTGTTTGACTCATTATCCAATGCTGTTTGATGTGCTGCTAATCCTGATATTCCAGTCCATAATGCACCTATCATGACTAATCCTTTATATTAAGGTAAATGAACATAAATGTTCATACTTTTGCATAAAATTTATCTAAAATTTATACAAAAGTATAAACAAACTGTTTATACTTTATTTTTATTATCTCTTCATTTCTATTGCTGTTTGTAAAAACTCATCTGCTGTTGTAATAGATTTTGAACTTGCTTCAAAAGCTTTTTGAAATACCATAATTTGTGCTAAAGTAGAACCATAATCTACATTAGCTCTTTCAAGAGCACCACCTTTTATTGTATTCATAGTATCTGAATTAAAAGGATTTCCACTATATTGTGACTGTTGAAACAAATTTCCTCCCATAGGCTCTAATCCTTGCTCATTTCTAAATCCAGCAGTACTAAGTCTTCCTACCAAAAAGCTATGACCTTGACTTTTTACAAATACAAACCCATCATCTGATATATTTATTTCAGCTGTACTTTTATCAGAAATTCCTAATGCATCAAGCCTTACATTTATATCATTTTCTCCAATAACTCCTAAGTTTCCATACTCCAATACATTTGTAATTTGTAAAAACTTTCCATCTGCATTTTCAACTGCATTTTTTAAAGCATCTCTTGCACTATCAACCATTGCAAGACCAGAACCTTTTACTGATTCTTGTAAGTTTGTAGATTTAAAGTTTGTATCATTTAGTTTTATATCTGATATATTAAAGCTTGCACCCGCAATTAAAGTATCAATAACCAAAGTTCCATCTTTTACACTAGCGCTCATACCATCTTTTGAAGAAATTTTATCAGATAAATCTTTCATAGCATTTATAACACTATTTGCATTTATGTATAAATTTATTTGATCATCTCTTAAAGTTTGAGCTGTTGCCTTGTCTAAAATCTCTTGAGGAGTTGTTATAGGCATTGCATCTATATTTGCTTGACTTTGTATAGAGTTAGGATCAGTTAAATTATACTTTGATTTTCCATTTGCATCTAAAAAATCATATAGTTTTTGCATCTCTTCATCATTTATAGTTGAGTTTACATCAAATTTCACACTATATGTTTTATTATCAATTGTTACACTAATAGTATTATCTGTAGCTTGTAAAGATGATAAATTTGATGAAAAATCTATTTGAGATTTTTGACTAATAGATGGAGTATTTGTTGTTGATTGATCCATCATAAATTTATTTAACTTCTCTATATAATCAGCTTTTAATGCTTCAATATCATTTATCTTATTTTGTGAAGTTTTGTATCCATCACCTTTATTTAATATATCATCATCTTTTGAAGAACTTACATAATCACTAGCTTTTGCATTTATATTATAAATTGTTCCACTTCCATTATTTATATTTGTAGATACTAAGCTTTTTGCATATTCATCTGTAAATATCATATCAACTGGATTTGTACTTGTAGTAACTTTACTTTGTGGAACTAATCCTTGAATTTTAAAATCATCTTGAGTAACTAAAAAACCATCTTTTGCTTGAACTAAATTTCCAGCTCTTGTATAATAAATCTCATTTGGGTTTTCTCTACTTTTTACTACAAAAAAACCTTTACCCTCTATTGCAACATCTATTCCAACACCACTTTGAACAATATTTCCTTGCTCAAACTGTTTTGAAATACTTTGAGTTTGTACACCTTTTCCAAACCCTGCTTGGCTATATAATACATCTGAAAAACTTATTTGATCTTTTTTGTGTCCAACAGTATTTGAGTTTGCCAAATTGTTTGACTCAACAGCTATACCTTTATCGTGATTCCAAATACCTGAAACACCATTCCACATAGCTCCTATCATATTAAAGCCTTTTTAGAAAATTTTTGTTATTGAAGAAAATGGCATACTAACAGTTTCATCAGAAACAACAACTGTACTTTTGCCACTTAAAACATATTTATTATCAGCTACTTCATTTCCATCAGCATCTTTTACTACTAGTTTTCCATCTTTAACTAAAGGTTTTCCTAAACTTTCTAAAACTATAGTTTGTCCAGTTTTTTCACCTTTTTCATCGTATAGATTTCCTGTTTCATCATAGTTTGCTGCTTTAAGTTCATCTCCATCTTTCAAAGATATTCCATTGTGAAGATATAACCACTCTCTTGCTATAACTTGTATTTCACCATCTACATTTTCAATAGATTCAACTGTAAATGCTTTTAAAGCTCCATCTTTATTTGTACTTCCATTTTCAATATTTTTACCAATTACACCTGTTGCTGTTGAAAGTGAAGATTGAGAAAATGCTGTTTGAATAGATTGTAAAGCCTTAATCATCTCCATATTTGCATTTAGAGTACTCATTTGCATTTGAGTTGATAACATTTTTGCTGAATCCATTGGTTTTGTTGGATCTTGAAGCTTTAACTCTTCAATCATTAACTTTAAAAAATCATTTGTTGTTAATCCGTCATTACTTACACTTTGTGTATATTGATTTCCATAACTATCTGTTCCTGTTACACTATTTGTACTACTTACATCTGCCATATTAAACTCCTTGTTTAAGATTAAATCATATGTTCTTCAAAGAAATATTGAACAACATTATCTGAATCCATAGCATCTTGAACTCTAACTGCAAGTTTTTCTTCCATTACAATTATATCACCTGTTCCAATTATTCTTGAGTTTACATAAATCTCGCCACCACTACCAGCTGGTTTGTGTAAAGAGATAATATCTCCTTCAGTTAGTTTTAAAAATTCACCAACGGATATACTAGTGCTTCCAAGCATAACATCAACAACAATTTCGGTATCTACTAATAAATCGTAAACTCTTTCACTTATTTCCATATTTAATACTTTTTAATGTTATTTAATGATTGTATCATAAATCAGATTTTATATCACTAAATCTAAGGATTCAAGCATTGAAGATATTTTTGCATCAATGCTTCCATCAAAATTTCCTAAGTTGCTAGCTATTACAACACCACCAGCAACTACATTTGCATCCTCTAGGAGTTCAATAAAAGGCTCTAGTTCTAACTCTTGCTTTAAAATATAATAATCTTTTGGATTTAAATGAATTTTTACCTTTGTTGCATTTTTTAGTTTTAATAAAAGCTGATTTATAGTCTGTTTAGCTATTTTAGAAGAGTTTTCTCCTACTTCAATATTTATAATTTTTTGAGCAATAGAGATAGAAGTTTTCAATAATTTACTCTCAAAACCAAAAGCAGCTTGCTCAAAAAATGTTGCACATTGCTTCAAATCTTTTATAGCTTTTATAACTTGAGTATCAAAATCTTTGCCTTTGATTATAGCATCTTGTTCGATAGTTGTAACTTTTTGTGACACTTCTTCAATTTTTTTTATCATTTTTTCAAATTCAGCAAAAATAGGCTCTATCTTTTCCAAAATAGCAGAATTATCAACAATATTCATAGGCTGAATAGAACTCTTTATTTCTGTTTTTTCTGAATTCGAGTTAGCTTCTTCTAATTTTAACTCCACAAAATCGCTAGACTCTTCTTTTGGTACTGCTTTATTTTTTAAAAAATTAGATAATTCAAATTTCTCTACTTTTTTACCATCTTTTAGTATTCTTGCACTCGAGTAAACATTTTCAGCCATTAGTTATTCTCTCTTTCAATAACCCCATCGTCCATCATCTTTTGAGCTACAGCCAACATTCTTCTTTGTGAAGCTTCAATATCTTTAATCTTAACTTTTGTAAGCATTTCACTCTCTTCATAAAATCTATCTTTAACTCTTTGAGACATTGCTCCTGTAACTTTTTCTATTTGCTCTTGTGTAGTATTTTTCATAGCAACAACAACATCTGCTGATTCAACAGCTTGAATAATCTTCATAATATACTCACTATCAAGGTTAAGTAAATCTTCAAATACAAACATATTATCTTTTATTCTAGTTGCCAATGAAGTATCAATACCATTTATATTTTTAAGAATATCAACAGCTTTTGGTCCCATTTTATTTAACATATCAGCAACAACCTTAACACCACCAACATCTACAATTGATGATAACAAAGACTCTAATTTTTTTTCTAAAACAGCTGAAATAGTTCTTACAACATCAGGAGAAACATCTTTAATAGTTGCTATTTGAATACTTACTTTTACACGAATTTCCTCATCAAGTTCCATTAAAACATCTGCTGATTTAGAAGGATCCATATGTGCTAAAATAACAGCAATTGTATGAGGTGATTCATCTTTTATAAAGTCACTTAACTGTTTTGGATTTACTCCATCAAGATAAGAAAAGGCTTGATTTGCTAGCTTCATTCTTGAAAGTTTTTCTAAAACTTCTTCAGCCGCATCTTGCCCAATAGATTTATATAAAATCTCTTTTGCAAAATCATATCCACCAGAACTAATAAATCCCTTCGTTCTAGTATATAAGTGAAACTCCTCTAAAATCGCTAAAGAGACCTCTTTATTTATAGATTGTATTTGTGTAATAGCAGTTGAAATTTGTTCAACATAAGATTTATCTAAATATTGAAATATTTTAACTGTTGAGTCTTCACCTATTAGTACAAAAAATCTTGCGATTTTTTCTAACATAGACATACCTTTTAAAATATCAATATCACTATAAATATCTATTGCCATTTATTATTCCTATTTAAAATTAACATTACCTTCACTTAATAACAATTCAATCATTCTTGCAATATCAGCTGGATTATTATTTATCTCTCTATCAAGTTCTTCAATAAATACCTCATATTTAGCTGCTGATTCTTCATCAAGACCATCAATATTGTTTAAAATTTGACTTTTTACTTTGGTTTTTAATCTTCCATGAGCTGTGTTTTGATCTAGTACATCATCAAGTCCAGCCAACATATCTTTTACCAAGTCTTCATCATCAGCACCAATTTCTTTCTTCTTAGCATCTCCTAAGATTACCAAATCATTACTTGCTATAAATTTTCTATAAAAGATAAAAAGTAAAAGTCCAACTACTAAATATTGAATATAATCTTTATACTCATCTAATATATTTTTTATACTCATACTCTCTAAATATCCACTTCCACCAATTAAATTTCCAAACTCATCTACAAGCTCACCCTTTTCATTCAAAGATTTAATTCCAACAAATTTAAAATCTTTTACAGTAATTGTATCGCCTCTTCCTTTATCATATCCAATAGCATCAGCAGATAATGACTCCAAAGATGCTAAAAAATCAGCTTTATCTGGATGGTCTTTTAAAACACCTGAGTCAAAAGTCACAGAAGCTGAAATTCTTCTAATATTTGTAAAATTACTATCTTTTTGAGATATTAGTTTTCTTGAAATTTCATAGTTAGTAACTGTATTTGAGCTTTCATTATTTGAAGATAGTTTACTTCCATCATTTAGCTGTTGAGGCGGTTGAATATTGTTATCAGCTCCAGCTATTCCACCTGTATTATTTCCAATGCCTGAAGCATTTGCTGTACTTTCAATAACTTGTTGAGATCTAATACTTCCTTCTGGGCTATAAATTTCCTCTTCAATATCTTTTTTAGTAAAATCCAAAATAACATTTACTTTTGCCATAACTCTTCCAGCTCCAACAACTGGTTCTAAAAGTGAAATAATTTTTTGTTCATAATCCTCTTCAATCTTATCTTTAAACTTTGTTTGAACTGTAGATCTTTGAGTATTAACATCTTCAGCAGATACCTCAAGCAAATTTCCATCTTGATCTATTAATTGTATATTCTCTTGCTTTAAATCAGGAACAGCAGAAGCTATAAAATTTTTAATACCATCTAGTTGTTTTTGAGTTAAAAAAATACCTTGCTTTAGTGTTAAAACAGCAGAAGCAGTTGTATCACTCTTTTTCTCAGTAAATATTGTCTCTTTGGGAATTGCTATTTTTACATTTGCTTTTAAAACTCCGCTTAGAGACTCTAAACTTTTACTAAGTTCTCCCTCTAAAGCTCTTAGATACTTTACTTTATTTTCAAAATTTGTTGTACCAATAGAAGATTTCTCAAAAATCTCCCATCCAACATGCTTGTTTGTTGAAGCTTCACTAGTTACAAGTTTAATTTTTGCAATATTTATAAATTCTTTTGAAGTTTTAAGAGTTAAATTACTTCCACTTCCAGTTATTATAAATGGAACTCCAGCACTCTCAAGCTCTTCAGTAGCTCTCATAACATCAGCTTGAGTAAGATTTGAAGCTATTGTGTAGCTTAATTTCTTATCTTCAGCTTTGATATTTGAATATACCAAAAATCCAATAACTAATAATAGCAAAAAAGCAAAACCACCAACAATTGCTATTCTTTGTGCTTTGTTTAAGTTATTTATAAATTTTAGAAGTTGATCCATTAAAAAATCATCCTATTAACTCTTACCTGAAGCATCAATCACTGATCTAAAAAGTCTTGAATCTTTTTTTATAGATGATTGTATTGCATCAAAAAGAACTTTGTTTTTTGATTGCTCACTCATTTGGCTATCTAAATTTACATTATTTCCATCATTTTGTTCTATTAAATTTGGAACTTGAATCAATCTTGGATTACTAGAACCTCTATAATCAAGATTTTGCATATGGTTAGTTGTAGTTCTTTTTAATTTTAAAATATTTTGCTCTTTTAACTCTTCTGAAAATACTAAATCTTTCGTTTTATATTCTGGAGTATTAACATTTGCAATATTGCTAGATATTACTTTTTGTCTTTCACCTCTAAAATTTAGTTGTTCAAAAAGTTTCCCTGATACTTCACTTGCATGCATTATCTAGTATTTCCTCCAATTTTCTCTATTAAACCAGCGTTTAACTCATCTATTGTTTTAATTGCTCTTTGAGATTGATCAAATCTTCTATGAGCATCTATTAGCTCAACCATAGTACTTACTCTATTTACATTTGATTGCTCAAGTGTTCCATTTAAAATCTTATTATCATTGTTTTCAAAATTTTCAATATCATCTAGAGCCAAAGCTTTGTAAGTATTATCTCCTATTTTTTCAAGATTTTTAAAAGATGTTTTAGCAACTCCAATTTGTAACTCAAAGCCATCTTCCACAACTATAGCTTCATTGTCCGCATTTAAAACATTGTTTCCATTTCCATCTACTAAAAATCCATCTAAATTTTTAAATGATCCATCTCTTGTATATACTATATCACCATTTTCATTTTGAATTTTAAAAAAAGTATCTGGTGCGTTTAAAGCAAAATCAAGAGGATTTCCAGTCATTTTCATAGGTCCCATCAAAGGGTCTGTGTATCTTGTATCAATTTTTGGAATATTGTTTATTGTTATAGATTCAACAAATGGATTTTGTTGCTCCTCTTGCATTCTTTGTAAATACCAATTAAATGTAGTTTCAGAAGTTCCCTCTTGCTTAAAACCAAAAGTATCTACGTTGGCAAGGTTATTACTTATTTGATCAAGTCTATTTATTTGATTTACCATTGAGGCTGTTAGTGGATAAACACCTTGGTTCATTCTATTTCCTTACTTGTTAAATTCAGCTATAAGCTTATCTAAATCATCACCTACTAAATCTTGTGTATCTTTGTCTCCATGAATATGTTTAGCCATTGGAAGTTCTCTTGGATTATTATCTTCAAAAAGATTATTTAGGTAACTAGATAGTTTTCTAATAACTGACATAACTCTTTCGATTTTTTGTCTATTTATATCATTAAATTGCATAAGCTCCATTCCTTGAAAAATATGCATATCTTCTTCATCTATCGAAGTTTTTAAATCTTTTAATGAAATTTCAAAACTTTTTACTTTTTCTAGCTGTTGCTTAAATAACTCTATTTTTGGAAATTTATTACTCAAAGAAGTTAAAAGTTTATTTTGAGATAAAACAAACTCTTCATACTCTTTTACTCTTTTTCTTAAATCACTATTATTGTCCAAAGTTAAGCTTAATACATCAAAAATTTGTGAAACTTTCTCTTCTGAATCATTTGCTACTTGACTAAGTTGACTTACAACTTTTGTATCATTTTCAGCAGGAAAAGGAAATACTCCTTCACTTATTTTTGAAGATGACCACTCTTTTACAATATCATCATCTGATTTACTAGATTTTGCAATAGGTTCTTCAATTTGTGTATTTAGAGGTGAATGATTTTCTAAAATAGTATCTTCTGTTAAAGCATCATCTTCAATGTCATTTAAAAGTTCGCCTATCTCGCTTATTTTCTTCTCACTTGCTGGAGAGACAAGGCTATCTTTATCTTCATTTTTTTCTACTTGAGACAAAAGTGCTTCTATCTCTTTTGTATTTACTTTTTCTTCAGTAATAGGCTCTTCTTTAATAGTTTCAACACTATCTTGAGCTGGCATATCCAAACCGTTCATTAAGGCTTCAATATCTTCTTGACTCATACTCATAATAAACCTTTTTTATCTATTTTTTAATAACACCATCTAGTTTCTCTTTTAAAACCTCTGCATTAAAAGGTTTTACAATGTAGTTATTAACCCCTGCTTTCAAAGCTGTAATAACTTCACCTTTACCGCCTTCAGTTGTAATCATAATAATAGGTGTTTTTTGATGTGTTCCTTCGCTTCTTACTTTTTTAACAAGCTCTAAACCATTCATATTTGGCATATTCCAATCTGTTAAAATAATATCATAATGCCCCTCTGTAAGAAGTTTCCAAGCTTTCAATCCATCTTCAGCTTCATCAAAACTCTCTTTGCTAAATCCTAATTGCATAACAACATTACCAATAATTCTTCTCATCGTTGAACTATCATCAACTATTAGAATTCTCATTTTTCCCTCTTTGTATTAAAATTATTCCAATAAAGTATGCATTATATTTAATTTGTTTTAAATTTTTACTTAAAATTGGATTTATAGGGATTTAGATTTATCTAAAATTAATCCATCTTAAAATATAATATATGATTATTGATAAAGGAGATTTCTTATGATTAGAGGACTTTATACGGCTGCAACTGGAATGAATGCAATGCAGAACCAAATTGATGTAACTTCGCACAATATTGCAAATGTTAATACAACTGGATTTAAACAAGATAGAGCTGAATTTCAAGATTTGATTTATGAAACTTTAAACTATACAGCTGGTCAAACTACACAAGATACTAGAAATCCGACAGGAATTGATGTTGGTCTTGGTGTTAGACTTGCAAATATTCAAAAAAACTTTACAGAAGGTGATTTAAAACCAACAGGAAATCCTCTTGATATTGCGATTGTTGGAAAAGGATTTTTTCAAATTACACTTCCTAGTGGTGAAATAGCATATAGTAGAAATGGTAACTTTAAGCTTGATGCTGAAGGAACTATTGTAAATGGTAATGGATATGCTCTTGAACCTCAAATAGTTGTTCCTCAAGAAGCAAAAGATTTAAGTATTGGAAATGATGGTTTTGTAACAGCTAGAGATCCTCAAACTGGAGATACTATAGATTTAGGTCAGATTATTTTGGCAGATTTTATAAATCCAGCTGGACTAGCACCTTTGGGTGATTCTTTATTTATGCAAACAGATGCTAGTGGTGATGTTGTTGAAGGAGATCCAACTACAGAGCAGTTTGGTGGATTAAGACAAGGAATGGTAGAAAGTTCAAACGTTAAGCTTGTAAATGAAATGGTTGATTTAATCACAGCTCAAAGAGCCTATGAAGCGAACTCAAAAGCAATTACAACAGCTGATAGTATGCTTGATACTGTAAATAGGTTAAAAAATTAATTATAAACTATAGTCCACTATGAATTTAGAAGAGTTAAAAAAATTAAGAGAAAAAAATTTCTCAAAGCATAAACAAAAAAAAAGAGCCTACTATCTAAAAAGTAAAATAAAAAAAGAGATAGATTACGAAGATGAACTAAAAGATGATGGCTTTTTAAAAAAAATGCAAGAGATTGTAAAAAGTCAAAGACTCTATATGGATAGCAGACAAGAGACAATTAAAAAGAAAATAGAAGAGTATCAGATTTTAAAAAAAGATTATTATGCGCAAAATAAAGAAAAACGGCTTGAATATGACAAAGAGTATAGAGAGAGAAAAAAAGAGCAGCTAAAAGAGTATAGGCAAAAATATTACGAGAAACAAAAAGAGAAAAAACTAGAAGAAGAGAAAAATGGAAACAACTAATAAAAATCCAGAAGATAAAATAAGTGAAAATTCGGAGCAAAAAGAAGAAGATAAAAAAGACAAAACTCTTCTTATAAAAAAAGTTTTATTTATTACTATTGGTGTTTTAATACTTTTTTTAATACTCTTAGCTACTATCTTTATTTTTAAAAGTGAAGAGACAAAAGAAGCTACAGAATCTTCACCTGCTATTGAAAAACCTGCTAAAACAAATGAAAATAGCACTGAAGATGTTGCTCCTGAGCCAGAAATAAAAGAAACAAAATTTGATTTTAATAACCTAGAACCAGAAAAATTAAATGAGCAATTAGAATTACTAACAAATAAAAACATGGAGTATCAAAAAGAGAAAGAGCGAAAAGTTCTTGAAGAAGAGAAAAAACTATCTCCTATTTTTAATCTTGTAAATAATATAAAAGATAAAGAAGAGAATAAAAAAGAAGAGAGTACTTCAGCTCCTTTAGAAGCTACAAATATAGAAGAAAGTAAAAAAGAAGAAGTATCAAAAACAGAAGAGATAAAAGAAGAAAAAAAAGAAGAAGTAGTAACTGATAAAAATGAAATATCAGTAGCAATAAATAGCGAAATTCAAAATCAAGATAATAATCAAGATAATAATCAAGATAATAATCAAGATAAAAATTCCAACTTAATCAATGAAACAACTAAACCAACACAATCTTTAAATTTTGTAAAACTTATAAATGTTGCAAAAATAAAAGGAAGTTTAAATAAAAAGTATCTTGATAAAGTTGTTGATGTAAATGCAAATATATTGCTTTGCAGAGATGATGAAAATATAATAGAGTTGTATTATGGTCCATTTTTAGAAGATAATTTAAGAGATGATTTGCTTTCTAAATTGATTAAAAATGGTTTTAAAGAGTCTTATTCTTTGGAAATGACACAAGAAGAATTTGATAAAAGATGCAATTACTAAGAGTTTTCTAAAATCTCAAAAGCATTTTTTACAAATATTTTTTTGTTTTCTATATCTACTTTTTCTATAAACTTATCAAAAATATGTGGTATTAAGAATACTTTTGGAAGTTCTTTTGATACAAGCTCACTAGAAGTTTGAATTTCTAAATAGTCGTTTAAAGGGTATCTATGGATATCTTTTACTTTCCCTAAGAGTAAGTCATTTTCAAAAATCTCACAAGAGATTAAATCAAACCAAAAAAATTCATTTTCTTTTAATATACAAAACTCTTTAGTAGCTTCTTGAGTTGTAAAAAGCTCACTATTTGTAAGTTTTCTTGCTAAATCTACATCTAAATAGTTTTCAAATAAAACTAACTCTTTATTTGGATTATACTCCAAAATTGTCAAAGTCAAATTTCTATTTGTTGTAAAAACAGCACCTTTCTTAAACTGCATAGGAAAGTCAGAGTCTATAAAAAGCCTTAAATGACCTTGTAAACCAACTGCTTTTCCTAATTTTGCAACATAAACTTTATTCATCTATTTTGTAACTACTTGTATTTTATAAGATATTCCATCTTTTGCTTTACAACCATTTGCAATTGTTTTTAGAGCATTTATCATATTTCCATTTTTTCCAATAAGTTTTCCTATATCAACACTATTTACGCTTATTGTAATTTCAACGAAATTTTCATCAATTTGCTCTTTAGTTACAACAATATCCTCTGGAACTGCAACAACTAGTTTTGCATAGTTTTCTATAAAATTTATTATCATTTTAGTTTAAACTATTATCTTGAAGCTAATTTTTTAACTTTTTCAGATGGTTTTGCACCAACACTTAGCCAATAGTTATATCTTTCTTCATCAATTTTAAGAACTTGAGGCTCTACAACTGGGTTGAAGTAACCAATTGATTCAATCCAACCTGAATCTCTTCTTTTTCTTGAGTCTGTTACAACTATTCTATAAAATGGTTTTTTATTTCTTCCCATTCTTGTTAATCTAATCACTGTCATGTTTTATCCTTTTTTTATTTATAGTATTGAGCTTTAAACTCCAAAAAAGTTTATAGCTCAATACTATTTATTTGAAATTATCTTGGAATTTTTGGCATTCCATTTGCTCCAACTTGAGAGAGCATATTATGTAAACCTTTCATTCCACCTTTACTTGAAAGCTGTTTTGCCATCTTTGAAGCACTCTTAAACTGTTTTAAAATCTTATTTACTTGAACTTCACCAAGCCCAGCTCCAGTAGAAATTCTTTTTTTTCTACTAGGATTTAATAAATCTGGATTTTCTCTCTCTTTTGGAGTCATAGAACCAATTAAAGCTTTAATTCTTTTTATCTCAACAGAGTTTTCAAAATCCATATCTTTTAAAGCAGGCATAGCACTACTTAATCCTGGAATCATTCCAATAATTGACTTTAAGCTACCTAACTTACTCATCATTTGAAGTTGTTCTAAAAAGTCATTAAAGTTAAATTCACCTTTTTTGATTTTTTTACTAACTTCTTTTGCTTTTTTCTCATCAAAAATTGTTGATGTTTTTTCAGCAAGACCAGCAATATCTCCAAGTCCCAAAAGTCTTGAAACTATTCTATCTGGAATAAAAACTTCCAAATCTGGCATTTTTTCACCAATACCAATAAATCTCAAAGGAACTTCAACTTGACTTGCAATACTTAAAGCAACACCACCTTTTGTATCACCATCATACTTTGATAAAATAACTCCATCTATTCCAATTTTCTCTTTAAATGTAATAGCTGTTTTAGTTGCATCGTGTCCTGTTAATGAATCTGCAACATAAAAAATCTCATTTGGATTAACTGCATTTTTAATCTCTTTTAGCTCATTCATAAGCTCTTCATCAATTGCTAATCTTCCAGCAGTATCTAGTAAAACAACATCGTAATGCTCTTTTTTTGCTTTTTCAATAGCACTTTTTGCAATTTTTACAGGATTTTTTTCTATATCATCAAAATATATATCAACTTCTATTGAAGCTGCAATTTGTTTTAGTTGCTCAACCGCTGCAAGTCTTTGTAAATCACAAGCAACAACTAAAACTTTTTTATTTCTTACTTTAAGATAATTTGCAAGTTTTCCTGTTGTTGTTGTTTTTCCACTTCCTTGAAGACCAGTCATTAAAACAACAGTTGGAGGAGTTGAAGAGAAAACAAACCCTTGATTTCCATTTGCTGTTAGAGTTCTTTCAAGTTCTTGTTTTAATACTTTTATGAAGTTGTCTTGTCCGATTCCTAATTTTTTTGTCTCAATTTCAATAGAAGTTAATAAATCTTTTGTAGTTTTATGATGTACATCAGCTTTTAAGAAAGCTTTTTTTAACTCAAGTGTAGCACGATTTAATGATGCAACATCGTCTTGATGCCTAATCTTTCCTATTATTCCCTTTAACGAACCAGTTATTGAATCAAACAAAACACAACTCCAATATTTTTTATTTTGAGATTTTATTTAATTTTTACTTTAATCTAGTTTAAAATAAAAATTAAATTTAAGTCTTTTTTTAGTTTGTATATTTTTAAAAAGCCTATATTCTAGGCTTTTAGTTTTTATAGAGCTTAATTTTAGCTAAAGTCATACACTTTAAACTCTTTTGGCTCACGTGCCTCAAAAGTATAATCAAAGATTTTTGTAATTTTTGAATGAAGTAAAACTCTATTTACATTTGAAGCTGTTCTTCCATATATTGCATCACCAATAATTGGTAATCCAACAAAATTTAAGTGAACTCTAATTTGATGAGTTCTTCCACTTTCAATTACTAGTTTTATCTTTGATTTATTTCCTTCTACTAAAAGTGGATAAACAGTTGTTTTTGCATTTTTTCCATTTTTATCAACTTTTGATTTAGCAACTCCTCTATCTTTCGTTGTTAAAATTGGTTTGTCTATTACAATCTCTTCTATAACTTTACCTTCAACAATAGCCACATACTCTTTATATACTTTATTTTGTGCAAACTCTTTTATAGCTTTTTTCTGAAACTCTTCATTTTTTGCAAACATCATAACACCACTTGTCTCTTTATCAAGTCTATTTAGAAGTATTGCATTTTTAAAAGTTTTTGCAATTTCATCTGCTGTTAAAAATGCTGGTTTGTCAACTACCAAAATATCATCATCTTCAAAAATAACTTTTGTTTTTGCTAGCTCTTTTACACTAAATTTTGTATCTTCTTTTATCTCACCACGAGCAATCATTACTTTTTTATCACCAACTTTTACCAAACCTCTGTCAATTAAATCTTTTGCTTTTGCATTTGATATTCTTTCTTGAATTGCTAGAAGCTTGTATGCTTTATCATATCCTACTGCCATTTTTTTATCTCCTTTATTATAGGTTCAAATGAACCTTCTTTTATTAATTCTGGTTTTAAAAGAGTATTCGCTTTTTCTAAATACTCTTTTAACTCACTGTTTTCTATTAAATAATAGTTGTTTATACACTCAAAAAGTGATTTTTGGTTAAAAATATTTTTTCCACTAATAATCACATTTCCAAAAAAAGCAGGCTCGATAGGATTGTGTCCGCCAATCTTTGAAAATGCTCCACCTAAAATTGTAATATCACTTATTTCGTAAATATCATTTAAAATTCCCATGACATCTACTAAAACTATATCACTAGAAAAATCCTCTTTATCACTAAATTTATGAAAACTAAGATTTTTATCTTTTACATAAATTTTAATTAGCTCTTCAACTTTTACAAATCTCTCAGGATGCCTAGGAACAATAATAAGTTTTCCGAACTCTTTATTATAAGCATTTAAAACAAGCTCTTCTTCACCTTCATGAGTACTTGCTGCTACTATTGTTGTAATATTTGGTTTGTCAAACAGAGCTTTCTTTTTTGGAAGCTGTGCTAATTTTATATTTCCAATCACTTCAACATTTGAAGCCCCAAGCTCTTCTAATCTTTTTTTATCAACTTCACTTTGTGCAAAAACTTTATCTATATTTTTAAAAATTTTTTTATAAAAAAATCTAAATCTAAGATAAGATTTATATGATTTATCAGAAATTCTAGCATTTATAAGTAAAGTTTTTGCACCTTTTTTTTTGGCAATTAAAAAAAGCATATACCAAAGTTCTGCTTCCATAACTACTAAAACTTTTTGTCTTATTATCCAAAAAGGCAAAAAAATCTCAAAAGGTAAAAATCTAACATTTTTGCAAATAGCTTTTGCTTCATCAAATCCTGTATTTGTAATAACCGTAATGTTTGATTGCTCTTCAAACTCTTTTATAAGAGGTTTTATAGCTCTAACTTCACCCATAGAACAAGAGTGAAACCAAACACCAGATTTTTCAAATTTTGGATTATTTTTTAAGAAAAATTTTGCAGGAATTGCAATTTTATATTTTTTACTTTTTGACTTGTAGAATAAATATGGAGTTAAAGCAATATAAACTACAAGTAAAATAAAGTTATAAAAAAGTGCAAAAAGGCTCAAATTAAGCCTCTGTTGCAGCTGTTTCTTCTTCACCTTTATAAAGAATTCTTCCACAATGAAGACAATTTACAATCTCTTCACCTTTTAAAACCTCAGCATAAGTTTTGTCATTTATCTTAATAAAACAACCATAACAAGCTTGTTGCTTTACAGGAACTACTGCTGTATCTTTTGCCCATCTTTTGATTTTTTCATAGAAAGTTAATATTTTTTTATCAAATTGATCCAAAAGTTCATTTCTTTTGTCATAAATTACATTTCTTTCTTTGTTGATTGCTTCAATTTCATTATCAACAGAAATTCTAATCTCTTTAATATCTTCTTCTTCAGTTTTTAGTTTTTCTTGAAGTTCTTTTAATTTCTCTTCTTTTGCAACTGTTAATTTATCAAATCTTTCTATCTCTTCATTTGCAAAACTCACCTGTTCTTTTGCAATTTCTTCTTCAAGCTGAAGAGCTTTTAACTCTTTTTCATTTGTTACTTCTTTATTCTTTTTAGCGATTTGATCTAGTTTTGTTTTTAACTCTGCTAAATGAATATTATTTTTTGTTCTTTTAGATTTTAACTCATCAATCTCTAAATAAACACTATTTATAGAAACTTTTAGTGCCTCTGCTGTTTCTACAAAAACGGCTAATTTTGCTTTTTGATTTTCAATTTTTGGGTCAAACTGACTAATACTTGTATCATATTTTGACAAAGCAATTAAATCTTGTAAATATTTATTCAATGTTTCTCCTTAAAAAACTCAAATGGATTTTTTGAAGCTGTTATTATAGCTTTTAATTTATTTTTTTTCAAATATTCTTCTAGAAGTTCTTCCAAAAGTATATTAAAATGATTTTCACTCTCATAGTGTCTTATGTCAATTAAAGACAATCCTCTAGCTTTTGCTTCCATTGCATCGTGATATTTTATATCACCTGTTATAAAGCAATCTGCTTTAACCTCATCTATTAAACTCATTGCACTTCCTGTACAAATAGCCAATGTTTTAATATTATCTTTTGTTTTTACAAATTTTATATTTTTTAAATTTAATTTAGATGATAAATATTTTAATAACTCATCAAAACTCATATTAACTTCACAATTTGCTATAAACTCATTTTGATTAGCTATTTTAAATCCTAAAATATTCTCAACTACAAATCTATTTAAATGTGTTTTATCAATATTTGTGTGCATAGAAATTAGTGCAATATCTTTTTTTATTAGCTCTTTTAAAATTTTAGTGCTGTAAGTGTCGTAATTCACTTTTTTTAATCCAACAAATATTAAAGGATGATGAGTTATTACTAAAGAGTTTGGTTTTAAATTTTCTACCAACTCTAAGTCCAAATCCATACTAAGATATAAATTTTCAAAACTATCATCCATATTTCCTACAAGAAGTCCTGAATTATCCCATTTTTCTTGTAGTTCAAAAGGACTAATTAAATTTAAAAATTCATAAATATCTCTTATTTTCACTTTTATGCTCTTCCAACTCTTTTTAATCTATCATTTTCTTGCTCTTTATACATAACAGCACATGCTTGTGAAAGTTCTCGCACTTTTAAAATATAGTTTTGTCTTTCAGTTACACTTATTGCTTTTCTTGCATCTAAAGTATTAAATGCATGACTTGCTATCATACATTGATCATATGCAGGAAGTGGAAGTTGTGCTTCCAAACAAGCTTTACACTCATTAAACGCTTCTTCAAAATCTCTAAATAGTTTTGTTGTATTTGCTACTTCAAAATTATATTTTGAAAACTGATATTCACCTTCTTTGTGAACATCTGCATAAGTTGTAATTCCGTGTTTATTTTCATTCCAAACAATATCAAAAACTGAATCAACTCCTTGAAGATACATTGCAAGTCTTTCTGTTCCATATGTTATTTCAACAGCAACTGGATCACAAGGAAGTCCTCCAACTTGTTGGAAATATGTAAATTGAGTAACTTCCATTCCATCAAGCCAAACTTCCCATCCAAGTCCCCAAGCTCCTAAAGTTGGTGATTCCCAGTTATCTTCTACAAATCTAACATCGTGACGGCTTAAATCAAGACCTAAATATTCTAATGATTTTAAATATAAATCTTGAATATTTTCTAAGCTTGGTTTTATTAAAACTTGAAACTGATAATATGAACCTAATCTATTTGGATTCTCTCCATATCTTCCATCTGTTGGTCTTCTTGATGGTGCAACATAAGCAACACTCCAAGGAGTTGAATCAAGACTTCTAAGCAAAGTTGCTGGATGAAAAGTTCCAGCGCCTGCTGGTATATCGTAAGGTTGAACAATATTGCAACCCTCATTTGCCCAGAACTCTTGAAGCTTTAATAACATTTGTGAAAAAGTAAGCATCTTTATTTTATTCCTAACTCTTTATTTAATTTATCTTTGTCAAAACCGCATATCCAAACATCTCCAACTAAAAAAACTGGAGCACCTTTGCATCTTTTTTGACAATCATATAAGGCTTTTTTATTTTTTGTTAAGTCTATTTGATTAAATTTCAGTTTTCGACTTTTTAAGTAGCTAATAGCCTCTTGGCACCATTTACAGTTTGGTAAAGTAAATAGTGCAATTGGCTTCAATATTATAAAATCACTTCAATATCTTTTGAATCAGTCTCAACAGCTTTTGCTTTTACAATTCTATCTTCTTTTAGTTTTATTGCTAAATCTTTATCACTAATTGCTAAAATCTGCATTGCTAAATAAGCAGCATTAATTGCACCTGCTTTTCCAAGAGCAACTGTAGCAACTGGCATACCAGCAGGCATTTGAACAGTTGAAAGCATAGCATCCATACCATCCATTGCACCACCTTTCATAGGAACTCCAATAATTGGTTTTGTTGTAGTAGCTGCTAATGCACCAGCTAAATGAGCTGCCATTCCAGCTGCTGCAATAAATGCAATAGCACCTTTTTCTTCAGCTTCTTTTACATACTCTTTTGTTCTTTCAGGACTTCTGTGAGCTGAAGAGATAATTAACTCATATTTTACTTTGAATTGCTCAAAAGTATCTGCACAGTTTTTCATAATTTCATAATCTGACTTACTACCCATAATGATTGATACAAATTTCATTTTTATTCCTATTTATTTATTTTTAAAAGTCTGATTATATCAAAAACTTTCTAAGACTTTTACTATTCTTTCTATCTTAAGTTTTTTCCACTCTTCAAATTTATTTATAGTCAAACTATCATTCTCATATATAAATTTTGATAGATTTTTTGAGCTATCTTTTACAAAAATTGTTTTTGTGCATTTATAATATTTTAGCTGCTCTTCATACTCTTTAAATGTTGCTATACAAAGTGTTGGTATCATAAAACAATCTGCTATATGAAGTGCTGATGTGTAAGCAGTAATTAGCTTATCACTAGATGAAACTATATATATAAAATCTTCAATAGATTTTGAATAAGACGATAAATCCAAAAAGTTATCTGCTTTTATTTTATTATCAATTAAAAGAGTTGAAACGATTGTATAATCGTCTAACTTGTCTATCAAATTTTTTAAAATCTCAATAGCAAAGTTTTGAGGAATAGATTTATTTATATTTGCACTATAAGGATGAAAAAGTAAAAGTTTTCCTCTTTGTTTACGCTCTTGTATCTTTTGTTTTAAACCTTTTGTTAGTTCAAAATGCTCTGTTTTTAGCTGTGAGAATTTTTCTAAATCTGATATTTTTTTATAATCAATCCCAAACTTAAAAAGCCAAGCATCTACTGGATTTATATCTAATATTTTTGTAATATCGATACTATTATCAACAAAATAATCATATTCACAAATAGTTTTGCTATTTATTGCCAATGGCAAAATCTCACTTATATAATCTTGAGTTGAATATATACTTTTGTCTCTATTATAATAACTATTGTTTGAAGCTTTTATATATACATCAAGTTTTACAACTTTGTATATCTCTTTTAATTTATTATAAAAAATTCTAAGTGCCGCCATTCCACTTATCATTTGACTAATACTACTTCCCAAACTTCCAATAATAGCAACTTTTATACTAGTTTTATGAAAACTTTTTAGTTGATTTAAAAAATTCTGCTCTTTTAACTCCAAAAATTTTAAATCTTTAAGCTCCAATCTCTCTATACTTTCATTTTCAATAATTACTCCCAACTGAGTAGGAAATGATGGATTTTTTAGTACACTTTGTTCGTTTATAATTTTTGCATTATATTTACTTTTATCAACTTTTGCAAAGATATCTCTTAAGTCATTAAAATCATCATAAGTTGTAAGATATATTGTCTCATTCTCTATTCCAATAGGTGCTTTAAACCTATTGTACTTTAAGATTGTTCCATCTGTTATTTTAATATTAATGCTATTTGTGGCTCTAAAAAAAATCATTTTATTCTATATTTTCAGCAATATTTTCTACTCTAAACATTGTAAGGTATGGTAGTTTACAAGGAAGTTGTATTTTATTTACATTTCCACTATGAACACTTTCAAGCTCTTTGTTTGTATCTGTTAAAATCTTTTTAAAATTTATATAGTATAAACCATTTTCTTTTTTAAAAACTTTACCTATTTCATTTTCACAAGTATCCAAAACTGTGTTGTGAGGAGTAAATATCTCTATATCTTCATTTGGATAGACTTTATATTTACACAAAAAGTGCTGTTCATCTTCTGTTACAAGTCCAGTTACTTCAAATGAGCCTTTGCTTAAAGCATAATCGTGATTTTGAGAATCTGTTTTCTCAAAAGGTCTATGAATTAAATATGCATCCGTAAATCCTCTATTTTTTGTAGTATATAACTCTTTTTGATATTTTGCTGGTTCAAATTTACCATCATAATAGTCATCAATAGCTTCTCTATATGCTTTTGCTGTAACAGCTGCATAGTATGGAGATTTTGTTCTTCCTTCTATTTTTAAACTATCCACAGCTCCACTATCAAGGATCTCTTGTATGTGAGAAGCCAAATTCATATCTTTTGAGTTAAATATATAAGTTCCAACTCCTGGTTCTTCTTCTAGCCTAAAAAGACTTCCATGCTCATCATTTCCAGCATAAAGTGTATATTCAAATCTACAATCATTTGCACAACTTCCACGATTAGGAACTCTTCCCATTTGAACAGCACTAATTAAGCATCTACCACTATAGGCAAAACACATAGAACCATGAACAAAAATCTCGATTTCCATATCTGGAAGATGTTTTTTTATCTCCATCACATCTTTTAGTGAAATTTCTCTTGCAACAACTATTCTTTTAACTCCCATATCCCAAAAAACTTGAGCATCAAGATAGTTTAAAACATTTGCTTGAGTTGATAGATGAATCTCTATCTCAGGAGCGATTTGCCTACAAAGTCTTACAACTCCAGGAGCTGCAACAATAAAAGCATCAGGTTTTAACTCTGCCATTTTTTTAATATGTGTTTTTAAAAGTTCAATTTGAGAGTTAAATGGGAATCCATTAATTGTAGCATATACTTTTTTGCCTCGCTCATGAGCATAATCTATTGCTTCTTTAAAAGTTTCATACGTGAACTCTTTACTAGCTCTTATTCTTAAACTAAAATGACTAACTCCACCATAAACCGCATCTGCTCCATATTTTATAGCTATTTTTAATTTTTCTAAATTTCCAGCAGGTGAGAGTAACTCAACTTTTTGCTTACTCATAAAATTCCTTTGATTGTTTTTAATAAATTTTTTTGATTAAAATTAAGTTAAGATTATATCTATTTTTTAATAAATATTTAGATTTGAAGAATTATTTAAAGTAAAGCAAGAGAGCCTAAAAGCTCTTCCACTCATCATCTTTATCAGATGATTTAAACTCTTTTTTGATTACAGTTTGACTGATTTCCTTAGGCTTAAATTCATTTTTACTTGGCAATGTTTGTAATTCATTAATATTTTTTTCACTTGCAGTTTCTATATTATCAATCTTTACTTGATCTAAAGATTTAAATACTTCAATAGTTGAAATATCTAATTGCTCTGATAATTTTTTTAGTAAATCTCTGCTTGGTTCATCTTTACAATCTTCATTTATATAGTTTTGTACACTGTTATGAACTATTTCATGATGCTCTTTTAGATGCTTCCAGCTTTGATTTTTTGTAAAATTAATACCTTTTTGTTCTTGTTCACTAATCCATTTTCCTAAATCACAATCAGTTGGCTTAGTAACATTCCAAGGAGTTTTACTTTGTCCTATTTTATCAAAATTTACAAGCTTAAATTTAATATGGTCATTTTTAAGTTTTGAAACTTTAAATACTAAATCTATATCTTCTATAATTTTTGGTTCTACTTGTTTAAACTTAGCACGGTCTGCAATTTTTAGAAGATTACTTGATAAACTTGAAGCTTCTGTTGCAAGATTACTGATTATTCTAGAAGAGTTAGCATTTACTTGAGTAACACTATCTAAGACATTTATTGTGTCATTTATTTGTAAAATCCCAACTTCTTCCTCTTTACTTCCTTTTGAAACATCTTCAATTAAAGTGATTGTCTCATTTATCTTTTTATTTAAATCTGTATAGCCATCTTTCATACTATTTGCTATACTTTTCCCTTCATTTGCTTTTGATGTAGCATTTTGAACTATATTTTTTATCTCTTTAGCTGCTTCTGCACTTCTACTTGCCAAATTCCTAACCTCTTGAGCAACAACTGCAAATCCTTTTCCAGCTTCTCCTGCAGTTGCAGCTTCAACTGCAGCATTAAGTGAAAGAATATTTGTTTGGAATGCTATTTGGTCAATTACTTCAATAGCTTCATTTATAGAACTAACCTCTTTATTTATCTCATCCATTGCCTGATTTGTTTTACTTGCTAGCGTTTCACCTTCTTTTGAAGATTTTTGAAGATCCAAAGCTAAAACTGACATTTGAGATGTTTTTTGAACGCTTTGTTTTATAATTCCAGTTATTTGCTCAACGGCTGCTGCTGTTTGTTCTAGTGATGATGCTTGTTCATTTGCTGAAGCTGATAACTCTTTTGCAGATTTAGATAAAACTGCCGTATCGTTATTTAACTTTGTACCAGTTGCTACTATCATTGATAAAAACTCTGAAACTGTATGACCTATTAGTTGAGTACTAGTTGCTAGAGATGACATAACTCCATTTACTTTTGTTGTATCAATTTTTGAATCAAGTCCTTTGAAATTTGAATTTCCATACTCTATTAAAGTATTATTTAAACTCACCAAGTTTTCATTTGTTCTTTCAATCATATGATTAATTGAATCTCTTAATCTTTGAATTTGTGGACTTGAAGATGTTTTTTCAATCTTGTAAACATAAAACCCTTGTGCAATTTTATCTATTACTTCATCAACATTTTCTATAACTTTGCCATCTTCAATATAGCCTTTTTTAAGTTTAGAAATATATTGATTAAAACTATCAACAATTTTTCCTATCTCATCATCTGATTTTTTATTTATTCTATCTGCTTGTTCATTTCCACTTGCTATATCTTTTATAGCAATATCAAGCTCATCAAGTGGTCTTATGATAGCTTTATTTACAAAATAGTTATAAATTAAAATTGCTATTATTACTGAAATAAAAGAAAACAGTGCAATACTTGCTATTATAGTTGCTATTTTTTCATTTGTATTCTCTTTCATCAATGCAACTTCTGCCTCAATATCATCAACATAAGCACCTGTTCCTATTATCCAATCCCAAGGTTCAAACCTTTGAACATAAGAGAACTTCTCTTTAGGATCATTTTTCTTATCAGGTTTATCCCAATAATATTTTACAAGTCCACCCTCTTTTTTCTCATTTGTAACTCTTGCCATCTCTATAAATAATTTTGTTCCATAAGGATCAGCATAATTACTTAAATCTGTTCCATTTAATTTACTATTTGTAGGGTGATTAATCATTTTAGGGTGTGAGTCGTTTATCCAAAAATAGTCATTATTAGCATATCTCATCTCTGAAATAGTTTTTAAAGCTTCTGCTTGAATTTTAGCTGTTGCATTTTCAACATACTCACCTGTTCCAATAACCCAGTTATATGGAGTAAATAATTTTACAAAAGAGACTTTAAGTTGTGGTTTATCAAATCCAGGTTTTGGCCAAACATAATCAATAAATCCCTCTTTATCTTTTTTTGCAATATCTGCAAACTCTTTGAATATTTGTTTACCATTTGGGTCTTTATATTCGTGCATATCTTTGTTATTTAATTTAGGATTTATTGGGTGAATTAAAACAACTGCATCTAAATCATTTATCCAAAAATAACCAGTCTTACTATATCTAGTAGCATTTACAATATCTTTTAATCGTTCTTGTAAAGCATCCTTAGATAAAATATTTTTATTTTTTTCGTACTCAGCTTCTAAAATAGAAAAAAGAAACATAGTTTGCTTTTGAAGCTCTTCTTCCACTTCAATCTTAACTTTTTCCACAGAAGTTCTTTGATGGTAAGCTTCAACTGTTTTCATAGCTAGTGAAACATAATTTTTAAGCTCTTCTTCTTTTTTTGCATAAGCTTCTTCTTTATATTTCTCTATTGTTTCACTTGAGAAAGATTTAAGTGAATAGATTGAGTCAATAGCTATAATTATTGATATTAAGACAATTGTCGCAATTGATAATATTAATAATTTTGCTTTTATTGATATACTTTTTGACATTTTATAGCTCCAATGCAATTAAATGCCATTATTGTATCATTATTTTAAAAAAATATATTTTTTTTATACCTTTAATAAATTTTTTACAAAATCTAAAGCCTCATTTGTAACATTTTCTCCACTTATCATTCTTGCTAGCTCTTTTGCTCTTTGAGCATTATCTAAAATAGTAACAATTGAATTATTCTCTATCTTTTCTACTAAAAAGTGCTGATTTGCCTGCGATGCTAACTGTATTTGATGAGAAATTGCAAAAATTTGATAATTTTTACTTAGTTTAATTAGAACTTTCGATATTGCATCACTCTCTTTTCCGCTTAAATTTGCATCTATCTCATCCAAAAAAAGTACTCCATTGTCTGCTATATCAAACTCACTAATTGAACTTAAAAGAGCAAGTCTTAATCGATTATACTCACCTGAGCTAATAGTTGATATTGCAACACCATTTAGTTTAAACTCTACAAAATCAATACCACTAGAATCTAGTTTTTTCTTTGTTAGAGTTATTTTTGCACTATTTAAATATAAAAAATCTAAATAATAGTTAACACTTTTTTCTAAACTTTCTACACTTTTTTGACGATAAGTTGATATTTCATCTGCTAAATTTAAAATTATCTCATTTAGCTGATTATAATTTTGTTCCAATTCATCTTTTTCATAACTTATATTATTGTACTTTTCAAGCTCTTTTTGTTTTTGTTCTTTGTATTCTAAACACTCTTTTATACTACCAAATCTCTTTATAAGTGAAGATATTTTCTCTATTCTATTTAAAGTTTCTTCAATATTTGTATCTTCAAGTTCACTAAGTGTATCATTTGCTTTTTCTAAAATATTTGTAAATTCATTTATCGCTTCATCAAAAAAACTTGAATCAACTTCCAAAAGCTCAAGTAACTCATTAACTGATCTTACATTTTCAAAAATAATTGATGCTTTTTGACTAGCAACTTCTATTTTTTCTTTTTTTGCTAAAGATTTTTTTAGACTATTTAACTCTTCATACTCATTTTCTTTTGGATTAATCTCTTCTATTTTTGCTATTTCAAATTTTGCAAACTCTTTTAAATCTTCAAGATTTTTTTCATCCTCTTTTATTTTTGATAACCTTTTTTCAATATTTATAAATTCTTTATACTTATTATCAAAATCTATTTTGATATTTTTAAATTCTTTAAAATTTTTATTTGCATATCTATCTAAAAATTCAATCAAAGTTTCACTTTTAAAATCACTTGTATCTCTAAGACTCAAATATTTTATTAAATTATTTGATATTTCACTCAAAGTTTTTTTTGATAAAGATTGACTATTCAAAAAGTATCTTGCTTTCTCTTTTTTAAGACATTTTATTACAATATCCTCTTCAAAATTTATATCAAACTCTTCATTTTTAACTCTTGAATTATTTAAATTAACCTCTACAATTTCAGATTTTACATCTTCAAGACCAAAAGAAGCTAGTATCTCTCTCATTAATATTGATTTTCCAGCTCCACTTGGACCTGTAAAAATATTTAATCCGCTATTAAACTCTAAATCTACTTCTTTAAAAGATAGACAATTTTTTATATATAATCTAGTTATCACTTTTAGTTACCCCATCTTAGTTTTTCACTTAAAACTTTAAAAAAATCTCTACTACTTCTATGAAGCATTTTTGCTTTTTTAGATGCAATCTTTATTTTTATTATTTCATCTTTTTTTAAATCATATAACTCTTGACCATCAATTATAACAACCGCTCCACTATCTTGTGTAACTTTAAACTCTATTTCAAAATCAGCTGGTACAACTATTGGTCTTTGCGTGAGTGAATGCGGAGCTATTGGAGTTATTATAAAAGCTTCAGTTAATGGATAAACTATTGGTCCACCAACAGATAAATTATAAGCTGTTGAACCACTTGGTGTTGATAAAATTAAGCCATCACCAAAATATGTATTAAAAGCTTTTCCATCTATTTTAGCTTTAACTTCTAACATTGATGATAAATTTTTCCTAGAAATTACAATATCATTAAAAGCTATAAATTTTTTACTTTTAATTGAACCTTTTATTATCATTCTTTGATTAATTTTATAATTATTGTTCAATAAATCTTCAATAAACTGTGGAAGTTCATTCATATTTAAATCAGTTAAAAATCCTAAAGTTCCTAAATTAATACCCAAAACTGGTAACTCATATTTAAAAGCTCTTCTTACAACTCCCAAAAGAGTACCATCTCCACCAACACTTACCAAAAAATCAACTTTTAAACATAACTCTTCAAAACAAAATCCACTATCTTCTATCATTTTCGCAGATTGTTCTTCAAGAAAAATATTTATATTTCTCTTTTCAAATAAATCTTTTATTTTTAAATATACATCTTTTAATTCTGGACTATTTGGTTTTAAAATAATTCCAACATTTTCAATTTTTTTTAGTAATTTATAGCTTTTATCTAATCTCAATTTTAAATCTTTTGTTTTTAATTTTATATAAATAATTTGCAATTCTATTAAATTACTCATATAAAACAAATAAAAAAAGGGATATGCAAAAAGCACACCCCTCTTTTTAAGAAAATGTAAACTTAATTACCCATTTCTTTTTTTCATAATCTCTTCAGAAACATTTCTAGGAACTTCTTGATAAGCATCAAAAATCATAGAATATGTTGCTCTTCCTTGAGACATAGATCTTAAATCTGTAGAGTAACCGAACATTTCAGATAAAGGAATCATTGCAGTAACAAGTTTGATACCAGCTCTGTCATCCATAGACTGAACTTGTCCTCTTCTTTTGTTACAATCTCCAATAACATCTCCCATATAATCTTCAGGAGTTTCAATTTCAACTTTCATGATTGGCTCAAGTAAAATAGCACCCGCAGCTGCACTTCTACAACCTTGTTTGAATCCCATTGAAGCAGCTAATTTAAATGCCATCTCAGATGAATCCACTTCGTGGTAGCTTCCGTCATAAAGTGTAACTTCAATATCAACCATTGGATATCCAGCAAGAATTCCACCTTGCATTGCTTCGCTACATCCTTTTTCAACAGCAGGAACATACTCTTTTGGTACAACTCCACCTTTAATATCATTCTTAAATTTGAATGTAGGATCGCTTCCAGCAGGAAGAGGTTTAATCTCTAAGTAAACATGTCCATATTGACCTTTACCACCTGATTGTTTTGCATATTTGTACTCTTGCTTAACAGCATTTTTAATAGTCTCTCTATATGCAACTTGTGGAGCACCAACTTCAGCTTCAACTTTGAACTCTCTTTTCATTCTATCTACAAGAATTTCAAGGTGTAATTCACCCATTCCAGCGATAATAGTTTGTCCTGTTTCTTCATCAGTCCATACTCTAAATGATGGATCTTCTTCAGCTAATTTTCCTAAAGCAATTCCCATTTTTTCTTGGTCAGCTTTTGTTTTTGGCTCAACCGCAACACTAATAACTGGTTCTGGGAATTCCATTCTTTCTAGAATTACTGGATCTTTTTCACTAGCTAGTGTATCACCTGTAATTGTATCTTTAAGACCAACAACTGCACCAATTTCTCCAGCATAAAGTTCTTTAACTTCTTCTCTTGAATTCGCATGCATTTTAAGTAATCTTCCGATTCTCTCTTTTTTCATTTTTGTAGAGTTTAATACATAAGTTCCAGACTCTAGAACTCCTCTATAAACTCTTGCGAATGTTAATTGCCCAACAAATGGGTCAGTCATAATTTTAAATGCAAGAGCAGCTACTTCACCTTTATCAGTTGAAGGAACAATTACAGCTTCACCATCTTGAGTTTCACCTTTGATATCAGCAACTTCAGTTGGAGCTGGTAAATACATAGCAACAGCATCAAGAAGTGGTTGAATACCTTTATTTTTAAATGATGTTCCACAAACCATTGGAGTAATTTCCATTGCTAAACATCTTTTTTTAATTCCAGCTGTAATCTCTTCTTCAGTTAATTCAATACCTTCAAGATATTTTTCCATTAACTCTTCGCTTGCTTCAGAAGCAGCTTCAATTAGTTTTTCTCTATATTCAGCTGCCACATCTACTAAATCAGCAGGAATTTCTTCAACTTTATACATCTCTCCAACTTGAGCATCAAGAGTATAAGTATAAGCTTTCATTTTAACTAAATCAATCATTCCTCTAAATTGGTCTTCTGCACCAATTGGAATTTGAAGTGGTACTGGATTTGCTTTTAATCTATCTCTTACTTGACCCATAACATTCAAGAAATTTGCACCAGTTCTATCCATTTTATTTACATAAATAATTCTTGGAACTCCATACTTATTTGCTTGTCTCCAAACAGTTTCAGATTGTGGTTGAACTCCTCCAACTGAACAAAATACTGCAACAGCACCATCAAGAACTCTCATAGATCTCTCAACTTCAATAGTAAAGTCAACGTGACCTGGAGTGTCAATAATATTTATTTGTAATTGCTCATTTGTTTTTGGATGATTCCAAAAACAAGTTGTTGCAGCTGAAGTAATTGTAATACCTCTTTCTTGCTCTTGCTCCATCCAGTCCATTGTTGCTGCACCTTCATGAACTTCTCCAATTTTATGAGAAACTCCCGTATAGAATAAAATTCTTTCAGTACTTGTTGTTTTTCCTGCATCAATGTGTGCAGCAATACCAATATTTCTAACTCTATTTAAGGGTACTTTTCTTGCCATAATAATTTATCCTACCATCTGTAGTGTGCAAATGCTTTATTAGCCTCTGCCATTCTATGTACATCTTCTTTTTTCTTAAAAGATGATCCTCTTTCGTTTGCTGCTTCGAATAGCTCATTTGCTAATCTTTCAACCATTGTTCTTTCATTTCTTTTTCTTGAAGCATCAATTAACCATCTAAGAGCCAAAGTTTGTCTTCTTACAGTTCTTACTTCAACAGGAACTTGATATGTAGCTCCTCCAACTCTTCTTGATCTTACTTCTAAAAGTGGTTTAACATTTTCAACTGCTTTTTCAAACAAATCAAAACCTTTTTCTTCACCTCTTTTATCAAGGTTATCTATTGCACCATAAAGGATTTTTTCAGCAACAGATTTTTTACCATCTAGCATAATTGCATTAACAAATTTTGTGATCACCTTACTATTGTAGATAGGATCAGCCATTATCTCTCTAACTGGAGCTTTTCTTCTTCTCATTTTCTATCCTTCTACTTATTTTTTAGCTTTTGGTCTTTTTGTACCATATTTAGATCTAGATACAGTTCTGTTATTTACACCAGCTGAATCTAACGCACCTCTTACAATGTGGTATTTAACCCCAGGTAAATCTTTTACTCTTCCCCCTCTTACTAACACTATTGAGTGTTCTTGAAGGTTATGTCCTTCTCCACCGATATATGAAATAACTTCAAATCCAGTTGTTAATCTAACTTTTGCAACTTTTCTTAAAGCCGAGTTAGGTTTTTTTGGAGTAGTTGTATATACTCTTGTACATACTCCTCTTCTTTGTGGACATTTTTTAAGTGCTGGAGATTTTGATTTCTCAATCACTCTTTTTCGCTCTTTTCTTACAAGCTGTTGTATTGTAGGCATTTCTTTCCTTTATAATATTTGGTTTGAGTAGTTATAGCCCCACTCATGCTTCTCGTAATCTTCAAAATACTTTGAAGCGATACTACCATTCTAGGAAACTGTTGTAGTGTTTTCTAAAAAAGTTTTGCATTATACCTAAATGCTCTTAAATTTTTCTTTATTATATTATTATCCATTTTATACTAGAATTTTTTTTTAAAAGGTGAAAATAATGACAATATTAAACTACAAAAAACTTGGAAATGGTGAAAAAAAACTTATTTTCTTACATGAATTAATGGGAGATTGTACAAATTATGAAAATTGTTTAAACTATTTTGATAAAAATCTTTTTACAATTTTTATGGTTGATTTAAGAGGTTATGGCTTATCAAAAAATATTTTAGGAAAATATAATTTAGATGAAGCTATGAATGATGTGATAAATCTAATAACAAATTTGAAATTAACTGATTATATTTTAATAGCTCACTCTATGTCTTCAATGATAGCACAACATATAGCTTCAAAAGATAAAAGAGTTAAAAAACTCATTTTACTAACTCCAATATCGTATAAAGGAGTAAAAAGTACACAAAAAGCTAAAGAGAATTTACTAGCTCAAATGGAAAAAAACAGTGGAAAAATAGAAGATATTGTAGAACAATCTAGCCAAAGGTATAATCAAAATTGGAAAAATTATCGTATAAATTTAGCTTACAACTGTTCTATTTTAGAAGCTAAAATTGCTTATATGAGCATGTATTTAAATGTAGATTATGAAAACAATGTTCAAAAGCTTGAAATTGATATTCCTATAAAAATTATTACTGGGAAATATGATTTTCCAGTTTTCTCAAAAAATGAGGTAGTAAAATATTTTGAAGAGTTTAAAGATGTTGAAATTATAGAATTTGAAGAAGCAGGACACTATCCTATGATTGAATGTCCAGTGCTTTTTGCTTCAAAAATTGAATTTTGGGTAAAAAATCTATGACAAAACAAATATTTCCTCTTGCCTTAGGTGGTTTAGCTATTGGGACAACTGAATTTATTATTATGGGGCTTTTACCAGATGTCGCAAAAGATTTAGGAGTTTCTATTCCAATTGCTGGACATTTAATATCTGCTTATGCTTTGGGTGTTGTAGTTGGAGCTCCAATTTTAGTAGCTTTAAGTTCAAAATTTCCACCAAAAAATATTTTAATAGTTTATATGATTTTATTTACTGTATTTAATGCTTTATCTATAATTGCTCCTGATTACAATACTCTTTTAATGTCAAGATTTCTAGCAGGTCTTCCTCATGGTGCTTTTTTTGGAGTTGGAACAATTGTTGCGATAAAGTTATCAAAAAAAGGAAAAGAAGCACAAGCGGTATCTTCTATGTTTACAGGGCTTACACTAGCAATTTTATTATTGGTACCACTTTTAACATACATAGGACATAACACAAGCTACAAATGGGCTTTTTTAATTGTTTCTTTTTTGGGTATCTTTACTATTTTAGCTTTACTTAAATTTATGCCTAAACTAAAATCGCTTAAAACTGTAACTTTAAAAGAAGAACTTGAGTTTTTTCTTACTTTTAAAGCTTGGCATATTATTTTAATAGTTGCTGTTGGATTTGGAGGACTTTTTGCTTGGTTTAGTTATATTGCACCTCTTTTAATTAATGTTTCAAAGTTTTCACCTAACTCAATCTCCTATTTAATGCTTGTTGCTGGAGTTGGTATGGTTGTTGGAAATATTTTAGGTGGATATTTAGCAGATAAAAAAGACCCAATAAAAGTAGCTATATATCTTTTAAGTTTTATGGTAATTTTTTTAATATTGGTATTTTTCTTATCTGAAAATAAGATTTTATCTATTGTTTTAACTTTTATTTGTGGTGTTTTTGCTATGAGTGTGGGAACTCCAATAAATATGGTAATGGTTAAAAGTGCAAAAAACTCTGAAATGCTAGGAGCTGCTTTTATGCAAGCGGCTTTTAATGTAGCAAATTCTTTGGGAGCTTTATTTGGTGGAATTCCACTTTTATATGGATTAGGCTTTGAATATCCTGCCCTTGTTGGTGCTTTTATGGCATTTTTAGGTCTTTTACTATGTATGCTTTATTATACAAAATATTCAAAAGAGAAGTTGTAAACTTCTCTTTTTATAAATATAAATTAAAAAACTATTTTAATTTAATTACAATCTCTTGGTCTTTAACATCAACACTATACTTTGAAACTTTAGAACCAAGTTCAACGGCAACTCTATAATAACCACCTTTTTGATGATTTCCAACTGTGATATTTTTAAAATTATTTCCAGCCAAAAGCTCTTTTTTTGTATTAAAACTTACTTTTGCTTTATAGTCAAAGGCTAATTTATTCTCTTTGTCTATAGAAAACTTTTTAAACATTTTATGTTCACTTCGTATAATCAACTCATTATCACTACTTTCAATCTTTAAAAAAGGCAAAATATTTTTTTGTTTTAATGAATTTGCATTAGGATTTACAGTAGTACTCATTTTATCACTATCCACATCAGCTCTTGGTTTTACATAAATTACTTGCTCTGGCTCTTTTTTTACATTTGCAAGTTCTTTTTTAACAATCTCTTTAGTTTTTTGTTCATTTTGTTTATTTGCTTTTTGTACAATAGCTTCTAACTCTTTTTTAGTATAAGTTTTTTCTGGTGATTTTTGTGTATTAGTTTTAGGTGCAGGTGAAACTGGTTGACTTTGAGTATTCATTTGATTTTGTACTTTTTGAATATACTGTGCTTCTTGAATCTCTTCAACAGTTTTTGGAGTTTCATTTAACTCATACATTCTTCCTGTCTCTTCTTCGTATTTTGCAAATGGGTTATCTCTACCACTAAGCGTTACACAAAATATTATAGTTATTCCTAAAATTACTTTTTTCATTCTTCTGGCTCCAAATTTTTTAATTCAAAATACTCTTTTTGTAGATAAGCATTCTCTTTTTGTAATCTCGAAATTTCATCTTCTAAATACTCTTTTTTATGCTTCAAAGAGCTATAAACTTGTATTGAATTATCTCCAAAAAGAAGATTTACCCAATGATAAGCAAAATAAATAGTAGCTAACAGTGAAAAAATCACTATTAGCATAAATCCAAAAATATTACTTGTTTTATTAGACATTATTTTTTAGAAAAAGGCTCTTTTCCTAAATATTCACTATAACCAATTTCAGCACCAATTTCAAGAAGTCTGTTGTATTTTGCGATTCTATCACTTCTTGCTGTACTTCCTGTTTTTATTTGTCCACAATTTAAAGCAACAGCAAAATCAGCAATAAATGCATCTTCACTTTCACCTGATCTGTGTGACATTACACAATTGTAATTATTTCTTTGTGCAAGTCTTATTGTTTGCATAGTTTCACTAACTGAACCAATTTGGTTTGGTTTAATTAAAATAGAGTTTGCAATTCCTTTTTTAATACCTTCAGCTAAAATTGAAGCATTAGTAACAAATAAATCATCACCAACTAATTGAACTTTAGAACCTAACTTTTCAGTTAATATCTTCCATCCATCCCAGTCATCTTCACTTAAACCATCTTCAATTGAAACGATTGGATATTTTGAACATAAATCAGCATAATAAGATACAAGTTGTTCAGATGTAAGTTCTCTATTTTCAGATTTTAATACATACAAACCTTTTTCATTAATAAGCTCAGATGCTGCAACATCAAGTGCAATTGCAACTTGCTCACCTGCTTTATATCCAGCTTTTTCAATAGCTGTCATGATTACAGTTATTGGTTCTTCATTTGATTTTAAGTTTGGAGCAAATCCACCCTCATCACCAACAGCAGTACTTTCCCCCATAGAATCAATAACTTTTTTTAAGTGTTGATAAATTTCAGCAACAGCTCTTAATCCCTCATTGAAGTTTTCAAAACCAACAGGCATAATCATATACTCTTGGAAATCTACAGAGTTATTTGCATGTTCTCCACCATTTATGATATTAAACATAGGAACAGGCATAGTCATTGCATTTGCTCCACCTAAATATCTATATAATGGAATATTAAGTGATGCTGCTGCTGCTCTTGCAGTAGCCATTGATACACCTAGAACTGCATTTGCACCAAGATTTGAATAGTTACTTGTACCATCTAATTCTTTCATAATTGCATCTATCTCAGCTTGATTAAAAGGACTTTGACCTATTAGTTCATCAGCAATTCTTGTATTTACATTTTCTACTGCTTTTAAAACACCTTTTCCTAAAAATCTGCTATCAGCATCTCTTAACTCAAGTGCTTCTCTTTTACCAGTACTTGCTCCACTAGGAACTATTGCACTAGACTTTGTACCATCACTTAAAATAACTGTTGCTCTAACTGTTGGATTTCCTCTTGAATCCATAACTTCATCAGCATAAACATTATCAATAAATACCACTTGGGTCTCCTAGTTTTGAATATTTTAGGAATATTATATCTAAAAAGAATTTGGCTTTAGCTTTTATATATAAAATAATTAATAAAAAAATATAAGTCAGTAATTTAAACTAAAAAAGAGGAGCGAATAAAGAAAGAGATTGATATGTATGGGGAATAAAGCAATAAAAAAGCTTACCTTGACCTACTATTGTTTTTCTTAGTAAGACAAGATAAGCTCTTGGGGTAATTGTAAAACTCAATGAGCTGGCAGCGACCTACGTTTCCACAGGGGGACCCTGCAGTATTATCGGCGATGAAGTGCTTGACTACCAGGTTCGGGATGGGGCTGGGTATTTCCACTTCTCTTTAACCACCAGCAAATTTGAGTGATAAAAGCTTTAAAAAAACTCTTAACACTCAAATTGTGATTTGAGAAATTTAATGCTAAAGTCTTTAATAGCTTAAAAAGCTAATTTCATATTTGTATATCTATATATAATCAACACAAATTAAACATAATAAACATATGCTTAATAAGATAGTAAACCAAAGAATTTGTTAAAATAAGCCAAACGTTCTATTAGTACTGGTCAGCTAAAGGGCTTACACC
>NZ_NXGI01000008.1 GCF_002993025.1 Arcobacter cryaerophilus gv. crypticus | reverse complement strand
AATCATCAAGTCCCATAAAAAAGCCCTTTATATAGTTGATTGTAGTGATGAAATTATATCAAAAAGTGCCTATTTATGGGCTTTATTATAGCTTTTATATATAAGAAATTGAAGATTTTTTATGTGCGAAAGTTGAGTAAATTATTAATAAAAAAAAATGTATTATTCCAAAATCTAAAAATAATGATAACAAGTATCATTTGGATTGTTAACTAAAGGAGTATTTATGAAAAAATTAAGTTTAGTTGTTTCAACTATTATGTTATCAAGTACAATGTTTGCTGCTTCAGCTTTTGACAAAGAGATTGAAGCACCTTTTAAAAAAGATAACATAGAAAATGCAAACTCTATTGATGATGCTTTCAAAAATGGTAAAATTGAGGGAAGCATAGGATTATATGGATTAACTCAAGATAATAAAGGTCAATCTAGAGATTTTGCATTTGGTAATGGTAATTTAACTTTAGGATATAACACTGCTAGTTTTTATGGTTTTAGTTTAGGAACTCAAGTAAAAGGAAATATTAAACTTGGTGAAAAACACAAAGATGATAGAAAAAACGAAGGACCTTTTGAAAACAATGCTTTAATAACTCAAGCATATTTACAATACTCTTTAAATGAGATGTTATTAATTAAAGCAGGTAGATATGAAGGTGAATTAGAGTGGCTTACAGATTATCAACAAGGAGCTATTGCCGAGATTACAGCAATTCCTGATACTACTGTATCTTTAGCATTTTCAAATAGAAAAGCTGAATCAGGAATTGATACAAGTGAAGACTTTCATAAACCAAATGATTTAAATAAAGGTATTTATGTAGTTGATATTAAAAATGAGAGTTTAGAGGGATTGGAAATAAATCCTTACTACTACCAAATTCCAGATGCAGTAAAATTCTATGGTTTAAAAACTTCTTACAATTTAGAACATTTTGGAGCTATTGCACAATATGCAAAGAGTAGCTTAACTAATGAATATAAAACTAATAATAGTTTAGAAAATGGTTATGTAGCACATTTTGAGTTAAATGGTAATTTTGAAGATTTAACTTCAGCAGTTGGTTTAATAAAAACAAGTAAAAAAGGTGGAGCTGATATTATAACTTCTTATGGAGACAATATTTCACCATTTGAAGATGGAAATCAAGTATATACTTTAGATGCTAGAACTATTTATGGTTCTTTGGGTTATTCAATTTATGATTTTGACTTTGGTGCTTTGTATGGAATTACAAGATATGATAACGCTACAAATTCAGGACTTAAAGAAAAAGAGTTAAATCTAAGTGCTGGATATAATTTCACAAAAAATTTAAATACAAATATTATGTATGTAAATGTAGATGCTGACCAAGCAAATGGTGATACAGATTATAATAAATATTTAGCTAGTGTTGAATATAAATTTTAGTTAAATAATTAAAAGTGGATTTCCACTTTTAATTATTTTGCACTTTTTATAAAAGCACTTCCTATTACTCTATTTTCATCATAAAAAACAGCCAATTGTCCACTAGCAACTCCAAAAGCTGGCTCTTTTAATTTTATAATTGCTTTATCATTAATAATTTCAACATTACATAAAATTGTATTACTTCTATATCTTAATTTTACACCACATGAGAATTTTTTATCATCAATATACATATTAATCTCTTCACCAACAACTTCATTAACTTCTAAAGCTGGTTTTTTACCAACAATAATAGTGTTATCTTTTGGATTTAGTTTTACAACAAAATGGGGCTCTTGAGCACCTTTAACTGTAAATCCTTTTCTTTTTCCAATTGTATAGTGAGCATAACCTTTATGTTTTCCTACTATATTTCCATTTTGATCTAAAACATCACCTTCAATATCTATATTTGCGTGTTTTTTTATAATATCAGTATAAACTGTCTCAACAAAACAGATCTCTTGTGATTCATTTTTTTCTGTTATCTTTTTATAAGTTACATCTAAATTTGCACCAAGTTTTATAATATCCTCTTTTTTGTAGTTGCTTAGTGGAAACATCATATAAGCAATAGAGTCTTTAGGAACTTGAGATAAAAAATAGCTTTGATCTTTTGATAAATCATCTGCAATATAGAAAAATTTACCATCAGTTTTTACATAGTGACCAGTTGCAAGAAATGAAGCTCCTTGCTTTTTTGCAAAATCAAGCATTGCACCAAATTTTATATTTTTATTACATTTTACACATGGATTTGGAGTATTTCCATCTATGTAAGAGTTTACAAAATAGTCATAAACATCTTTTTTAAATTTTTTGGATAAATCTAAAATATGATATTTTATACCTAAAAATTTTGCAACCCCATCAATATAACTTAAATTTGATTCGTGGTAACCATCAGTTCTATCATGAAGTTTTAGATAAACTCCTTCAACTTCATATCCATCTTTTTGTAAGATATAAGCTGTAACTGATGAGTCAATTCCTCCACTCATTCCAACCATTATTTTTTGTTTACTCATCTTTTACCTTTTTATTTGTAAAAGCTTATAAAGCCACCACCAAGACAATAATCACCTGAGTATAAAACAAGACTTTGCCCTAGAGTTACAGCTCTTTGAGGATTATCAAACTCTACTACTACTTTTTCATCACTTACTTCAACAACCGTACAAGCTTGTTTTTGTTGTCTATATCTAACTTGTGCTATTAGTTTATCCCCAACTTTTGGTGCAACTTCTAGTACCCAATGCATCTGTTTTGCTTCAACAGTTTTACTCATTAGTAATGGATGATTTGTGTCTTGAACAATTGTTAAGGTATTATTTACTACATCTTTAGAAGCTACAAACCAAGGTTTATGAGTATTATTTTCACTTTCATTGCCTTTAAGTCCACCAAGACCAATACCTTTTCTCTGACCCAATGTATAACAAACAAGACCTTTGTGTTTTCCTAAAACTTTTCCATTTTCATCAATAATATCACCTGGGATTGCTTGTAAGTGTTGAGTAATAAACTCATCAAATTTTTGATTACCAATAAAACAAATTCCTGTACTATCTTTTTTATCACTAACAGGAAGATTATGCTCTCTTGCTATCTCTCTAACTTCTTTTTTTGTTAAATCCCCAAGTGGAAACATAGCATGACTTAGTTGTTCACTTGATAATGCATGTAAAAAATAAGTTTGATCTTTTGAGCTATCTTTTGGAGTATCAAGTACAAAATGGTCTTTGTATTTTGCAATTTTCGCATAATGCCCAGTTGCAATCATATCTGCACCCATTTTTTTTGCTTCATTTAAAAATACATTAAATTTTATCTCTTTATTGCATAAAATATCTGGATTTGGTGTAAGCCCTTGTTTTAAGCCTTCTAGGAATACATCAAAAACTCTATCTTTGTACTCTTTTACAAAATCCTTTCCAATAACTTCAATACCAATTAATGCACCAACTTTTTTTGCATCTTCAAACTCTATACGATTAGGACACTGGCTACCTTTTATTCCATACTCCCAGTTTCGCATAAACAATCCAACAACATCATATCCTTGTTGTTTTAACAATAAGGCTGTAACAGATGAATCAACTCCACCTGACATTCCTACAACTACTCTTTTATTTTTATTCATTTTTTTACCTTTAAAAAGTTTTTTATGTGTATTTTAAAGGAATAATCACAGATTCTCTATTTGCCCAATTTTTGTGAGGTATAATTAAATTTTTTGAGTTTATCTTTTTTTTATCAAAAAATATAATATCTATATCTAAGGTTCTAGGCGCATCTTGAAAGGATCGCTTTCTTCCAAATTTTTTTTCATATCTTTGCATAGCTTGTAAAAACTCAAATGCACAAAGATCTGTTTGAAGACGAATTATACCATTTAAAAAATCACTTTGTTCTAAAAAACCAAAGGGAGGATTTTTTAAAAGAGGGGAAGTTTTAAGTAAAGTAAATCTTGAATCTTTTTTTAAACATAAGATTAATTTATCAAATATTTTTTTTGTATCTCCAATATTCCCGCCAACTCCAATAGTTACACTATATTTCTTGTTTGAACTAATATTAAAAATTTTTGGAAAATTTGATGTATAAAAAAGTGTTAAATTAGGTGATAATTTTTTTTTCAAATTTCTCTCTTTTTCTATTTATAAAATTTCAGCTTTGCCATTTTTTATATAAACTGTATCTTCAATTCTTACACCAAACTCATTTGGAATATAAATTCCAGGTTCTACTGTAAATACCATATTATCTTCAATTATAAGCTCATTTTTGCTATTTATATTTGGAAATTCATGAATATCAAGTCCAACACCATGACCAGTGCTATGCACAAAATATTTTCCATAACCAGCTTGAGAGATAAAATCTCTAGCAATCTTATCAACATCACAAGCTTTCATTCCAGCTCTTGCCTCTTTTATACATTTTTCTTGAGCTTTTAATACAATGTCATAAATTTTTTGATGTTTTTTATTTTTAAAAGTTTGCTTTCTTTCAAAATTAAAGTTATCAAAATTTGCAACACTAGTACAAGTTCTATCAGAACAATATCTTTTATATTTAACTCCTGCATCAACTAAAATTAAATCATCTTTTTTTAATCTTTTGTTTGTAGGAAGTGCGTGAGGTTTTGCTGCATTTTCATTTATTGCAACAATTGGATTAAAAGAGGTTTCAAGCTCTCCTTTTTGACTCATAAATTTGTAAGCATTAAAATATAGCTCTTTTTCACTCTTTTTAAATCCACTATTTTTAATATATTTTGCAAACTCTTTAAAACCATCTTTTCCTAAAGATGATGCTTTTTTAAGAAGTTTTATCTCATAATCACTCTTTATTAATCTTTTTGTTTTTGAAAAATTTATCTCTTCAACAAACTCTATATCTAAATTTTTTACTAAATTTTTATATTCTAAAAAAGTAAAATCATTTGGATCAAAAGTTATAGATTTGATAAGATTTTTTTTCAAAATCTCTTTAGCACTCTCAATTAGATTAGCACTTTCAATAACTTCACAATTTTTTGCATACTCTTTTGCTTCAATTGTATATCTAGCATCTGTAATAAAAAATTTCTCACTTCCTAAACTTAAAAAAATTACATTATCACAAGAAAAGTTACATTCATAATATATTGCATTCTCATTTTTTAAAATAAAGTTATCCACTAAGATTGCCTTTTTTTGGGTTTTTTAACAAAAATTTGATTATAATCTTACCTAAATTTTATAAAAGGAATATAATAATGAAAATAGCAGTAATACAAGGACCAAACTTAAATATGTTAGGAGTTAGAGAGCAACATATTTACGGAGGAGTAACTTTAGAGCAAATTCATGCTCAACTTCAAAATGCAGCTGATCAAAATGGAGTTGAAATTGAGTTTTTTCAATCAAATTTTGAAGGAGAAATAGTTGATAGAGTTCAGGAGTGCTTAGGGACAGTTGATGGAATTATGATAAATCCAGCTGCATATTCGCACACTTCAATAGCAATTAGAGATGCTTTAGCAGCTGTTAATATGCCTGTTGTTGAGGTTCATATTTCAAATATTTATAAAAGAGAAGAGTTCAGACAAAAATCTATTACAGCAGGTTCTAGTACAGGAGTAATAACTGGATTTGGTGGGTTTGGTTATCATTTGGGGCTTATCTCTTTAATTCAAATGTTAAATGAATTAAAAGCTTTAAATGAGGCAAGAAATGCTCAAATACAAGCACAAACACAAGAAGAGAATAAATAAGCTTTTATGAAAATATTAACTGCTTCTTATATCCTTACATTAGATGAAAACTTTACTATTTTAAAGGATGGTTGTATTGTTTTTGATGAAAAAATTATTGAGCTTGCAAGTTATGATATTACTATAAAAAAATATCCAAATATTGAAATTGTAAGTCTTGGAGAAAATTCTATTTTAATGCCAGGACTTATAAACTCACATATTCATCTTGAATTTAGTGCAAATAAAACAACTTTAAAATATGGTAGTTTCTATTCTTGGTTAAATTCTGTTATAAGACATAGAGAAAAACTTATTGAAAAAGCTAAAACATCTTTGATAAATCAAGAGTTAAAAAAACTTTTAAAAACAGGAACTACAACTATTGGGGCTATATCATCTTACTCTTTTGATTTGGAAGCTTGTTTAAAATCTCCAATTAATACAATCTTTTTTTGTGAAGTAATTGGTTCAAAAGCAGATATGATTGATACTTTATTTACTGATTTTAAAGCAAGATTAAAAGATGCTCAAAAACATAATAGTAAAAGATTTAAAGCAGGTATTGCTATACATTCGCCATACTCTGTTCATCCATTTTTAGTTCGTGAAGTTTTGAATATTGCCAAAGAGGAGAAGCTACCAGTTACTTCTCATTTTTTAGAATCAAAAGAGGAAAAAGATTGGCTAAATAAAGATGAGGGAAATTTTTTGGATTTTTTTAAAAAATTTTTAAATCAAGAAAAAGCAACAACAAAACCTTTAGAATTTTTAAACCTTTTTAAGGGTGTAAAAAATCTATCTTTTACCCATTGTGTAGAAGCAAGTAGTGAAGATTTTAATAAGATAAAAGAGTTAAAAGCAACTATAAATCATTGTGTTAGTTCAAATAGATTTTTAAATAATAGTAGATTAAATCTTGAAAGTTTAAATAATACTCCTTTTAGTATAGGAACAGATGGCTTAAGTTCAAACAATTCTTTAAGTATGTTTGATGAGTTGAGAGTTGCACTTTATGCTCACTATGAAAAAAATATAATAAAATTTTCAAAAACTTTGTTAAATGCTGCAACTGTAAATGGAGCAAAAGCTCTAGGAGTTAACAAGGGTAGTTTAATAAAAGATTTTGATGCTGATATTATAGGTTTTTGTTTACCAGACAAGATTGAGGAAGTTGAAGATATTTATATGCAGATCATTTTGCATACAAAATATGTAGATAAAATTGTGATAGGAGGAGAGTTTGTTTGATTTTTTAAAAAAACTATTTTTACCAGTTGTTTGGTTTTTAGATTTTATTACAAAATATTTTAAAACAATAGTTTTTTTAACTATTGTATATTTTATATTTTTTAGTACAGCTGAAGATGAAACAATTGCAAAATATAATGCAAACCTACAAAAGATTGATTTAATAGGACAGATAATTGATCCTTCAAAAGTACTAGAAGATATAGAAAGAGCTTCAAATGATTCTAATATAAAAGGTGTTTTATTTGTAATAGATAGTCCAGGAGGTGCTGTTGCTCCTTCTGTTGAGATAGCTTATGCAATAAAAGAGTTGAGTATGAAAAAACCAGTTGTTGCATATGCAAGTGGAACAATTGCAAGTGGAAGTTACTATGCTTCAATTTGGGCAGATAAAATTATTGCAAATCCTGGAAGTATTGTTGGCTCTATTGGTGTTATTATGCAAGGTTTTGAAGCTAGTAAACTATTAGAAAATATTGGAATTAGTTCTCAAACTATAAAAGCTGGAAAATATAAAGAATCAGGAACATTTACAAGAAAATGGACAAATGATGAAGAACAAGAGCTTCAAGGTGTTATAAATAGTACATATAATATGTTTATAAGCGATGTTGCAGACGCTAGAAAATTAGATATTAAAAAACATACAAGTTTTGCGGATGCAAAAATATTTACAGCATATCAAGCAAAAGATGTTGGGCTTGTAGACGAAGTTGCAACTTTGAGCTTTGCAAAACATAGCTTAATTGAGTTATCAAAAGTTGAAAAACCTATTTGGAAAAAAGAAGATAAGTTTGAAAAATTTATGGATAAACTTATGAGTCAAGCTATTTCAAAGATTGTTATGAGTTTTTCAAGCTCTTTAAAGGCTATTTAAATAGCCTTTAAAACTTTAGTTTAAAAGAAAATTATCACAACTTACAATATTAATATCATTTAAAATCTCATCTTCATCATAGGTTATCAAAATCTTTTTATCTACTTGAAACTTATCAAAACTTTCAAAAGCAATTAGTTCTCTTTTTCTTGTAGCTTCATCAACAATGCTAAAAGATACTTGATACATAGTTTTATTTGAGTAAAAATCTATCTCTTGCTTATCTTTTAAATATGTAAGATTTTCATCTTTATCTTTTAGATATAAAAAAACTAGATTTTCAAAAGATACTCCAAAATTTTGCTTTGAAAAAATTGATAAATTTAAAAAACCATTATCACTCACATACACTTTTTTTGAAGATTTTATTTGCTCACTTAATTTGTGATTGTAGTTTGAAATAGTTTTTATCAAAAAATTATCTTCAAAATACTCTAAATACTCTTTTACTGTTTTTGAGTCTATTTTTAGCTTATTTGCTAGGTTTGAGTAGTTTACTATATTTGTACTGTTTGAAACAATATAGAAAAACAAATCTCTTATTTGGCTAGAGTTTTTTATGCTATATCTTGGAACTATATCTTTTAAGATTATATCTTCAGCAATATTTTTTAATATCTCTTTTTTTAGCTCTTCATTTTCATTTGAAATAACACTAAAATATCCACCCCATTTTAAATATTCATCAAAGGCTCTTTTTATATCTATTCTATTTTTTGTTATTTGTATATTTGAAGATATATCTATTTTTTTGTATTCCAAAAATTCTTTGAAAGAAAAAGTGCTAATATTTAGCTTCAGAACTCTTCCTGTGAGAACTGTGGCATAATTTTCTGTAAGAAGTGATGAGTTTGAACCAGTGATTACAAACTTTATATTACTATTTTCATACTTTGATTTTATAAAAACTTGCCAATTTTGAAAGATTTGTATCTCATCTATAAAAAAATATATCTTTTCATTTAGGTTTGGATTTGCAAGTTTTAGATACTCATCATAGATTTTTCCCAAATAGCTAGAGTCGTTTTTGTAGGGTAAAAAACTTGGTTTTTCAAGATTTATAAAAAATATATTACTACTTTTTACACCTTGCTCTAATAAATCTTTTATAAGTAGTTTTGCCAAAGTGCTTTTCCCTACTCTTCTTGCACCAATTAAGGCTAAAACTTCTTTTGCTTTTAAAAACTCTTTTGCTTTTTTTAAAGCTCTTCTTGGGATAAAATCATCATAAACTTTGCTATTTATCCAGTGATTATTATCTTCTAGCAGAATATGTTCCATATTTTACCTTTATATTTAGAATGTATTCCGAAATTATATCAAAAAATTGGAATATATACCTAAATCTATTTCTAGTTTTGTATTTTTTGAAAATATATTTATTTTTTATTGGATTTAGTCTTTAGTCCCAAGCTAGTTTTTAATATCTGCCTTTACAATCTTTTGCAGAAGTTTTAGAAGTAAAAGAGCAAGAGTTTTTTGAGTTTGATATTGAGTATGCTACATATAATAATTTAAAACAATCAAAAGAGGTAAGAGAAATATTAAATTTGTTACAATATTTACCGACAAAAGCCATAAAAGATTTAAAAGATAGATTGTATGAATATAGAAAACTGTATGAAAAAGGTTTGATTTAAAAGGCGAAATTCTCGCCTTTTAACTTATTTTCCCTTAGAAACTATATTGTAAGTATCATTTGCAATTACATACTCTTCTTGAGTTGGAATTACAAATATTCTAGCAGGTGATGCATTTGTAGAGATATCTCTTGGTTCGCTTGATCTTTTATTATTTTTAGTTGGATCAATTACAAGTCCCATAGAATCTAGACCAGCACAAACTTTTTCTCTAATTAAAGCTGCATTTTCACCAATTCCACCTGTAAAACAAAGTGCATCAATACCATTTAATGCTGCAACATAAGCTCCAACATAAGATTTAATTTTATATGCAACCATATCAATAGCAAGTCTACATCTATCATCACCATTTGCCATACCATCTAAAACTTCTCTTAAGTCAGATGATTTTCCTGAAATTCCTAAAATTCCAGATTTTTTATTCATAATATCAAGAACTTCATCAATATCTTTATTCTCTTGTTTCATCATATATTGAATTGCACCAGCTCCAATATCTCCAACTCTTGTACCCATCATAAGACCTTGAATCGGAGTTAATCCCATTGATGTATCAATACATTTTCCATCAAAAACAGCACTTACAGATGAACCATTTCCTAAGTGACAAACAATAATTCTAGTGTTGTGTTTTTTCTCTAACATTGCTCTTGCTTCATTTGAAACAAAATAGTGGCTAGTTCCATGGAAACCATATTTTCTAATTCCATGTTTTGTATACATTTCATATGGTAAGGCATACATATAAGCATAATCAGGCATTGTTTGGTGGAATGCTGTATCAAATACACCAACATTTGGTTTCCCTGGCATTAACTCTTGACAAATTTCAATTCCTAAAATATTTGCAGGATTATGTAAAGGTGCTAATGGAGATAATCTTTTCATAGCTTCAACAACATTTGGAGTAATTAAAACAGAACTTGCAAACTCTTCTCCACCATGAACAGTTCTATGTCTAATAGCTTCAATATCATTTGTAGATTCAATAACTTTTCCCTCACCACTTGTAAGTGTTGTTAAAACAGCATTTATAGCTTCTCTATGCGTTGGCATTGCTTCATTTAAAACTAATTTTTTCCCATCATTATATTCATGTTTTAAAACACCATCAATTCCTATTCTTTCACAAATACCACTTGCCAAAATTTTTTTTGTAACTGGGTTCATTAATTGATATTTTAACGATGAACTTCCTGCATTTAATACGAAAACTAACATTTACTAATCCTTTTTTGAAATTTAATTTATTATTTAATTTGAGTTGCTGTAATAGCTACTAAATTTGAAATATCTTCAACTGAACAACCTCTTGAAAGGTCATTTACAGGTTTATTTAAACCTTGAATAATAGGTCCATGAGCCTCTGCATTTGCAAATCTTTGTACAAGTTTATATCCAATATTTCCAGATTGTAAATCAGGGAATACTAAAATATTTGCACATCCAGCAACTTTTGAATCAGGAGCTTTTTTAATACCAACACTTGCAACAATTGCAGCATCAGCTTGAAGTTCTCCATCAAATGCAAATTTTACATCTCTATCTTTTAATATTTGGCAAGCAGTTGTAACTTTATCTACCATTGGATGCGATGCACTACCTTTTGTAGAAAAAGATAACATAGCAACTCTTGGCTCAAGTCCAACAACACTAGCAGCAGTTGCAGCAGTTGCACTTGCAATATCAGCTAATTGTTCAGCATTTGGGTCTGGAATAACAGCACAATCTGCAAATAAAATTAGACCATTGTCTCCAAATTTACCATCAGCTGTTTCCATAATAAATGCAGATGAAACTGTATTTATACCAGGAGCTGTTTTAATAACTTGAATAGCAGCTCTTAAAACATCAGAAGTTGGAGAGTTTGAACCTGCAACTAATCCATCAGCATCTCCTAGTCTTACCATCATACAACCAAAAAATCTAGGTTCTGTAAGCATTAGTTTTTTAGCTTCATCTTTTGAAAGATTTTTACTTTTTCTAAGTTCAACTAATTCATCAACATATTTATCAAGATTCACACATTTTGAAGGATCAACAATAGTTGCCCCAGAAATATTTGCACCATATTTTGAAGCATCAGCTTTTATTGTTTCTTCATTTCCAATAAGGATAATTTTTGCAGTTTTATCTTTTAAAACTATTTCAGTTGCTTTTAAAACTCTCTCATCCTCAGATTCAGGAAGAACTATAGTTCTTAAATTTTGTTTAGCTTTTTCTTTGATATTATCAATTAAACCCATAATGTAACCAATCCTTTCTTTTTTCAAATATAACGAAAAGTATAATGAAAAAAAATAGCATTAAAGTAGCAAATAAAAGCGATTTTTTAGGGCTTTGAGAGTGTTTAAAAAAGTGAAAAAATAAAAAAATTAAAACAAAAAGAGCATTTTTGAGTAGATTTTACAAGCTTGCTCTTTTTATTTTAATAAATTTTTACTTTTTTAGTAAATTATAAGTATCAGTTGCTATAACTAATTCTTCATTTGTAGGAATTACAAAGATTTTAGTTTTAGAGTTTTTTGTATTTATTTCTCTATTTCCTTTCTCTCTTTTTGAGTTTTTATCTTTGTCAATTTCAATTCCCATAAACTCTAAACCTTCACAAACTTTTTCTCTAATTAAATCAGAATTTTCTCCAATTCCAGCAGTAAAACAAATAGCATCAACACCATGCATAAGTCCAGCATATGAGCATAGGTATTTTTTGATTCTATCACATAGCATTGTAATTGCTATTTTAGATCTTTTATCTCCATCATTAGAAGCTTTTATAACTTCTCTTAAATCTGAACTAACTCCAGAAACTCCAAGAATCCCTGATTTTTTATTTAAGTAATCAAGAATTTGTGAAGAAGATAGACCTTTTTTCTCCATTAAATATGGAATAACACCAGCATCTATATCACCACTTCTTGTACCCATTACTAAACCTTCAAGAGGAGTAAGTCCCATAGAAGTACTAATTGATTTACCATCTTTAACAGCACAAACAGATGAACCATTTCCAAGATGACAAACGATAATTTTGCTATCTTTTTTGTTTAAAAGTTTAATAGCTTCTTGAGAAACATAGTAGTGACTTGTTCCATGAAAACCATATTTTCTTAAGTGATGCTCTGTATAATCAGCATAAGGAACAGCATATAAGAAATTCTCCATAGGCATTGTTTGATGGAACGCTGTATCAAAAGTTACAACATTTGGAACTTTTGGCATTAAATCTTTACAAATTTTTACCCCCATAATATTTGCAGGATTATGCAAGGGAGCTAGAGGAATTAACTCTTCAATTTTTCTAATAACTTCATCATCAACAATAACAGAACCCTTAAAATGCTCACCACCGTGAACAACTCTATGTCCAATAGCTTTTATCTCATCAATAGAGTTTATAACTTTTGTCTCATCATTTGTAAGAATTCTAAGAACCAATTCAATTGCTTCTTTGTGTGTAGGAATTGGAAGTTCAAAAGTAATCTTTTTATTCTCTCCAATTTCATGTTTTAGTATTCCATCAATTCCAATTCTCTCAACTAACCCACTAGCTTTTAGCTCTTTTGATTTTATATCAATTAGTTGATATTTTAGTGAAGAAGAGCCTGCATTTAAAACGAAAACCAACATCTTTATCCTTTTTCTTAAATTTATATTAAAATTTACAATTAATTTTTTGAAATAATATCTAATTAAAACTTAAATAATTTTTTTATTCAGCCCACTCAAAATCCGTTGTAAATACAATAGTAAGCCAAAGATTTGGATCCTCTTTTCCCAAATCTTTCTCTATTTCATCACGGAGCATATCCCACTCTTCAAGTCTTTTTGCTGGCCAACTTTTTGGAACTATAAAATAAAGTTCAATCTGTCTTCCTCTACCAACTCTTGCAACATAAGCTCTAAAAGAGTCAAAGTTATATTTATTTACAATATTATTTGCAACAATATCAACATGATTTTTTAAAGAAGATGGAGTTACAAGTAAAATATCTCCAAGTGCTTGTTTAACAGTTTTAAAAGGCATTGGAATTACTAAAATTGATACAAAAATTAGTATAAATGGGTCAATAAAAGGTGTAATCCAAGAAAGCTCTCCATCTTTTACAAAATATCCAAAACTAAAAGCTATAAGATAAGCAAAAGACATAGAAGCAGAAATCAACCAACTAATAGAGTCTAATTTTAAAAATTCTGAATTTATATCTTTATTTGCTTTTCTTATAAAAGCTCCCAAAGTAATCTCAACTACAATAGAAATAGAAGTTATAATAATTGCATATGAAAAGATTATCTCTCTTCCTCCAAGTAAAATACTATCTATTGCGTTTATAAAAGCATAAATTGAAGCACCAATTAGAAGAATTCCATTTACTCCTAAAACAATTGGTTCAAGATGCCAAAATCCCATTGTAAAATGTTTTTCAAGTCTATTTGAGACAAGATCTTTTGAAGTTGAAGCTGTGATTAATTTTGCAACAACAAGTGCTAAAATAGTCATTAAAGCATCTATCATTCCATAAATACTATCAAAAATAATAGTTGCAGAACTAGCTAGCAGACCAAAAATCAAACCAAGAATTGCTAAAAAAATTGTACTAAATATAGAGAGTTTTAATATCTCTTTTTCTGATTTAAATTTTGATAAATTCATAAATTATTTAATTTTTACAGATGGATGATTTTTTAATTTTAAAAATATCATAGCTGTCATAATTGCATCATTAAATGAGTCGTGATTTCCAAATTGTGGTATTTCTAAATCTTTTAATATAGAATTAAATTTTAAATCCACAAAGCTTTGAGGAATTAACTCAATTTTAAAATCGTGATAAATCTCTGATACCTCTATACTTCTATTTGGTAGATTTATTCCTAATATTGGTTTTAGATATTTATTTATCATATTTTTGTCAAAATCTAAAAAATATCCAATTAAAGTTCTATTTTCAATAAACTCTAAAAACTCTAAAATCACATCATCAATATCACAAGCATTTTTTAAATCACACTCTCTTATATGGTGTATTTTGATTGATTTTTCATCTAAAGATGAGTTTTTAGGTTTAATATATCTTACAAATTTTTTACTTGAAACTATTGTGTTATCTTTTATTATAACTGCACCAATAGAGATAATATCATCAATTGTTGGATCTAATCCCGTTGTTTCACAATCAAAACAAACATACTCATTTTTTATATTTTTATCAAATAAAAAGCTATATTTTCTATCTTTTAAATTTTTTTTATTAAAGTAGTTTGAGATATCTTTAAACATAGTTAAGCTTAAAATGGTTTTCTAACTTTTTCTTTAGCTTATTTACTATTTTAAAAGACTCTTTTAGTAAATCCTTTTCCATAATTGTTAATCTATTTGGATTTACAAAATTATCGATTTTCTCTTTTTTATCAAGTTTTTCTAAACTTTCTTTTAATTTTAAGCTATTTAAAATATTAAATGCCATAATTAACTCTTTTGCACTCTCATCGTCTAGCACTTTTAACTCTTTTAAACTATTTATTCTTTTTATTGTGTTTGTATTTAATACTCTATTTTGAATGCTTAAAGATCTTATTCCTTGAACAATTATAAAAATTCCACCTCTTTTTATATCAATTTCATCTTTGTGCTTTTCATCTTTACTATTAAATACAAAACCATCAAAAAATCCTAAAGGAACATCAAAACTATTTATAACTCTTGCAAAATTTGTATAAAAGCTTTGAGAGTTTGAAGATATTTTAAATAGATAATTTTTTAACTCTTTAATTATTTCAATATCTCCAGATACACAAAGAGCATCATAAAATATTGCAATATTCATAAAGTTATCTCCACTTGGATTATTAACCCATTCAAAAATAAGTTCTTTAAAATCACTCTGCTTTCTACACCAATATGAATTTGAAACCATTATATTTCCTTCGCATCTAGGAAATCCAAATGTAACTAAAGTTTCAGTAAAAAGGTGAGTAAACTCTCTTAGTTTTTTTTCATCAATAGTGCAATCATCTGAAATAATAAGTGCATTGTCTTGGTCGGTTCTAAGTATTTGCTCTGCTCTTCCTTCGCTTCCCATTACAACTAAACAAGATTTTCCAATAAGCTCTTTTGGAGCTAAAAGTTTATATAGTTTATCAAGTAGTTTTTTATTTAATTGGTTTATTAATTTTGATATAAACTCAATTTTTACACCTTTTGCATTTAGAGATTTAATAATTTTTATAAATGAGTGCGAAGCCTCTTTTAGCTCATCTAGTGTTTCAGCATTAATAATTTGATTTGAAACTGCAAAAGTATTTGTTGCAAAAAATGATGAAAGAGATATTTGATCAAGTATTCCAACAATTTCATCATAGTCATTTTTTACTACAACTCTTTTTAATCCATGTTTTGCCATTTGAAGTTGAGCATTAAATAAAAAATCATCTTCATTTATATAAATTAAGCCTTTAGAAGCAATTTTTACAACCAAATCATCATAATCCATTCTATTTAAAATAACTTTTTGTCTAAAATCTGAATCAGTTACAATATACATTTCACCATTTTCATCTTTTAATAAAAGTGTAGGAATTTTCTCTTGTTTTATGATTTTTGCTGCTTCAAATATTGTTTTGTTTGTATCAACAATTACGGCTTTATGAACTTTTGCATCTTTAACTTTTGCAACCATAATATTTGCCATATCTTTGTTTTTTTCATTTAAGATATTATTGTTTAATTTATCTGAAATAGATTGAAAAAAATAGTTTTCTAGTTGTTGATTTGAGCTTAAAATCTGCATGAATATATCTTTTTTTAGTACATAACAGATACTCTCTTCAATAGCTACAAAACTATTTTTACTATAATTTTTTATTAAAGAGACTGAGTCAAATATCTCACCTTTTGAGTATACACTTAAAACTTCATCGTCATTTATCTCTTGAATTAAACCTTTTAAAACAAAATATAAAAACTCTGGATTACTATCTTGTACCTGAACTATAGAGTTTGCTTTGAAATAAACAATATCTAGCTCTTCAACTAAATCATCCAATTCAAAAGTACTTAAATTATTAAATGGGTGAATATTTGAAATAAATTTTTTTTGCTCTTGCATACTCATCTCTCCTATATTTAAAGTAGTGCAAAATCAAAAAGAGAAGAGATTCTCTTTTTGATATTTTTAGTGTGAAACTGCTTCTGCTGAACCAATTCCAGTGTTTGCTCTAACATTTTGAGCTCTAAACATAGCTCTCTCTGCAGTAGCTCGTTTTGAGTTATCAATTATAGAGAAAAACCAAATTGATACAAAAGCAACTGTTACAGAGAATAGTGCAGGGTGAGCATATGGAAAAATTGCTTTTTCATTTCCTAAAATTTGTACCCAAACATTTGGACCTAAAATTACTAGTGAAACTGCTGTAATTAACCCCATAAATCCACCAATAAATGCACCTCTTGTTGTTAATTTTGACCAATAAATTGATAAAAACAGAATTGGGAAATTAGCACTTGCAGCTATTCCAAAAGCAAGTCCAACCATATATGCAATATTTTGAGACTCAAATGCAATTCCAAGTGTAACTCCAACAATACCTACAATTATAACAGTTATTTTTGAAATTTTTACAATTTTCTCATCACTTGCATTTGGATTTATAACATTTGCATAAATATCATGAGAAATTGCACTAGCACCTGCAAGAGTAAGTCCAGAAACAACAGCTAAAATAGTAGCAAATGCAACAGCTGAAATAAATCCTAAGAAAGCATTTCCACCAAGCATATGTGATAGGTGAACTGATGCCATATTAGATCCACCAAAAAGTTTTCCATCAACAAAATATTGAGCACCTTCAGCACTATTTAAAAATGCAATTGCTCCAAGCCCAACAATAGAGATAATTACCCAAAAATATGCAACAAATCCAGTAGCATAAACAACAGATTTTCTAGCTTCTTTTGCATTTCCAACTGTAAAGAATCTCATTAAAACGTGAGGAAGACCTGCCGTTCCAAGCATTAAAGCCATACCTAAAGAGATTGCTGAAATAGGGTCACTTAAAAAACCACCTGGTTTTAAAATCTCTTCACCTTTTACATGATTTTCAACAGCAGCCGTTGCAAGACTTTCAAAGTTAAATCCAAAGTGCCATAAAACCATGATTGCCATAAATGAAACACCAGATAAAAGTAGAACTGCTTTAATAATTTGTACCCAAGTAGTTGCAAGCATTCCACCAAATGTTACATAAATAATCATTAGTGCTCCAACCATAAATACAGCATATTCATACTCCATTCCAAATAGTATTTGAATAAGTTTTCCAGCTCCAACCATTTGAGCAATTAGATATAAAATAACAACAGATAAAGAACCAAATGCAGCTAAAGTTCTAATCTCTTTTTGTCCTAATCTATATGCAGCAATATCTGCAAATGTAAATTTACCTAAGTTTCTTAATTTTTCAGCCATAAAAAATAAAATTACAGGCCAACCAACCAAGAAAGATACAGCATAGATAATTCCATCATATCCATTTAAATAAATAAGACCAGAAACACCTAAAAATGCTGCTGCACTCATGTAGTCACCAGCAATTGCTAAACCATTTTGAAAACCAGTAATTCCTCCACCTGCAGTGTAAAAATCACTTGCAGATCTTGTTTTTTTAGCTGCCCAATATGTAATTCCTAATGTTCCAAGTATAAATACCATAAACATAGCAACAGCAGCTATATTAAGTTCTCTTTTTCCTTCAAAAGTTGCATCACCAGCAGCAAAAAGTGTGAGTGAAGCAAAAAATAGTAAAGTTAATACTCTAATCATAAAAACTCCCTTACATCTTTTTTAATATCATTTGTAAGATCATCAAATTCACCATTTGCACGTCTTACATAAACTAGTGTTGTTAAAAAGCTAATAACTAAAATAGCTAATGCAATAGGAAATGCAATAGTTGTCATATAACCTTCGGCTACTTTTATTGCAAATAAATCTTTATTAAATGCAACTACTGTGATAAATGAGTAAAACATTATCAAAACAAATATTCCTAATTTTAAAGCTAAAGAATTTCTTTTTGAAACTAGCTCTTGATATTTAGGATTGGCTTCTATTTTTGCAACCAATTTTTCATCCATACCTTATTCTCCTGCGACTTTTTTATTTTTTATCTATATGGTAGATAAAGTAATCGATTATACAAATAAATTTATATATTTTTTGATTTGTGTATAGAAATGATATGAAAATTTGAAAATAAATGTAGAATTGTAACAAAAAACAATATTTTAATTATTAGAATTAATTATAATTATTAAGTATTTATTAAGTTATTACTAAAGAGATTTCTCTCTTTAGTAATTTTTTTAGTGAGAAACAGCTCCGTCAGAACCAATACCAGTTTCACCTCTAATTTGTTGAGCTTCAAATCCTGATTTGTCTTCTTCAGCTCTTGCTGATTTATCAGTGATTGAGAAAAACCAAATACCAATAAATGCTGCAGATACAGAGAATAGAGCAGGATGTACCCAAGGAAAGATTTCTTTTTCAAATCCAAAAATAGTTACCCATACAGTTTTACTTAGTACAACTAAAATAACAGCTGTTAGTAAACCTATAAATCCACCTATAAATGCACCTCTTGTTGTTAATTTTGACCAATAGATTGATAAAATTAATATTGGGAAGTTAGCAGATGCTGCAACAGCAAACGCTAGACCAACCATAAATGCAATATTTTGATTTTCAAATGCAAATCCTAGAAGAACCGCAACTATACCAATTACAATAACTGTTCTTTTTGAAACTTTCATCTCTTCAGCATCAGTAGCTTGACCTTTTCTAATAACGATTGCATATAAATCGTGTGCAATTGAGTTAGAAGCAGCAAGTGCAAGACCAGCAACAACAGCTAGAATTGTAGCAAATGCAACAGCAGAGATAAATCCTAAGAAAATAGATCCACCAGTAGCTTGAGCTAAGTGAACAGCAGCCATATTATTTCCACCGATTAATTTACCAGCAGCATCTAAATAAGCACTATTAACATTTGGATCCATTAAGTAAACAATTCCACCAAGACCAACAACAGCGATTAGTAAATAGAAATAACCAATAAATCCAGTTGCATAAACAACAGATTTTCTAGCTTCTTTAGCATTTCCAACTGTAAAGAATCTCATAAGAATATGAGGTAATCCAGCAGTTCCAAGCATTAAAGCAAGTCCTAAAGAAATAGAAGCAATTGGATCAGATACAAATGAACCTGGTGCCAAAATAGCATCTTTTTTAGCATGTAAATTAACAGCAGTTTCAGCTAAGTTTGCAAATGAGAAGTTAATCCCAGTTGTAGCTAGAACTAAAAGAGCCATAATTGTAACTCCACCTAGTAAAAGTACAGCTTTAATAATTTGTACCCAAGTAGTAGCAAGCATACCACCAAATGTTACATATATAATCATTAATGCACCAACAATTACAACCGCAAAGTGATATGGAATATGGAATAAAACTTCAATTAGTTTTCCAGCTCCAACCATTTGAGCAATTAAGTGGAAAGTAACAACTGTTAAAGAACCACAAGCAGCAAGAATTCTAATTCTTTTTTCATCAAGTCTGTAAGCAGCAATATCAGTAAAGTTAAACTTACCTAAGTTTCTTAATTTTTCAGCCATTAAGAAAAGAATAATTGGCCAACCAACTAAAAATCCGATAGCATAAATAATACCATCAAAACCATTTAGATAAATCATACCTGAAATACCAAGGAAAGAAGCAGCAGACATATAATCACCTGCAATTGCTAGACCATTTTGGAAACCTGTAATTCCACCACCAGCTGTATAGAAATCTGAAGCAGATTTTGTTTTACTAGCAGCCCATTTTGTAATACCCATAGTTCCTATAATAAATGCAAAGAACATTATCATAGCTTCCATATTTATAGAACTTTTAGAATCATCTGCAAATAGTGCTAATGATGATAAACCTAATAAAGTAATTATTTTTAACATTATAATATATCCTTCACATCATTTTTAATATCATTAGTTAAGTCCTCAAACTCACCATTTGCTCTAACAACATAAACAACTGTTGATAAGAATGCGATTACAATAATTGAAAAACCTATTGGGAATGCAACTGTCATAGTTTCACCTATTTTTGTAGCAAAGAACTCTTTGTTGAATGCAATAGTTAATATGAAACCATAATAAACTACCAGTATGAAAATTGCTAATTTAATAGCGAATGAACTTCTTTTTGAAACAAGTTCATGGTATTTAGGATTAGCTTTAATCCTTTCTACTAATTTGTTATCCATTTTTTCTCCTAAAATAAGATTAGTTGAAATAGTAAAATATTTTAGTTGCAAAAGCATAGCATTTAAAAAAAGATTTGAAAAAAAGGTTTAAAAAGGCTAGGAATACTATTTTATAGTATTCCTAAAAGTGAATTTTTTTTTGTTTTGCGAGATTTTTTAGTTTTAAAAACATCATAGAAGTCATTATTGCATCATTTAAAGCATCGTGTTTTCCCAAAACTGGAATATCGAGAAAAGTCATAATAGTATCAAACTTTAAATCTATAAATCCGTAGTTATCTTTTGTCTTTTTTATATCATAATATATTGACGATACTTCAACTCTTTCATTTGGAAGTTTTGTACCTATTAATTTTTTTGTATATTTTGAAATCATTTCCATATCAAAATCTATGTAATATCCAACTATTGGTCTTGAACCTATAAAATCAAGAAGTTTATATATAGCCTCATCAGGTTCAATAGCATTTTCTAAATCAATCTCTCTTAGAAGATGAATTTTTATAGATTCAGGATTTATATTTTTTGATGGTTTTACAAATATATTAAATGTTTTTCTCATTAAAATTTTATTATCTTTTATTAAAACTGCACCAATAGATAAAATCTCATCTTTTTTAGGGTTTAAACCTGTAGTTTCACAGTCTAAACTTATATATTCACCTTGTGGAGATTCATCAAATAAAAAATCAAATTTTTTATTTGAAAGTCTTTTTCTTTGCCACTGTTTTATAATATTTTTAAACATCTTAATAAATCTTATCTAGTTTAAATATATAACTTATTATTTTTTTGAAATCATTTACAATTTTAAATGATTCTTTTAATAAATCTCTCTCTATTTTTCCTAAGCTATTTGTTTCTATCTGATTTGAAAGTGGTTTATTTTGTTGTAATAACTCCATTTGATGTCGTAATCTTAAAGTATTTGCTATTTCAAGTGCTTCCAATAATTCAGCAGCTCTATCTTTATCCAAAATTTTTCTCTGTTCTAAAATTTGGATTCTCTTTATAGTTGTTGTCTCTTTTATTTTCTCTTTTAAAGCTAAACTTCTAATTCCATGAACTATTGGAAAAATTGCAGCTTTTTTAATATTTATAAAATTTTCTTTACCCATAAAACTAGATATTGTCGTTGGAGTTTCGAATGCTGTTGTCGATTTTGCAAAATATGCCATAAAAATATCATTTTGTACTTTTGAGTACAAAAACTCTTTTAAATCAATCAGCATCTGTTTATCACCAGCAACCGAAAATGAGTCTGTAAATATAGCTAAATCTAAAAAGTTTTTCATATCTTGAGTGCCAACCCATCTTGATATATCATTTTTAAAATTTAGATATGATTTGCACCAATCAGGATTAGAAACCATTATATTTCCTTCACAAGGAGGATAACCTAAAAATATAAGAGCATCTGTAATTTTTTGCATATAAGGTCTGTATTGTTCAACATCAATTCCATCTCTTACAATCAAAGCATTATCCTGATCTGTTTTTATAATTTGTTCATTTCTTCCTTCACTTCCCATTACAAATAAACAAGCATCTTTTTGTAACTCTAAAGGAAGAATTAGTGAGAATATTTTTTGATAAACTTTTGTATTTAGTTGTCCAATAAGATTTGAAATATGGTGTAATTTCACACCTTTTGTTTGAAGACTTGTAATTATATCTATAAAATCTTTGCTAGCATCTTTTAAATCTTCAATATTTTTTGCATTTTTTATCTTTGATTCAATGACATATGTATGATTTGCAAAATGCGATAAAATATCTATTTGTTCGATAATTCCAACCATATTTCCATCATTATCAACTACACCGACTCTTTTAATATTTCTTTTTACTAAAATTGTCAAAGCTTCAAATAAATAGTCATCTTGTCTAATAGTCAAAAGTGGAAAAATAGCAATATCACTAACAGGAATAGACAAATCTCTTCCTTCTAAAAGAACTTTTACTTTAAGCAGTGAATCTGTAATAATTCCATACTCTTTATTTTCACCTTCTATTATAATAGTTGAAGTTTTATATTTCATTGATTTATCAATAGCGTCTATTAATTTTGTATCTTTTTGTACGATACAAGCTTCGTGTACTAAAGTATCACTTACTTTTGCTATCATAAAAGATGATAATTGAGAAGTATTTTCTTTGTCTTTTAGAGTTCTTATTTTATTTACTAAATCTTTTAAGAAAAAATCTTTAAATTTTTGATTTTTATCAATTAGTTCTAAAAAAATCTTTTTTTCTATTTCGTAGCATATAAGCTCTTCATTTACTCTAAAACTATTTTCACATTTCCCATAAATTAATGAATTTGAATCAAAAGTATCTTCGCTTTGATAATCCATAACTACAACATTTTCAGGAGAATATTCAAAAACTGAACCCTTGATAATAATAAAAAAATATTTTGGTATTTTTTCTGGACCTATTAAAACTGTATCTTTTGGATAGTAAGCTATATCCATATGTTCAATACATGTAGCAATTTGACTTGGCGTTAAAACCTCAAACGGATGAGTTTTTGATAAAAAACTCTCTTGATCTTGAATACTCATTTTTACTCCTTGTGTTGTGTAAAATTAATATAATTTTTAAATTTATTTTAAAACTCTAACAAAATCAATAGATTCTTCTATACTTTTTTCTTTTTTTTGTGTTATTTTTGAAACTATAACTGTAATGATAATATTCAAAATGGCACCAATAGAGCCTATTCCTTCGCTACTAATACCAAAAAAGTAATTATTTGGGCTATCAATATATAAAAAATAAATACTATAAGATAATGTAAAAATTAATGCTATAGTTATACCAAAAAATGCTCCAATTTTATTTATTTTTTTATAAAAAATTCCTAAAACTAAAGTTGGAAATAGTGTGGCTGCACATATTGTAAAAGCTATAGCTACTGTTTGTAAAATTGTATAGTTTGGAATATAAAACAAAGTTGCTAAAACGATAATTAAAACTATTAATAACTTTGAAAATATAACTCTAGTAACAATACTATTATTACTGAAATTTTCTTTTAATAATTCATAAGATATTGTAGTTTTTATTATTAGAATCAAACCAGTTATTGTTGATAAAGTTGCAGCTAATGCACCAGCTAAAACTAAAGATACGACCCAGTTTGGTAAGTTTGCTATTTCTGGAGTTAATAGTGCTAGAGCATCTGGATTGATTGATAATTCACTTATATTATTTTCATATTTTAAATCTATTTTATTATTTTCATTAAAATCTTCAAATTTTACTAAACCAGTTTTTTCCCAAGTTTTTAACCATTTTCCTTCATTTTCTTCTATTTCATTATTTATAAAAGCATCATATTCTACGCCATTTGTATTTTTTACTAAATTTAAAGTAGAAAGAATAAATAAAGATGAGATAGAAGTGTAAATAACAGATATAAAAACTAATGCCCAAAATGATGATTTTCTTGCATCATTTACTGTAGGACTTGAGAAAAATTTTATTAGAATATGTGGTAAAGAAGCAACTCCTAAACTTAAAGATATTGCAATTAACAAACTATTTAAAATATTAAAGTCAGAAAAAGATTTAAAACCAATATCATTTAAAGTTTGTTCAAAAACTTCAATTAAATATTTCTCTTCATATATTGCTGATTTAGAGAAAATAGCTAATTGTGGAAGATAAGAGTTTGTAAACTCAATAGTTAGGAAAAAAATAGGTGTCATAAATGAAAAAAGTATAATAATATATTGAGCAATCTGTGCATAAGCTATATTTTTCATGCCACCAATAAAAGCATAAAAAAGTGTTATGCACATTCCTATTAAAAGAGCAGTTGATAAATCAATTTGAAAAATTCTTGAAAAGATTATTCCTACACCTTTTAGTTGTGCCGAAATATATATAAATGATACTAAAACAACAATAAGTATCGCAGTTATTTTTAGTAAATTAGAGTTAAATCTTTTTTCAAAAAAAAGTGGAATAGATAAGCAGTCCATCTTTTTTAGATAAGGCACTATTAAAATTGTAAGAAAAACAAAACCAGAAGTAATTCCAATAATGTAAGCAAAACTTTCATATCCAAAACTTAAAAAAGCTCCACAAAAAGATATAAATGTTGCAGCACTAATAAAATCAACAGCAATAGAAACTCCACTAAAAACCGGATTAAATGATTTATTTGCAACATAAAAATCTTTTGTAGAACTAGCTTTTGTCCAAAGAGCTAAACCAAAGTATATTGTAAATGATACACCTACAAAAAGGTATATTAAAGATTGAAGTTCCATTTAGTAGCTATTCTCATATTTTTTTTCTAATTTTAAAACTTGTTTTTGATATATAAATATTAATAATATTGATAAGTAAATTGTAAATTGTCCAGATATAAAATAAGACAATTTTGCTCCAAATAGGCTGAAATTATTTAAGTATTCAAAAAGAATTATTCCAAATCCAAATGAGAAAATTAATGTTAAAAGAATAAGAGTGAAAATAAGAGTAATTTTTTCTATAAAAAATTTATTATTAAGTTCTTCGATTTTCATAGTTCTCCTTGTAAACAAGGCGAATTATAATCATATTTAGTAGCAAAAAAGTAGCACAAAAGTCTTAAAAATTTTATGCTGAGTAATATCTATCTATTTTATATCCAAGACCACGAATATTTTTAATAAAATCCTCTTTTAGCGATTTTTTTAATCGTGAAATTTCTGCTCTTATTGTTGGATTATCAATATTCTCAGCATCCCAAACATCTACTCTAAATCTTTCAAAATCTACAATCATATTTATGTTTAAAGCTAAAATATGAATAATTTCTAACTGTTTTTTTGTAAGATTTTGAGGTTCTCCATTGAAATATACTGTTTGTTTGTCTTTTGAGTAAGAGTAGTTTTCAGAAAATCTAATATGAGTTGTATTATTTTGCTCTTTTTTTAAAATTTGATTTATTTTTATTCCTAATTCTCCTAGATGAAAAGGTTTTTTAAGATATTCTCTAGCTCCAAGATTATAAGCTTTTGTAATATCTTCAATATCGATTTGTGCTGATATAAAAATTGTAGGAATATGAATTTTTCTATTGTTTAGTTCACTTAAAATAGAAAATCCATCTATATTTGGTACATTTACATCAAGAATTAATAAATCATATCCATTTTCAATACTTTTTAAAACTTCAGCACCATCAAAAAAACTTTCAACCATATGACCAATGTTTTTTAGATATTCACTAATAGCACTATTTAGCATCAATTCATCTTCAAGAAGTAGTATTTTCATTTATTTTAAACCTATAAGTAAATTTTGTCTCTTTTTTGTCTGATAAAATTTCTATTGTAACTAAATTTTTATCACAAATTTCTTTTACAATTTTTAATCCTAATCCAAAGCCACCTCTAGCTTTATTTTCTCTATAAAAATCTTCAAATATTTTATTTGTATCTTCTATTATTTTTGAGTTTGTTGTTATGCTAAACTCTATTTCATGGTCGTTTAGATAATATAATTTTATATGAATTGCTGATTTACTAAATGAGTATTTTACAGCATTTGAGATATTATTGTCTATTACTCTTTGAAGCTCGACAGAGTTAAATTTTAAATAAACATCATCCTCAATATTTTTTACAAAATATAAAGAGTTTGATTTTACAATCTCTTCAAAAAAATCTAACCTATTTTTTAAAATTTCTGAAAATTCCAAATACTCTTTTTCATATAAAACTCTATCTTTTTTAATAAGATAAGATAAATCATCATAAATATATTGAATAGTTTTTGAGCCAGATTCAATATTTGTGATATATTTATTTTCAGGAATTTTCATTTTAAGTAGATCAATATTTGTTCGTATGATTGCCAAAGGAGTGTTGATTTCATGTACAGAATTTTTTAGAAATTGCTTTTGAGATTCAACTAAATCTGAGAGTTCTTTTGTTTTTTCATTTACTTTTATTTCTAAATTTTTATTTAGCTCTTCAAGCATAGAGCTCTTTAATTTTATATTTGTCATAGTATCATTTGCATAATTTGCAATAATTTTAAACTCTCCCAAAATAATTCTATTTTGATTTATTGGTTCATTTTTTTCTTCAGATTCTTTAAAATATTTACCTATCTCTTTTACATCATTTACGATTAATATAGTAGCATTCTTATATATAAATATAGAGTATAAAATAAGTAAAATAGTTAAAGAAGTTATTTGTAAAGTATAGTTTGATATTTTGCTACTGTACTCTTCTTCTTTTTGTTTAATTAATCTATCAATCTCATCTAAATATACTCCTTTACCAATTGTCCAGCTCCATTTATCATAAGATTTTACATAAGATATTTTATTTGTCTCTTTTGTTAAACTAGGTTTTGACCAAAAATAGTTTACAAATCCTCCATCACTATTTTTTGAAACTTCTATTAGCTCTTTTAAAACATTTTTACCTTTAAAGTCTTGATGATTTAGAAAAATTTTACCAATTTCTTGCTTGTCATTTGAATTATCAATTAAAGTTCCATTAAAATCAAAAATAAAAATATACTCATTTGGATTGGAGCTAAGATTTAAGTGGTTTAAAGCCAAAATAAGATTTTTTTGAATAGTTCTTTCATCGAATTTATCTTTATTTTCTAAATAGTAGTAATCAATAAATTTAATAACATAGTTTACGTGGTTTTTAAGCAGAGCTTTTTGATTGCTAGTATAATCTTCTTTTAGTGTAGTTATCTTTTCTTGAAGCTCTTCATGTGCATTGTTTATAATAATAAAAGTAAAAAAAGATATTAAAATAATAATAAAAAATATACTGTAAACAATTAAATGATATAAACTTTTAGCTTTTAGCAATTTTTGCAACCTTAAAATATAAAAATTAATAATAGCTAGATTTGAATTAAGGGATAGTTAAAAAATAAATAAAATGGCGCGGCCAACGAGACTCGAACTCGCGACCTCCTGCGTGACAGGCAGGCATTCTAACCAACTAAACTATGGCCGCACCTTTTAAATAATGGTGGTCGATATAAGACTCGAACTTATGACATCTACCTTGTAAGGGTAGCGCTCTACCAACTGAGCTAATCGACCATTTGTTGCATATTGTACTTGGTGACCCCTAGGGGATTCGAACCCCTGTGGCATGGATGAAAACCATGAATCCTAACCGTTAGATGAAGGGGCCAAGATTATGCAACAATAAAATGGTGACCCGTGATGGATTCGAACCATCGGCCTCCTCATTAAAAGTGAGATGCTCTACCAACTGAGCTAACGAGTCATTTTAATTTTAAGCTTTTACTTAAAATGGACTGGAATTATAGTGCAAATTAAATTAATTGTCAATAGTTTTTGAGACAAATTTTAAAATTTTTGAAAGAGCTATATTTGCTGATTGTTTTTGAATTGAAATTCTGCTACCTTTTAGATAATATTTTTTTATTTTTTTTATTTTTTTATTTGAAGCAATTCCTATTATGATAGTTCCAACAGGCTTATTTTTTGTTCCACCATTTGGTCCAGCAACTCCCGAAATTGCAATAGCAAAATCTGCTTCAAATTTTTTTAAAACACCATCTAGCATTTCAGATACAACTTGTTTACTTACTGCTCCAAATTTATCTAAGCTTTCATTTAAAACATTAAGCTCTTGATTTTTGATAGTATTTGAGTAAGTAACTATACTTCCATTGAATATATCGCTAGAACCAGAGATTTTAGTAATCATACTTGAAACTAATCCACCTGTACAAGATTCTGCAGTTGTAATTGTTTTTTTTGATTTTCGTAAAAGATTTTGTAGTTTTATCATATCTTTTTTTGAGAAGTTTGTTGCCATAAAAAGCCTTTTATCAAAAAGGGCAAAAGCCCTTTTTATTAGTTGTTATCTGTAAAATCAGCTAAGAATTGTTCTTCGTCGAATTTTTTACCTAAATATTCACAAACTATTTTTATATCTCTTTCCGCATTTCCTAAACAAGAAGTCGCTCCTGGAGACGGAGTCATATTATAGATGATACCTTTTTCTTCAGTTATAGAAGCTTCACCTAACATTAGTTTTTTCTCTGTTTTATTTAAAACTTGAGGTCTAACTCCTCCAAAACCTTTTGCGTACTCAATATCATCTACACTCAAAGATGGAACGATTTTTTGTGCATCTTTAACAAAAAGTTTTTTATTAATTCCAGGAACTTCAAATAAGAAGTTTTTAAATACATAATTTCTAATATCACTATCTTTTAGTAAATCCCAGAAAATTTTCATGATGCTTCCGTCAAGATTTAGAGTTTTTAAACATTGGAAGAATGATTTTCCACCTTTGTATCTTTCAAGCACTAAAAGAGCCAGTGCTGTTGGTCCAAATCTTGTTTTCCCATCGCATAGAATATCAGGATCTCCATGAAGTGCTGCAAATGGAAGTTTATCATTTTGCACCATATAAACTTTTCCATTTAAGTATGTTCCATTTGTGATATAAAATGAACCAGCCATAGATAATGAACCCATATGTTTTCCATGCCCCATTTTATGAGCTAAATAAAGTGAATGAGCTCCTGCATTTACAACAACAAAATCAGCTGTATAAACTGTTCCATCTGTAGTTGTTACTTTAAATTTATCACCAATTTTTTCTACTTCATCTACTTCTTGATTAAAAAATACATCAGTAATTTTTTCACTGTTTGCTTCTTGAGCAGCTTTCACAAGCTCTTTTGTCATAGCTCCAAAATCTACAGTTGTGTATTGGTCGTTTGTTCCCATAGCTATTATTGGCTCTGGTCTATCTTTTGTTCTTTCTTTATCTGCATAAACAAGTAATGGCTCTTTTTCTCTTAAAATTTCTTTATCCCAAAGCTCTAAATATGGAAAAATTTCTTTAAATTGTTCATATCTTTTTGTGATGAATTCAACCTCTGTTTCTCCTACTCCTAGAGCCATTTTTTGGTGCTTGAACATAATTTTATCTTGTAAATTATACATAAGATTAAATTTTTCAATCATCTTTGCTGTTCTTTTTGTAATTTTTGCTTTATCAAAAGTATAGTTTGTTTCAATATCTCCAACATGTATTGTTTGAGAGTTACTTGTACCTTTAGAATTAAGTGTAGCAAGTGCATCATACTTTTCAAGTAAACAAATATTATTTATATCCGAATATTTTGCTAGCTCAAAGAATAAAGCAGCTCCAGAAATTCCACCACCAACAACAATTACTTCATAGTGTTTTGCGCTCATTTTCTATCCTATATTTATTTTGTCAAAATTTGGAAATTATTCTAGCATATAATTTTTTTATTTCACATAAAGATTTTGTTAAATTATTGAATTTTGAAGTAAAGATAATAAAATTTTATTTTAAATATATTTAGATATAATCTTCGATTTAACAAAATAGAAAATTATTTAAACTAGAGGTGAAATATGGATTATAAAGAGAGTTTGTTGCTTCCAAAAACTGATTTTCCAATGAGAGGTGGTTTGCCACAAAATGAACCAATAAGATACAAGCAGTGGGATGAAAAAGCTGTTTATGAAAAAATGAAGAAAAACAGAGCTGGATGTCAAAGTTTCACACTTCACGATGGACCTCCTTATGCAAATGGAAATATACATATAGGACATGCATTAAATAAAATTTTAAAAGATATTATAAATAAATTTCACTATTTTGATGGAAAATCTATACGATATACTCCAGGTTGGGATTGTCATGGTTTACCAATTGAACAAAAAGTTGAAGAAAAAATTGGTAGTGAAAAGAAAAAAACTATAGCAAAATCAAAATTAAGAGAGCTATGTCGTGAGCATGCAACGAAGTTTGTAAATATTCAAAAAGATGAATTTAAAGCTTTAGGAGTTATTGCTGATTGGGAAAATCCATATTTAACAATGGATTTTAAATTTGAAGCAAATATCTATAGAGAGCTTTGTGCAATTGCTAAGCAAGGACTTTTAGTTCAAAGAAGCAAACCTGTTTATTGGTCATGGGCTGCTCAAACGGCTTTGGCTGAAGCTGAAGTTGAGTATGAAGATAAAACTTCACCTTCAATTTTTGTGGCATTTAAGCATCAAGATCTTGATGCAAGTTTAATTATTTGGACAACAACACCTTGGACACTTCCTGCAAATCAAGCTATTGCACTAAATAAAGAAGAAGAGTATGTTCTTACAAGTGATAAATTTATAGTAGCTCGTAAACTGTATAATTCTTTGATAGAACAAGAAGTTATAAAAGGAACTATTGTTGAAACAATAGATATTTTAAAACTAGAAAATACAAATGCTACAAATCCTTTAAATGGTAGAAATTCAAGAATAATTTTTGGAGAACATGTTGAAATGAGTGCTGGAAGTGGTGCTGTTCATACAGCTCCTGGGCACGGAGAGGATGACTATAAAGTATCACTTAAATATGGTATTGAAGTAATTATGCCAGTTGATGCTTATGGAAAATATGATGAAACAATAGTTAGGGAAAAACTATTTAAAGATAGTGATAAATATTTAGGTTTAAATGTATTTAAAGCAAATGATTTAATACTTGAAGAGCTTGGAAGTTCATTACTTAAAAAAAGTGATATTAGACACTCTTATCCACACTGTTGGAGAACACATACGCCAATTATTTTTAGAGCTACAAAACAGTGGTTTATCTCTATTGATGATGTGTATGGAGAAAAAAATCAAACTTTAAGACAAAATGCTCTTGAAGTTGTTGAAAATCTAAAATTCTATCCAGAGTGGGGAAGAAATAGATTAAAAGCTATGCTAGATGGAAGACCTGATTGGTGTATTAGTAGACAAAGAGATTGGGGAGTTCCAATAGCATTTTTTAGGAATAAAAAAACTGATGAGATAATTTTTGATGAAAAAGTTTTAAACTTCACAGCAATGATATTTGAACAGCATGGTTGTGATGCTTGGTATGATATGGAAATTAAGGATTTATTATATCCTGGAAGTGGATTAAATCCTGATGATTTAGAGAAAACTTTAGATATTTTGGATGTTTGGTTTGATAGTGGAAGTACACAAAATGCAGTTTTAAGAAGTGGGAACTACGATGCTGGAACTTTCCCTGCTGATATGTATTTAGAAGGAAGTGACCAACACAGAGGTTGGTTTCAATCTTCACTTTTAACAACTTTAGCAAGTAGCGAAATAGCTCCTTATAAATCTATTTTAACTCATGGATTCACAGTAGATGAAAAAGGTGAAAAAATGAGTAAATCTAAAGGAAATGTTGTAGCTCCTGATAAGGTTTTAAAAGAGTATGGAAGTGAAATTTTAAGACTTTGGGTTGCTATGAGTGATTATCAAAGTGATTTAAAAATCTCTGATAATATCTTAAAACAAAATGGTGAACTTTATAGAAAAATAAGAAATACTGCAAGATTTTTATTAGCAAATATTGATGGGCTTGACTCACTAGTAGAAGTTTCTAAACTTGGGGTTTTAGATAAATGGATTTTAAATAAAGCAAAAAGAGTTTTTGATGAGATAGAGGCTAGCTTTAAAGTATATGAGTTCTCAAAAGGATTAAATAAGCTAAATAACTTTTTAGTTGTTGATTTATCAGGTATTTATCTTGATGTTTGTAAAGATAGATTGTATTGTGATGATAAAAATGATATTCATAGAACTGCATCACAAACTGCTATGGCTATGATTACAAAAAAACTAATTTCAACACTGGCTTGTATTTTAACTTATACTATGGACGAATTTTTGGATTATGCTCCTAAAATAATAAAAGGTGATGCAAAAGATATTTTTGATTTTGTAAGATATGATTTACCAGAAGTTGAGTCAAATATAAATGATACTTTATTTATAGATGTAAAAGAGAAATTCTCAGAAATAAAAGATGCTTTAAGTAAAGAAAAAATTATAAAATCGACTTTAGAATTAGAGATAGTTACCGATAATCAAGAGTTTTTAGCTTTAGATGAGGTAGAATCAAGTGATTGGTTTTTGGTTAGTAAACTATCAAACATAACTTCAAGTAAAGAGCTTTTAGGAAGTTTCAAAGTTGAAGATAGTGAGTTTAAAGTATATAAAGCAAGTGGGCATAAATGTCCTAGATGTTGGAAATATACTTCAACAAAAGAAGATGAATTATGTTCTAGATGTGAAGAAGTGGTTAAATAATGTTTGAAAATGAAGTGACACTTACATTTATATTCCAAACTATAGGAGTTATTTTAGCTCTTACAGCTATAGGAATATTTTTTGTAAAAAGGTATGAAAAAAAGAAGGATTAAAAAATGTTTCCATTTACAGATGAAGATTTACAAGAGCCTGTAAACAATATAATAGAAAAAAAAATTTCTCCTATGCTCGCACGAGATGGTGGAGCAATTGAGTTACTAGATATAAAAAATGCAAAGGTTTATATTCAGTTAAAAGGTGCTTGTGTTGGATGTAGTGCAAGTGGAAGTACACTAAAATATGTAGTAGAAAAAGAGCTTAAAAGTGCCATACATCCAGATTTAAAAATAATTAATGTTCCAATAGGAAAAGAAAACTATTTAGAGGATTAAACATAAATGATAAATGAAAATAGAGTTTTAAACGAGGCAAATTCACTTTTTACACAAAGAAAATTTGATAAAGCACTTTTTTTATACTCATTGCTGATTTCAAATTTTCCAAATAACGAAGAATATAATATATATGCACTTTTATGTGATATTTCAATTGAAGATGAAAATAAGGCAATAGCTCTGTTTGATTACTTTTTTCTTCTAAAAAAAGATGACCCAAAAGAGGCAATAAGTTACATAAAAAATGTAATAAACGCTTATGATGGTGATATTGAAAAAATGATGGATTTGCTAAAAGAGCTAAATTTGACAACTGTAAATCAGCTTGAAGCTATAAATTATGAAGATTTTCAACTTTTAATAAAACAAAGAGGCTCTTTTAAAGTAGCTTTTGAAGATATTATGTTTTCAACAAAAGTTGCTATTGAAAAAAAAGAAGATTTTTATGATTTTGTAACAAAGCTTATAGATAATGGTTTTAACAATATGGCTTATAACTATCTTGAAGGATTTCAAGACTACTTTTTTCAAGATAAAGAGATAGTGAAACTTTATAAAAGATTGGAAGAAAAACAAAATGAAACTAAGCATAAACAATAAAATATTTACAGACAATACAAATGAGCTAGAAAAAGAGACTATCTTTGTAGTATCTAAACAAAATGAAAAATTTAAAGATATAGCAATAACTGGTGGTTTTGAGATAATAGAATCAAAAGATTTAAAAAACTATTTAGATATGAGTTCTATTAAAATTATAGGAATCACTGGTACAAATGGGAAGACAACAACAGCTACAACAATATATAAAATTCTTTTAAATTTGGGATATAAAGTAGCCCTACAAGGTACAAGAGGGTTTTTTATAAATAAAAATCAAGTTGAAGATTATTCACTTACAACTCCAGTTCAAATTGGAAATTTTATAAATATTCAAAAAGCTATACAAAATTCATGTCAATTTTTTATAATGGAAGTAAGTTCTCATGCAATTGAGCAAGATAGAATTGAAGGTTTAAGTTTTTCTCTAAAAATACATACAAATATCACTAGAGACCATTTGGATTATCACAAAACTATTGAGGAATATATAAGAGTAAAAAATTTATTTTTGAGTGATGAAAGCAAAAAATTAATAAATAAAGATGATAAAGTTGTTAAATTTAATCAAAAAAATGCATTTACTTACTCTTTAGAAAATAGTTCAGACTTTAAGGTTACAAAATATGAGTTTGAAAATGGTATGAAAGTAGAGTTTACAAACTTAGAGAAAAATTATAGTTTTACTACTAAAATGATGGGAATTTTTAATATCTATAATATTATGGCTTCTATTGCCTCTGTTCATATTTTGACAAAAAAAGATTTAAAAGAGATTTGTCAAGTTTTAGAAAATTTTAGTAGTGTTAGTGGCAGAATGGAGATTATTTCAACAAATCCACTAATAATTGTCGATTTTGCTCATACTCCAGATGGTATGGATGAGGTTTTAAAGAGCTTTCCAAACATGGATATTGTTTGTGTTTTTGGAGCTGGTGGAAATCGTGATAGTGCAAAACGACCACTTATGGGAGAAGTTGCAAGTAAATATTCAAAACATATAGTTGTAACAAGCGATAACCCAAGATTTGAAGAACCAAAAAAAATAATTGAAGATATTTTAAATGGAATAGCTGATAAATCAAATGTTGTAGTAATTGAAGATAGGAAAGAGGCTTTGAAAAAAGCTGTAAGTTTGTCAAATGAAAATAGTGTGGTTTTGATTCTTGGAAAAGGTGATGAAGCTACACAAATAGTTGGTGATAAAAAAATAGAGTTTAGCGACAAAACAGAAATTCTTAAAATCTTAAAGAATATATAAATAACTCAACTTTCGCACATAAAACCTAACTGTTTTTTAGTGTAAACCCTTAGCATTAAGATGATTTGTTCTAAATCTTTATTTCTCTTGACAATTTTTTGGACTTGAACTAGTTGTTCTAATATTTTTAAAAACAGTTCCATTGAA
>NZ_NXGI01000055.1 GCF_002993025.1 Arcobacter cryaerophilus gv. crypticus | reverse complement strand
GAAACCATTAGCTTACAATCATTCAGAGCCCTATGTCTTGTACAGGGTGATGGACTGCCTTTTGCATAATGAGCCTGCGAGTTGTGGTGTCTGGCAAGGTTAAGCCAAGTGCGAAGCCGTAGCGAAAGCGAGTCTTAATAGGGCGACATAGTCAGATGCTGCAGACCCGAAACGAAGTGATCTATCCATGAGCAGGTTGAAGCTGGTGTAAGAGCCAGTGGAGGACCGAACCCATTGACGTTGAAAAGTCTCGGGATGACTTGTGGATAGGGGTGAAAGGCCAATCAAACTTC
>NZ_NXGI01000054.1 GCF_002993025.1 Arcobacter cryaerophilus gv. crypticus | reverse complement strand
AAAAGCTAATTTCATATTTGTATATCTATATATAATCAACACAAATTAAACATAATAAACATATGCTTAATAAGATAGTAAACCAAAGAATTTGTTAAAATAAGCCAAACGTTCTATTAGTACTGGTCAGCTAAAGGGCTTACACCCATTACACACCCAGCCTATCAACCAGCTAGTCTTGCTGGGAACTTCAGGGAAAGTTCATCTTAGAGTTGGCTTCGAGCTTAGATGCTTTCAGCTCTTATCACATCCCAACGTAGCTACCCAACGATGCTCTTGGCAGAACAATTGGTACACCAGTGGTTGGTTCATCCCGGTCCTCTCGTACTAGGGACAAATCTCTTCAACTTTCCTACGCCCACGGAAGATAGGGACCGAACTGTCTCACGACGTTCTGAACCCAGC
>NZ_NXGI01000053.1 GCF_002993025.1 Arcobacter cryaerophilus gv. crypticus | reverse complement strand
GCAAATAAAATAGCTCCAACAGAGTCTGCTATTTGTCTAAATCTTTTAAAATCAATCTCTCTTGCATATGCACTTGCACCACATACAATGATTTTTGGCATAACAATTTTTGCAATCTCTTCTACTTTATCATAATTGATTCTTCCATCAAGTTCAACACCATAATAAAATGCAGAGTAGTTTTGCCCTGAAAAGCTTGGTTTACTTCCATGAGTTAAATGTCCACCATGAGATAAATCCATTCCTAAGATTTTATCACCAGCTTTAAGAAGTGCTGCATATACAGCACCATTTGCTTGACTTCCACTATGAG
>NZ_NXGI01000007.1 GCF_002993025.1 Arcobacter cryaerophilus gv. crypticus | reverse complement strand
CACATTCCTTGTATAAAAATAATGTAGATTATAATCCAGAGCAGTTTAAATTAGAAAAAAGAGTTAAAAAAGGAGAGTATGCATCATAGTATTTAAGTAGTTTTTAATGTGGCAACTGTGTCAGCATTAGATAATTCCTAAAATTCAGTTATAAATTTAAACTATCATTAAGCCGTCTTTGAAAGTGGAATGGTAACTTAAATTCAGACACATTTATTCCAATGTTTCTATGTTTAAGCTCTATTACCAGTAGAGGAGTTTAAAAATCAACTATTTTTTCTAATAATCAAACTCTTCGTGCCAACAAACTTCTTTTTTATGAAATTTTGTTCCTACATAATCATGAATAACTATCAAGATGAATTTTATAGTGTAAAAAGTAACAAATATAAATAATGCAAAAACAAAAATATGATTAAATACAATCCAATAATCTTTATTTGGAGTAATTGAATTCATAAAGGAAATCATATTATCTAATGTATAAGAATAAAGTAAATTCATAATTTCTAAAGTTTCTTTATCTATGTCTTTACCAACTCCTCTTCCACCTAAAAACATTATAAATACAAGAGGGACAATTCCAAAAGCTAATAAGAATCTAAAAAAACCATCATAATTTGAAACAAATTCATTTTTTAATAACCTTAACCTTTTTCTCAAGAACCCTTCGTTCGGTATCTTTTTTAAAAAGCCATTTTACACCTCTTTTATTAATTTATTGTTGTATTTTATCACAGATAATTATATGTGTCTAGGACTTTCTATTTCAAATATATCGTCAAAATTTTCAATTTCAAAAATATTTATATAATCAGGCATAGAGTTTTGCCACACACTATTAGTTGAATGTTTTTGGAAAATTAATCAGGATAATTTACTTGCAAATAACCTTCATTATACAAATCAGTCCCAAGATATAGGTGATATTTTATATTTTTTCATATTTTTACTCTGTATATTTAATCCCTAATTTGTCAAAATTCTTTTTAATATCATCTGTTAAAGGTATTTTTTTAATTTAAAGTTTTCCATTGAGTCAATAACTTTTTTAACAAAATCACAAGGTGTGTTTTCTCTAAATTCAAAATAAAACCCTTTACAGCTCAAAGAGTTGTTTTTTGCACAATGCTCTTTAAAAAACCATTGCATTTCATTATTACTCAATCCCGATAGATTAAACTTTTCTATCATTTGACTTCTTGCATAACTCTCATCAAATGAAAATACATTAAATATTGTATTTTGCTCAAATTCTCTTCCAGTTTTTATATTTATATCTGAGAAATCATATCCTTTACAGTCATCATCATACTTAAAATGAAATGTATCTTTTGTTGTATCATAAGTTAAAATCCCAAAATCTCTATTCCATTTATCTATTACTTTTAGTTTTTTTATTTGCATTTGTACTCCTTTAATATCTCTAATATCTCTTTATATGTTCCATGTTCTTTATAGTTACCAGTTAAAGGAATTTTCATACCTTTGAAATCAAAAAAGCCTAGTTCAAATAATTCTTTATATTTAGCATTTAATTCTTTTAAAACTCTATCTTTTCCAAATTTTCTACAAAGAGTATGTATATCTTGCTTGTTCATAGTCGCTAAATAGTTTCTAATAATTGATGTAACTGTTTGCATAGTAGGTTTTGAAGATTGCCAAAAACAATTAAAGGTAAAATCTTTTGGGTCGTGTAGATACAACTCTATATTTCTTACATAAAAATCTCTAGTTTCAGGATTTCTTATTGTATTAGGATTTATTCCACTAAAAATATCTTTTAACTCTTCTAAAGTAAATATTTCTTGTAGTTTAGCAATAGAGACATACTTTAATACTTTTTTTCTTAACACATCAAAGCTGATAGGAAAATCATCATCTTTTTTTGTTTTTAGAATAGTGTAAACATCATTTGAATTAATATCATAATCCCAGCATACAGCTTCTAAAAACTCAATATTTTTAACTATCAATTCCATTTATCTTTTACTTTTAGTTTTTTTATTTGCATTTGTACTCCTTTAATATCTCTAAAAATATTTTATCATCACAATATGGCGAAGTTAAAAAAATCTCTTTAATATCTTCTATTTCTATAAAATATATATTTTTTAATACTTCTAAATCTTCTTTTTTTGCATTTTCAAAAATATCATTTACAAATAATCTTTCATTGTAAGTTAAATCATCATATTTTTTTTTAGTAAGACAATCAATAATAAAATCTATTTCTATGCTGTTCTCAAAAATCTTACTTTTGATTAATACTCTTTTTTCTTTGATTTCTAAAGCTTCTTTTTGAGTTTGTTTAATTAACTTATTAGCTTTTTCAATTAATTCTAAACTCATTTAATATCTCGAATTTTTTGTTGTTTTCATTTTAAACCTCTATTTGTTTAATTTTAATCCATTGTCCGTTTCCACTCTCATTATAATATCCTAAAGGGTTACAGATACATTTAACATTATGTTCCTTATATTCAATAACATCGTGATTATGCCCAAATATCCAGTATTTCATACTTCCATTTTTTAAATAATCTTCACCATCAAAACAAAAAAATGTATTTGATAATTCATTATGATATTTAAGATTCAAGTACTCTTTTTTGGCACTTGGATTAATATGAGTAATCATTACATCACACTCTTTGTAAACTCTTTCGATTTTAGGTTTTTCTATCTCAAATATATCGTCAAAATTTTCAATTTCTAAAATATTTTTATAATCAGGAGTAGAGTTTTGCCACATAATATTAGTTGAATACTTTGGGAAAAACTCATCAGGATAATTTACTTGCAAATAACCATCATTGTACCAACCATCACAACCCCCAAATTTAACACTATCAATTTCAATAATATCTCCATTTAAACAGTAAATATTATCTTCTTTATTGATTAGTTCTCTCATATTTGAAACTCGTTCAAAAGAGCCTTTAAATAAAGATTTATTCTCTTTATTTACTAAATAATAATCGTGATTGCCTAATACACAAACTATATTTTTATAGAACTCTTTTAATATTTTTAATATCTTTATATTTTGATGATTATTATGTCCTAAATCACCAGCAATTACTAACACATCACCACAATTTTTAAAATCAATAATTTGACTGTAAAATTTAATTACATCATCTTTTGAGTATTTATTGTAAAAGTAATTATCAAAATGTAGGTCACTTAATATATCTATTTTCATTTTAATCTCTATTTTTTCTATCAAAACACTTTTCACAAGCATTTATATAATTATTATTTTTTTCTGTTATTTCTATATCACAACTTTTTCCACAATACTCGCAAATCATCTCTGATTTATCTTCTGTTACATAAATTAAAGAGTCAATTAATGTTTCAACAATTTTTGGTACAGGTGAAGTGAAATGATAATCAACTCTTAGAGTATTATATTTGTTATACATAGCTTCTATTTTTGGTAGTTCGCAATTTGCTAATTTACAAACTTCTTCTATATTTTTTCCTAATTCATAAGCTAAATCTACCCAACCGTTGGAAAATTTAAAATGTTTTTTATCTTTGTATATTTTTAAACTTTTTAATTTAGCTTTATTATCTTCACTTAACCCAGCTTCAGATTTTTGTACTAATATTTTTGTTGTTTTCATTTTAATCTCTTTTTTGAAATCTATGTTTTCCAGTTTTTATAAATAAATTTGCGAAACTCTCCCAATCACTTAAATATATATACTCTTCACCATCTATAATTGCACAAGTACTTCCTTTAGCACTCTCTAGCCAAAATTCATAAAAAGGTAAATTTTTAATATCACTCTCTTTAATTAAATTGCCATCTTGAATTTCTAATCCAAAGTATGTTTTTTTAGGTTTTGGATTTTGTTCTACTTCTTCTTTTGCTCTTCTTCGTTCTTCATAATGTTTTTTCATCATCTCTTCATATTCAAAAACTGTTATTGAACTTCCTTGATGTTCTTTACAAACAGTCTTATAAAGTCCACCATCAACTCTTGTTTCACCAAATTTTCCACATTGTTCACAAATAGTAGATGAACGATTTTCAGCTTGTGAAACTAAAGCTCTGATACTTTTTTCAATTATTTTAGGATATTGCGAATTTAATGTATTGTAGTAAAATTTTAATGTTCCAAATTTTTCTTTTATTTGTTGAATTAATGGAAGTTCACAATTTGCTAATTTGCATAAATCTTCAATATCTTTTCCTAATTCATATACTAAGCCATTCCAGCCATCTTTAAACTCAAAAGCCACTTTTTGATATATTTCTAAACTATTTAATTTTTCTATGTTTTCTGTTTTCATTTTTTTATCCTCGTATTTTTATTGTTAAACTTTACACTAAAAGAATAAAACTTTACAAAAATTTGCTCAATTTTCTTAGGGTATTATACTTTGAATTATTAACCTAATTATGTCTAGTTAATATTTATATATTTTCTAAAATATTTTTTCTTTTTTCCCAATCACTCATATATAGTGATAAATAATTATAAAATTCTTTAGAATGATTTGGATAGATCAAATGAACCAGTTCATGAAAAACTACATATTCTATACAAATCTTTGGCTTTTTTATAAGCTCAATATTGAGATTGATATATGATTTATGAGGGTTACAGCTCCCCCATCTTGTTTTCATTTGTCTTATTTTTATATCTTTTATCTCTTGCTTCACAATTTTATTAAACTCTTGTAAAATATTGAAAAAATGAAGTAATGCTTTTTCATAATACCACTCGTAAACCAAATTTTGTTTTCGTTTTAAATCATTTTTATTTTTAACATATATTTCTAAATAGCCTCTTTGAAGCTTAACAGCTTCTTTTTTTGACTCAATGACTTTCAGCCTGTAACTTCGACCTAGATATTTAAAATCCTCTCCACTCACATACTCTTTTTTGATTGTTTCAAATGATGCAAAAAACTCTTTCTTTTTTTCAATCCATTTAGCTCTTTTTTTGATTATAAATTTTATATGTTCATCACTTGTTATCTTTGGAGCAGTTAAAATTACTTCTCCAGATGGTTTTACTTTTAAAGTGATATTTTTTACATCTTTTTTAGTAATTTGGATGTTTTCAAGCATAAAAACTTATTCCTATACCTCTAATAGTTTGATAAATTTTATCTTTGTTCTCAATTGATATATCATATTCATCTTCTAAGTCCCAAAGAACATCTTCCATTGCACTTGTTATTTCATTTTCAACATCTTTATTTTTATGCCATTCAGGTTTTTTAGAAGCTCCTAAATAAATCTCATCAAATTTTAAAGTCAAATTTTTAACAATCAAATCAAAATCAACAATTTCTAAATTACTTAAAATATCACTCAAGTTATCATAAATAGCAATTAGAGTTTTTTTATTTTCAAACTCTTTTGGATATTTATCCTCATTTGGTTTGGACATACCTGTTATTAGGTCTTTTAATTGTTTTGCTTTTGCTAATTTTTCCTCTTCATTTAGTCTTTTAGCTTTATATTCATTAATTACATCTTCTATTTGTTGGGCAATTGACTTATAAAATGCTGGGTTTGATTCCATTTTTTCTTTTACTACCGCACTTACGGCACTCAAAATTGTGTCAGCTTTTGCACTTTTACCCTCAACTCTTTGAACCTCTTCTTCAAACTCTGTTTCGAAGATATTTACAAGCCTTGTAAGTTCATTCACCTCTTTGGCACTTACAAAAGTATCAAGTAGCTTTTGCATCTGTTCTTCATATTTTCCAAAGTCACAAGTCTCATGGTATCGTAGCTGCACTACTTTTCTAAGTTCATTGTAAAATTTGATTTTTTTCTTATAAAGCTTTATTTCATTCTCACTTAAAATGTCATCAATTTTCTCACTTGAAAGTGCTAATTTAAAAGCACGAGAGAAATGAGATAGCCACTCTTTAAAATCATCTCTTTTTTGAATATCTGATAAAACAACTACATAACTTTCTAAATCATCTTTAAATTTTACATCACTAAAAAGGTCTTCTAAATGGGTGTAATAAGTTTTAGCTTTTGCTATTTCACTTCTTACATCTACTACAGCTCCCGTCAAATCTTCTGGATCAAAGCCATCAAGTGAAGCATAATTTGTCAAAGCCTGGTCAAGTTCTCCTAGAAGCCCTCTATAATCTACAATATATCCATAATCTTTTCCATCATAAAGTCTATTTACTCTAGCAATTGCTTGTAAAAGATTATGTTCTTTTAGTTGTTTATCTATATAAAGTGTACTTGCTCTTGGTGCATCAAAACCAGTTAAAAGCTTATCTACAACAATAAGCAAATCTATCTCATCACCATGGATAAACTCACTTTTTACATACTTTAGATATTCCTCTTCACTTCCAAAGTTTTTAATAGTTTCTTGCCATGCTTTTGCCACATATTCTTTATTTCCACCATCAAGCTCTTCATGCTCATTGCTTGAGATTACATAAGCAGTTCGTATATCACCGTACTCTTCAAATATCTCATGATATTTTATAGCTTCATATTTACTACTTGTTGCAAACATCGCTTTAAAACCACTGTTTGCCATTTTTAGAGTTTTTTTGAAGTGTTCATTGATATCGAGTGCTATTAGTTCAAGTCTTTGTTCACTTGATGCAACTTTTTGAAATCTTGCCCATTTATGCTGTAAATCTCTTTTTGCATCATCACTTAACTCTCTTGCAATCATATTAAACTTTCGAACCAATCCATCAGGACTAAGCACCTCTTGATCAACAAGCCTTCCCTCATAAAGTAGCGGTAAAACAGCCCCATCTTTTACAGCATCATCTATAGTGTAGCGATGTATCTCACCACCAAACTTTAAAAAGCTATTTTTATCTTTCTCTTTTTTTAGAAGTGGTGTTCCTGTAAATCCGAGATAACAAGCAAGTGGTAGAGCCTTTTTCATTGCATTGTGTAAATCTCCACCTTGAGTACGATGAGATTCATCAACTAGCACAAATACATTATTATCATTGATAACAGTTTTTGAGTTTCTTACCTTTTCAAACTTATGTACAAGTGTTGTAATCACACTTATACCACTTTGAAGTTTCTCTATCAAATCACTCCCACTACTTGCTCTTCCTGCTTTTATATCCGTATTTTCAAAAGTTTTATGGATTTGCTCATCCAAATCAACCCTATCGGTTACTACTATTATTTTTGCATTAGTGTAAGTTAATTTTAGAAGTTTTGTAAGCATTACCATTGTAAGAGATTTACCACTTCCTTGAGTATGCCAGATAAGTCCACCAGCTCTTATACCATCAGTTATCTTTTCTACCCTTTTTAGAGTCTTTTCAATCCCAAAGAACTGCTGATAACGGCTCACTTTTTTAACTTTTTTATCAAATAAAATATAGTGTTTTATTAGTCTTAAAAGTCTATCTTTTGATAAAAGTGCAAAAAGTGTCAAGTCAAGACTAGTTACTTCTCTATTTTCTATCATTGTTTTTAAAGTCACTTTAGCCTTTTCACTCTCTTCTTCTTTCCACAAGCTATAAAACTTTAAAGGTGTTCCCATAGTTCCATATCTAGCTTCATTGCTATTTGCTGCAATAGTTAACTGTATGTATTTAAATAAATGCGGTATTTCATCTTTTTTTTGCTCTTTTTCAAGCTGTTTGATACCATTTTCATAGTTCACACTTGATTTTTTAAGCTCAATCACCACTAGTGGGATACCATTTACAAACACAATCAAATCAGGTCTTCTAGTCTTTGTAATTTCATTTTGGTTGGCACGATCTACTATGAACTCTTCTGTTACAAAAAAGTGGTTATTTTCAATATTATCAAAGTCGATATATTTAAAAGAAAAACTTTTTTTCGTACCATCATCAAGATTCTCTTCATAGCTAGTACCTAAAAGCAGATGATTGGTGATTTTCTCATTTGCTACGATTAATCCCTCATTTAAAGATACATCCAAGTCTTCAACTGCTTTGGCTATATTATTGGCACTAAACTTATAGTTTTGCCCTTTATACTCATAGCTATTTAAAGCATAAAGTCTCTCTATAAGTATCTTTTTTAAAAGTACTGCCGATGTTTTATTTTCTCTAAAAATAAGATTATCTTCTTTGGTTATAAACTTATATCCAAAATCTTTATGGCTCAAAAGATTGATGCAGTTTTGTTGTATTACTTGTTCTAGTGTGATGTTATCATTCATTTTAAAATCTCCCAATGTCCGCCTTTAGCACCGCCTATTCGCTGGATAATATTTTTATCTTTTAGTGTTTTAATATGTTTTTCTATTGCTGTTGTGCTGATTCCAAGTTCAGTAGCAAGTGCTGTAATTGCAATTTTTGGGTTATTTTGCATAAGCTTTATGATGTTTTGTTGTGTTTCACCCAACTTTATACCCAACTTTTCACCCAACCCATTAGGTAAACTTTTATCAGTATTAAAATAAAACTCTACCCATAAACCATTTTCCCATTTAAATTGTGGAGTTATACCATTAAACTTTTGTGATTCTTCTATAATTTTTTCTATCCCTCTTCCCCAAGATTCAATATATCCAGCTAGGAAAAATGGATATGCAACTAGAGGATTGTGTGGCTCAGATGTATGTTTCCGTAAAAGTGTATCTATAGTCCAGTGTGGTGGTAAATCTCCTGCATTCCACATAAGAAGTTTATCATCATAAACACTTATTTGTATGCTGTTTTGTGAACTATAATCTTTATGAACAACCGCATTAATTAAAGCTTCTCTAAAAGCTAACTCTGAAATTGGAAAACTCTCTACTCTTTGAATACCCTCATAAGTGATAAAAGCACTAAGATATTTTGTAAATATAAGCTCCATTACTTTATCTACTTGCTCAAATAAACTTCCCTCTATCACATCTTGATATATTAGTTCTGTATTTGATTTAAAATATCCTATTTTAATCATACTTCCCATTACATATTTCATAGGCTCTTTTGCAAACAATAGTGCAGCAGCTCTCTTTAGATAATCACCTTCTCGAAGTCGTAATTTATCTACTAAAACATCATCATTTTCTTTTAAAAGCTCAGGATCTATTCTTCGTTTTTTCTCAGCTTTTTCTCTAAAGAGTTTAAAAGAATAAGGGTCTAAATCTGTATCTCCAAAATAAGGCACTGGTACACTATCCCAAGTTTTACCCTGTGTTCTAAGTAAAAACTTATCAAGTGCGACACCCTTTAGCTCTTGCGTTGTGCTTCCACTTCTGTAATAATATGAACCTTTATAGCTTATAGGATATGGATATTTATCTGTGATGATTTCAATGTACTCTTTATCTTCATCTTGTAAAAGATTGACATCTACCATGATGCCCAAGATATCTCGTACTTTGTTTGGTATATCTTCAAGAAGTTTTTTAGCATTGTCAATGCCTTTGATTTTGCCATCATCATCTACACCGATATACAGCTTCCCACCATCAGTATTGCCAAATGCACTAAGCCATTTGATATACTCATCTCTCCAAGATTGTTTAAATTCTATGTTTTGTGATTCGTTAATTTGTAGTTTCATGTTTTTCTCTCACTATTTAAATTTATTGAAGTTCATTTCTTAAATCTTCTTTTTCCGCATCTATCTCATAATCTTTTGCTAATTGAATTAATAACGAAGAAGTTTTTGGATGCGTAAACCTTAATTTTTCTGCATATTCCCTATACTCTTGTGCCTTTTGGTGTTCTTGTTCTCCACCTTCATCAGCACCTCTTGTAGTAAAATAACTTCCTCCAGGATATTTTTTCTCATGCCAAAAATAGTATCCTAACTTTTCATTATCAAATTCTTCTAAAACATCTCTAGTTATTTCATTTGGGAAAATATCATCTTTTCCATTTGGTGACTTTGATAAAAGCTTACCAATTTCTACATAGGCATATTTTTCTCTATCAACTTCTTTTGCATATTTAATAGCTTCATTTATCCAATTTTTTAAAGTTTCATAATTAAAATCATGTATATCTTCATACTTTTTAAATAATGTTATTCTTTCCAGTAGTTCTGTAGCATTATTTGCTCTGTTTTGAATTTGCTCTTTTGTCAATGTTATATCTTCATCTTCTTTATTTTGAGATTTGTACATAAAAATTAGTAATTCAACAAATGATTTTGGATTAGCAATAATTTCTTTTTCTAAAAAGACTGGATTGAAATTTTTTAATTGTAGATATTTCCATTCTATAAGTCTCATTACTTCATTTTCTACTTCTAAATTTTGTAGCAATTCAATCACTTCAGATATGGAATGTGTATCCAATCTTTTGTTTTCAATATTTGGGTCTAATTCAATTACTACTTTCGCAATATCACTAAAGCTAAAATCTAAGCCATCCTCATTGCTTTTTTTCATATGATGACTTAAAAAATCTATACATTTCATATGTTGTTTATAGTGATATAATTGTTCAAATATCCATTTAATATATTTTTTATCTGATTCCTCTAATCTACAATACCAATGTATATTTTTCCAATAATATTCTTGAACAGAAGTATTTTGTTTTTTCAAAGATTCAAATGCAATTGAATCAAAATTTATAGCAAGTAAAATTTCTGCTTTTTGAATATCATTCAAATCATCAAGTATATTTTCACTAAATTTCATACTTGCAACATAATTTTTTGCACATATATTTAAGTATCCATCTTGCATATCTAACCATTTAAATATTTCTATTTTATATTTTTCACCTGTTATTTTAAAAATCAATCTTCCAATAATTCCTGGCATTTGACTTGTTTTTATAAGCTCAACTAAAGTATCAAAATCTTTACTTTCTAAAATATTTTTTAAGGCCTTTTCTCTTTCTTCTTCAATTGTTTTTTCTTCTTCTTTATAACTATTTCTATTTTCTTTTTCATAAGGAACTGGATTTAATAAATTAACTCTTCCATTGCCAAATAAATGATAGTATTTATGTACTAAATTATCAGGCTCTATAAAATAAAAAGCATTTTCAAGCTGCTCTAAACATTCTTCAGATATTTGCCAATTGGGAGAATCTGCAAATTTTCGATGATTATGTATGTTTTCTCTTAGTTCTAATGATAAAATTAATCTTTCATCATCTGAAAAAATTTTCTTATCTAATTTCGTAAATTTATTTAAAAATTTTAAGCAATATTCTTTGCTAAAGCTACTTATATTATCAAGTACATCTTTCCATCGTAAAGTATTGTTTTCTACACTTAGAAATAATATTCTAAAAATATTCTCATTATATGTGTAGTATTCTGCTCTTGTGACTTCTTTTGTACTATCAACATCCCAATTTTGATATTTAGGTTTAGATATGCCATAACTTACACTATGACTATGTGGCAATATTCCAATTAACAATTTCCATGTAGTGTCAGGAAATTTTTTATATGCAATTTGTTCTAGTATTTGTACTTTATCATCATATGATACACTGCTGTAGTTTATCAATCCTGCAAAAATATCTTTTAAAGTATTCATCGGTGAATTAGAAATTTTACTTTTTATATTAAGTTCACATAATCTGATTAATATTAAAGTAACCCTTGCCAAATAGTCTTTATGCCAAGATACTGTTTCTAATGCCCAAAGTAAATCACAATGAAAACAAGTTCCCATAGCCATATCACCTGCATCTGCAAATAATTGTTCTATATTTGTAGTATTTTTATTGTCTAAAGTTTTTTCAATTGCAGTTATAAAACTATTTGGACTTGCTTCAGCTAAAAATGGTAATATTCGCCCATAAGAATACCAAGACTCGACATTTAAATTTTTCTCAAACAACTCTTTTAACCAATAATCTAAACTGCTATTAATATTAGCTGGATAACTTAACTTATTTTTACCAAATACAGAAATAAGCACTAATGTATCGGCTAAACTTTCTCTAAGCAATCCTGAATGTTTTAATGTTTTATTGTAAATGTTTGCACTCCATCTATCTTCTGGATTAAGTTCAAAAGATGGGTCTATTTCGCTTAAAACATTAATAACTATTTTCTTCAACCTATCTATTTGAGTGTTAGGTATTTTATTTGAAATTAAATCCCACAAGCTTATTTTTGAGATTACTTGCCAAACATTTCCAACAAGCCTAATAGGTGCTTTATCTTCAACTTTTAATAAGTGTAATTGTTTTTCAAATGCTTCATATTGTAAGCCTGATAGTTCTTCAATAACTTTTTGATCATTTTCATTTTTAATGTGCCAACTATTAACAAATAGCATTGTGGATAAAATATTAATATCATATTTGCCTACCCAATTCGGTACATTTTTTTCATAAGGTTTTAATAATGGATGACTGATTATTGCATGTAAAAAGCCTTTTGTATCATTATAAATTTTCCATGAATTGTTATGGTCAAACCCCATTTTCTCTAAAGCAAAAGTGGTAACAGTTTTTTTCATTTTTTTCAACTTAATGCTATTCTCTGCTGTATTATCAATGTCAATCAATTCTTCGGCTTCAATAACATAATTACCATTTTCAATTGCAACCCCAATATTGCATGGGATAAAATCTTTATAAACTAAAATCAAATGATTTTTATTTTGAATCGTATTATCCCATGCTTCTTGGTTAGAGATAATTTGAACTTTTTTCACTAAATTTTGATTGTTTTTCAAAGTAGATAAAATAAAAGCATAACTTTCTTCCTTACTATGAGAATAGACTGTAATTTTTAATGGATTATTTTCAAAAAAATCATAAAAGTCTTTAACCTCTTTTTCTCTTGAGTCCAATACTAAGTCGCTTGAAAGTTTAATTTTTGTTTGAGATGCCCATTGATGAAAAGCTTGTTCGAGATTTAACTTACCACTTATTTTGCTGTCTTTATTATTATTTCTGTCCCAGAATAATCCAATTATTAGAAAAACAAGTATAAAAATGATAAAAACATTTCCTTCAGGCATAAAAAATTGGATTATTATATATGCTATTTTTTCATACCATACAGTAGAAGATTCAATCAATTTATCTAATTCAGAAATTAATTTATTTTGATAGATAAAAGTAGCCACTTGTGCCAGTAGTAATGTGCTAAAACTGTTTAATACTGTATAAAATCCTTTTGTTCTAAATAAAACTTTTTCAAGTAAAAAGTTACCCAAAGTCGTGTTGTTTACAAAATCAAAACCCTTACAAAGATAAGTCCATATCGTGATCAAAAATGATTTCATTCTACAACCTCGTTATTTTGAAGTTCTTGCATATAAATACTTTTCCGTTTTAGGTAAATTTTATTTATAATATTTTTAACACTATCTTGCTTTTTCTTCTTTCTTTGTTCAATAATTAATTGCTTAGGCGTATTTTTTATATTTTCATTTTCTTCTTCTTTGGAGCTCTCTGGATGAATACCACCACCTTTCCATTTATTGCTATAAAGCCATTCTTCATAAAAATATAACCAAAGGTATGTCCAAGAAACAATAGTATTGCAAAGTGGCATATTTGTATTCCACTCATTATAAGAAGGATAATATAAACATAATCTAATTTTTTTATGGTCATACAAATGTGGTATAGATTTGCTTTTTGAAACTTCCCATATATCTTTATTCAAAACAAACACATCAGGTGAGTAATTATCAATATGAAAAATAATCAATACTTTATATGTTTTACTTAGTTCTGTAGGTTTTGCATCAAATTCCCAAAAAAAATATTTACCATAAAACTCACCCGTTCCATTTTTTGAAAGAGGACAAAATTTTACATTACTATATTGTTGTAATAATGTTGTTTTATGATATTTAGATACACCTTTTGCTAACACTATCTATTTTCCAAAAAAAGTATTTTGCTTCATTGCAAGTGAGTCTGTTGCATTACTAGACAATCCAAGGGAAAGTAATCCATTTAACCTGTTTTGAGTAACACTATCTGTCATATCTTTATAAACTTTATTAACGGGTGATTCACCCAATCCATTTCTAAGAGATTCAAAAATTAGATGTTGACCTTGAAGATTAATGACTGATTCAAATATTCCAATAATTGCATTATGCCAATTATCAAAATTTTGTTTTTTTATAGACTTATAATTCCATTTTTCAGCAAAATTTTCCCCATTAACTGTAGGGTTCTCAATCCAATATCCATTACGATTTTCAATAAATTTTGTCATATATTTTAATGTATCCATCATTAATGCATATTCATTGTCATACGAATAGTTTTGAATACAATACTCATAAGATTTTGTCGCTAATGTAGTAATTATGATTGATATTGGGGCATCATCTTTCCCATCAAACATAATATCTCTATGTCTTTTAAAAATTTGGATAAATCTTTTTAATAAAGGTTTATTTGGATTATGTTCGGGAAGTTCTGTTACTGTTGCTGCATCTTCGGTTGTAATCATAATATTTCTAGAATCAAACATAGCTTTTGTAAATTTTAATATTGGTTGCATTGATGAAATATCATCAAACCACTTTGCATACCCTTCAGGATTTGTTGGCATATATCGTTCAAGTTTTTTATCTGCTACCAATTCACTCTCATTATGGGGCTCAAAATGATTATCAAGAGATGGTGTCACATCAAGATGAAATTCGTTTGCATAATTAATACACCAACCTCTATTTAGTGGCGTTAACATTTTTTTATATGTATCATGCTCTTTAAGTCTATTACCTACAAGCTCCTTCAATCGCTCTGGAGTAATCATATCCGCTGATACATTCGGCGTATAAAAAACCAAATCAATATCAAACTCATTTTTACCAATAGGTTTAACTGTAGTTTCTAATCTAAATGAACCTTGAGGATATATTTCTCCATCTTTAAAGCATTGTTTTTTACCATCACCCAATAAGCAATATTCTCCTTCTGCTAGCCATTTCCCTACCGCTTTATATCGCTCTTCCGCCAATTGACGCTGTGTTTTAGTAATTTCTAAAGACTCACCAACTTTTTCTAGTATTTTAAATATTTCATTTTTAGTTGACATGCTCATCCTTGATATATTTATTTATAAAAGATTGAATTTCAGAATGTCTATCTGAAAAATCTTTATCTGCTTTACTTAACAAATTCTCATTTTGAGATACATCATCAAGTGGCAATGCTTTATCACTTGTATATGTTAATCGTAAAATATTTTCTTTTGGCATTAAAAACTGAAGTAAACTATTATTGGTTTTAGTTTGCAAATTTAATATCATAGAAATTAGTTTTTCTCTTTTCCATCCAGTCAAAAATCCCCACCACTTTGTATTAATATGGTAATCATTTTCTTCTACACCAGTTCCAATTGATACGATTATTACATCATTTGGTTCCATCTTAAATATCTTTTTTGCTTCAGCAAGTGCAACTAAAACAGGACTATTAGCCCAAAGCCCACCATCTGCAAGTAAAAAATTACCAATTTTATGAGGAGGGAAAAAGATTGGAGCAGAAGAAGATGCCAAAATAGCATCAGATAATAAGATTTCTTTATCTCTTACTAATTCTTTTGTATTACCATTACTATCTTGTTGACCATTAAAAGTGGTTTTAAATACAAACTGTGTTGAATTGCCAATGTCGGTTGCATTTATTAATAGTGGTTTTTCTATATCACCCAAAGTTGTATTTTTAAAAATTGCTTTTAGTTGTTCTTTTAATGGATTAGGATTATATTTACTTGCAAATAATCCGATTCGAGAAAGCCATCTCTTTTTAAATATATTTTTACCTTCATTTACATATAAAGCAATAACTTTTTCTATATCAATCTGTTTTACTATCGATCCAGCTAATATCGAACCAGTAGAAGTACCCACAATCAAATCAAAATCATTATAAAAATCTATATTGCAATCTTTTTTCATTCTTTTCAATATTTGAGCTGAATATAAACCTCTAATGCCACCACCATCTAAACATAATATTCTAAATTTTTTACTCATACCTTAACCCTCACTTCTCCAGTTAGTAGTTTTTGCATAAGTGCTTTTTTTTGTTGTTTTAGCTCATCAAGTTCTTTTTTAAGAAGATTTATCTCATCATCTGCAAGGCTTAAAACTTCGGCTATTTTTTGTTGTTCTGGAAGTGATGGGAGTTTGATTTTCATTAGTTTCATATCATTAAAAGCTAAGCTATCACGAACACTTCCAGATAAAAATTTTGATAAGTTTCCAGTAAAATTATGAGTATTTAACCAGTAATTTAAATATTGCTTGTCCAATCCTTTTAAACATTCAAAAATAACATACATAGGACTTAAAATCCCAATTTCATACTCTTCTAGTAGTCCAAGTGAACCCACATTTATCCTAGATGGGTTATATGCAAAATTTCCTTTTTTTACAATTTTATAATTACTTGTGTCTTTACTAGCAACTTCTTTTTCAAAATAATCTTTTTGGGCTATAAATCCATGCTTATTTGTTACACTTAAAACTAATTCTACATTTTCTTTATTTTTCTTGCTTATTTCTTTAATGTATTTACCTAGTCTAATTTCTTCCCACTCATCACTAAACCCACTAAAACGAACTTCACCACTTAAAAGTTTTTGCATAAGGGCTTTTTTTTGTAGCTCTTTTGCTCTCAAAAGCTCGGTTTGTTTGGTGATGGCTTCGTCCCAAGTTGTGAGAATTTCGGCTATTCTTTCTTGTTCTTTTAGGGGTGGAAGGGGGATTAAATAAGGTTCAATATGCTTATTATTAATTTGTGGAATTGATGTTGTATCTGCTATTTTTGATAAGTCTGTTCTTAAAATAAAATAATATAAATACTCATTGTTGCAATTAGCTTTATTAATAGTGATTGTCATTAAATTTGTATCCATAAAGCTATCAAACTTTAATATTCTTATTTTATTCAATAAAATACTAGCTCCCCTTTTTGGAAAAATAATGCTTCCTGATTTAATCACTTTTTTTGGATTTTTAATAAAGTAAGGTGTTTCAAATTGATACTTTGTTGATGTATTTAATTGTTCAACTTTGAAATAAGGGACCCCAAAACTTTCAAATGTTTGCTCTGAAGGACTTTCCCCACTGTTAATTTCAACAAGTTTTCTTAATTTTACAACCTCCCAATCCTCAGGAATAATCCCCACTTTTGTTTGCTTATAGCCTTGTTTGATTTGATTCATTATTTTTTCTCCTCAAGACTTTTATGTGATTTCTCTATCTTGTTTACACTATCTTTTGGAGTTGGTAAATCTTCTGGCATAGTTTCACCAAGCTCTTTTATAGTTTCTCTTACTTTTTTGCCTACTTCATAGTGAGTTTGGTTGGCTTTTGTTTTACCTTGGATATTGTCTCTTTTGAGTTTTTCTTCTGTTTGAGTAATAGTAAACATAGCTGTTGCTTTATCTGTGTAACTATCAAGTTGCTTTATCTCTTCAAATATTTGATGGTGTTTTAGTTCTATATCTTTTTTCATTATTTTTTATCCCCTAAAGATGCAACAACTTTTTCAAAGTCAATTTGCACTTTACTTTTCTCATTTATCATTTGAACTTTATACTTTTCATACTCTTCATTGGCTTTTTTTAAGGCTTCTGTGTGTGATATTTTACCTTTTGTTTGAAGCACATCAAAATCAGATAAACTTAAAAAATCATCAAGTTTTTTTATCCAATCTCTCATTTTCATAGTTTTTCTTTTTTTTGCTTGTAACTCTGCAAACTCAAGATATGTGGTTACTATTCTATTTAAAGTATCCAGTTCTTCATTATTGAGATAATTTTTAGCTATTGATGCCTCTTTTTTTGTAGGTTTACATCCACTAAAATTTGTCATTCCTATAAATGGTTTTGTACTATCTACTCTTTGATAAATTATTTCAGCAGCTGTATGCCCATGTGTAGCAAAATGCATTTTATTTTGTATCGTTTTAAAAAACTCTTGAGATGCTTCATCGCTTGGATCATAATCTATACTAGTAGCATATATATCAAGAATTTTTTGCCAAAATAGTTTCTCACTACTTCTTATATCTCTAATTCGTTCAAGAAGTTCATCAAAATAACTATTTTTAGCTTGTTTTAATCTTTCATCATCCATTACAAAACCTTTGATGATGTACTCTTTAATTCTTGCTGTAGCCCACTGTCTAAATCTTGTAGCAATATTTGATTTTACTCTATAACCTACAGAAATAATCATATCAAGATTATAGTGTTCTATATCCCTTTTTACATTTCTTGTTCCCTCTTGTTGAACTATTAGGAATTTCCTAATAGTTGAATCTTTTTCAAGCTCTTTTTCATAGTATATATTTTTAATATGCTCATTTATAGTAGCTGTTGTTACATCAAATAACTCAGATAATTGTTTTTGAGATAACCATAAAGTTTCATTTTCAAGTTTTACTTCAAGATTTGTAGTGCCACTATCATCTTGATATATTATCATTTCACTCATAGCCCAAGCTCCCTAAGATACCCGCTCATTTTTGATTTTATCTCCACTAACTCATTTTCAATAGTTGCTATATTTGTTTTTGTAGCATCTAAATCAATAATCTCCTCTTCTTCAAATGTATCTACATATCTAGGGATATTTAGGTTGTAGTCGTTTTCTTGTATCTCTTCTAGTGTCGCTACATGACTATACTTCTCTATCTCTTTTCTATTTTTATAAGTATCAAATATTTTTGCTATATGCTCATCTGTTAGATTGTTTTGATTTTTTCCTTTTTCAAATTCCCTACTTGCATCGATAAATATAATATCTTTATTTGGTCTATTCTTCTTGAATATTAAAATACAAGCTGGTATTGAAGTTCCAAAAAATAAGTTTGCAGGTAAGCCAATAACTGCATCAAGAAGATTATCTTCAATAAGTTTTGTTCTAATTTTTCCCTCACTAGCACCTCTAAAAAGTACTCCATGAGGTAAAATAACTCCCATTTTCCCATTAGAATTAAGTGAACTAATCATATGAAGAACAAAAGCAAAATCTCCTTTACTTTTTGGTGGTGTTCCATATTTAAATCTTCCAAAGCTATCTTCACTTGCTATCTCTTCTCCCCATTTATCAAGACTAAATGGTGGATTTGCTACCACCACATCAAAAGTCTTTAGAAGATTATCTTGTAGATGAAGTGGATTTCTTATCGTATCTCCCCACTCGATAACTGCATCGTTTATCTCATGTAAAAACATATTCATCTTACAAAGTGCTTGAGTTTGTCCATTTCTCTCTTGCCCATAAAGACGGAAGTTTTTACTTCCTATCTCTTTTGATGCTTTAATAAGTAGTGAACCAGAACCACAAGTTGGATCATAAATCATATCTCCCTCTTTTGGCTCAACTAGTTTTGCTAAAAGAGTCGATACTTCACTTGGTGTATAAAACTCCCCACCTTTTTTCCCTGCATCACTTGCAAAGTGTGAGATAAGATACTCATAAGCATCTCCTATTACATCATTTCCCTCTAACATTGAAGGTCTTAAATCAAGTCTAGTATCACTAAAATCTTCAATAAGATTTTTAAGTATTGTGTTTCTCTCTTTTGTGTCCCCTAGTTTATTTTTGTTGTTAAAATCTATGCTTCTAAAGATACCTTCAAGTTTGTCCCTATTGTCCTCTTCGATTCTCTCTAGTACTTTATTCATTATTTCACCAAGATTAGAAGCCTCTTTGTGTTTAATAAGATAATCAAATGTACAACTCTCATCAAGTCTGAATTTTTCTCTTTTTAGCTTTGCTTCGATTCTATCAGTCTTATCACCGTACTCTGCTTGAAGCTGTTCTAGTTTTTCTTTGTAAAAATCAGAAAGATACTTCACAAATAGCATCGTAAGAACATAATCTTTATAATCACTTCCATCCATCGTACCTCTGAATGTATCGCAAGCTTTCCATACTACATTGTTGATTGTGCTTTGAGTCGTTTTTTGCATTTAATTATTCTCCTTGTAATGCTAATGTTTCAAATATCTCTTTTGAGTATTTTTGTTTTTCGTTTATTAGGTTTTGTAAAAGCTCGTTTTCTTGGTGAGCAAGTTTTAAGTATTCTACTATCTTTTTTTGTTTATCAAGGTTTGTAAGCGGTATTTTTATCTCATTTACATCTGCCACTTTTATCATAGGTATTGTTGTTCCAACTATTGCACCTTGCGATAATTGTTTTTTCACTATATTACTATTTAGATAATGAGCTATAAAATGTTCATCAAATCTATTATCTTTAATTTTTACTCGAACCATCAAAGATGGATAGATGAGATTTTTAAACTCATTGTCAATATACACTGCAAAGTTTGGCTCTCGAAGTCTTAAAAGGATGTCTCCTTGTTTTACTTGATAATCCTCTTTTATTTGCTCATTTGAGATAAACTCATCAGCAAAAGTATTATCATAGATGGCATCAACATTGAAAGACTTGAGAGATACAACACTGTAATATAACTTTTGATCTTTGCTCATATCAGCTTTTTTTCTGTTGAGTACAAGTCCCGTTTTTATCTCGGCTATGTCGTTTAGTTTTATTTTCACCTATACACCTCGTATTTTTTGTATCATATAAATAATAATACATTAACTTTAGAAGTATATCAGATGAAAATATTATTGTCAAGAGTTTTTTGTAGTATTAGTAAAATAATACATTTATTTCTTAAATCTTTTCATTCTATCTTCTTTACTAATCTCTTTTTTTATATTTTTTTTCTTCACTATCTTTATATCTTCATTTTTAGGCATTGTTTTACTTTCAAGATAATCTAAAGTTTCTCTTCTTGGTAATGGTTCACTTGTATTCATTGTAACTACACATTTAATACAACCATTTAAACACTCTTCATTGTGTTTTTCATCTATAAAAAGTCTTTGTTTTGTTTTTTCTAACCAATCATTCCATCGATTTTTTGCCAAATCATAAACATATCCAACACCACCTGATTGATTATCGTAAATTAATATACTCAATTTACCATCTACTTCTTGAATAAGAGCATTAATCTCCCTCTCATCGATGCCTAACTCTTCTGCTCCACTTAAATGCATTGCATTTGCCAATGTTTGAGCTATATTAATATCTTTAATATCTCTTTTTGGAATAATCATAATCGCATCTGTAATCATTTTAGCGATTAAATTGTGATTTCTCCATATAGTAGGCGAAGTTTCTAAACATATATTTGCAGATGATTCACTATAAATAGATGAATGTTTTTTAAATGATGTTGGCAATTTATCATAACTGCCTGTATTGACTTTTTCTATTTCTGATTCTGTATAACCGCACTTTGTACAAATTGCAAATCCTAAGCCTTTATTTCCTCTATTTACTCCATAAATAAGTGCTTTCTCTTTATAAATAATAGAAAAATCATCATATGAAAAATTAATATCATTTTCTGAACTTGTATGAATTGCACTATGAATCTCCAATCTTCCAACTTTTTCGGGACTACCTGCTCTATAAGACAATTTATCAGATGCGGCTGTTATATATCCATGTTCAGGCATTAAATAATTTGAAGCAGGTTTTACAACACCTTTGCAGCCACTCATACTACACTCTTGAACTTTGATATACGGTGATGTAAAAAAATGTCCTTTATCACAAAGATAAGTAAACCCTTTTTCACCAAATGCTTCATCTAAATTTTCACCCGTAAAGTGTTTTGAAATTCCTTTAGACTCAATCAACATCCCACCTGCTAAAATCTTTGAACCTGGAGCATACTCAGACAATGCCAGAAAACTACCTCTTGATAATTCAAACATTTTAGGTGCGTTAATTACTTGCAATGTCTTTATATCAATAGGAAATCCATATTTTGGTAAAACTTGTGCATTTGAGAAAATCTCAATTAAACTTTCACCATGTTTTTGTTTAATGTTATATCTAACTGCATTTTTATGGCTTGAATTTGTAGCAAAATTCCAATCCGAATAGAGTTCTTTTAAACTATTGATATATGTTGTACTCATAGCCTGAACTTGATTGTTAAAAACTTTGATTAATTGCTGATAATCAAGAACCTTACTCGTATGTTTAAAGATTTCATCAAATGCTTTTTTATCATCTTCAATAATCTCAAAATTAGTCAAAAAATCAATAAATTTATTATAAATAGAATTCTCATCCATTTCAAAATCTATCTTTGCATAAGGATTATCTGTATGTTTTGGTATTTCATATATACCTACAAAATATCCCATTTTTTTGAATGAATCAAAAATTAGTGCATCTTTACTGCTTGCATGATTTTCATAAAACTTGAATAGCATTAATGAATTAAAATGTCTAGTTGCTATTTTTTCTTTTTCAAGCGATATTGTTAGTTTTTTATGAGGTTTATCTAAATAAAATTTAAAATCTCTAAATACATTTTGATCAAAATGTCTTGTCTTTGTGTAAGTAATAATTATAGATGAGCCATCAGTTCTTCTTCCTGCTCGTCCTGATCTTTGAATATAATTTGCTTTATTTGGAGGCACATTTGCCATTAATACACCACTTAAACCTCCAATATCAATACCCACTTCAAGTGTTGTTGTTGCAGATAATACATTTCTCTTACCTTGTATAAACAAATCTTGCAACCTTCTATTTTCTTTTTGTGCAAGTTGAGCAGAGTGTTCTTCTGCCCATAATCCCATACTAAGTTCTTTTGAAGGATTAAGATACATTTTTCTATATCGTGAAAAATATGGATCTGCGTCCAAATCACTTTGTGTAACTTCTTTTAATTCTACAATGTTATGTTTTACTGGAACAACACCATTTATGGCTTCTTGCCAAATAGTTTTATTGATAGTATTTAAATATAAAGTTTGTGGTATTTCAATAGATAGTTCATAGAATACTATTCTAAATGCATCAACAATTCTTCCATCATCTGTTTGAACTCTATTGTGCTCTAACCATCTAATATCATCTCTTTTTGCAGCATCTAAAAAGGTTTCAAATAATGCTTCCAAAAAAGTATGTACATTTTCTTCTGTATCTTCAATTTCAAAACTTCTAAGTACCAAAGCAATAAACTTATAAATAGAACTTCGACTCGTCACTTTTAGATTAAATATATTCTTGTTTTTAGCATCATAAGCAATATATTGTCCTAAGCCTATTTTTGAAACCTCATAGTCTTTTAATTCTTTAAACTGATATTCAGAAGTAATACTCCTATAATCTCTAAATATATATAAAATCTGATTCAAAATATTTTGCTTAAAACTGTCAATAATCTCTTCTTTTTCATTAAAAAGATTGTTAAATTTATCAGAAAAATCAATAGAACCAATTCCTGGATAAGTAAGTGTTATTAATCCCAAACTTTCAAGGTTTATATCTTTTATATTTGGGGTAATTAATGCCTCTACAATTCTGATATAGATATTTTTTTTAATAGCTTCTTGATTTTTATCAAATGACAATTGCTCACGCTCTTCAGCTGATTGTTCTTTCATCCTCTCTCTGTCAAAAAACTCGCTAATTAGAGGATGTTTTATGATATTATCAACTAAATCAGCAATTGAAAGCCCTGAACTCATTTTTGATAATTCTACTTTTGCTTCATTAATTTTTTCTACAAGTTTTTGCTTGACTATTGGGTTATCAATGCTTGATAGCTTTAGTTCATTTTCTTTTATCTCATTTTGGTAATATTCTCTTAGAACATTATCTTGATTTTTAGAAATATTATTTTGTATGGTTTCTACTATTAACCTTCTAAATAGTTGTGTTTCATGTTGCATTGTTAAAAGTGGTCCAAGTCTCGCAGCTTCACTTCTACTATCTGAAAATGTTAAAAGTCTTCTTCCACGAGCAGGTAAAAAAATATTTATTTCCTTATCAATTTCAGGCATATTAACAAGCATTGTTTCTGATACCAAAGGAACTAAAAACTGATCACTCACACTTAAACCATAAAATTCATCATTTGAACATATAGGACAAACGGAATGTTTATAAAATTTATTGTTATAGTCATGTTCTGAACATTTTTTACCATCTTTATTGATGTAAATTGCTTCACTTGACTCTTTAAAACTTAATATATGGCTATTTTCATTTTTTGTATCATCTTTAAAAAATCTTTCTAGGTATAAAGTATCTTTGTCATTAAATTTGCCATGATAAAAATGCTCACTACACTCTGAACACCTTATAAGGTTTAATGTAGGGCTTTGGCATGTTGTACAGTTATAAAAAGTTCCATGATGAATTTTACCTAGACCCTTAATTTTAGAATCAGGACAATTTGGATTTGAGCAAACTGAAAAACCTTGAGAACTCCTTACTTGTAAATGCAATTTATGAGGAAGTAATGGCAGCTCGTTGTCATTCAAACGAGCTTTTGCTCCAATTGTAAAAATATTTAATAAAGTTTTTGGTTCTATACTTGAAGAGACTAATTTTAATAATTCACTAAATTGAATTGTATATTTTTCAGATAATATCTTAAGTATCTTAGGAAATACTCTATACCCTTTAAATTCATTGTATAAATCCAAATTAGGCTTTGAAATAATAAAAGATATATCTATAAACTGCTCTATTTCATTATCAACATTGATAGTTGCATCTATCTCTTTAAACTCTTTTTCTCCAGATACTCTATGAATATTGTCTTTATTAAAAAATTTACTAAAAAAATTATCTTGTTCTTTTTTATCATCAGAGATTGTTGCAGTTGTTGCGATATATAATATCTTTGAATTATCAACTTTTGCTTTAGTATTTACTCTTCTTAAAAGCAATGAAACTTCAGCAGCCAAAGTACCTGTGTATAAATGAGCTTCATCTACTACTATCGTTCTAAGTGCATTACCAATTAAAGGAAAATCGTTTGGTCTTGCTAAGATATACTCAAGCATAGAATAGTTAGTAATCATAATATCAGGTGGATTGTCTCTTGCTTCTTTTCTTGTTTTTATGAAGCATTTATCATCAAACTCATCAGTCGCATATTTTTTTGATTCGGGAGTTTCACTGTTATAAAAGAACATACTCACATTTGATTGACCTTTTAAATACGAAAAAAGCCTTTTGTTTTGATCTGCAACTAATGCATTCATCGGATAAAGAATAATAGCTCTAACACCTTTTTCATCAAACTTTCTTTGATTAGAAACCAAATCATTTAGCATTGGAAGTAAAAAAGATTCTGTTTTACCTGAACCAGTTGGTGCGGTTACAACAATAGCAGGTTTATTGTTACTTTCCATTTCATTGACAATTTTAAGAGTTTCATATTGATGCTTAAATGGATAAAAGTTTGGATTAAATACTTTATTTAAATCAAGTAAATCTAAAAACTTTTTATTTAAAAATGGAATGTTTCTTAAAATATCATCATGTTTTTTTGCTGAAAATGCCCCTTCTACAAGTATTTCAGATATTAAGCCATCATTTGATTTGATTATTTCACTTAACTCATTTTGAAGCTCTTCATCTCTTACACTAATGCTGCTTAAAACTATCTCTTCAAGTCTATTTTTCAAATTATTCGATAGTTCAATCGCATCTAAATATTTAGCCATTTAATTTCTCCAATGCTTTTTTTAAATAATATTTTCCATTAACATAGTGCATTTCAATCTTTAAATTATGTTTTTGAATACCATTTAAAGTTGTAGTATCAAATAGATTATCAGTTATCAACTCTATAAAACTCTCATCTCTCTCATCCTCAAGTACTGCATCATTAACAAGATTATAAAAGTAATTTTTGAGTTTATTTGAACCACACGATAATAAAAGTTTAAATAAAATGATAGGAGTATCAAGCATCAGTATTTCGTGGCTTTCAAGAATTATTCTTTGTAAAATTCTTTCACTAACTTCTGCATCTATTTTTAAACTAAATAGTACATGCTCTATCAAAAGATTAATCTTTGAGAAATCTAATCTCAATAAATTTTCATTTATGATGATTCGATCATTATAAAAAATGGAGAACAACTCTTCTATGTTATGCATTATAAATTTTCTTAAAAAATTTGTATGTGATTGCTTAGATAAAAATGGATAGTTTGAGACTAATAAATTTTTAATAACTTCTGTATTTGTATAGTCATTAAAACTATCTAAAAAACTATTATCATATGAACTATCAACTACACTATTACCCTGAATAACAAGGACTGAAACCAACTCATTGTCAAAATATATCTTATGATTTTTTACATTCTCTTGTAACTGTTGATGTGAGAATTCATATTCTTTTAAATTTTGATCTAAAAGTATTAATTTACATTGTTGTGGTAACTCTCTATGGATAAAAATTTCATTCTTTTTTTCTTGATTTATTGAAATATATTCATCACTATTTCTATAATCAAAAACACTTATCAATGGGGAATTAAATAAATGCTCCGCAATAAAAATAGTTTCTCCAAATCCATCAAATTTTGCAAAATTTATAATTTTATTTGGTCTAATTGTTTGATAAAAACTAGATTTGTTTTTAATGTAAAATTGCTCAGTTCTGCTAAAATAACTAAGATAATATCTATATCTTTTTAAATCGAACTTTGTTAAATAGCTTGTTCTATCAACTAATTTAACAGTTGCATCACTTCCCATTTGAAATAATCTATATTGATTTTGTTTTTCAAAGAAGTTACAATAAACTACCTTTTTAAATACCCTATTTTTATATTTAATAAGTAGTGTATGCTTTGGAGAAGTAATCATTTCAGGATACAATTTACTTTTTATTGTGCTGTTATTTTCAATATCATCACTATCTGAATAACCACCCAAATATGACCATTTTATAATTTTAGCTTCTGGAGGCAATGTTTTTAAATCAACTTCTTCTGTTTTTGAATCAATTTGCATAATTTTTAATTCAAAAGTATATTCATTATTCAATATAAATGAAGGATTAGCTGTTGTATATAAAACTAATTGATCTATAAATTCAGGTTTTTCAACATTTTCTGTAAAATTTAGCTCAAATAATATTTCTTCATTGTATGTAATTTTACAATTATCTTTGTATCCAATAAATGGAACTAGTGTAGCATATCCGTCAAAATACTCTCTTTGAAAGTCATCATTAAAATCGCAATCTAAATCAGAATCTATCAAAATATGATATTTTTTATGAGCATTTAATTTTTTGAATATGTTTTGATAGATATTTCCATCTTCATCAAAAAGCACCATCTGTTCAGTAAAATCAAATAGCACTATTTCTGTAGCAAATACTACATCATCATCTTCATTTCTTAGTTCTAAATCTATCTGATTTGTATCTGGATTAAAAATAATAATTGGCGATTCTAATATAAGTTCTTTTGAATTGTTAGCAATCAAAACACCTTTATATTCATCGTCTATATAAATTTCATATCTAAATCCGCTTAAATTTAGTGAATAAAGGTCTTGTGCATTAATTGTAAAACTTAATCCATCATCTGAATAATTAATTTTTTCAAGATAAAACACAGGTAAATCTTCATCTTGAGTGATCATTAATTGCTTTTTAGCTCTTTGTTTAGCTGCTTTTAGTAACTCATCTAAATTGAGATGTTTAAACCATATATTTTGAGTTAAAATATTCTTTGCTTGTTCATTTGATAAAATGTTATCTCTAAACCTTCTTAATACCCTCCACCCATCATTAAACTCTTTTGAATAATTTTTAGAATCTACATCTAACAATTCTGAAACAATAACTGGTAGGTTGTAATTTGATAGCCAAAGTTTTAAATGCTCGAAGCTCTTATTTAAAAGTCCTATTTGTAACAATATAGTATTTCTTACATATTGCTGCTCATCTTTTACATCAAAATTATTTCTAAGATTAAACAAATTGCATGCATACTCTATTGACTCTTTTAAGAATAAATTTGGATGATTTTGAGTTGTAAAATATGAATCTAAAAAATGTCTTGTAACTGTAGAATGGTGTTCTAAATCACTGATAATTGCTTTCCAAAGTGATGAATAGCTAAGATTTGATTCGAGTTTATAAATTACATAAGTTAAAAACACTAATCCTACGAATGCTTTATTTGTGTAAGTTAGCTTAGTAGGTTCTCCTCTTAATTTAAAAAATACTTTTTCTATTTCATTTATTTCATTTTCCCTCAAATCTAGATCTATTATAGATTTAAAGTTATTATCATTTGCAAGAAATGACAATATTTTAGTTATTGTAGTATTGCTTTGATACTCTTTCATTAGTTGTTCCAAATTAAAACTAATTACATTTTTATGTTTTTGAATATCCGCATTTGGAAGTTTTTGTATGATGATATGTTTTTGTTCTGCAATGTCATCATGAGCATTATTCCCTAACCAATCACTCCAATTTCTCCATCCATCATTTTTATATACATATTGTGGTGACTTTGGTAAATCCATAGGTCTCAATGGCAAATTTTCGATTCTATTATCTATATATGCTTTCCATTCATCATATGATGATAATTTTAAAGAGTGAACATACTCCTTTGCATCTTCATATGACAACCATGTATCGTCAACTTCACCATGCGTTGTTCTTCTCTTTCTCTCAGTGCCTAACCAATCAGACATATCAATCCAACCGTTATCTTCATAAACTCTTTTTGGATCTGTTGGAATATCAAGAGGTTTAGATTCATAGCCATTTAGTTCATTTTTACAATATAATCGCCATTCAACCTGCCCATTTAAACCTAAATTTCTAACAAATTCTCTAGCTTCCTCAAAGTTTTTCCAATCTGTACCTATCCAATCTTTTATTCCGTTCCACTGTTCAGCATAAATTTTTTGTGGATTCCAAGGAATATTATCAGGTTTTACTAACCCATCTATTTTGCCTTGATAATATCTTTGCCATTGTTCAGCACTTGTTAAATTTAAACTTCTAACATAGTCTCTCGCTTCTTCAAATGGTAGATAATCTATTTCAATATTTTCACTAATCCAATCACTCCAACTTAACCAACCACTATTTTTATAAACTATATCTGGACTAGCAGGAATAAAATCAGGGCGTCTTTCTTTTCCTTCAAGTATTCCTTTAGACCATTTTTTCCAAGCTCTAGTATTTTCAAGCTTTTGGTTTCTAACATAAGTTCTTGCTTCTTCAAAAGCTAAATATCTCATTTTTTTATCCTTGTTTATGTTCTATAAAATTCTGTATAATCTTACCATCTCTAAATCCCCAAACTTCATCACTCAAATACTTTTACAAATTCATCCATATTTTTCTTTATAGCTTCTTTTAGCTCAAGGGGTTCTATTACTCTTACGTGTGGAATATATCTTTGTATTGTTGGGATTATTTCCATTAGGTTTGTTACAACTATTTCAAAATCTATTGATTTATCATCATATTGTTTTAAAACTCTTTGAGTTTGATTTAGTGGTTTTCTAAGGAAGTATCTTGATACTTCTTTATTTGCAAACAATATTACTGATATTTTTTCACTATCTAATTTATGATAAGCATTTATTGCGTTATTAAATGAATCTATTTTTGTTTTATCAAAAGAGTATTTATTATGAAGAACTTCTATATTTTTAATAGTATTTAGGTGAAATGTTTTTATTTTATTATCAATTGGTTCAAAAACTATTAAGTACCAAAACTCTTCAAGGTTAAGTATTTTAAGAGGATATATTTCTCTATGTTTATTGTTGTAAAAACATTTAACGATATTTTTATTTTCTATTGCATTTTCAAGTTGTATGAATTCATTTTTAAACTTATCTATCTTTTCAACAGATGATTTAGAGTAAAGTTGATTTGATAACTCTTTTTCAAATTTATAAAATAACTCATCTACATTGGCTTTTAAATCTATATCACTATATTTATCAGTAGATTTATTTTTTAATATAGAAATAATTGCTAACTCTTTTGAGTTAAAAAGAGTTTTTGATAAAAAGTTGTTTTTTGCTTTATATGTTTTTAAAGAGTAATCATAATAGATTGTTTCATTAGGAAATAAAGGAAGAATAAAATCTTTAAAATCAGTTTGAATTATTTTTTTACTTACACCAAATCTTTCAACAAGCTTTGGTGTTGAAAGATTTAAACCTTGATTTAATAAATCTAGTATCGCTTTTATTCTTTTTATTCTATTATTTAATTGCATAAAATATTTTAGCCAATTCATATAAGTTTTATCTAAAATATTCAGTATATTTCATTTTACATTGAAGCTTTTTTTATAATAAACTCAAAAATATTTTTATCCATTAATGTAAACATCTCTTTCATAGGTAAATTTTTATCACCTAAGCTCTCAATATCATTATTATCAAAGATTTTTAAGTTATTTAAACTATCATTTAATTTTTCAATAATACTATTTGCTAACTCAACTTTTTCTTTACCTTCAAATGCAAACGGTTTTAAAACAATTACATTTGGATTTATATCTATTCTTTTTAAAATATCTACTAATTCAATTAAAGCATTTGAAGTAGAGCCACCAAGTCCAGCTATAACAAAAATTTGATGATTTTTTTGAATATTATTTATAATAAAATCTTTATCTAATTCTTTAGGAATCAGTAATAAACTATTTATTTCAACATCAGATATATTTTTTTTAAAGTCTTTATTAACAGAATTAATAAAATTCAAACCCATATTGCCTAAACCTACAATAGTAATTTTTTTCATTTTTGCTCCTCATATTTTGATATGTGTAATTATAGTATGAGTGAATTACTTAGGTTGATAAATCATTATATTTAAAGCAAAACATTAAAAGATAAGTTAGATAACTCAGATAAGCCAATTTTACAAATAGTATAAATACATTCAAAAAAAATCATACAAAGATTAGTAAATAATTTATAAAAAGCTATTTACTAATCTATCGACATATACATCACCACTACTTTTACTCAATTTTGCATATCTCATAGTAGTCTTAATATCATTATGGTTCATTAGCTTTTTAATTATTAAAATTGGTGTATCATTTATAGCTAACTGGCTTGCAAAAGTATGTCTTAGTGTATGTATAGTAACTTTTTCGAGAGGTTCAGTTCCATCTGGATTAAATAAAACATCAAAAATTGGTTGTAATTTTCTATAATAGTATTGATTAGTATAATTTTGATTACTTGTATTCTTAAAAATGAAATCATCTTCTTTCAAATTAATTATTTTTATATATTCATTAAGCTCGCTTTTTAAATCATTATTTAAAAAGCCAAAATATTCACTTTCATTTTTAAAATCATATAATCTTATTGTTCCATTTTCTCTAATATCAGATACTTTAATGTTACAAATAGTTTGTAATCTTCCACCAGTTGATAAACCGAGAAGTACAAAATAATATAAATGTTTATCATTTTTAACAGTTTCTAAAAGTCTTTTTATTTCATCAATTTCTAAGTATCTAAGTCTTGCATTTTTAACCTTTAAATTTTTCACAAATTGACAAGGATTTTTACTTAAATAACCATTTTCTATCGACCAATTAAATATAGAGCTAGTTTGTTGAATTATAAAATTTATTGTAGCTGGCATTAAATCTTTTTCGATTTCTATCTGAAAATTCTCAATATCAAGTTTTTGAATTTCTTTTATTGACATTTCACCTATATAATGTTTTTTTAATTTAGCTAAAACTCTTGATCTTGTTTTTTTATTTTGCTTATTGTGAAGTTCTTTTAGTTCATAAAATTTTTCTGCAACTTCAATTAAACTTATAAAATTATTTTTATTTGCAACATGAGGTAAATCTTCACCTAATCTAATTTTACTTACAATTTCATTTCTTTTTTGACTACAATAAGCTTCTCTAATACCTTCACTATAAAGTCCTATTTTTTTCCAAATATCTTTTTTGTTATGTTTGTATGTTATATAATAAGACTTATCACCATTGATTAATTCTTGGTAGTAAACCCCAGTGTATTTGTTAGATTTTTTTCTATTCATTTTAAGAACCTTTTTTCTAGCTAGATTAGTTTTTTTATCTAGCCTATATCTAGCTTAATAATGTTTTTTAATGTATAACTATGTAGTTAAGTGTAAAATACTAACAAAACAAAGCTTATATAAAAGGCGTATTTGTAGGTATTTGTTCTTTAATGTAAGATAACTATAAAAATAGATAGGGAAGATATGCTTTTATTTCAAGGTGTTTTAGCATTTGAACTTTTTACTAAGACAAAAGCCGATGATATGGTAATTGAAGCGATGAGAAAAGGCTTAAAAGGAGAGTAAAAAGTCTATTAAAAAAATAGACTTTTTAGTTCTTATTTAAAAGATTAACAAATGAAAATCTATCTTTTACATCAAGCTTTAAATAGATATTTTTTATATGTGATTTTACTGTATTTACAGATAGCTTCAACTCTTCACTAATTTTTGTATTTGAGTATCCATCTTTTAACAATAATGCTACTTGTTGCTCCGCTTTTGAGAGGAGATTTAAAACATCTTTTTGCTTCAAACTAGCACCATTTAGTTTACTTAGAATTTCCATAGTGATATCTGGAATTAGCCAAATTAAACCATTGTTTATTGTTTGAATAGCTGATTTTAGATAAATATCATTCATCATACTATTTCCATAACCATGAACACCTAAAACTAGCCAGTTTTGAGCATTTATAAGCTTAGGACTACTCTCTAGTATTAAAATTTTATTTCTATTTTCTAACAATCTTTCAATAGTTTCTTCTTCTTTCTCAAGATTTACAGAAGTATTTATAATAACAAGATTATCTTTTAAAGTAAGTAGCTCTTCCCTATTTTCTATCTTTTTTAAATCATAATCAACAAGACTATTTTTCATTTTCTCATAATCTATATTTAGATTTGTATATAAAGAAACTTTTTTCATACTCAACCCCCTAGTTTTAATATTATCTCTCTGTAAATGTATATGTTTTTGTTTTTAATATTGGTTTTAAAATATAATCAAGAACTGTTTTTTTACCTGTTAAAATATCAACATCTGCTATCATACCTGGAATAATATATTTTTGATTTTTCTCTTCACCAATATAGTTTTTCTCAGTCTCAATTCTTACAATATAAAAAGTTTTTTCATCTTTTTCAACTATTGTATCTGGACTTATATTTATTACATGTCCATCAAGTCCACCAAAAATAGAAAAATCAAATGCTGAAAATTTAACAATAGCCTTTTGTCCTTGATATATAAATGCTATATCTTTTGGCAAAATCTTTACTTCAACTATTAAATTACTATCAGTAGGAACTATTTCTAATAAATCTTGAGCAGGTTTAATGCTTCCACCAACAGTATTTATATGTAGTTTTTGCACAATTCCATTTGAAGGAGATTTTACAACTGTTCTTGCAACTTGGTCACTTGAAGCTAATTTATTTGCTTCAGCATCTTTGAGATTATTAATTGCTTCATTTAATTTCTCTCTTATTGTTGCATCGTTTATCTCATTTGTTTCATCTATTTTTTTATTTATTTCAAAAATTTCTGAGTTAATTTTATCAACAGATAAAGTGACGCTTTGAAGTTTATTTTTAGCATCACTCTCTTCTCTTTGTAACTTTAAAAAATCAACTTGAGATCTAATACCTCTTTCAACCATTGGTTTAGTCATAGTTACCTCTTTTGAGATAGCTCCAACACTAAATTTCATATGCTCAATAGTCTGTTTTGCATCTTTTAAGTCATTTTCTTTTTGTTTTATCTGCTCTTTTAATATAGATATTTTTGACTCCAACTGCTTTTGATTTGTTATATACAGTTGGTTTTCATTATCTAAAAACTCATTTAATTCTTGATTTTCACCTTTAGTATATTCAAAAGGAGCTCTTTTTAACTCTGCTTCTAATCTTTGAATTTGAGCTTGTAGGTAATAAGACTTTATCTCATTTGACATAGCTGTACTTGTACCTTTTTCGTTTGAAATTCTAATCAGTATTTGGTCTTTTTCAACTATATCACCCTCTTTTACTAAAATCTCTTGAACAATTCCACCTTCAAGATTTTGAACTACCTGATTTTGACCATTTGGAACAACTTTTCCACTTCCTCTGGCTATTTCATCAATTTCTGCAAATGCAGTCCAAGTAATAAATAAAAATATTGTAATACAAAAAGAGATTAAAACCCAATGAAGCTTTTTTGATGAACTAAAAACAACAGCTGAACTTAAGCTCTTCATATACTCATAATCATTTTTATTTAGAGGTGTTTTTGGAAGTTTTAGATTATCTTTATCATTGAATAGTTTAAAAATCTCTTTTAATCTATTTATTTCTGGACTATTTAAAAAATTCTTTATTTTATTCATTGTTTATCACCATTACTTGCAAGTTTATCAATAATTTCATCTTTTGGACCATCTAAAACTTTAGTACCAAAATTCATAACAATAATTCTATCAACTAAATCTACCATACTCATCTTTTGAGTAACTAAAAGAAGAGTTTTTCCTTCTATTTTACTCATTAAATTATTTAAAACTATACTTTCACTTGTCTGATCCATAGCATTTGTAGGTTCATCGAACATCCAAATATCTGAGTTATTTACTAAAGCTCTTGCAATTCCTACACTTTGTCTTTGCCCTCCACTTAAACCAGCACCTCTTTCACCTAAAGGCATATCATAACCAGCAGGATGCATTCTTACAAACTCATCAGTTCCACTTGTTCTTGAACACTCTAACATCCACTCATCATCTATGAATTTATGAATTCCTAAAATATTTTGTTTTATTGTTCCTCCAAAAAGATGAATATCTTGAGGAACATAACTTATCCCTTTTCTTAAATCAGCTGGATCTATTTGAGCTATATCTATACCATCTATTAAAATATTTCCTTCTTCTGGTTCATATAGTTTTAAAATAAGTTTTGCAATAGTTGATTTTCCACTTCCAATTCTTCCAATAAAAGCAACTTTTTCACCCTCTTTTATAGTAAAACTTACATTTCGTAAAGCATAAGATTCGCTATTTGGGTATCTAAAACTTACATTTCTAAACTCAATATTTCCATTTAAGTTTGTCTTTTTTACAAACTCTTTAGAAATTGGTCTTTCTTGTGGTTTATTTATAATATCATCCAACATTTTAAAAGATTGTTTAGTATCTTCATAGTTTGTAATAAGTGAAACTATTTGCCCCATAGGTGCAATTGCCCTACCTGATAAAATCATAGTAGCAATCAAACCTCCCATTGTTAGTTGGAAATCTTGAATTAAATAAACTCCAAAAACAACAATTAACACTGTATTTAATCCAGTCAAAAGACCTGTAACTGTAGGAATAGAAGCAGATATTAGTTTTGATTTAAGACCCTTATTTGCTATTTCTCCAGTTGATTCTTCCCAAGAGTATTGAACATTTCCAGCCATTCCTTGAGCTTTTATTGTTTCAATATTATTTAAGCTTTCTATCAAAATACCATTTTTCTTTGCACTTGCTTCATAAGTTGCTTCAATACTTTTTTTAAGTGGGTCTTTTATTATTTTTGCATAAATTATGATTAGTATTATAATAAAAATTGGAACTATCACCAAAAAACCACCCAAATATCCAATTACTATTAAAAATAAAATAGCAAATGGAAAATCAATTAATACAGTCAAAGTAGAACTCGTTAAAAACCCTCTTATACTATCAAAGCTCTTAAGATTATTTGCAAAGCTCCCAACAGATTTTGGGTGTTCGCTTAGTTTCATATCTAAAACTTTTTCAAAAATAATTGAAGACATTATGATATCACTTTTTTTCCCAGCCATTTCTAGAAAATAGGTTCTAACAAACTTTAAAATTGCATCAAGAATAAATACAACAACAATACCAATAGTAAACACAAGAAGTGTCTCTTGAGCGTTATTTGGAATAACCCTATCATAAACATTCATAGTAAAAAGTGGAGTTGCTAGGACAAAAAGGTTTATTAAAATTGAAGCTATTATACAATCAATATAAATATTTTTAGAAACTCCTAAAGTACTCCAAAACCAATGTTTTTGATTATCAATTGATAAAGTCTTTTTACCATTATCTTCTTCATATTCATAAACTTTTTTTAGCATAAAAGCATAGCCTAAATACTCATCTTCAAGCTTTTGCACCTCAACCCACTCTTCAAGAGGATCATCAATTCCAGCAAAAATAATCTTTACTTTTGTTCTATCTTCATTAAAAGAGTCCAAAATACAGCTATTTTCATTTGATAAAAGTAGTATTACTGGAAGTTGTATATTTAAAATATCTTTGATTGGTTTTTCAACGATAGTTGTTTTAAGACCAGCTCTAGCAGCTGCTCTACTAAACATAGATTTAGAGCTATTTTTTGAAAATAGAAGCTGATCTGTCTCATTATTACCAAGAGGTAATCCTTGAAGTAAAGACTCAGCGGAAAACGGCTTATGAAAAAGCCTAGTATAAAGGACTAAAGAGTCCAACAAAGTATCATTCTTGCGTAAATTTTTATTTACCATTAACTTGTGTCCTAATTTTTATTTTTTCTTATTAAAACAGCCTCTAATTTCAATTTATATTTGAACTTTGACTCGTAAGTTTTGTAATACTAGCTTCAAACTGCTTATATTCTAATAAATTTTTCTAAAGAGTACCTAGTGGGGTACTGTTATTAAAAAATATATTTTTATATTATTCAAGGATAAAATTCTAAGGAGAAAAGAATGTCAGCAAAAGTAGGAATAGTACAAGAAATAAACGATGGTAACTTTTTTGTAAAAGATAGCTCAGGAAATACGAAAGAGTTGAAAAATGGAGATATTATATATGAAAACGATGTAGTGTTTTCAGATGGTTCAAACTCTAATTTGGCACAAATAAAGATAGCATTAGAAGGTGAAGATATAATAGTTTTAAAAAATGGAGTACAACAACTTTTTGATTCAAGTTTAATAGCTTCAACTTTTGGAAATGAAGAGATGGTTTTTGCAAAAGAGTCACTAGATGCAATGCTTGATTCACACTCAGATATGACAAATGTATGGAGCAACCTAAATGAAGAAGGTTTTTCTGATTACCAAGATATTACAGAAGAAGAGACTACAGCTGGAGAAGAAGAGGAAGAAGTTCTTGAAGAAGGAAGCATTGGACAATTTGCTCTTAGAGATGGTGCTTTAGTAGATGTTATTAGTGATTTAAGAAAAAAATCATGGGTACGAACTCAAGACTATAGAGAGGTTGAAAATAGTGAGGCATTAGAAGAAGCTTCACTTAAACCTTTGGGTGGAATTGATTCTATAACTACGGTAACACCTCCTTCAACTATTCCAGTAACTCCACCGCCTGTTACTCCACCAACAGTAACACCTCCTCCACCTACTCCAGTGCCTATAGCAAATTTGAGCATAGATGATATTACTATGTATGAACAAGATGGATATATGGTATTTACTGTAACTTTAGATAGACCTGCAAATGGAAATATCTCTGTAAATTTTGCCACAAGCAATGGTACAGCAGAATCTGGAAAAGATTATACACCTACAACAGGAGTTATTACAATTCCAAGCGGAAGTTCTACTGCACAAATAAGAGTTCCTATAAATGATGATTACTATTATGAAAATAGTGAGCAGTTTAAAGTAACTTTAACAAATCCAACAGGAAATGTAAATATGGTAAAACCTGTAGGAATTGGTACAATTTTAGATAATCCACCAACAACAGAAAAAACTCCAACTACAAACAATACCCCAGATAGTGGAACAGGAACTTATGATAGTGGTGATACTGTATATGTAAAACTTGTAAATAGTGCTACAGTAAAAGAGGGAATAGATGTTAATGATGATTTAAAAAAATCAACTTTAAAACACTATATTCAACTTGTAGATAAAAATGGAAACCCTGTAGTTATACCTACTGGGAAAAGTATAACTGTAGAGCTAGAGTATAAAAATATTTTAGGAACAGTAACAAAGAACGATTTTCAAGATGGTGATTTTCAAGAAGGTGTAGATTTAAAAAATAAAGTTACTATAACTTTGGATTCAAATTCACCAAAAGATGCGAATGGTGTATATATAGTAGATATAAAAAACCCTGCAATATATGATGGAGATGATGAAGGTTTAGAGATTTATGAACTAACTATTGGTAAAATCACTCAAAATGGAAATCCATTTGAAAATGTGACAAAACACCCAACAGAAAATACAGTAACAGGTGCTATATATGATACTGTTCCAGATAATGCAAAAATAGAGACAACAGAAGATAAGTCAAAAGATTTAACTATATCAAGCAATATAAAAGATATGTTTGTGGACAATGGAAAAGGGTTTGTAAAAGTTCCTCCTAATGGACAAGTTATATTATATGACAAGGATAAACCAATAGGAACTATCACTTATGACCAAAGTGGTAACAAATTTACTTTTACTCCAAATGAAGATTATAGTAACTATAAAAATGCAGATGATATTAAATTTTTATATTATGCTGTAAATAATGATGACTCAAGAGAGTTCAAAAATGTTACAGTTGAAGTAACACCAGTTGCAGATGCTCCAACTATAACTGTAAATAATGTAACAACTTATGAAGATAATAAAAACACTCAAGAGGGACAACATAAAATTGCTTTAGGATTAATAGTTCCATCACTTTCAAAAGACCTAACAGATAAAAATGGTGGTGCTGGAGATCATCCTGAAAGAAATGGTGAGATAACTCTTAAGTTTACAAATGGTTCAAGTGTAACTGGAGCAAAACTATTTAATGGAAATAGTAAAGTTGCAAATATTTCATCAAATAATCAAGAGATAAAAGTTGTGATAGTAACACAATCAGAAACAAAAGATGTGGATTATACTTATCATCATAAAGATATAACAGCATCAAATCCAAGTGGAACAGTTTTATATCTTACAAAAGATGAGTACAAAAACTTAAAAATCCAACATGCAGAAGACAATGACACAGATATAAAAATAAATATTGGTGTAACATCTTATGAGCTTGATGATGATGGTAAACCATTAAATGCATTAGATTCAACATATCCAGATAGAACAAATACAGATTTATCTAAAACAACAAATGCAGAGATGAAAGTAGTTATTCTTCCTGTTACAGATGATATCTCTATCAAATGGGATAGTACTTCAAAAGGTACTTATACAGAAGATGGTAAAACATATACCTTTAACCCTATGAATAAGGCAGAAACCAACGAATTGTATATAGATGACATTATGTCTGCAACAAGTGGTGCTTTACATGGAACTGGTGGAACAAAAGGCGATTTAGATGGAAGTGAAAAAAGAACTTATATTGTAGAAGGTTTACCAACTGGTACAATAGTAACTATTGGTGGGCAACCTGTAACAGTTGGTGCAGATGGAAAAGCAACAATAACATTTAGTGATGCAAACAATAAAGAACTAGACCATAGCGATTTCAAAATCGAACTTCCAAAATACTATGCAGGAACTGTAAATGGAACTATCATTTTACAAGTAAAAGACGAAGGGGTTACAGGAGAAAGTCAGCAAGATACAACAGATTATGGAGTGAAAGATAGTAGTGGTAATCCACTTTTAGGAGTTAAAGAAGACTCTGTAAACTTTGAAATAAATGTAATGCCAGTTGTTATAAGTGACCCATCAAACGAAACTATTCAAATAGCTCAAGCTATTGGAAATGAAGATGCGGGAAGAGGTAGCAAAGATGGTGAAACTAACAATGTTCACAATAAAGAGGGAAATGAAGTTTCAAGTAGTGGAAATATTACAAATCCAGAAAATGGTTTAAAATTAAATATTGAGCCAAAAGGTTCAAAATTAGGAGCAAAAGGTGAAACTGCAACTATTTGGATAGATAAAGTACCTGTTGGTGGAAGTATGTATATCTATGATAACAGTACAAAAGCATACAAACTAATCGGTGTTGAAGGTGGTAAAGTATATGAATATACAAAAGATAGTAACAATGAATATACTGAAAAAACAGAATTAATTGGTGGAAAAAGTGACAATATCTCTGTTACTTTAAATAGTGATAATACTTATAAAGTAGAGATAAAAGATTATCAAAATTTAAAATCACCAGATATAGAATTACCAACATTTATACCACCACACAATGATGACAAAGATTATATTTTTAAAATCTCAGGTGAAAAAGTTTCAAGTGCTGTTATAGATGGGCAAACAGTAGTTAGTACAAAACCTTACAATAGTGGAAGCACTCTTGATATGAGTGTAATAGTAAAAAATATTGCAGATGAACCTATAAATACAGAGCTTGTAGATGGAGATAAAATTGTAAATATTAGTGGAACAAACTATATAAAAGCTACTGAAGATATAGAGTTTAAACTAGCAGATATTTATAAAAATGGAACTCCTAGCTCTTTTGATGATGTCGGTGCAGAAGTTTTATCTATAAAAATCACTCTTCCAGATGGTGTTACTATACTAAATGGTACAAAATACCATATAGATGGAAAGGATTATGTAATAAAATCTTCTGAATTAAAAGATATACAATTAGTATTCGATAAAAACTTTAGTGGAACTACAGGTGAAATAAAACTAAAATATATCACAACAGAAACAGAAAAAGAAAATAGCAGTAAAACACACTTTGAACAAACGGTAAAACTATTTGTAACTCCAGTGGTAGATGGAGAACTACAAAATAAATCAGAAGCGACGGAAGAAATTGGTGTAAATTATATTGATGCTAATGCTGGAAAAAGCTTCTATAAACTAGATTTAGGAATTATAAATAACGATGGCGATAATGATGAATATATAGATAGTATTAAGTTTTCTGTTCCAACAAATGGATATGAACTTTATATTAAAAATGATGATACTTTTACAAAAATTGTCTCTACTAACAATTCAATCTATAAAGCAAATCTAGGTAATATTTATGTACAAGTAAATGAACATTTTAGTGGGGATGTTTCTGTAGGTATTGAAGAGTATACAATAAAAGATAAAACAACAAATGATACTTCAGGTGAAGTATCAAAACCTGCAGAAAACTACATACATACTTTAACTATAAATCCAGTTACAGATAAACCAGATATTACTGTAAATGATACAACAACTACAACTTCTGAAAAAGTTACTGTTGATAATAGTGATAAAACAAAAATTACGATTTCACAAAATAGTGCCGAGTTTACAGTACAAGTAAAAACTACAAGTAAAAACTACAAGTGATGATAAAGATGGGAGCGAAACAGTTCAAAGAATAGAAATCACAGGTGTTCCAAAAGGTGTAGAAATAGTGGGTGCTAGATTTGAAGGATACAAAGGTGGTTCTGGTGTATGGGTTATAACAAATCCATCGGATAAAACACTAGACGATGATGGAACATTTTCAGATATTAAATTTATAGTTCATAATGGTGGTGATTTTGGCAATAGAAATGTAACTATAAAAACATTTACAAAAGATGGAACAGCTTCGGAAAATAATGATTTTGTAAATATTACTCTAAAAGATAGCAGACCAGAAGGAGATAAAGATGGAAATGGAACTGATGTTTTACCAGACTTTACACTAAATCCATTAGAAAAAGATATTTTTGAAGATATGGGAAGAGAAAATGGCGATCTTAATGGTAATCTTTTACTTGGTAATTTATTTGATGTAAATAGCTACACTGTATCAAATCCAGTAGACAATGGTTACAACTGGGCAGTAACATTTACAGATATTCCAGCTGATTCTGAAGTAATAGGGCTTAATGGTAGAAGTGTATATAGTTATAAAGAAACTGTAGACAGTGTAGAAAAAACTTATTATGTAGTTTCTGGAACAACATCTACAGCAGTAACACCAGATGATATTAAAAATGAGTTAAACAATGTTCAAATACTATTACCAAAAGATGTAAACTCAAAACAAGATGCACCGCTAAAATCTGATTTTAATATCACAGGTACAATATCTGTTACAAAAGGTGGAAGCTCATATCAAAGTGGTGAGGCTAAAATAGAAGATAGGGAGATAGCACCTGTAACAGATGCAATGACTGTAACTATTACAGCAAATAGTATAAATGAAGATGGTACAAGCAATATAAATATAAATCTATCAAATCCAAGCGATGGTTCTAAAACGGAGCTAGGAGATACTATTAGTATAACTGTTATTGAAAATTGGAAAGATATAGCAGATGGTGGTGGAACAAATGGAACTTTAACTGTACCAGCTGGATACAAAATTTCATCTACATCTACTGATTTAAATGGAAATAAAGTATATAATATTCAAAAAGATCCTATATCTGATTTTAGTGTTGGAGATATAAATGGATTAACATATACACCTGCATCAAATAGAGATGGAGAAGTTAAATTTGAAGTAAGTGTAAAAAATAATGAAAAGGAAAGCAGTGTAACACTAGATTCTAAAGGAGATAAAACTATAACAGTTGCTCCTGTTATTGATACAGTTTTAGAATTTAGTACGGTTGTAGCAACAGGAACTGAGGATTTAGCTCTTGTTGGATTAGCAAACCCATTAAAAGTAACAATTACTGCTAGTGGTGGTGCTGATGCACTAGTTATTACAGATAAATCTGAAACTTTAGGAAATATTGTACTAGATAAAATACCAAATGGTATGACAGTTTGGTATATGGATGGTGGAAATCTTAAAATGGCTACAAATATTGGAACTTCAACAGAAAGCTATACACTAAATCCAAATGGAGACAATACAAATGTAGGTGTAAATAAATGGCTAATCCCAACAGTTGGAAGCAATGTCATACCAGAAATATATATAAATGCACCAGAAAACTGGGCAGGAACTTTTGACTTTGATGTTAAATTATCTGTATATGAGCAAAATTTGGCAACTCCAGTTGGGCAACAAATAACTGCAACTGGCACAATAGCTGCTGTTGCAGATGGTGTTACTATTGCTCCAACTCAAGTAAATGGCTCAGTATTCTCTTGGGTAGCACTACAACTAAATGCAAATATGAAAGATGTAGATGGTAGTGAGGTTATGAATCTTGAATTAACAGGACTTAGTGCAAGTTCTCAGTTTAGAATTAAGGATGGAGCAGTTTTAAATGGTACACAAGCAGTTTGGGATGCAACTAATAGTAAATGGACTATTACAGGTATCAAATATGATGAGATAAACAAAATCCAATTTACAAATGATAAAAAGGTAGATAGTGTAGGAATTAAAGCTTGGACTCAAGAGCTAGATGCAGATGGAAAGCCTTTTTCTACAGATGTAAAATCAACAGAAGGAGATGCTACTTTCAAACTGGAATTAGGAAATGCAAGTACTTCAAACTTTATTCTTGGTAAAGATATAAATATTGATTTTTCGGCTATAGATAATGAGCAACTAAAAAATCTTACTATTATTGACTTAAGAGTTGATGGTAAAAACGAACTTTTAAATTTGAAACTAGAAGATATATTAGATATGGGTAAAAAAGAAAATGACGGTAAAATTAACCTTGAAATATTAGGAACTAATCAAGATAAAGTTTCATTTGCAGATAGTGCAAATTGGACTAAAGCAAATGAAGTAAATCAAGATGGTTTTTGGGAGTATACAAATACGGATTCTTCTGTAAAAGTACAGATAAAACCAGAGATAGAACAACCGTTATAGCCCAAAATAGAATTTAGTTGAAGACACTATAGTTATATTGTAAATCTAGTTCGGAACAGGGACTTTAGTCCCTGCCCAATTACAATATATTTTTAACCAAAAAACAAGTGAAGATATAATAATATATCGTATTATTAATTACATGAAAGTAGAATAAGCTATGCAAGTTTTTATATATGCAGACAATCTGGAAATTATTTCAAGATGGGAAAAAATTTTAAATAAAAAATACCATACAAACATAATTTCAAATGAAGAAGATTTTTACCTTACAGAAAATTCTCTTTTAATAATTCTAGCTTCTATAAAAGCTAGAAACAAAGAGATTATGGTAAAAAAACTTCAAAAAAATAAAAATCTAATTTTGATTTTAGATGAAAATCCAAGCTTTAGCAAAGCAAAAATATGGCTGAATGAAGAAGTAAATGGATATGGAAATGCCTATATGCAAGATCTGTTTTTTAATTCTGCTGTTGAGACTATTATTTCTGGTTATTCATGGCTAAGCCCACAAATAGCTCATGAGCTATTTGTAAATATATCACAAAATAAAGATAATTTTGAAAAACAAGATGATATTTTCTCAAATCTTACTTCAAGTGAGGTTAATATTGCAAAGTATTTGAAAATAGGTTATAAAAATATTGAGATAAGCCATGAGCTAAATATATCAGTAAACACAGTAAAAAAACATATAAAAAACATATACACGAAATTAAATGTAAGCGATAGACTCTCTTTATTAAAACTTTTTATACAATAGTTTTAATAAAGATTAAAGGTGTTTAATAAAAATTAAACACCTTTTTTACAACTATTTGGAACTTCTTTACATAATATTGATAAATTATTTGTAGCACTTTCAAAACCTTGTTCTGATGCCTTTTTCCAGTACTCAATAGTTTTATTAATATTTTTTTCTACTCCATCGCCTTTTAAATACATTAAGCCCAAATTAAACTGAGCATTTGCATTATTTCCTTCATCTGAAGCCATTTGATACAATTTAAAAGCTTCTTTTAAATTTTTTTCTACACCCAAAGCATTTTGATACATTAGCGCCAAATTTAACTGTCCCAATGTATTTTTTTGATTTGCTGATTTTTCAAACCAATTAAATGCCTCTTTATAATCTTGTTTTGTAGCAATTCCTTGTTTATACATCACACCCAAATTTGCTTGAGCAAATGCATTTCCTTTGTTAGCAGACAACTCGTACCATTTTTTAGCTTCTGTATCACTTTTAGCGACACCCTCACCTAATCTGTACATTTTCCCAACTCTATATTCGCTTAAAATATGCCCTTGTTGTGCAGCTTTTAAAAACCAAGAGAAAGCCTCTTTTAAATCTTTTTTAGCTCCTTCACCTTTTTCAATCATAGTTCCAAGCATATATTGAGCTTGTGAATAATTTTTATTTGCAGCAATTAAAAGATATTTATATGCTTCTTTGTTGTTTTTAGCAACACCCAATCCATTTTTATAAATTAGAGCCAAATTGTATGCACTCATAGTATCATTTTTATTTGCAGCTTTTAAAAACCACTCTCTAGCTTTTGTATAATCTTGTTCAACACCATCACCTGCTGCATAAATTAAACCTAAGTCAAACATAGCTTCAATCTCTCCTTGTGAAGCTAGTTTTTCATAACTCTCTACAATTTTATTTGTAGAGTTACTTGAGCTATTATTTACATTACTATTTGCCAAAAGTAGTGTTGTAGCAAGTAGTATTGATATAACTATTTTTTTCATTTCTTCCCTTTAATTTTTTATTTTCAACACTATCTTTCTATTTTTTTACTAAAATAGCCTCTATTCTTCTATTAGCAGCTCTTCCCTCTTCTGTATCATTACTCATTATTGGTTCTTCAAAACCTTTTCCTGTAGCTATTATTCTTGAAGATGGAACACCATTTTGAACTAAAATATTTTTAATAGCTTCGGCTCTTTTTAAAGATAGTTCTAAATTGTATTTAGCACTATTTTTGTAACTGTTTTTATTACTTTCGCTTCCACTTTGACTTGCATGTCCTGTAATACTAGCTTCAAAATCTTTATTTTCTAACAAATAATTAGCAAAAGCTTTAACTTTTTCTACACTACTTTCTATTACTCTATCGCTATCATTTTCAAATAGTACTTCAAGATTTATAGTATTTGGACAACCTTTTTCATTTACCATTTGACCGATTGGAGTATTTGGACACTCATCAAGTTCATTTATAACTCCATCACCATCGCTATCATTGTTTGTATTTGAAGATTTTGGAACATATAAAGCTGCTACAACAACATCATTTAAACTTCTATCACTTCTAACTGTTTGTGTGTATGTTTTATCTAAATCAGCTCTTGATTGTGTAACTATTATTTTTTCATCTACACCTTTTTTTACAAGTTCTGATTTAAGAGAGTTTGCATATTCTAAACCTTTATCAAAACTTGCTTCTTTATTTTTTGTAACTCTTGTATTTCCTATTAGAGTTACAACTGCGTTTGTACCGTTGTACTCTTTAAGATTTTTTGCCATTTCATCTATTTTTGCTTCATCTTTGTTGTTCATATTTACAAAGTCAAATCTTTTTATCATAGCAAAATCATCGTACATTAGATGTTTATCTAGTGTTGTAGATTCTATATTTTTATTTGCTGCAACATTAAACTCATAGTCATAAAGTCCAAGTTTTTCAGATTTTTTTGGACTATCTTCACCATAAGCTAAAACATTGTTTATATACTCACCGCTTGTCATATTAAATTTATTTTCAGTTCCAACAGGACAACCATCTACTCCTACAACTGCACCAAATGGAGTATCTGGACATTTATCTGCCTCATCACTAATTCCATCAAAATCACTATCTTGTTTCTCTTTACTACAACCATCTGGTCCAATATCATTATTTCCTACAACAGAGTTATCACAAATATCAAGATGATCTACAACTTTATCATTATCAACATCCAATAATACAGGAATCTCATCTTTCGCCAAATCAAGTGGATTTGTAGTTGTTTTTATAATTTTTGCATAATCCTTATCATCTAAAACTGAACTAACAAGCATTCCCATAGCATCTAAAATTCTATATTGTGCAAAAAGTCTATCCATTTGTGCATTTATAATTTGTGCTTTAGAGCTTATTAGGTCATTTTGAGCAGATAAAAGGTCAAGAAGTGTTCTTCTTCCCATCTCATACTCACTTTGATAACTAGAAAGAGTCTCTTCTGAATATTCATAATATTTATATAGTTCAGTTAGTTGTTTTCCTAGCATTTCATATGCACTCCATGAAAGCTCTAAACTCTCTATTGTTTGTCTTTTTAAATCTCTTTGAAGCTCAAGTTCTTTATTTATTGTACTTCTACTTTTTTGTAAATCAGCACTATGAGCTCCACCTTTAAATAAATTCCAATTTAAAACAGCATAAATTCTTTGTCTATCATCAGCACTATCAAAGCCATTGTCTTTTGTATAGTCATTAAACATTTGTTCAGCTTCTATATCAACACTAGGCATAAATTTACTTTTTTTCTCTCTATAAAGTGCTTGTGCACCTTTTATATTATAACTACTTACAATCATTGAAGGATTATTTTGTATTGCTATCATTGTAGCTCTTGCTTTACTTTCAGGCATTGCAAGGTCAAGTTTTGGAACTTCAAGAGTTCCTACATTTACACTTCTTCCATAAACTCTTTTAAATTTAAACTCTTTATCCATTGTATTGTTTTGTTGAACAACCATATTTGAATTTGCCAAAGATAAAGATGCATATATTTTTGTCATCTCTGATTTTGTTGTAAGTCCTTGGTCATAAAGAGATTGTACATCTTCATAAATTTTTTTATTTATTACAACATTATCTTTTGCATTTTGCAATAGTTGATAACTTCTTAAAAGATCAATATAAGCTTGTGTCATATTAAATGATATATCATTTGCATTTTCTAAATAGTGATAAGCAGCTCCAAAAAGTCTAGCTTCTTGATAATTTATTTTTTCTGTTGTACTAAAACCATTGAAAATATTTTGTGTAAGTTTTAATGAGTTTGTATAATGAGAGTATGAACTATCTCTTACAGTATGGTTAAAACTAGAATTTCCACTATCTTTTAAATCACCACTATTATTTCTTCCAATAGTTCCTCTATAATCTAAAGATGGTAACCATTCAGATTTTGCAATATTTAAATCTTCTCTAGTTTCGTTTAGGTTTTTAAGCCTCTCTTGAACAACTGGATTTGTATCTAAAACTTCATTTAAAGTCTCTTTTAAAGTTAAAGCATTTGCACTTATAGAAAATAAGCAAGTAGCTGTAACCACACTTAAAATAACTTTTTTAACATTCATAACTCTTTCTCCTATTTTTATTATTCGTATTTTATAAGCGAAATTGTAGCAAAAATAATTTATTTTTTTACTTAAAATATATAAAAATATTATTTTATTGAAATATAATTTTGATTATTACATTTTTAAAGGGTTTATGAATATAAATAATTTTTAAATATATTAAATATTATTAAATTTAGTAAAAAAATAGATACTAAACTTAAATCTAATTTCAACTTCGCTACAATATATAATATTTTTTACCAAAGGATTTTTTATAAAAACTTTTCAAAACTTAAAACTAAATGAAAACATTTTAAAAGCAATTGATGATTTGGGATATACAACCCCAACTGCTATTCAAGAAAAAGCAATTCCTATTGCATTGAAAAAAAGAGATATTATAGGAGTTGCAAAAAGTGGAACTGGAAAGAGTTGTGCCTTTTTGCTTCCTATTTTAGAAGATTTAATAAATGAAAAGAGTAAAGATGAAAAACAAAATAGTGTTTTAAGAGCTTTAATCTTAGTTCCAACAAGAGAATTAGCAAAACAAATTGCAAATGCAGTTGATGATTATTCAAAATATATTGACATTAAAAAAGTTGCTATTTTTGGTGGAATCTCAATAAAAGATCAAGAAAAAAAACTAACTAATGGAGTTGATATTGCTGTTGCTACAACAGGAAGATTACTTGAACATATAAAAAACAATACAATAAATCTTTCAAGTGTGCAAAGAGTTGTAATCGATGAGCTTGATACAATGCTTGACATGGGATTTTTAGAAGAAGTTGAACAAATTTTGCCACATATTGGAAAAAATAGACAAATTTCAATGTTTAGTGCAACAATAAATTCAACAGTAAAAAAACTTGCAAAAGAGTTTTTAAAAGAGCCTGTTGTAATTGAAGTTACAAATCAAAGAGGTCATGTTGAAAAAATTGAACATCAAATAGTTCTTGTTGATGAAGATAAAAAAAGTGAACTTCTTTCATATTTAATAGGTTCAAAAAATATATCTCAAGCATTAGTTTTTGTAAATAGAAAACTAGAAGCCGATGATTTAGTAAAAAATCTTAACCTTGATGGATTAAAAGCATCTTGTATCCACGGAGATGTAAGACAAAGTTCAAGAGCTTTGGCATTGAGAAAATTTAAAGAAAAAGAACTTAGAGTTTTAGTTTGTACAGATATTGCAGCAAGAGGAATTGATATTGAAAATCTTCCTTGTGTAATAAATTTTGCTCTACCTGACACAATAAATGACTTCACTCATAGAGTTGGAAGAACTGCACGTGCAGGAAATGATGGAGTTGCTATAACACTTTTAAGTGTAAGAGATTATCAACTTATGGCAGAAATAGAAAAAGAGTTGTTGCTTAAAATTCCTAGAGTTGAGCTTGAAGGTTTTACTACAAAAGAGAAAAAACCACGAACAAAAATAAGAGAAAAAAAATCTATAAAAGAAAAAAAATCTGATTCAAAACAAAGAGAAAGTAAAGATAAAATAAATAATAAAAAAACAAATAAGACTAAATTTAGAAAAACAACAAAGAGAGGATAATATGCAAAATAAAAATATCAAAACATTAAAAGAGTTAGCAAAAAAAGGTGGTCTTGCTACATTTTTAATTTTAGGATTAAATGCTTGCAATGATAACTCAAATCAAAATAACCAGTCAAATGGAACTTTTACAAATGCTAGTCAACAAGAGGGAGCTTTTGTTGTAGTAGAAAAAGGTAGTGATGGAAGCTACAAAATAGCAGATGAATTTCCAGCAGCAAAAACTACAATAGTTCTTAGAAATCCAGATGGGACTGAAAGAATTTTATCACAAGAAGAGATTAATAAACTTGTAAAAGAAGAAGAAGCAAAAATAGATGCTGGAACATCAGCTCTTACAAATCCAGAAATGAGTAGTGGAGGAATGGGTCTTGGTGGAGTTTTACTATCTTCAATAGCAGGAGCAATGATTGGTTCGTGGCTTGGTAACAAACTATTTAATAATCAAAACTTCCAAAACCAAAAAGCAGCTCAATACAAATCTCCACAAACTTATAGTAAATCTCAAAGTTCATTTAATAAACCAACAAGTGGAGCTGGAACTACGAAAAAAAGTGGTTTTTTTGGTGGAAATAATCAAAATTCAAGCCAAAGTAATAATAGTAGCAAATCAGCAACTCAAAGCATTGGAGGTTGATATGAAATTAGAAAAATTAGAAGCACTAACACCTGAATATTTAGAAAATATTGGCTTTACTTGGCACACAGATAGTGATGAGAGTTCATATATTTCTGATAAGTTAGTTGTAATATCTGAAAATGAAGCAAATGCTTACTATGAAGCAACAAATGAACTTTATGATATGTTTGTTGAAACTGCTCAATTTGTAATAGACAAGGAACTTTTTCACGAACTAAATATCCCTTTTAATCTAGTAGAGCTTGTAAAAGAGTCTTGGGAAAATGATGTTCATTGGCATTTATACTCAAGATTTGATTTAGCTGGTGGAATAGATGGTAAACCAATTAAACTAATTGAGTTTAATGCAGATACACCAACTTCACTTTTTGAAACAGCAATTATTCAGTGGGCAATGCTAAAACAAAATGGTTTAGATGAAGCAGCACAATTTAACAATCTTTACGATGCACTAAAAGATAATTTTAAAAGAATAATAACACTAAATAGTGATATAGAAAATTTTGATGAGTACTACTCAAAACTTGGTTGGAAAATACTATTTTCTAGTATTTCAACTTCGAGTGAAGATATAAATACTACAAAACTTTTGGAGCATACTGCACAAGAAGCTGGTTTTAATACAGATTTTGAATTCATTGAAAATGTCTCTTTTAGTGATGATGGTATTTTTAAAAATGATGAGCTTTTTGAATTTTGGTTTAAACTTATTCCTTGGGAAAATATTGGTATTGAAGAGGGTGATTTAGCTTTGCTTTTAACTGAAATAATAAAAGAGAAAAAAGCTATTATATTTAATCCTGCCTATACACTAATCTTTCAATCAAAAGCATTTATGAAGATTTTATGGGATTTATATCCAAATCATCCACTTTTACTTGAAACATCTTTTGAACCACTAAAAGGCAAAAAATATGTAGAAAAAAGAGCCTTTGGAAGAGAGGGAGCAAATGTCAAAATTATAAACACAGATGGTTCAACAGATGTAGAAACTAGTGGCGATTATGAAGGGCATATGCCAATTTATCAAGAGTATGTAGAGTTTCCAAAAGATGAAAATGGTGACTTTTATCAAGCTGGAGTTTTCTACTCTTATGAAGCTTGTGGCTTAGGATTTAGAAGAGGTGGAAAAATATTAAATAATATGTCAAAATTTGTTGGACATATTATTAAATAAAAAGCGGGAGTTTAAAAACTCTCCCACTCATCTGAATTTACTTTTTTATCTTCTACTTTTTTATCTTCTATTTTTTCTACTTTATTTTCAGTACTATTTATAGTTGAAGAACTCTCTTTTTTACCATTTTTAAACATTTTTACAAAATCATCTTCAACACTATTTTTACCAGGAAACTCTTTTGAGTTTGTATTTTCAAGTATTTTTTTAGCCATAGAAGAAGCTTCTCCTGCAATATCACTAGCAACTCTAGCAATATTAGCATTCTCTTGAGTTTGTTTGTCTAAAGATGAGACAGCATCATTTATCTGCTCAACACCTCTTTGCTGCTCTTTTGAAGAGCTTGTTATATCTTGTATTAATGAAATAGTTTGATTTATAGAGTTATTTAAACCTTTGTATCCATCTATCATACTACTTGCTATTTGTTTTCCATCATTTGCTTTTGATGTAGCACTTTCAACTATATTTTTAATCTCTTTAGCAGCTTCTGCACTTCTACTTGCAAGATTTCGCACCTCTTGAGCAACAACAGCAAATCCTTTTCCAGCTTCTCCAGCAGTTGCTGCTTCAACAGCAGCATTAAGTGAAAGAATATTTGTTTGAAATGCTATTTGGTCAATTACTGAAATTGAGTCATTTACTAAATTTACTTGAATATTTATCTCATCCATAGACAAAGCAGTTTTATTTGCTAAATCTTGCCCCAAAGATGCAGCATTTGTAACATTTTTTGCAATATTTGACATCTCATTTATTTTATTATTTGAGTTTGCAATACTACTTGTAACCTCTTCTAGTGCTGCTGCTGTCTCTTCTAATCTTGTTGCTGCATCGTTTGAACTATTGTTTAATTTATCAACATTTAATAGCAACTCATTTGAAGATTTATCTAAAATAAGACCATTTAGCTTATCTTTTTTAAGCATATCGTTTATGGCACTTCTTAGTTGATTTATATTATTTATTAAAGCTTCAAAAACTCCACCTTTTTCAATTCCATCTAGCTTTAACTCTTCTCTATAGTTATATTTTACATACTCTTCTAAGATATTGTTTACTTGTATAAAGTTTTGTTTTGTAGAGCTTATCATATCATTTATACTATCTTTTAATGTAGACAAAATCTCATCTGAAGTATCTTCTTTTATCAACTGGCTGTAATATCCATGTTTAACTCTATTTACAACAACAAAAACATCATCTATAAGTTTTTTATCTTCTAAAGTTCTATTTTCTATAACTTTTATATTATCATTTACAATTTTTGCCATAGCTCCAAATTCATCGCTATTTTGAATATCTATATATTCAACTTTTGAGTTATGTTTATTCATAAAATCAAAAAATGATGTAAGCCCTTTTTTAAACTTATTTAACGATGTAATAATATCTCTTGATAAAAGAAATAAAGACAAAATAACTATTAAAATAATAACTAAAGACTCAATAATTATAATATTTTTCAAACCTTTCATCTGCTTGTTGTAAAGTTCTGATTGAAGTTTATAATCTTCCTCTTTCTCTTTTATAAGCTTAGAGAAATTTTCTCTACTTTTATTTGCCAAAGGCGTTGCATCTTTTTTATAAGCTTGATACATTGCTGCTAAAACTTCTGGAGTTCTATCAACAGTTTCAAGAGATTTCATCTTTTTATATCCATCTTCTATAAAATCAAGAACTGTTTTTTTTACTTCCAAAACAACATTTTTTTCAGCTTCATTTTGAGAAGTTTGAAGTAAACCATCAAAAGATTTTATTATATTTCCCCTACTCTTCTCTAAGTTCTTTATATTATTTTCGTACGCATTTCCAAGCATAATATCTCTTGAATTTCTAGCTACAAAATTTAATTCTTTTTCAACTTCCAAAACATAAAATTTACCAGTAACTGCCCTATCTTTAAATATATCAAAGTTCTTTTCTGTATTTAAAAGATTATTAAACTTCAAAAGTCCTGTAATAAAAATTGTCACAAAAATAACAATAGCAAATAGCATCATCTTTTTTGCAATAGTAAAATTTAACCCTTCCATGTATCTCTCCCTTTGTGTTTGAATGAGATTTAATATAACATAATTAAATAATTAAACTATAACAAATAATGTATTTTTAGATATTGCTTAGCAAAAAATGATACAATATTACTCAAAATTTATAGAAAAGATAAAATATGACAAAAGAAGAGTATGAAATAAATATAAAAAAAATAATATCTTGGGCAAAGGCTTATTATGTTGACGATGAACCAATAGCAAGTGATGAAGAGTATGATAAATTAGCAAGACAGTGTTTGGAATTTGAAAATCAAAACCAAAATTTAATAAACCCAAATTCACCAAATAGAAGAGTTGGTGGAGCTATTTTGAAAGGATTTAAAAAAGCAAATCATTTAAGTCGTATGTGGTCTCAAGAAGATGTTTTTAACGACAAAGAGCTTGAGGATTGGATAAAAAGAGCTTCTAAGGTTGGTGAGAATTTAGAGTTCTTTTGTCAGCCAAAGTTTGATGGAGCATCTTTAAATCTTATTTATGAAAATGGTGTTTTAAAACAAGCAATTACTAGAGGTGATGGTGAAATAGGAGAAGATGTTACACAAAATGCTATGACGATACAATCTATACCTTTAGAAATTGATGAAAAATCTCTTATTGAAATAAGAGGTGAAGTTGTAATTAAAAAAAGTGACTTTGAAACTATAAATATTGAAAGATTAAAAAACAGTGAAGCAACTTTTGCAAATCCAAGAAATGCGGCAGCTGGAAGTTTAAGACAACTTGATTCTTCTATTACTTCAAAAAGAAAACTATTTTTTAATGCTTGGGGAGTTGGTCAAAATAGTTTAAATTTTGAAAAAACATCTCAAATGATGGATTATATATTCTCTTTAGGATTTGTAAAAACTCCTATGCAAACTTTAGTAAAAGAGATAAATGATATAAAAAAACTATATGAAAATATGATAAAAAAAAGAGATACTTTTCCTATGCTTTTAGATGGAATGGTTATAAAAATAGATGATATTTCAACTCAACAAGATTTAGGTTTCACTCAAAAATTTCCAAGATGGTCATGTGCATATAAATTCCCAGCAGTAGAAAAAACTACAAAATTAAAAGATATTATTTTACAAGTTGGAAGAACAGGAGTTGTAACACCTGTTGCAATAGTTGAACCAGTTTTAATCGAAGGTGCAAATGTAGAACGTGCTACTTTACATAATTTTGATGAGATAAAAAGACTTGATTTAAAAATTGGTGATGAAATAATTATAATAAGAAGCGGAGATGTAATCCCAAAAATTACAAAGGTTTTAAAAGATAGAAGAGTTGGAAATGAAAAAGAAATTTTAAAACCAACTATTTGTCCTGATTGTTCTAGTGAACTTTTAATAGAAGAGATTATGATTAAGTGTCAAAATCTTGACTGTCCATCAAGAGTTGTAAACTCTATAATATATTTTGCTAGTAAAAACTGTCTAAATATAGATGGATTAGGCGATAAAATAGTAGAGTTTTTAGTAAATGAAAAAAAGATTTTTGATATTTTAGACTTGTACTCTTTAAAATATGAGGATTTAGAAAACCTTGAAGGATTTAAAGAAAAGAAAATAAACAATCTTTTAAATGCTATAGAAAACTCAAAAAATAGTGAATTATATAGAGTTCTTACAGCTTTGGGAATTGAACATATTGGTGAAGTTGCTTCAAAATCTATTTGTAGTAAATTTGGTTTAAATTTGGTAGACATTTCATTTGAAGATCTTATAAGCATAGATGGAATTGGCGAACAAATGGCAAACTCATTTTTAGAGTTTTTTAGAGTAAATCGTGAATTTGTTTTAAAACTTTTTGATATTTTAAAACCAAAAGTAACTATAAAAGAAGAGGCAAAAGATAATCCATTTAAAAACAAAACAGTCGTTATAACTGGAACAATGAGCAAAAGTAGAGATGAAATAAAACTATTTTTAGAAAATCTAGGTGCCAAAGTAAGCTCTAGCATATCTAAAAAAACAGACTTTTTAATCTATGGTGAAGATGCTGGAAGCAAATATGATAAAGCAGTAGAACTTGGAGTTGTAATTTTAACAGAAGAGCAGATGTATTCAAAACTATAATCAATTTTATAAAAACCACTAAATATTTCGTGTCAAAGTAATTTTAATAGGAGAAATCCTATTAGGTTTTAAATTATTCTACTAAGAAAACGGATATAGTTTCCGTTTTCTACTCTTTTTTATACGTGATAGTTTGGAGCTTCATTTGTGATTGTTACATCATGAACATGAGACTCTCTAAGTCCTGCACTTGTAATTTCAACAAACTCTGCAGTATCTTGAAAAGTAACAATATCTTTACTTCCTAAATAACCCATAGAGCTTCTTAATCCACCAACCATTTGATGAATAATATCAGCAATAGTTCCTCTATAAGCAACTCTTCCTTCAATTCCTTCAGGTACAAGTTTATCAGCAGCAGTTCCTTCTTGGAAATATCTATCAGTACTTCCTTTTGTCATAGCTCCAATACTTCCCATTCCTCTATAAGATTTGAATTTTCTTCCTTGATAAAGAATTACTTCACCTGGACACTCATCTGTTCCAGCTAATGCACTTCCCATCATAACACAACTAGCACCTACAGCTAAAGCTTTTGCAACATCACCTGAATATTTAATCCCACCATCTGCAATAATAGGAGTTCCAGTTTTTTTAGCTTCAATAGCGCACTCATCGATTGCACTCATTTGAGGAACTCCAACACCTGCAACAATTCTTGTTGTACAGATACTTCCAGGTCCAATTCCAACCTTAACACCATCAGCACCAGCAGCAATTAAATCTCTTGTAGCTTCAGCAGTTGCAACATTTCCAGCAATTAACTGAACATCAAGCTCTGCTTTAATAGCTTTTACAGTATCTAAAATACCTTTTGAGTGCCCATGAGCAGAATCAAGTACAAGAACATCAACTCCAACAGCAACTAAAGCTCTAGCACGATCTAGTTGATTAACACCAATAGCAGCACCAACTCTTAATCTTCCAAACTCATCTTTACAAGCACTTGGATACTCAATTTTTTTATTTATATCTTTAATTGTAATAAGTCCAATTAATTTATTATTTTTATTTACAATTGGTAGTTTTTCTATTTTATTTTGATGCATTACTTCAGCAGCTTGCTCTAAAGTTGTTCCTTCTACTGCTGTAACTAGTGGCATTTTTGTCATTTTTTCATATGCTTTAAATCTGTAATCTTTAGTAAATCTCATATCTCTATTTGTTAAAATACCAACTAAAATACCATCATCATCAACAACAGGAACACCTGAAATTTTATATGTAGCCATAATATCTTCTGCATCTTGTAAAGTTTGATTAGGTTTAATTGTAATTGGATCAATAATCATTCCAGATTCAGATTTCTTTACTTTTTGACACTGTAAAACTTGTGCTTCAATATCCATATTTTTATGAATTATTCCAATTCCACCAAGTCTTGCCATTGCAATTGCAGCTTGATACTCTGTAACTGTATCCATTGCAGCACTTACAAATGGAACATTTAATTCAATATTTTTAGTTAATTTTGTTTTTGTACAAACCTCTTTTGGTAAAACTTCTGATTTTGCAGGAACAAGCAACACATCTTCAAAAGTTAAAGCTCTTTTTCTAATTCTCATCTTTATATCCTAATTATATTTTATTATTTTTTATATTTTACAGCTTTCTCCATAGATAAAGCACCATCAAATAAAGTTTGTTCTTGAAAACTATTTGCAATTAGCTGAAGTCCTATTGGAAGTCCTTCACTATCTTTTGCAACTGGTAAACTAATAGCTGGAAGACCTGCTAAATTTACACCTATCGTATATATATCTGCCAAATACATCTCTAAAGCATTTGAATATGAACCAAATTTTGGAGCAGTAGTTGGGGCAACTGGTGATAAAATCAAATCAGAACTTTCAAAAATTTTATCAAATTCTGCTTTTATAAGATTTCTTACTTTTTGGGCTTTTATATAGTAGGCATCATAATATCCTGAACTTAATACAAAAGAACCAAGCATAATTCTTTTTTTAACTTCATATCCAAAACCTTGAGTTTTTGTATCTACATACATATCTTTTAAGTTTCCATCACCTTTTCTTGCACCAAATCTAACACCATCAAATCTAGCTAAATTTGTACTAGCTTCTGCAGTTGCAATAATATAATATGTTGAAATAATTTTATTTGTATCAATCATATTTGCATGAACAATTTTGTGTCCTTGCTCTTTTAAAAGTTCAACAGTTTTATTAAATGAAGTTTGTATTTCACTAGAAGCTTGAGCAACAAAGTTATCAATAACTGTTATCGTAAATTTTTTATTACTATCTAAATTTGGAGTAACTTTTGTATAATCAATATTAGCGCTAGTAGAGTCTTTTTTATCATAACCAGCTATTATATCGTACAAAATTGCAGCATCTTCGACATTTTGAGTAATTGGTCCACACTGATCTAAAGATGATGAGTAAGCAACTATTCCATATCTTGAAACTCTTCCATAAGTTGGTTTCATTCCAACAACACCACAATAAGCAGCTGGTTGCCTAATACTTCCACCTGTATCAGTTCCTAAAGCTGCAATAGCAATTCCAGCCGCAACAGCAGCTGCACTTCCACCACTACTTCCACCTGGAATTCTTGAATTATCAATAGGATTTAAAGTTTTTCCATGAGCTGAACTTTCTGTAGAGCTTCCCATTGCAAACTCATCCATATTTGTAAGTCCAAAAGGACTTAATCCAGAACTTTCTAATTTTTCTATAACAGTTGCATTAAAAGGAGAAATATACCCTTTTAATATATTACTAGAGCAGTCAAGCTCCCAATTTTTAACATTTATATTGTTTTTAATAGCTATTGGAATTCCATTTCCATAACTATATATATCTTTATTTTCTAACTGTTCAATATAAGCGCCAACATTACTATTTTTAATTTTTATTTTTAAATCATCTTTTAATTTTTCTATATCTTCACTACTTAAATTGAGTGCTTCTTTTAAAGTCATAAACTGGTTCTCCTAAGATTTCTAGGTATAATAAACGTCTGATTTTATCTAAATTTTGTTTAAAAAAAGTGTAAGTGGATTTTGAAAGGTTATTTTTTAGGGAAATAATAGTTTTTTTTATAAAAAAAGGGATAGTTTCCTATCCCTTGAAAGATTAAATGAAAGAGATAAATGCCATTGGTGTAGCATCACCTTTTCTAATTCTTGTTTTAATAATAGATGTATATCCACCATTTCTACCTTCGTATTTTGGTGCTATTTCATTTATTAGTTTTTTAGTAGCTTCTTTGCTTTGTAATGCAGCAAATACATATCTGTGTGTATTTAAATCAGCATTTCTAGCAGATGTTACTAGTTTTTCAATATATCTTTTTAGCTCTTTTGCTTTTGGAACAGTTGTTTCAATTTTTTCTCTCTCAATAATTGCAATTGCTAAATTTTTTAACAATGCTTTTCTATGAGCAGAAGTTCTATTTAACTTTCTATAACCGTGCTTATGTCTCATATTAAACCCTTAATTTATGCTTTTAATTGCTCTAATTTTCTTCTTAAAGAAGAAGCAATATTTTCTGGAAGTGTATTTTCAACTGGATAACCTAATGACTCTAACTTTTCAGCTATTTCATTATAAGATTTTGTTCCAAGGTTTTTTATATTTTTAACTTCAACTTCACTCATAAGTACTAACTCACCTAAATATTTAATTCCATTTCTATCTAAAGCATTATAGCTTCTAGCAGTTAAGTTTAAATCTTCAATTTTTACAACCAAATCTTTTAACTCAACATTATCATCACTTGTATCATTTATTGATACTTCTGATAAATCAAAAACTTTATTAAATACTGACATTTGTGAATACATAACACTAACAGCTTCTTTAAATGCAGTAATTGGACTAATTTGCCCATTTGTAAGCACATTAAATACAGCTTTTTCAAAGTTTGGATTATCTTCAACCAACATCTTTTCAATACTATAAACCACTTTTCTAACTGGAGTAAAGAAAGCATCAATTGGTATAAAATCTGCTCCAACGATATCTCTAATATCCTCAGATGGCATATATCCAATACCTTTTTGAATAATAACTGTAAAAGTTAAATTACAATCACTATTTATAGTTGCTAAATGTTCATCTGTTGATACAACATCAACTTCAGAGTTAATTAAATCTTCACCTTTAATATCTCTAGGTCCGTTAAAAGAGTACTCAACAGAAACCTGATTTTTATCACCATTTATTTTAAATCTCATATTTTTAAGATTTATAACAAACATAGCAACATCTTCAAGCATTCCTCTTAATGAGTCAAACTCATGAGTTACGCTTTCAATCTTAACAGCAATTGGTGCATAACCAACAGATGAACTTAAAAGTAATCTTCTTAACGGATGAGCTAAAGTTATCGCAAATCCATCCTCAAATGGATATGCTGTAATTTTAGCTTCATTAGCACTAATAGCCTCAATTTCAACTTCAGTTGGTAAAAACGGAGTTTCTGCAAACTTTTTCATTGGCTACCTTTTATTTTTTATTTAGAGTATAACTCAACAATTAATCTCTCTTCAACCGGAATAACTATCTCTTCTCTAGCAGGTATTCTTGTGAAAATTCCAAATACTTTATCTTTATCCACATTTACCCAATCAACCATTCCTGTTTGATTTGTAAGCTCGATAGCTCTTTTAATTTGTGGATTATTTTTTGATTTTTCTCTAATTTCAATTTTTTGCCCAGGTTTTACTATGTATGATGGAATATCAACTTTTTTACCATCTACTAAGATATGCCCGTGAGTTGTTATTTGTCTAGCAAATGCTCTAGTTGTAGCAAATCCCATTCTATAAACAACATTATCTAATCTTTGTTCAATTAGAGTAATTAAAATTGTTCCTGTATTTCCTTCTCTTCTAACTGCTTCTTTGAAGTAGTTACTGAATTGTTTTTCAGAAATACCATACATAAATTTAACTTTTTGTTTTTCTCTTAATTGTAATCCATACTCAGAAATTTTACTTCTTCTTTGTCCATGTTGTCCTGGAGCAAATGGTCTTTTTTCTAAAGCACTTTTACCTGAAAGTCTTCTCTCACCTTTTAAACCAAGGTCTGCTTCAAGTCTTCTTTCGATTTTTTCTACTGGTCCTCTATATCTTGCCATATTTTACTCCTTACACTCTTCTTCTTTTAGGAGGTCTACAACCATTGTGTGCCAATGGTGTAACATCTTTTAACCAAGTAACTCTAATCCCATTAATAGCGCCAACTGCCTTAACAGCTGTATCTCTTCCAGAACCAGGACCTTGAATTTTAATTCCTACATTTTTAATTCCATGCTCCATTGCTTTTGCCATAGCATCTTCAACTGCAGCTTGAGCAGCAAATGGAGTTGATTTTTTAGAACCCTTGAACCCTAAGTTTCCAGCACTTGACCATGCTATTGCATTTCCCATGTTATCTGTAACAGTAACCATTGTATTATTAAAACTTGCAGCTATATGAACGATACCGTCAGCAATATTTTTTCTTACAATTTTTTTTCTAGTAACTTTTCTTTTTGCCATTATCTATCCTTATTTACTTGCTGCACCAATAGTTTTCTTTTTACCTTTTCTTGTTCGTGCATTAGTTTTAGTCTTTTGCCCTCTACAAGGTAAACCTTTTCTGTGTCTTAATCCTCTATATGAACCTAAATCCATTAAAGACTTAATATCCATAGCAACTTTTTTTCTAAGATCACCTTCTACTAGGTAGTTTTCTTGAATCTCTTTTCTAATTAAAGCAGCCTCATCTTCTGTTAATTCAAATGCTCTTTTATTGAAATCAATTCCAGTTGCATTTAAAATTAGTCTTGAATGGTGTAAACCAATTCCAAAGATGTATGTTAGTGCATACTCCATTCTTTTTTTGTTTGGTAAATCAACACCTGCGATTCTTGCCATGTGTCTTATCCTTGTCTTTGTTTATGTTTTTTGTTTTCGCAGATTACTCTTACGATACCTCTTCTTTTGATAACTTTACATTTATCACACATTTTTTTAACTGAAGCTCTTACTTTCATAAGTTTCGTCCTTCTTTGCTTTGTGTTTTTTCCAAATTTTCAACAGGAAAAATCTAAATTAAAACTCTTCCAACTCTCTATAAAATACAAATTTAATTGATTAATTTTACAAAAACTTCTTTCATGGTTGAAAAAATGGAACTGCATTATATTTAATTATTACTTAAGGATTGTTTAATATGATATAATCTTCCAAAATATAAATAGTAGGAGTTAAATATGCAAATATTTAAAAACAATTTAATAAATATAGAGATAGAAAATAGTGAAATACCTTGGTTAAAAATTTTTACAAATAAAAATATTAAAGAGTTTTCACAATGTAACAATGAAACAAAACAAGAAATTTGGAAATATCTTGATATTATAGAAAAAAAAATGATTGAATACTACAATCCTGAAAAGATAAATATTGCATCATTTGGAAATTATGTTCCTCATGTACATTTTCATATCATGGCAAGATTTAAAGAGGATAGCTTTTTCCCAGAACCTATGTGGGGAAAAAAACAAAGAGAGACAAATTTAAATTTACCCTCTTTTGAAGTTTTTATAAATGAGTTAAAAAAAGATTTTTAGCTATTTTTAAAAAATCAATCAACCATCTTGATTGATTTTTTCTATTAACTCTTTTAGAACTTTTTCTGATTCTTCTTTATAAATTTGACAAGCTCCAGCATTTTCGTGTCCACCGCCACCATATTTAAGCATTAGTTCACCAATATTTGTTTTAGAAGTTTTATTTGTAATAGATTTTCCTGTGCTATATACAATCTTATCTTTATCTTTTGCATAGAAAATATGAATAGATATATTTTGCTCAGGAAAAAGTGTATAAACCATAAATCTGTTTCCAGGATAGATAATCTCTTCATCTCTATAATCTATTATTACTAAGTTGTTATAAACTTTTGTACATTTTTTAAGCTGATCTTTAAACTGCTCCTCATATTGAAAATATAAATCAACTCTCTCTTTTACATCTGGGAGTTCTAATATTTCATCAATATTATGTCTAGCACAATAGTGAATTAAATCCATCATTAGTTGATAATTTGATATTTTAAAGTTTCTAAATCTTCCAAGTCCAGTTCTTGAATCCATTAAAAAGCTTAATAGTGTCCAAGCTCTTGGTCTTACAATATCTTCATATAGAAAGTTTGCACTATCAGCTTTATTTGCCCCTTGCATCATAGATGTAAAATATCCAGGGAAAACTTCATCTCCATCATAATAATCATAAACAACCTGAGCAGCACTAGGAGCATCTGGATCTATAATATGATTATCTTTTTTCTCATTTCTTAATGTTTCACTAAAATGATGATCAAATGCTAAATAAACTCCATCTACATAAGGAAGATTAGTTGTTATATCATTATTTGTAATCTCAATCAATCCATCTTGCATATCTTTTGGGTGAACAAAAGTAATTTCATCTATAATATCAAGATATTTAAGCAATGTACCGCAAACAAGTCCATCCATATCACTTCGTGTTACTAGCCTATACTTTTTTTCACTCATTTCATACCTTAATTGTTGATATATTCTACTATTTTATCACCCATAGCAACACAGTTTAAAACCTCTTTAGCATCAAAAGCAGCCAAATCTTTTGTTCTGTATCCATCTTTTAAAGCATCTTTTATTGCTTTTTCTATCATATCACTAGCTTTTTGTTCATTTAAAGTATATTTTAACATCATAGCAGCACTTAAAATTGTAGCTATTGGATTTGCAATTCCAAGTCCAGCAATATCAGGAGCAGAACCATGAATTGGTTCATAAATTGCTGTCTTATCTCCAGTTGATGCAGATGGAAGTAAACCAATAGAGCCAACAACCATAGAAGCTGTATCACTTAAAATATCTCCAAAAATATTTCCAGTTACAATTACATCAAACTGTTTTGGATTTCGCACTAACTGCATTGCAGCATTATCAACATACATATGAGTTAATTCAACATCTGGATACTCACGTGAAAGTTCATTCATAGTATCTCTCCAAAGTTGAGAAACCTCTAAAACATTTGCTTTATCAACAGAGCAAACTCTTTTATCTCTTTTCATAGCTAATTCAAATGCAGTTTTTCCAATTCTTACAATCTCAGGTTTTGTATATACCATTGTGTTAAATGCTTTAAATCCATCATTTTCTCTTGGTTTTCCAAAATAGATACCACCAATAAGCTCACGCACCACCATAATGTCACAACCTTTTATAACTTCTGGTTTTAGTGTAGAAGCATTTAAAAGCTCATCATAAACAATCGCAGGTCTTAAATTTGCATAAACACCCATTTTCTCTCTAAAATTCAAAAGCCCTGTTTCTGGTCTTAAATCTCTTGGAAGAGTATCCCATTTTGCTCCACCAATTGCACCAAACAAACAAGCATCGCTAGCTAAAACACCTTCAACAGTCTCATTTGGAAGAGGAACGCCTGTTGTATCAATTGCAATTCCACCCATTAAATACTCTTTATATGAAAGAGTAAAATCACATTTTTTTGCAACTGCATTTAAAACTTTAATAGCCTCATCAACTATTTCAGGTCCTATTCCATCACCTTTTATTATTGAAATATTGTAATTTTTCATTATTTAGCCTTCATCTCTTCTTTTGCATAGTTAATTAATCCGCCACTTGAGATTAACTCTTGCATAAATGGAGGAATTGGTATAAATTTATAAGTTTTTTTAGTTGTATTATTTGTAATTTCTCCATTATCTAAATCAATTGAAATCTCTTCACCCTCTTTTATTTCAATAGATTCTGGAAGTTCAAATATAGGAAGTCCCATATTAAAAGCATTTCTATAAAAAATTCTAGCAAAAGAAGGAGCAACAACCGCAGCAACTCCAGCAGCTTTTAGTGCAATGGGAGCGTGTTCTCTACTTGAACCACAACCGAAATTTTCACCAGCAACTATAATATCACCTCTTTTTAGCTTTTTAGGAAAATCTGGATCCGCATCTTCCATAACATATTTTGCTAAATGTTCAGGATCTGAACTATTTAAATATCTTGCAGCTATAATAACATCCGTATCAATATTTGCACCAAAATTCCAAACTTTACCTGTGATTTTACTCATACCTAATTCCTTATTTTTATTAACCGTTAAATATTAAGCAAAAATTTTATCCTAATTTTTAGTAAACTTTGTTTAAACACTCTTCTAAATAGTTCAATATAATCATACCTTTAAATAATTTCGGTATAATGTCCTCCTATTTAAAAAGGAGGATTTCCTAAAACAATGAGTACAAAAGATATAAATAAAACTATAGAGCAGTTAATCAAAGAGTATAAAGACTCAATATTAACTTATGAGAAAATTATAAAAATTTTTCCAAAAGCTCCAACAGGTGCAACAATTAAGAAAATTCTTGCTCTTGTACAGCTATATAATGTAAAAGTTATTAGTTCTCAAGAACAAGCTAAATTTCTAAATGATGAAGAGGCTAAAAAAAGAAAAGAGCAAAGAGAAAAACTAATCGAAGCAGAAGATGATGAGTTTGACTTACTGAAAAATAAAGAGCTTTTAGAATGGTCAAGATCTGATTCGCCTGTAAGAATGTATTTAAGAGAGATGGGACAAATTCCGCTTTTAACAAAAGATGAAGAGATTGAAATATCAAAAAGAATTGAGATGGGAGAGGATATTATCCTTGATGCTATTTGTTATGTTCCATACTTAATTGATTTTATTTTAGAATACAAAGAACCTCTTGTAAATAGAGAGAGAAAAGTAAAAGAGCTATTCAAAAACTTTGATGATGATACAGAAGAGGAAGAAGAAGAGATAGAAGATTATGAAGAAGATTTATCTGTTGATACAGCAGAGGATGATGAGAAAAAATTATCTGGTGCAAAACAAAAAAAACTAGATAAAAGAGCTCAAACAATCATAGAAGCTTTCAAAAATCTTGAAAAAACAAAAAAAGAGTGGCTAAAATTTCAAGCAAAAGAAATAGCTAAATCTGATGATGAAGTTGATGTTATGACTTTTGATTTAGCAGTTGCATTCAAAAAAAGATTATTAAAAGATGCTTTACTTGATTTAGGACCTACTTCAAAATTAATAACTGAAATAGTAAAAGCTATGGAAACATCTTTAAAATCTGATGTTGGTTTTGATAGTGAGTTAAAAAGATTAGAGTACAAACTACCACTTTTTAATGAAACTTTACAAAAAAATCATAAAAAAATTCTTGATAATATAATCAATTTATCAAAAGCACAAATAACTGCAATGGTTCCCGAAGCTACAATGGTTTCTACATATATGGAGATAAAAAAACTTTTCCAAACAGCAGAAGCTAGTAAAGAAGGTTTTGATTTAACACCTGAAGAATTAAAAGCTGTTTTAGAACAGATTAAAAGAGGGAAAAAAATAACAGATACCTCAAAAGATAGAATGGCAAAATCAAATCTTAGACTTGTTGTTTCTATTGCAAAAAGATACACAAATAGAGGTTTAGCTTTCTTGGATTTAATTCAAGAAGGAAATATTGGTCTTATGAAAGCAGTTGATAAGTTTGAGTATAAAAAAGGTTATAAATTCTCTACATATGCAACTTGGTGGATAAGACAAGCTATTTCTAGAGCAATTGCAGATCAAGCAAGAACAATTAGAATTCCTATACATATGATTGAAACTATTAATAGAATAAATAAAATTATTAGAAAAGGTATTCAAGAAAATGGTAAAGAGCCAGATGTTGAAGAGATTGCAAAAGAAGTTGGATTACCTGTCGATAAAGTAAAACAAGTAATAAAAATCACAAAAGAGCCTGTATCTTTAGAAGCTCCAATAGGAAGTGATGATGATGGTAAATTTGGAGATTTTGTACCAGATGAAAAAGCTCCAACTCCAATGGATAATATTATGAAAGAAGACCTTCAAGGTCAAATTGATCAAATTCTGGGACAATTAAACGAAAGAGAACAAGCAGTTATAAGAATGAGATTTGGTCTTATGGATGATGCTAGTGATAGAACTCTTGAAGAGATTGGAAAAGAACTTTCTGTTACAAGAGAGAGAGTTAGACAAATTGAATCAAGTGCTATTAAAAAATTAAAACACCCAAAAGTAGGGAAAAATCTTAAAAATTATGTAGAGAGTTAATCTCTATATAATTTAATTTACAATAAACCTTAAATAATATAATAAACACAAATAGCCTTAAAATAGGCACTCTCAAACTATTGACAAAATCCAAATAAACCTATAAAATCAAATAAACATATTTTAGAGTGTGATATAGGTGTAAAGAAATGGCAAGGCATACAACGAATTTAACGGGTGTAATTTATAGAGATTGCATTACAAATGGAAAAGCTGATAAAGTATATTATATAAGGTATAAAGATAACAATAGAAAAACGATTGAACTAAAAATTGGAAAATATAGTGAAGGTATAAGAGAAGCTTACTGTAATCAAAAAAGAAATGAGATTATAACAAAGCAAAGAAATGGAGAAGAGCCACCTGCAATAGCGCAAAGAAAAAAAAGAATAATAATATCAATAGAAAATATAGCAACTTACTACTTCAATGACAAGCCAACAATTAACAAAATAGTAAAATCTTACTATAAAAATCATATCCTCCCATTTTTTAAAGATTATGATTTTGAAAATATCTCTCGTGAAGATATTTCAAAATTTACAAATACTTTAAAATTAAAAAAAGTAAGTAGAACAAATAAACCATTGGCATCAAAAACAATGAATGATATTTTAAATATTTTAAAAGCAATTACAAAATATGGTTTAAAAAATGATTTACTAAAAAATGATTTTACAAAATATATAAATCTTTTTGATGTAGATAATACAAGAGAAAGATTCTTATCAAAAGAAGAAATACAAATATTATATGACAAAATAAAAGAGGATGAAACAATTTATCTATTTTTTAAACTAGCTTTAAATACTGGTGCAAGATTAGCAACTTTACAAAATATTTGTAAAAAAGATATTGATTTATCGAATCAACTATTAACTTTAAAAGATTTTAAAAATAATACAACTTATAAAACTTTTTTAACTGATGATTTAAATAATTTATTAGAATTTAGAATAAAGCATTTGGAACCAAATGATAAGATATTCAAAACAACTCAAGAATTAAAAGCGAGAACCATTTTAAATGATTTATTCAATATTGGTATAGATTTAGAGGATAGAAAAAATAAAGTTGTAATTCACACATTAAGACATACTTTTGCAAGTCATTTAGCTATCAATGGAACTCCAATTTTTACTATTCAAAAATTAATGAATCATAAAGATATAAAAATGACTTTGAGATATGCAAAATTGAGTCCAGATAGTGGAAGAGAAGCTATTGTAAATTTAGATTTATAGTTAAAAAATGCAATAGTTAAAAAAATGTTTTTATTGATGATGGAATGATCCCAAATACTAAAAAAAGAGACAACAACAATTTCAAACAAGCTCTTCACTTGCATACTTCACAATATCAATACCATATTTATCTCTTACTTTTAATAGATTTTCATTTAATGCTTTATATTTTAGATCTTTTTTATAATCTATTAAACAAAAGGTTTTAATATTATGATCTGATGCAAAGTTTGATGCACTTATTGCTATATAGTGTATTTTGTAGTTTAATCTTGTATCTAGTTTTTTTATCATAAATTTTGCTAAATCTATTAGAAATTTTTCATTAAATAGTCTATTTTCTGTAATTGATTGAGAGTTTTTTATTCCATATTCATATCTAATTTTAAAGTAAAAAGTTGTTGGATTTAAATTTAATTTTGTAATTGTATAACTAAGATATCTAGCAAGTATCATTACTCTTCTATATATTTCATTTCTATCAATAATTGCTTTAAAGTTTCTACTAATACCAATACCTCTTCTATCACTATATGGTATTACTCTTTCATTATCAGTTCCACAAATTCTTTCATATAATTCAACTCCTGTTTTACCATATAAGTATAATAAATTTGGTCTAGCTCTTAATTCTCCTAATGTTTTAACTCTATAATCAGCTAATTTTTTACTAATTGCTCTTCCAATACCTGGAAAATCATTTACATCAATATCTTTTGTGTAATCAAGTACCCTACTTTCTTCTAATACATATACACCAAATGGTTTTATTCTATCAGTTATAAGTTTTGCGATCCATTTGCTTTTACTAGCTCCAATTGTAATTGGTAGATCAAATTTCTCTTTTATATCATCTCTTAGATCTTTTATAAATTCTAACGTATCACTATTTTTAACCCAACCATTTAAATCTCCAAAAAACTCATCAATTGAGTATTGTTCAAGTACAGGTATTTTAAATTCAAGATATGCTTTTAGCTTTTGAGATAGTTCTTGATAAAATAGATGATCACTAGGAATAATGATTAAATTAGGACACATATATATTGCTTCTCTTAATGGAGTTCCTGTTTTTATACCATAAGGTTTACACTCATAGCTTTTTGCAATTACTATTCCATGAATTTCACCATTTTCATCTAAAAACTCATCTTTCCATGCTTTTAATATATTATTAGTGTCATAAGAGTTTTTAAACTCTAAAACACTATTAAATGCTCCAGTATCACCAAGAATTACACCTTGTTTTTTATCTTTAGAAAATATCTTTTTATCACTACTTTTAGCAACAACAACATTTTTATCTTTTAAAAAAGGGTATCTAGTTCTTTCAGCACTCACAAAATAACAATCTAAATCCAAATGTATCTTCATATTAGTATCCAAAATTATAATTAATTAAAGAAATTATAATTATAATTGTAAATATGGATTAAAAAGTTAAACAATATTTAACTAAAGGTAAAAAATGAATGTAAATGAGATTATAGAGAAGATAAAAGATATATTATCAAATGAGTTAAATAATAAAAGAGTATTTGATAAAGATGTAGCAGCAGCATTAAATCTTTCAAAGCAATCACTATCAATATTAAAGAAGAAAAACTCTATTCCCTATGAAGAGATAGCAAAATTCTGTGCTATTAGAAAAATATCAATCAATTGGGTTTTATTTGATCAAGCACCAAAGTCATTAGAAGAGCAAACTAATAAGTATTCAAGAATAAAATACTTTAATGAGATAAATGCAAGTGCTGGTGGAGGTGGATTTAACTATGATGACAATTATGAGCTATTAAGTATAGATAAGAAATTACTAGACTCTTTATATAAATCCAATAACTCAAATCCTGAATCAATAATTGCATTAAATGTAATAGGTGATTCAATGGAGCCAACACTATTAAACAAAGAGGTAATATTATTTGATAAAAACAATATAGATATCTCAAAAGGTGGAATATTTATAGTTTCAACAAATATAGGATTACTTGTAAAAAGAGTATCTTTAAAACTAGACGGATCAATAGAGCTAATAAGTGATAATAAAAACTACAATAGTGAAATAATACAAAAAACCGAACTAGATTCAATTCAGATATTAGGTAAGGTTGTTGGTAAAGTTGGGTTGGTGTGAGGAGAGTTTTTTACGTATATTTTTAGAGTAATTTCATGGGGACTGTGAAGAAAATAAACAAATGCAAATTATTATAATTTTTCTCCACAAATAATATACAATTAAATAAGTTAAGAAAAATAATATAATTAAAAACAATAAAAAGCCTTCAAATAGTACCCTTACAGCTATATATTATTTTTCAATACATCAAAAAAAACTTTTAATATATTAATTTTTTGTACAAATTTTACACAGTAAAAAATCTCACTAAACAATAAAGATTATAGTACATTTAAAATATAGATTGAGATAAATATCACTTAGTATTAAAAACAATTTATATTAAAGATATTCGTTTATAACAGTTTGGCAAGTTTAGAAGTTTAGCAAGATAATTTCAATATTTCAGTTTAAATACCAACTAATCAGTAACAACTGGATTAAATGTTTCTTTTTAATAAATACCTCTTCCAGTTGTTTGCTCATTTTTTAAGTAACCTTAAAAAATCGAGCCTTTGAAATTAATACGAAATATATTTTATTCAATATGTATCATTTAAAAATATTACATAATATGGTTTGTAGGGACGCAAAGAATTTGGCCACCGCGCGCATTGACACTTGGCCACTTGACGCATAATGATTTGGCCACCGTGCGCATTTCAAAGTGAGCCATGAAATCTTTATGATGCGTCTATAAGGTTGAGCTAAGTTTTAGAGTATT
>NZ_NXGI01000052.1 GCF_002993025.1 Arcobacter cryaerophilus gv. crypticus | reverse complement strand
TACTTTAATAAGTTAGTTGTGTTATCTATAGTTTTTTAATATCTCTATTAAATTTTAGATATGAAATTTTTATTTAAAATTAAACATTACTATTTAATTTTACGAAAAATTTTTAAAGACTTTAACATTATATTTTTAAATATCATTCTGACTAAAACCAGATATAAACTCTTATCTATTAAAAGCTTATATCTAATTTTTTATCTATTTATATGTATATGGTGGAGAATAGCGGGATCGAACCGCTGACCTCCTGCGTGCAAAGCAGGCGCTCTCCCAGCTGAGCTAATTCCCCATAATGGTGGGCCTATCAGGACTTGAACCTGAGACCTCACGATTATCAGTCGAGCGCT
>NZ_NXGI01000051.1 GCF_002993025.1 Arcobacter cryaerophilus gv. crypticus | reverse complement strand
GCTTAACACATGCAAGTCGAACGAGAACGGATTATAGCTTGCTATAATTGTCAGCTAAGTGGCGCACGGGTGAGTAATGTATAGGTAATATGCCTCTTACTAAGGGATAACAATTGGAAACGATTGCTAATACCTTATACTCCTTACTAACTAAAGTTAGTAAGGGAAAGATTTATTGGTAAGAGATTAGCCTGTATTGTATCAGTTAGTTGGTGGGGTAATGGCCTACCAAGACAATGACACATAACTGGTTTGAGAGGATGATCAGTCACACTGGAACTGAGACACGGTCCAGACTCCTACGGG
>NZ_NXGI01000050.1 GCF_002993025.1 Arcobacter cryaerophilus gv. crypticus | reverse complement strand
GGATAAAATCATCAAGTCCCATAAAAAAGCCCTTTATATAGTTGATTGTAGTGATGAAATTATATCAAAAAGTGCCTATTTATGGGCTGTATTATAGCTTTTACATATAAGAAATTAATGATTTTTTATGTGCGAAAGTTGAGTAATTAAACCAAACATATATTTCTTTTACAAACCCCTAAAATACGACTTTTATAAACTAAAAAACCTAATAAAACTACAAATTCCAAAATTTAACCAAACTTTAAGTGAACACTCTTGACAAATAGAAAAAAAGGCACTATAATTCCCGTCCAATTTGACCACAGGGTTGAGATTGAGTTCTTTAAAATATGTATGAAGTTTAAGAAGTAATCTTTGTAAACTA
>NZ_NXGI01000049.1 GCF_002993025.1 Arcobacter cryaerophilus gv. crypticus | reverse complement strand
TATGCATTACTTTTATGATGAAAACTATTTTCATTAATATTTATAGTTTGATTTTTATTATAATTTATAGAGAAATCTAACATCATATCAGTATGAGAATCACTGTAATTCAAAGATACTATATTTAAACCTTTTACAGTTCTATGTTCTTTATTACTCCAAAGATTTCTGCAGCTTCCTTGAATATATTTACCTCTTTTAATTTCAACAGTATCATCAATGATAAGAACTTTTACATCAGTTGTTTTTTGAAGTATATGTAATTTTGATATTAATTTTACAGAAGTTAATAGTAATAGTTTTCTCCAATTGTATCTATTGCTTTTTAGTAATCTGTAATATACATCTTTTTTAAAGCTATCGTTGCTGTATTTCATAAAACTAGAAATTTTTCTATTTATTACAAACATATATAAAAAATGTAAAATTATCATATATGGTTTTACACCAATATCTCTTTTTATAAAATTACTTTGTTTTAAAATAGA
>NZ_NXGI01000048.1 GCF_002993025.1 Arcobacter cryaerophilus gv. crypticus | reverse complement strand
TGTTTTTTACATTGTTTATAATAGAATCACCAAAGCCTTTTATGTTTTTTAAATCGTCAGCAGACTTTATAGTGTTTGTTTTTCTGTACTCAATAATGGCATCAGCTTTTTTATCACCTACTCCCTTAATTTCCATTAACTCACTTTTTGAAGCAGTTTGAAGATCCATAGCCCCTAAAAATAAAGTAGTAAAAATTGCTAAAATAGCAACAAATTTTTTCATGTTCTCTCCTTTAAATTGTAATGTAAAAAATTATATCATAAAAAAAACAAAAATGTACATTAAATTATTTATTAAAAACTAAACTAAAAAAGAGGAGCGAATAA
>NZ_NXGI01000006.1 GCF_002993025.1 Arcobacter cryaerophilus gv. crypticus | reverse complement strand
CCCCTTTTTATTTTATAGGATAAATTATAATTAAAGAAAATTAATATGTCAATCTAAGATTATATTATTTATTGGAACTTGTGAAAATAAATGATATAATTCTAGCACTATGATGTTTACATCTAGTAGTGCGCACTACTAGATGTAAACATCAGTGCGTTTTTTTTACTCCACAAGTTACGCAAAAAAAAATTAATACATACTAAGGATTAATCTATGCAAAATAATGAGAATAGCTTATATGATAGTTTAGTTAATATTGATAAGAATATTTCTATTAAAAAATATGAGATAAATAAACTAAATAATGAATTTGATATTTTACTTTTACAATTAGCAAAAAAACATTATAAAGATTTATTATCACTTGAGAATGGAACTTTAAAATATAACAGTTCATACGAGTTTATTCCATTAAAAACAAATTACGATAAAGAGAAAAACATATACTATTTTCAAGGAACTTTATTTAAACAAAATAACTTGATAGAAAAAATAAAAAGAAAACTTGAAACAAACTCAAGAGGAAATAAAATATTAAAAAATATGTACGGGCATTATTGGTTTATCGAAAATATAAATCAAGATGAAGTATCAACAGTAAGTGAAGTTTTAAAATATGAATTAGAAACGAGGTTAATAAATGGCAATATCATCAATTAATATTCAACCATCATCAGGAAATGCAATCATACACAACGAAAGAATATTTGATGTTGCTTATGCTCTTAAAAATGATGATGTAAACGAATATCATAGGATAGCTTCAATTAGTGAAACTAGAAAAGCTATCTATGAAGATTATAAATTAAATCACGGTAGAAAATTAAATACAAAAGCAACTCCTATTCGTGAAGCAGTTGTAAATCTAAATGAAAATCACACAATGGAAGATTTAAAAAAATTGTCTGAAATGCTAGATAAAGATTATCAAATGAAAGTTTTACATATTGCTATTCATAGAGACGAGGGGCATATTGACAAAACTGGAGAAGAGAAAATAAATTATCACGCTCATATTGTTTTTTCTAACTATGATTTTGATAAGCATATCACGATTAAAAGAGATAAAGATGTAATGAGAAAACTTCAAACAGATGTAGCAAATTGTCTAGGTATGGAACGAGGAGAGGAGAACTCTCAAAAAGTTAGATTAGACCATAGACAATACAAAAGAGCTATGCAGGAAGTAGAAGAGAAAACAAAAGAACTTCAAAGAGAACTCAAGGAAGTTAAACAAGAGAACACGGAGTTAAAATATAGTTTTAAAGAAATGCAAAAAACTATCACAAGTCTTGAAAATTTAACAGCTGAACAAAAAAGAGAACTCCACTCTTTAAACTCTAAAGTAAAAAATGAAAAAGCAGAATATGAAGAGTTATTAAAAAAATTAGATGATTTAAAGCAAGATAAAGCACCTAAAACGAACGAAATCGTTTTAGATGATAAATCTATCCCTGAAAAAGAAAAAGAAGTTTTAAAGCAGTTTACGAGCGATTTAACTATATCTATGCAAAACCATATAAAAAAAGAAATAGTAACAGTTAAAACTGGACTATTGAAGTCCGAAGATAAAGAGCTGCACATAATAAACGAGCCTAACAGCTTATTTCAAAATATTAATAAATCTTTTTTTAATCAGTTTAATAAACTTTTTGAACTTGCAAAAGCAAAAGCGAAAAAGTTTTATGAAGATATTATTAAGTCCAAAGATACTGAAATATCAGAACTTAAAGAGAAAAACAAAGAGCTTTTAAATTCTAATTTTAATAAAGATAAAAAAATAGAGAGATTAGAAGAACAAAACAAAGTTCTTAGCACAGGTGTATTAGAACAACTCTCAACTAAACAGCAAAAAAAAGATATAACAACTACTCCTAATAAAGCTCAAACTTTAGAAGAGATACTTAAATCTAATCCAAAGGATTTAAAAGAGATTTTAGCTAAATCATCTACATCAAATAAAATTCATAGAATAGATAAGGGGTAAGTACCTGATATAGTTCGTGCCTATTTAACTAGATAACAACAAATTGATTTTTTTGTCATTCAAAAATGACAAATATGGGACGGAAAAGTAACAAATATGGGACGAGAAAAGTAACAAATATGGGACGAGAAAAGTAACAAAAACGGGACGAGAAATTTAATTAAAATCTCTATCTTTTTAAAGGCAAGAAAAGGAAAAAAGTATTTCTTTTTTTCTTCTTTTTATAGTCTAAATAAATCTTTAAGAATTACGGACACAAAAAAAGCCCATTTTATAGTAGCTAGAAGCACTTTTATTTGTCATATGGTGCTTAATATTTGTCATATGGTGCTTAATATTTGTAAAAAAATTTGTCATATGGTGCTTAATATTTGTAAAAAAATTTCCCATATGGTGCTTAATATTTGTCATATTGCACCTATTGACAAATAAAAATGATGATAGTATAATTTTATATATATTTGTCAAAAGGTGCTTAGATGGATTTGAACTTATTAGTGCATAAAAATAATGCTTTAACAGATGGTAATATTCCCGATAGAAAATTAGTAGCAAATAAACTGGTAAATGCTTTATATTACAAATATGAACAAGAGGGAGATACTTTCAAAATAGCTATAAATGATTTAGCAGCTCTTTTGGGTATGACTTCTAATAGTGGCAAAACTAAGCAGATGATATCGGACGGGATAAAGATTTTACAGCAACCGATAGAACTTAGAAACTTTGAATATAAAGGCAGAGGGATAAAATGGTTATCAGCTCCATTTTTAAGCGAAGCGACAATCTATACAGATGATAAAAATTATATAGAAATTAAATTATCTGATAAATTACTTCAAGGTTTAAAACAAAAAAAACATTACACAACGATTGATTTATCAGTATCTAATCAGTTTAAAACTAAATACGGCTTAGTAATTTATGAAATATATCTACGATATAAAAATGCTAAGAGAGAGGAAATTCCACTAGAACTTACTTATCAAGATTTTTCACTAGATGAATTAAATAATAAATTTGGAACAGGTTATAAATTTATTTCACAAATGGAAAGAAGTATAAATCGTGGTTTAAATGAAATAAAAAAAATCACTGGTAAAGAGATAACAGTTAATTGGCTAGATATTGATAAAAAATTCCGTTTTACTTGGGAAAGAGAAAAAGAAACAGAGAGATTTATGACTGATGAATTGGCATTTATTAAATATATTAGAACTCAATATTTTAATGAGTTTTTATTAGAAATAGAAAATTACAGGACTAAAAAATTTACTGGAAAAATTGCCTTACAATGTACAGAAGAGGGCTACTTAATAGATATGCTAGGAAATGTTAAATTTGGCAAAGCCGAAGCCAAACAGTTATGGAACTATTTATTTACACATCAAAACCAAATTATGGCTTTGAAACAAAAAAGATTTGATTTTTAGGGGGAATTTAATGAAACAGAATATTTTATTTTATTGGTTTAAAGATAATGAAATACTAGATTATTCAAAATTTGATGAAGTAATGGAATTTTGCAATAACAACGGTTTTTTTGCAAAATGGCAAAGAACGAAATTAACAGATAAATATACAGGAAATCCATTAAAAGGTTGTTGGAGTATAGGAATTTTTGAGATAGATAACTATTTAGAAAATGTAGAAAAATTAAAAAATTTTGGACTTCAATTTTCTAGCAAACCACTTGTAAAAATTACTAAAAGTAGAAATGATGTACAGCTTAGAGAAAGACTGAAAAATACTTTTATAAGAAGATTAATAGAAATTGATAAAGAACTAAAAAGAGAAAATAAAAGAAAGAACAAAAGAAATCCAAAATTTACTATTAAAAATGATGTAATAAAAGATGAAGATTATCAGGAACTAGAAAGCCTTTATAGATACAAATTAACTTCTATTGAAAGATTTGATATAGAAATCATAGCTTATAACTATATAAGAAGATACCCATATCTTAGAGAGCATTTGATTATTATAAACGATAACAAGGAAAATAAAATGGAAAAAGAAATTTTAGAAAAAAATAAACAATACTTAAAAAAATTGTATTTTGGGTGGCTTGAATATTTTGATGTTTGGAATTTATCAGACTATCAAGAAGATGACCTTGTTGCATTTATAGAAGATTTAGAAAAACATCAAGGTTTTGAAGATGAAATTAAAACTATGAAAATGTATTTAAGACTAGCAAAAAGGGATTAAAAAACAATGAACAAAGATATAACACTAGAAGAATACACAAATAAATTTAATAGGATTTTTGCCGATAAAGAAGAGAAAGGATTTTCACAAGAAGTACTAAGACCACTTTGGCAATCATTACAAAATGATGATATGGATATAACTTTTGATGATGAAATCTATATAGACTAGAAAAACATAGCGATAAATAGAATAAGCCAAAGGGGAATTTAACATCAAAGTAACCCCAAAAGGGGCAAGGCTAGTAAGCCTTGATAACTATGATGAAACATAGTATAATTACAATGATGAATAAATTAGGCAAATAAGCTCACCTCGTTTCAGAGGTAGAATTTATGCCAGAGGTTCAGACCCTTTGGCATAACCTCATAACTACATTATATCCAACAAACATTTATAAAGATTTAGCAGCAGCTTTTTTTAACTTCTCTTCTTTTAATTTTTTCACTAAATTATTATACACTTCAAACGATAGATATATATTATCATTTTGATTTTCAGATTTTAAAACATCAACAATTTTAGTATGAGCTTTTCTTATTGCTTTATCATCTTCTAATCTTTCAATATTTCTTTTAGTTGATAACTCAATTTCTTTTTCGTATTCATCAATAAAAATACTTGAACTTAGTTTGAATTTTTGCTTAGCCATAAATACCCCTTTTTATTTTATAGGATAAATTATAATTAAAGAAAATTAATATGTCAATCTAAGATTATATTATTTATTGGAACTTGTGAAAATAAATGATATAATTCTAGCACTATGATGTTTACATCTAGTAGTGCGCACTACTAGATGT
>NZ_NXGI01000046.1 GCF_002993025.1 Arcobacter cryaerophilus gv. crypticus | reverse complement strand
ATAACTTGTTTTACAGCATCTCTTCTAAACTCTTCACTATATTCTCTTCTTGCCATTTTTAATTCCTTCAATTATTTACAATTTTCTCTAAATTGTTATTTTAATTAACTGAATTAATTTGTGTCTATATTTTCGGGGTCATTCCAATTTTACACTTTCTTTATATGCTTATTATGCAAAAAAGACAATCAACTTTTATAAAAAATAGTGATAAGGCTTATGGTAAAGATGTATATTATAGATTTATCAAAGAAAAACGCTATAACTGGCGTAAACTTTTATTGTTAAGTGCTACAGAAATTTTAAAAAAGATAAAGCCATTGCATAAAAATGGTGAGTATCGCCTACTAATTATCGATGATACAGTAGAACCAAAAAGAGGTAAATTTATTGAAGGTACTTGTAAATATATCTGGAGTAATAAAGAGCATAGAAGTATTAATGCACTAAATATAGTGTCTCTAAATTATGCAGATTCACACTCAACATTTCAATTGGATTTTTCTATAAAAATGAATGATAGTAAAAGAAAATCTACATCAGAGTTCACAGCAAAATTGCATCATAGAAGTAACGCATATCAGCGTAAGAGTGAAATTATTAAAGGTAAGAATATACTAGCTCTTGAGATGTTAGAAAGATCATTAGATAATGGAATTGATGCTGATTATCTACTTGTTGATAGCTGGTACGCTAAACCAAATTTTATAAAAGAAGCAAATACTTTAGGAATGCCTGTAATTGCAAGACTTCCAAATAATAAGCTCATTTGGAACTTTAAAGGTAAATATAAAACTCTAAATGCAATATATGATAGTTTTAAAAATATTCGTCATAAATATAGCGGTAAACATGGAAAGATATCTTATAAGTATTTCGATTCAGTTTTAGAACATGCTGTTTTAGGAAAAGTTAAATTGGTATTTTTACACACTGGAAAAGATTTATTAGTTTTTATATCAACAGATATAAGTATTTCAGGTAAAGAGATTTTAGAAACTTATAAAAAGAGATGGAATATTGAACAAGGCTATAAAGATCTAAGACTCTTGTTTGGCTTAGGAAAAGAAGAAAATCGTATCTATGAAGCTCTTATTGGAAAAATCACTCTTTCTATGTTTACTTACAACATTGTAAGTTACATAAACCGCATAAAACATGAGCCACAAACACTAGGAGAACTTTTTAGAGATTTAGAGTGTGAACTTGAAACCCTTGCAATTTCAATACAACTTTTTATTCAAATACTTACAAAAATCTCTGAAATCCAAAATGTTGTCAAGGATAATAAAGATTTACTTCAAATTATTGCAGTGATAAGTGCTTTCACTCAAAAAGAGTTAGGTTTTATGAGCGAAAGTTGAGAATATTATTATTCTTTCTAAAATAATTTTGATTTGGTTTACTTAATCTCCACTCAATATTTTCTTTATCTTGTGTATTAAAAGATATTGTATTTGGATAAGTCTTTTTTTCTATTTTTTGTAGTTCATCATAAGAAAAACTAGCTACATATAAATCTTCTTCTATAGTCCAATTAAGTCTTTTTTTGAATCCTGGTGCTGATTTTTTATTTGGGAAACCACAAACAAACTTATAATCTAGTTCCTTAGCTTTTTCATAAACTTCTTGTGCTTGTTCAATAAAAATACCATATTTCCTATATGAAAAATGAACCATTGTTGTCATTGAAAGAACAGCATTTATATTTTTTTGATTATGTATAAAGCTCACTGGTATAACAGCATAATGTCCAACTAATCTTTCGCCATCAAAATAGAGTGAAACTATAGGATTTCCATTAGGATTTTCAATATATGCCCAATTCCAAAGTTTTTCATCCATTTTACTGTTAAAACTATGTTCAAATAATTCTAATATTTGAGTTTTATACTTTAATAACTCATCTTTATCATTAAGCATAATTTTCTTAAATTCTATTGGCACATAAAGTTCAGATTCTCCATCTGTTACTATTTTATTATCAACTTTACATATAGTTTTAAATCTAACTCTTCTTTTTTCAATATCAATTTCTGTTACTGTTATTATCGCCTCTACTGTATCATCAATATAAACAGGTTTTTTGAAATTCAAAGATTGATAGGTATAAACACACCCTTCACCTGGTATTTTAGTACCAAATAAAGCAGAAAAATACGAAGCTGTCATCATTCCATGAGCTATTCTTTTTTTAAATCTTGAATTATTAGCATAATTTTCATCTAAGTGAATTGGGTTTCTATCTCCTGAAATACCTGCAAATGCTTTTATGTCTGCATCTGTAATCGTTTGAGAATAACTTACACTCATTCCAACTTCTATTTCTTCCAATGGTATTTTATTAAAGACTAATGTATTTTTCATTCTTTAACTTTCAAAATAAATTTAGAAATTGATTAGGAATAGTAGATTCTAATAATTTATCAGATTGAATATTCTCAATTTCAATTTTTGAAATCAAGGCTGAAATACAAGCACCTAAAATAGAATAAGAGTTTCCACTAATTATTATTTTATATGGTTTTACTTCATTAAAATAATTAGCAAATCCCATAATAGCAAGAGATAAAGAATTTGCATTACTAACTGAAGTATCTAGTTTAGGATACATCTCTATTTTTTTATCAATTTTAATCTCTTTTTCTATATTTTCATATAGTAAACCATAATCTGGACTCAATAGTTTGCCAGTAGCTACTATTTTTAAATCAATTTTTTTATTTTGACTAAATTCAAATATTGTAGATTTCAAAAATACCCACTCTTCTATTGAATTAATTATTACACAAATAGTTTTCATTAATTACCTTGTTTAAAAAAAGAAAAATATTTCCTCTTTTTATAAATTTTGAGCTAAATATTATCTAATTAAATCTTAATATCGCTAAATATTAGCGATTTTATTTAAAAAGTAGCTAAATATTGATTTGTTGAGTAATAAATACTTATAAGTTAAGTTTTAATCAAAAAAGGTTAAAAAATGACTCAAAGAGATATGGCAGGACAACTAGAAGTAGCAACAGCAACTTTAAGAAATTGGCGAAGAGATAAACCCAAATTATACGAAATAGTAATGAAAGGTTTCGCATTTGAAGAGGCTGTAAAAAAAGCACAAGAAAATGCAGATGAGCTAAAAGCTTTGGAAGAGAAATTTAAAATAAAAAAATGAAATTTTATATTTCTAAAGATTGAATATTTTTTTGAATTATATTTTTGGAATTTAAAGCTATATTTTCAAATTCTTTAGTTTGTGGTTCGATTTTTTCAAGCTCTAAAATATATTTTTTCTCATCGAGTCTATCTAAAGATGAGTTCAAAATTTCTAAATCATCAAAAGAGATAAACCTTGAAAAAACAAGGTTTTTTATAATTTCTTTATCAAAAAATATAGCCATTGCAATATCAAATATATCTCTTGTAAGATTATCTTGTTTTCTATATTTTATTTTTTTAGCAATTATATCTTCTATTGATTCATAAAAAAGTTCATAATTCAAATCCAAAATTTTATTTTTGATAGGCTTATTTATAATCGCTTCATTTAGCAAAAAATCTACTTTTATATCATCTTTTGTTTTAAGTTGAATATGATGACTTACACCATCAAATCTATATTCATTATTATCAAAAATAGTGCTTTCATCTATATATCACTTTGGATTTAAAAAATCAAAAACTTGGGATTATGTTATAAATATATCTATATCAAATGATTTTCTATGATTAAAATGAAATATTGCCAAAGCAGTTCCACCACCAAAAATCAACCAATTTTTTAAAGTTGATTGCTTTTCAATAGGAGCTAATAACTCATAATAAACACTATTTAAAGTATTTATTTGTTGTTCAAAATTATTTAAATAGCCACTCATATTGCGAAATCTCCTTTGTATTATAACTACCTTTATAATGCTCATAAAGTATCTTTAAATTTGTTTTATCAATATTAAAAATTTCACAATATTTTATTACATCATCATAATTTACTTCATTAAAAATTGTAGTTATTGCATATTGATATTTTTTATCTATTGTTGGTTTTGAAAAAATATTGTGTAAATCATCTAAATTATAGTGAAGTCTTTTATCACTTATAGAGTTATTTATAATTGATAATATCCATTTCGCTATAGATATTTTTTTATCTTCTAAAAATAGTTGATTGTATGGTTTGATAAAATCATAATTTTCTTTATCCAAAAATAAATCATACTCTACTTGCTTCATCAAAATAAACTCTGGTTTTAAATCAAAAAACTTTGCAAACTTTTTTGATGTATGAATAGTGAAGCCTCTTTTTTTCTGATAAAGTTCACTTATTGTCTTTTTACCTATTTGTAAAACTTCACAAAGTTTATCTTGTGTTATTTTATTTGGTTCTATATATTTTTCTTTTATAAAATCTATTGGTGCTATCATTTTATTATCCTAATATGATAATTTTTTAGAAAGTAATATTATCGTAAAATGATAATATTTGTCAAATAAACTAAATTTTACAAAGCACTAGCCATATTTAAGTAGTGATGAGCCATATAAGAACTTCTTGCATATGGACTTGCTTTTACAAACTCAAATCCCATAGAATAAGCTATTTTTTCATACTCTTCAAAAACTTCAGGCTTTACATACTCTATAACCTTTTCAAAATCTCCACTGGGAGCAAGATATTGTCCTATACTTAAAAACTTACATCCAACATCAAGCAAATCTTGAAAAACTTGAATCATCTCATCTTGTGTCTCTCCAAGTCCGACCATCAAAGCACTTTTTGTTTTTATTTTATCACCACCAAGCTCTTTTAATTTTCTTAAAACTTCAATACTTCTTCCATAAGTTCCATTTCTTCGTATTCTATACAAACTAGGAACTGTTTCTACATTGTGACCAATAATTGTAGCACCTGAATCTATTACCCTTTTTAGACTACTTTCATCTCCTTTAAAATCAGGAATTAGTATCTCAACTTTTGTATCTGGAGATTTTTCAATAATATCTTTTGTAACTTTGTAAAACTGCTCTGCTCCACCGTCTGCTAAATCATCTCTTGCTGGACTTGTAATTACCACAAATTTTAAGCCCAAAGTTAAAACAGAAGTTGTAACTTTTTGAATCTCACTTTCATCAACACCATTTGGTTTTCCAGTTGTAACATTGCAATATGTACATCTTCTTGTGCAAATATTTCCCAAAATCAAAAAAGTGGCATTTTTATTTGCAAAGCACTCACTTATATTTGGGCATTTTGCTTCTTGGCAAATTGTATGAAGTCCACCAACATCTTTAAGTAAATTTTCCATCTCAATTTGTGTATGTGGAGTGAGTTTTTTTCTCAACCACTGCGGCTTTTTATAAGCCACTTCATTTGTATTTATTATTTGTGTCACTATTTTTCCTCTTCTATTTTTTCTAAAATATTTTTCTCTTCTTCATTTAAACTATCTTCAAATATTTCAACTTCAAAAACTTCTTTAAAAGCTTTTATTAAACCATCTTTTGCCTCTTCAAAGCTTAAATTTATTCCAAAATCTTGTAAAGAACTACCCATAAACTCAACTTTTGATTTACTAAAAAGTGGAATTGAACCATGCTGTAAAATAGCATTTTTAGCTCTTTTTTGTGCATTTCCACCTATTTTTTTACCATCAATTATAATATCATATGCTTCAAATCCAACTTGACAAAAAGGGCTTTTACTTAAAACTATAGTTTCATCATCTTTTGCAAATTTTGGTTTTAATCCCAAATTTTCATAAAATTTTAATAAAAATTGACAAATAAAAAAATATGTCTCTTTTACATCACGATTTTCTATTGTATTTGGATTTAATAAAATTGTATATGAAACATCATGACCGTGAAATAAAACTCCTCCACCTGTTAATCTTCTTGAAACATTGTTTTTGTAATCACTTTGTAATTTTTTGTAATCATCAATATTTTGTCCCGCTCCAAAAGTAATACAATCCTCCCAAGAATAGACTCTTAATATTGGAAAACTATCATTTTTGAAAGCTTTAAATAGTGCTTTATCTATATTTGAATTAATCTTAGAACTAAGATTTTGTGTTATAATCAATCTAAATTTACTGTTAATTTTCATCTATTTTAATCCTTAAAATATTTGATATAAGCGAATTATAATTTATTTTAAATTAAAATTCCAAATTAGTTTTAAAAATTAAGAAAACTTTTATAAAGGATATTCATGCCAAAAATACAATTAGAAGATGTTAATCCACTAGAAACAAAAGAGTGGATGGAAGCTTTAGAGGCTGTTATAGATGAAGAAGGAGTACAAAGAGCTCATTTTTTACTAGAAAAATTAATAGATAAATCAAGAAGAAGTGGTGCACACTTACCTTATAGTGCAACAACTGCTTATATAAACTCTATTCCAAAAGAGGAAGAACCTAAAATTCCTGCAAATATGGATTTGGAAAGAAAAATAAGATCTATTATTAGATGGAATGCACAAATTATGGTTCAAAGAGCTTCAAATAAGCAACTTGAACTTGGTGGTCATATTGCATCGTTTCAATCATCAGCAACACTTTATGATGTAGCTTTTAATCACTTCTTTAAAGCACCAAATGAAAAAGATGGTGGAGATTTAATATTTTTTCAAGGACATATAAGTCCTGGTATTTATGCTAGAAGTTTTCTAGAAGGAAGATTTACTCAAGAGCAGATGGATAACTTCAGACAAGAAGCTTTTGCAGATGGATTATCTTCATATCCACACCCAAAACTAATGCCTACATATTGGCAATTCCCAACAGTTTCTATGGGATTAGGACCTTTACAAGCAATTTATCAAGCAAGATTTTTAAAATACCTTACAAATAGAGGAATTAAAGATTGTAGTGGACAAAAAGTTTACTGCTTTTTAGGAGATGGTGAAACTGATGAACCTGAATCTTTAGGTGCTATTGGAATGGCTGCTAGAGAAGAGTTAGATAATTTAATTTTCGTAATAAACTGTAACCTACAAAGACTTGATGGTCCAGTAAGAGGAAATGGAAAAATTATTCAAGAACTTGAAGGCGAATTTAGAGGAGCTGGTTGGGAAGTAATCAAAGTTATTTGGGGTGGATTATGGGATAGTTTACTTGAAAAAGATACATCTGGAAAACTTCTTGAACTAATGGAGCAAACAGTTGATGGAGAGTATCAAAACTTTAAACAAAAAGGTGGAGCATATACTAGAGAGAATTTCTTTAATAAATTCCCAGAAACTGCAAAACTTGTTGAAAACCTAAGTGACAATGATATTTGGAAATTAAACAGAGGTGGACATGACCCTGTTAAAGTTTATGCAGCTTATAAAAAAGCAAATGAAACAAAAGGAAGACCTTCTGTTATTTTGGCAAAAACTGTAAAAGGTTACGGTATGGGAAGTGCAGCTGAGGGTATGAATATTGCTCACGGTGTTAAAAAAGTAGATATAAATCAACTAAAAGCATTTAGAGATAGATTTGATTTACCAATAAAAGATGAAGAAGTTGAATCTTATTCATACTACAAACCAGATGAAAACTCACCAGAAGTTCAATACTTAAAAGAAAAAAGAGCAGCTCTTGGTGGATTTGTGCCACAAAGAAGAGAGAAGTTTTCAAATAAACTTGAAATTCCAGGTTTAAGCGAATTTGAAAGTATAATTGCAGGTAGTGGAGATAGAGAAATATCTACAACTATGGCATTTGTAAGAGTTTTAAATGCTTTATTAAAAGATAAACAAATAGGAAAAAATATTGTTCCAATAGTTCCTGACGAAGCTAGAACATTTGGAATGGAAGGTATGTTTAGACAATTTGGAATTTATTCAAGTGCTGGACAAAAGTATATTCCACAAGATAAAGACCAAGTTGCATTTTATAAAGAAGATATAAAAGGTCAAGTTTTACAAGAAGGAATAAATGAGCTTGGAGCTATGAGTTCATGGATTGCAGCTGCAACATCTTATTCTGTAAATAATTATCCAATGATTCCATTTTATATATTCTACTCAATGTTTGGATTTCAGCGAACTGGAGATTTATGTTGGGCAGCTGGTGATCAAAAAGCAAGAGGATTCCTAGTAGGTGGAACAAGTGGAAGAACAACACTAAACGGAGAAGGTTTACAACACGAAGATGGACACTCTCATATTTTAGCAAATACTATTCCAAATTGTATTACTTATGATCCAACATATGGATATGAAGTTGCTGTTATTGTTCAAAATGGAATACAAAGAATGTATGGAGAAAATCAAGAAGATATTTTCTACTATATTACAACATTAAATGAAAACTATGCACAACCTGCAATGCCAGAAAATTCTCAAGAAGGAATTATAAAAGGAATTTATAAAGTAAAAACTTTTGAAGCAAAAAATGACTTCAAAGTTAAACTACTAGGTTCAGGTTCTATATTCCAAGAAGCTATGAAAGCAGCAGAAATTTTATCAAAAGAGTATGATATAAAAGTTGATATCTACTCTGTAACTTCTTACAATGAATTAACAAGAGAAGCCCAAGATATAGAAAGAGAAAATTTATTAAATCTTGATGCAACTGCTAAAACTCCATATATAGAAAAAGTTTTAGGAAGCGATAAAGATAGCATAGTTATAAGTGCAACTGACTATATGAAAGCATATTCTGAGCAGTTAAGACCTTATATCAAAGGAACTTTCAAAGCTTTAGGAACAGATGGTTTTGGAAGAAGTGATAGTAGAGAAAATTTAAGAAAATTCTTTGAAGTTGATACAAACTTTATAGTTTATACAACATTAGCAGAGTTAGCAATAAATGGAAAAATAGATAAAAAAGTGGCTCTTGAAGCTAAAAATAAATATGCGATTGATACAAATAAAATCAATCCTAGAAATGCGTAAGGAGTAAAAAATGGCAAAAATATATGATGTTTTTATTCCAGATTTAGGTGCTGACAAAGATGTTGATTTAATTGATGTTATGATAAAAGTTGGCGATATTGTTGAGATTGAAGATGGTTTAATCACTCTTGAAACTGAAAAAGCTTCTATGGATGTTCCAACTCCATATAAAGGTAAAATTGTTGAGATTTTAGTAAAAGTTGGAGATAAGGTAAATAGTGGAGACTTAATTGCTAAAGTTGAATCAACGGATGAAGTTGAAGTAACAAATGAAGCTCAAACAAATAGTAATCAAGCTAATGAACCAAAAGAAGAAGTTGTAACTCAAACTCAATTTGTAAAAGAGCAATCTATTCAATCTGTTCTTGAAGAGGTAAGAGTTCCTGATTTAGGTGCTGAAAAAGATGTTGATTTAATTGATGTTATGATTCATGTTGGAGATATTATTGTAAAAGATTACAGTATCATCACTTTAGAGACTGAAAAAGCTTCTATGGATGTTCCAGCACCTTTTGGTGGAGAAGTGATTGAAGTTTGTGTCCAAAAAGGTCAAAAAATAAATAGTGGAGATTTAATAGCAAAAGTTATTAAAACTGTTGTTATAGAAAACAAAGTTCCAACTCCAACTTTTGCTGCAAGCTCTACTCCTACAACTATTGAAAAAGAGAGCAGTTCTAAGCCAACTTTACAAGAAGTAGCTGCTAGAAATGCAGATATTGAAGAAGAGAGCAAAGTATTATCTAAAAAAGCTACAAAAGTATATGCAAGTCCAAGTGTAAGAAAAATTGCAAGAGAGTTTGGAGTTGATTTAGGTTTTGTAAAAGGAAGTGCAAAAAAAGGAAGAATTTTAGCAGAAGATATAAAAGCTTATGTAAAAGAGCAACTTAATAAACCTGCATCTTCTTCAAGCATTGGATTTGGATTTAGTCTTCCTGAGTCAAAAGAGATTGATTTTTCTTTATTTGGAAAAGTAACTAGAGTTGAGCTTAGTCGTGTTCAAAAAGTTTCAGGACCATTTTTACATAAAAACTATTTATCAGCTCCTCATGTTACACAATTTGATGAAGCTGATATTACAAAGCTTGAAGAGTTCAGAAAAGAGCAAAATGAGAAAGCAAAAGATTTCAAACTTTCACCTCTTGTATTTATAATAAAAGCAGTTGAAAAAGCTTTAAAACTTCATCCAAAATTCAACTCAAGTTTAAGTAGCAATGGACAAGAGCTAATTATGAAAGAGTACTTTAATATTGGAGTTGCAGTTGATACTCCAAATGGACTTTTAGTTCCTGTTATTAAAGATGTAGATAAAAAAGGTTTCAAAGAGATTGCAATTGAATTAGCACAACTATCACAAAAAGCAAGAGAAGGAAAATTAACTTCAAATGATATGAGTGGTGGTTGTTTTACAATTTCAAGTCTAGGTGGAATTGGTGGAACATACTTTACACCAATTATAAACTCTCCTGAAGTTGCAATTTTAGGAGTTTCTAAATCTTCTATTAAACCAGTGTTTAATGGTAAAAAATTTAAACCAAGATTGATTTTACCTTTAAGTTTGTCATATGATCACAAAGTTATAGATGGTGCAGATGGTGCTAGATTTACAACAATTTTATCGCAAATATTAAGCGATATTAGATTGTTAAGTCTATAAGGAGTTATTTATGCAAGAAATAAAAACTCAAGTTTTAGTTATAGGTGCTGGACCTGGTGGTTATTCAGCTGCTTTTAGATGTGCTGATTTAGGTCTTGATACTGTAATAGTTGAAAGATACTCAACTTTAGGTGGAGTTTGTTTAAATGTAGGATGTATTCCTTCAAAAGCCCTACTTCATGTTGCAAAAGTTGTTGAAGAAGCAAAACATATAAAAAATGCTGGTATATTTTATGAAGAGCCAAAAATAGATATACAAAAAGTTGCAGATTATAAAAGTGGAGTTGTAAAAAAACTAACTGGTGGTTTAGATGCAATGGCTAAAATGAGAAAAGTTCAACATATTCAAGGTTATGCAAAGTTTTTAGATGAGCATAGTGTTGAAGTAACTCTTACAAATGGAGAAAAGACAAAAGTAAGTTTTGATAGTTGTATTATTGCAGCTGGAAGTCAAAGTTCAAAAATGTCATTTATTCCACATGAAGACCCAAGAATTTGGGATTCAACAGATGCTTTAGAGGTAAAAGAAGTTCCAAAAAAACTTTTAATCCTTGGTGGTGGAATTATTGGTCTTGAGATGGGTACAGTTTACTCAACTTTGGGAAGTAAAGTTGATGTTGCTATTCGTGGAGAGCAACTTATGACTGGAACTGATGCTGATTTGATAAAACTTTATACAAAAGCAAATAAAGATAGATTTAATATCATGAGCAAAACTCAAACTCAAAGTATTATTCCAAAACAAGATGGAATTTATGTAGAGTTCAAAGGTGAAAATGCACCTAAAGAGGGAATCTTATATGATGCAGTTTTAGTAGCTCTTGGAAGAAGTGCAAATGGAAATAAACTAGGACTTGAAAATACAAATGTTGAAGTAGATGAGCAAGGATTAATCAAAGTTGATTCACAACTAAGAACAAAAGTGCCACATATATTTGCTATTGGAGATATTATTGGACAACCTATGCTTGCACACAAAGCTGTACATGAAGGTCATGTGGCAGCTGAAGTTATTGCTGGGCATAAAGTATTCTTTGAACCAAAACAAATACCATCTATTGCATATACATTCCCAGAAATTGCATGGGCTGGTATGACTGAAATTGAGGCTAAAAAAGCTGGTATTAACTATGAAGTTAGCTCATTTCCTTGGAGTGCAAGTGGAAGAGCACTTGCAAGTGATGTTTCAAATACAGGGCTTACAAAACTAATTTTCAATAAAGATACAAACCAGCTTATTGGTGGAGCAATTGTTGGAGAAAATGCTGGGGAGCTTTTAGGTGAAATTTCACTAGCTCTTGAGATGGATTGTGATGCAGAGGATATCGCACTTACAATTCACGCACACCCAACACTACATGAATCTATTGGTATGGCTGCTGAGATTTATGAAGGAACTATCACAGATTTACCAAACGCAAAAGCTATAAAGAGAAAGTAATTTCTCTTTATAGTTTGGCTTTATAATTATTTTACTTTTTATCTTCTACAATCTTTTTTGCATTTTGATTTGTTATAACTTTTTTTCCTGTTTTTGCTTCAAGTTCAGCTCGTGCAACTTTGGCAACATTTCCACCATGCTTTGCAACAAGTTTACTCTCTTCTAAATTTGATGGATTTATAGCTTCACTTATATCTTTTGTTGAAGCTTCTGCTAACATATTTAAGATAAGTTCTGTATTTGTCATATTATCTCTTAAATTCTCTTTTTTAAGACCCTTTAAAATTTTATACTCTTTTGTAGTTTTATCTGCCCATGTTTTTGTAATAATATCAGTAAGTGTTGCAAACTCACCGCCTTGTTTGACTCCAACTCTTTGCCACTCATCTGTAAGCTCTTTTCGTATTTCAATACTTTTTAATCTTTGGTTTATCCAGTTTTGACTATATCCAAGCTCTAAATACTGTTTCAAAGCTCTATCAATGCTTAGTTCAGGGTCGCTCATCTCATCTAATCGCTCTTTTGCTACTTTTGCTAACCAAAGTTTAAAAGGCTCTGCTTTTGGGGATGGGATAGATTGAATAAGGCGAAATAGTTGCTCTGTATTCGCAACATCTGTAAACCTCATTTTTCCATCACTTGCTTTCATTTTCAACTGGTGACAATTTGTCACCGTTTCATTTCCTTCTTCTTTTAATCTTTGTTTTAACTTATTCCAATATTTTCTAGCTGTTTGAAAATCTTTACTTTCAGTCAAAATCTCTATAACATCAACTATTGAGATATACCATTTTTCACTCTCTTCATCCCAAAGAGTTCGTACTTTTTTATCTTCAAATATTTTTATAGCTTCATTTGATTTCATTTTGTACCTCTAATATGTTTTGGATTATATTAGCCAATAAACTTAAAAATATAAAGAAATATTGCAAAATGAAATAAAAATTTTAGGGTTTAGAACTAAAAACCTCTTTTCTATAAGCTTCGGTATTTATAAATTTAACTCTATCATCTCTTAATTTTTGAATATGATTATCTATATTTTGGCTATTTAACTCCACTCCAAAATCTTCATATGGTGAAATATCTAAAAGTCTATCAAGGACAATATCTCCTAACTCTTTTTTATAATGACTTGCTTCCCAGTGATATTTCATTTTCTCTTTTGCATCTGTTGGTACAGTTTCAGCTGTAAGTTCATGATAAACTGAAAAATCAATAACTTTATAAGGATTTTTTTCTTGTTCATTTGCAATTTTTTCTATAAATAAAACAACATCTTTTTTCCACTTATACCAAGTTTCGATATTTTGATAATAATCGAAAGCTTCCCATTGCCTAATATGTGAAGGTCCAAAAATAATATCTAGTTTTATACCATTTTCATAACAAAGCTCTAATATTTTTCTAAAATCTTCAAAGCTATCTTTTTTTGTATCTTGATAGATATTTGAATTATATTTAAAATCTGATTTTTGATAATATTTTTCTTCATCTTTATTCATAACTTCAATATGTCCACCCTGCTTATCAATATTTTCTTGATTAAAATTCCAATCTCTTTGTCCATTTTCTAAATATGAATTTTTAGTTTTTTGATTTAAAATAGTTTTAAAACTACTTTTAAATAAATCTATACTAAATAACTGTTTATAGTTATTTTTAATATTAAAAGAGTCTTCAAAATCATCTGATTTTCTCATTTTTGGGTCATTAAGCATTCTCCAATCAGCTACAAGTAAAACTTCTTTTAAACTGTCTTGCTTAATTGCGTGTTCAAGATATAATCTATTTTCATATAAACTAGCAGCACTTACAGCTAGATTATAAGATGGTTTAGAAAAATATTGATGATTTGGATCATATCCATACTCTGTTCTTGAAGTTCCCAAAGATATCGAAACTGGTTTTATCTCTTCAACTTTTACAACTTTTGCTAATCTTATATTTTTATCTTGTTCTGGTTTATTTAAAAAAATATTTGTTTTATAAATTCCATAAGGATCAACAATATAATTAACTCCACCAATAAATAAAGCTCCAAATAAAGATAATCCAAAAAATATTTTAATCCATTTTGTACTTTTCATAAATTATCCTTAAAAATTAAAATATAAAAATTCAGATACTTTATTTAAAGATAAAATACCCATACAAAAACAGAAAAATGCCAAAAAGAGAGTTTGGTAATTTAGTTTAAATTCTTTCCATTTTTCCATAGAATTTTTGAAAAATAAAACTAAAATAAATACTAAAATGAATAATGGTGTTTCACTTAACGGTAATTGTATTGTGTCAAATGGATTAAAAACAACTCCATATTTTTCCAAAAATGCTAATTTACTAGCAAAAATTGGATGTAGCTGTAAACCACTAAACCCAAACATCCCTTTTAAAACCTTAATTGCACTCTCAAAATCTTTTGCTCTAAAAAATATCCATGTTATATTTATAAAGTTAAAAGTAATAAACCAAGCTAGGATTTTATTCATTTTAAATCCTAGGCTTTGCCATGCTCTATGAATTGCTAGTGCAATACCATGAAGAAGTCCCCACACTATAAATGTCCATCCAGCTCCATGCCAAAGTCCACCTATTAAAAAAGTTGCTATTAGGTTTGTATAAGTTCTAAATTCACCTTTTCTATTTCCACCAAGAGGAATATAAATATAATCTCTTAAAAATCTAGATAGTGTCATATGCCATCTTCTCCAGAAGTCTTGAATACTTAAAGCTTTATATGGAGAGTTAAAGTTTATAGGAAGTTTTATATTAAACATCAAAGATATTCCAATAGCCATATCTGTATAACCACTAAAATCAAAGTATAGTTGGAAAGTATAACTTAGACTTGTAGCCCAAGCTTCTATTAGATTTAAAGTTGTTGCTGTGTCAAATCCAGCTGTTGCCCATACTGCAAATGTATCTGCAATTACTACTTTTTTAAACAATCCAATAGAGAATATAAAAAGACCTAATGCTATATTTCTATAATTTTTAACCCAGTTATACTTACTTGCAAATTGTGGCATCATCTCTTTATGATGTAAAATTGGACCTGCAAGCAAATGTGGAAAATATGTTACAAACAGCATATAATTTACAAGGCTATACTCTTTTGCTTCTTTTTTATATGCATCAACTAAAAATGCTATTTGAGTAAATGTAAAGAAGCTAATACCCAAAGGAAGAATAATATGAGGAAGTGGAATATTAGAGCCAAAAATACCATTAAAGTTATCAAGTAAAAAATCTGTATATTTAAAGTATCCTAGTAATCCTACATTAAACAATATACCAAAGGTTAAAATTGTTTTACTATTTACTTTTATCTTCTCATGATTTACTAGACTTAATCCTACGCTATAGTTTACAAATATAGATAATAGTATTAAAGGAACATAAGAGAAATTCCAATATCCATAGAAAAACAAACTTGCAATTACTAAAAATATCTTTGCACCAAGGATTAATCTTTGGCTTAATAGATAAAAATAGAGTATAAAAGTTATTGGTAAGAATAAAAATATGAATTCATATGAGTTAAATAGCAATTCTTGTTTCCCCTAATGTTTAATAATAGAACATATAATTAAAAATATTTTTATTTTATGTCCATTTGTTGAATATTTTTTCAAAGATTTGATTCTAATATATAATTGTTTAATAAATGGATAAATATTCTTAAAATATTAATTTATTGTCTAATAGTGAAACATTTACAATGCTAAAAAAATATTTTAGGAAATAGTTGAATGTTAAAAATAAAAGATATATTAGAAAAATATGAAGTAACAAGAACAACTCTACACAACTGGAAAACTACAAAACCAAATCTTTATAGTTTACTTTTAAATTCAGATGGGAAAAATGATGATTTAAGAGATGTAAATATTGTTTTAGAGAAATATTCAAAAACTATAAAAAGCAGTTTTAGTGAAGATGATATTTTATTTATTTTAAATCTTAGTTTGGAAAATTTTGTTGAAGATATAGAAAAACTGCACACAATTTATATAGAGCAAACGGCAAAAGAGCTAAAAGAGAATAGTGAGTTTGTACTTAGTATTTATCAAAAAATTCAAGACTTAAACCTAATAGAGAGATATATTTTTATTTTAAGAATCAAGAGTTTAAGAAAAGAGAAAATCAAACAAACAGATATAAAAATAGCTATAAAACACTATTTCAAAGAATTTTTAAAATAGTTTTTTCAAACTTCAATACTATAAAAACAAGAAAAAACTTCATCTTTTTTTAAAACTTGAATTTCTCTTTTATCTTCTATATTTTGATTTGAATTCTCCTCATCAGCAACACCAAACCAAGGTTCAATACAAACAAATGGTGCAAGATTTTGTTTTGACCAAACTCCTAAATATGGAAAATCTTTGAATTCTACTTTTAAAATTTTATTGTTGTTTTTATCTCTTAGATTAATAGATTTTATATTTTCATCATTAAAAACTAAAGCATCATTTTTAAATATTTCTTCATCCAAAATAAGTTTACTTTCTAAAAAATTTAATTTCTCATTTTTATAAATCAAACCTTTGTCATTTAAAAAATATCTTGTGGAAGTTGTAGTATTTTCAAATTCTAAAAAATCACCATTTGAAATATTAAAAGCAGGATGAGCTCCAATAGAAAAATAGAGTTTATCTTCACTTGCGTTTTTAACTATATAAGAAATTATTAGTTTTGTTTTCTCTAATTTATAAGAGATATTTAACTCAAATAAAAATGGATAAATTTCCAAAGTTTTTTCATCATTTTTTAATCTAAATTCTATAAAGTCATCATCTTGTACAACTACTTCAAACTCTTTATCTCTAGCAAAACCATGTTGAGAAAGAGTATATTTTTTACCTTTATAAAAATAGCTATCATTTTTTAATCTTCCAACTATTGGAAAAAGAACAGGTGAGTGTCTTGCCCAATATTGTGGATTTGCTTGCCAAATATATTCAAAATCATTGTCTATTTTTTGTAAACTATTTAATTCAGCTCCAAAAGATTTGATTTTTACTTTTATAAAATTATTTTTTATCTCATAATTCAAAATATTTTCCTATTTTTTAATATCTTTTAAAATTCTCATAGAGTTAAATATAGCTATTAAAGCTACTCCCACATCTGCGAAAATTGCTTCTTTCATTCCAATAACAGCACCTGCACCTAAAAATAAAAAGCCAATTTTTACAAGCATTATGAAAATAATATTTTGATACACAATCACTTTTGTTTTTTTAGCTATTTTAATTGCATCGCTTATTGCATTTAAATTATCATTTAAAACTATAACATCAGCAGATTTTATAGCCAAATCACTTCCAATACCACCCATAGCAAAGCCTATATCTGAGCTTGCAAGTGTTGGGGAATCATTTATTCCATCTCCTACAAATGCAACTGTTTTTCCTGTTTTATTTTTTATCTCTTCATAGATTTTGAGTTTATCTTCTGGTAAAAGTTCATATCTTACCTCATCTATTCCAATGCTATTTGCTACTTGCATAGCTTGTTCTTTTTTATCACCTGTTAGCATATAAGTTTTTGATATCTTTAGTTTTTTCAACTCTTCTAAAAACTCTTTTACTTCACTTTTTATAACATCACTTACAACAATATATCCAGCAAATTTTGAGTTTATTGAGATATAAACAACATTTAAACTCTCATTTAAATTTTGCAAAATTTCTACACCAAATTTTTCAAGAAGTTTTTTGTTTCCTACTAAAATCTCTTTTTCATTTACAATAGCTTTTATACCCAAACCGCTAAACTCTTCGCTAAAACTAAGCTCTTTTAGATTTAACTCCTCTTTAAACTCTTTTACAATAGCTTTTGCTATTGGATGATTTGAAAAGCTCTCAACTATTGCAACAACCCTTAGAAGCTCATCTTTGCTTATATCAAAGGCTTCTATTTTTGTAACTTCAAAAACCCCTTTTGTCAAAGTTCCTGTTTTATCAAAAACAAAATTCTCTATTTCAGTTAATTTTTCTATATAGTTTGCACCTTTTACCAATACACCTTTTTTTGAAACAGCACCAATAGCACTAAAATATGATAGAGGAACCGACACAAGCAAAGCACAAGGACAAGAAATTACTAAAAAAACCAAAGCTCTTTCAATCCAATCAGTATACAAAGCATCTTGGATAAAAAGTGGTGGTAAAAATGCTAAAAACAGAGCTAATACAACAACTATGGGAGTATAAACTGAAGCAAATTTTGTAATAAACTTTTCAGCATTTGCTTTTTTCAAACTTGCATTTTCAATGAGTTCAATTACTTTTGCAATTGTTGAGTCTTTGTAAAGTGATTTTACTTTTAAATAAACAGCATTTGAAACATTTATATATCCACTTAAAACCTCTTCACCCTCTTTTAGAGCTTTTGGTTTAAACTCTCCTGTTATTGCACTTGTATCAAAAAAGCAAGAGTTTTCAAGTAAAATAGCATCAACTGGAACTTTTTCACCTACTTTTACTAAAATAATATCATCTAAGTTTAACTCTTGGGGAGTTTTTTGAACAACACTTTCACCCTCTTTTACAAATGCAAATTCAGGTTTTATATCAATAAGTGCATTTATACTATCTCTTGAATTATTTACAGCAACTCTTTGAAACATCTCACCAACTTGATAAAAAATCATAACAGCAATTGCTTCAACAAAATCAAAAAGAGCAATAGCTCCAATTGTTGCAATTGACATTAAAAAATACTCATCAAAAACTTTTCCAGCAACAATATTTTTAAATGCCTTATATAAAACATCCCAAGCAACAATCATATATGCTAGAACAAAAACCGCTATTTGTATTTGTCTATTTTCTATATAGTTATAAGAAATATATGTCAAAAATAAAGAAACTAAAGTAATAAGTAAAAGCTTTTTATCTAAGTTTTGCCAAAATGTTTTTTTACTTTTATTATCTTGTTTTACAATAATTACCTCTTTTTCTATTTTTTGAATCTTTTTTTCTATTATAAAAGTTAAATCTTTATTTGTATTTTGCTCAAATGTCAAAGTTGAAGTTGAGAAATTAAGTCGCACATTTGATAGTTGTGGCATATTATTTAAAGTTTTCTCTATTTTTAAAGCACAGTTTGCACAATCAAGATTTTGTAGTTTTAATTTTTTCATTTATAAATTCTTTCTATTTTTACAATATTTTTAAAGAAAAAAGTATATCTATATGGCTATGAATTGAATATTAATTTTATGAAGCAAGTAAGATATTTTGAGATATCTTACTTTAAATTTGAGTTTATTTACTTTTTAAGCTTGAGCTTACTCTTCTATTTCTTGAGCTACTACTTGAAGTTTCACCTCTTTTTGAAGCAAATCTATTACTATTTCCTCTTGGTTTTGCACTTGAAAATGATTTTTCTTCATCTTTATTTCTACCAAAAGTTCTTTTTGAACTAGATGTTTTATCTTCTGTTTTAGAAGCTCTACTTTGTGTTGATCTATTTCCACCATTGTTTGCTCTGTTTCTGCCATTTGAAATAGGTTCTGCTTTTATATTTGGATTTACTTTAAATCCTTCAATTGCTATTTTATTTATCTTTTGTTTAATTAATTTCTCAATTCCAAACAAATAATCATCCTCATCAATGCAAACCAAAGATATAGCATCTCCACTATTTCCAGCCCGTCCAGTTCTTCCAATTCTATGAACATAGTCCTCAGGAACATTTGGTAACTCAAAATTTATCACATGTGGAAGTTGGTCTATATCAATTCCCCTTGCTGCTATATCAGTTGCTACCAAAACTCTTACGCTTCCAGCTTTGAAATCATCCAAAGCTTTTGTTCTTGCACCTTGAGATTTATTTCCATGAATTGCAGCTGAAGTTATTTTATCTTTTATTAAAGCTTCACTTAGTTTATTTGCACCATGTTTTGTTCTTGTAAAAACTAAAACTTGTTTCCAACTATTTTTATTTAAAAGATGAATTAAAAGCTCTTTTTTTCTCTCTTTATCAACATGATGAACTGTTTGTTCAACTTTATGTGAAGTGCTATTTGCTTTTGAAGCCTCTATTAAAATTGGAGAATTTAACAATCCATCTGCTAATTTTTTAATTTCTGTTGAAAAAGTAGCTGAAAAAAGTAGATTTTGTCTTTGTTTTGGCATAATTGATAATATCTTTTTAATATCGTGAATAAATCCCATATCAAGCATTCTATCAGCTTCATCTAAAACCAAAAACTCTACTTTTGATAAATCTAAACAATCTTGAGAAACCAAATCAAGTAGTCTTCCAGGAGTTGCTGTAATAATATCAACGCCTTTTTTCAAAATTGCTTTTTGAGGATTTATTCCAACTCCTCCAAAAATAATCGCAGATTTAAATGGAAGATATTTTCCATAAGCCTCAACACTAGCACCAACTTGAGAAGCTAATTCTCTTGTAGGAGTTAAAATAAGTGCTCTAACTTGAGTTTTCTTATCTTTTGAATGGTTTTGATTTAAAATTTCCAATAATGGAAGTGTAAAACCAGCTGTTTTTCCAGTTCCTGTTTGAGCAGCTGCTAAAACATCTTTTTTTGCTAATATAACTGGAATTGACTGTGTTTGAATAGGAGTTGGAGTTGTATAACCCTCTTCTTTAATTGCACGAAGAAGTTCTGTGCATAATCCTAAGTTTAAAAATGACATAAGTACCTTTTGTTTTATAAACCTACAAAAGTTATTAGCTTAAGTTACGATCTAGGTTGAATAATTTGAGTTTAAATGAGTTGTAGAAAATCTACATAAACGAAGTCAGGCATAGACCGAAGTATGCCGAAATTGTGAGATTATATCACAATTTTTTGATTTTGATTCATAAATTGCAAAGAATATGTTTTTATAAAAATTAATTTGCTACAATCAACAAAAATATATAAAAGGGAAAAAAAATGCAATATATAGAAATATCAAACAAAACAGTTCAAGAAGTAGTTGATAGCATAAAAGAGCTAGCACCAAATCATGGTTTTGGAGTTCAACACATACACAATATAAAAGAGACTTTAAGCTCAAAGGGTAAAAAATTAGATGCACAGTGTCAAGTAATTGATATTTGCAATCCAAATGTTGCTGAAACTTTTTTAAATGAAGATATTAGTTTAGCTTGTATTATGCCTTGCAAAATTGCAGTTTATACTCAAGATGGAGAGACAAATATCACTTTAAACTCTCTAGTTCAATTAGTAGATGATATAAATCCTGATTTAATAGAACTTGCACAAAAAACACAAGAAGGGCTTTTAAAAATAATAGAAGAAGCAAAATAGTGATAACTCTAAATGAGATAAATTCAATATCAAGTATGATTCAACTCTCTGTTGCACCTGTTTTTTTATTAGCAGGTGTTGCTGGACTTCTAAATGTTTTTACAGGAAGATTAGTTAGAATTATTGATAAAGTTGATAAATTAGATAAATTTGAGAGTGAAAAAAAAGAGCAAAATAAAATAGATGATGAATTAAAAGATATGATAAAATCTAGAAGAAATTTTTTAACTATGAGAATGAATAATACAAATCGAGCAATATTTTTTGGAACAACAACAGGTCTTTTAATTGCTTTGGTTATTATCACAATATTTTTAAGTTCATTTTTTCATTTTGAACATACTTTTTTAATAGCGATTCTATTTATTTTGGCTATGAGTTCTTTAGTAGTTTCACTAATTTTATTTTTAAGAGAGCTTTTTTATACTACAAAATTTATAAACAATAAAGAGAGTTATATTCCATAAATATAACTCTTATTATTTCTTACTTTCCATCAAACTCTTTAGAGTTTAGTTGTTCTATAATCTCATTTGATATTTCTAGTGTTTGTTTTGCAATTTCATTTGCTTCAGATGCACTTTGTGCATTTCTTTGAGTAATTTGATCAAGGTTATTTACAGCATCATTTATTTGCACCATTCCAACTGATTGCTCTTTACTAGCTGTTGTTACATTTTGTATTAAATCTAAAGTTATAGATATATTCTCATTTAAAGATGTGTATCCTTCTATCATACTATTTGCAATTTGGCTACCCTCTTTTGTTTTGCTTGTAGCTAACTGTACTATTCTTTTTATCTCATTTGCAGCTTCAGCACTTCTGCTTGCTAGATTTCTAACTTCTCCAGCAACAACTGCAAAACCTTTTCCAGCTTCTCCTGCAGTTGCAGCTTCTACAGCTGCATTTAGACTTAAAATATTTGTTTGGAATGCTATTTGATCAATTACTCCAATAGCTTCATTTATAGCCAATGCTTGTTTGTTTATGTCTTCCATAGAACTAACAGTTTTATTTGCTAAATCTTGTCCTATTTTTATTGACTCTTTTACTTTTTCACCATAACTTGCCATTTTTGTAGTTGTTTGTGTGTTATTTGTGATATTTGATGTTATCTCTTCTAAAGATGCAGCTGTCTCTTCTAAAGATGCAGCTTGTGAATTTGCAGCTGTTGATATACTTTGCATATTAAAACTTAGACTATTTGCATTATCTTTTAAAGTAAACCCAACTTTTTTGTTATCAAGTAGAGTTTGAGTAATAACATCTCTTAAAATATTTATATCTTTTTCCAACTCTTTAATAATTCCTTCAAGGTCATTATCTTTTAGTTTTGGTCTAAAATCTAGTTTTGAATATGAAGTTAAAACATTTAAAATATTTGAAATATTACCGTTTAGCGTATTTAACATCTCATTTATAATATTTTTTAGTTCATTTAATGCAGGATTATTTGAATTAACCATAATTTTTTGGTCTAAATGCCCTTTATTAATACTATTTGCAACTCTTATTGTATCTGCTATTAATTCTCTATCTCTTTGAATATTTGCTTTAGTGTTTGCAATATTTTTATTTATAATTTTAGACATCATCCCTAACTCATCTGTTGAATCAACACCAATTAATTTAATATCATCTTTTTCAAAATTAATAAAAGCAAAAAACTCTTCTATTCCAGATCTTACACTAGCAACATCTATTAAAATTGTAAATGCAATTGTTCTTGCCAAAATCATAGTAATACCAATACCAAATATGCTTAATAGTGAAAAAAGTATTAGATGAAAAGTTGCTTCATCTTTTTCTAAATTAATCTCATTTAGAAGATGAGTAGAAATATGATCTTCAACTTGCTTCAAAAGATTTATCTTGTTTGTAATTGTTTCAAACCAATAGTTTGGATCTACTCCAAAATTCTCTTCAATATTACTAAAAAGTGCTATATTTCGCATCTTTTCAACTTCTTCTATATCTTTTCCAACAACTGTTTTTAAGTAAAAATCTACCATATCTTTTGAAGCAATTTTTGAAAAAATATCCATATATGCAGTTTGTTCAGCTATAAGAGTATAAAATCTAGCTTTTAATCCTTCTGTAAACTTATTTTGTGCAAAAGTATTTGTACCAACTGCTCTTTCTATTCCTGTTCTCTCTTTTGCAAGTAAAAAGTTCATATAACTTCCCAACTCTTTTGTAACATTTGGGCTATTTGAAAACTTTACAATAGTTCCTAAAGTATTAAGTAAAAGAGTATTTGTATCTGTATAATAAGCTATTGCAATAGGTGCTGCAATATTCAAATTATTTACACTACTTCTTACAGCTTGTAAATCTTTTAATTTTTCTAAACCACTATTTAGATTTTTTACAAAATCATCATTATATTTTGATTTATCAAAATCTGATAAAAATTCATTTAAAAAAGTTATTTGTTTGTTTACCTCTTCTCTTTGTCTTGGTAACTCATCTTTAAACTTAATACCTTTACTTCCAATAAATCCAGCTGTCATACCTCTCTCTTTTTGAGTTTCATGAACCAGTGCACCAATTTTTGTAGATAAAATAACAACTTTATCTAATGATTTAAGGTTTTCCAAGCTTCTGTATGAGTCATAAGCTAATTTTGCTGCTAGCAAAATTACAATAACCAATGGAATAAGCATAATTGCAATTAGCTTTTGTTTTATAGATAGTTTTGAAATCATTTAAAATCCTAAATTTTTGCGTAACTGTAGCATAAATTTGGCTATTTTTGGTTAATTTACAACAACAATAAAGCCCTATTTTTGTACAATCTTCAATTGAAAAAAATTAATTATAAGTAAAAGTAATATGAAAATAGACAAAGAATTTTTAAACAAAATTTATTACAATGGTGATTTAAATAAAAAACAGCTTGATATATTAAAAATAGATTTTAGCTCTGAAAAAAATTATGAAAATGAAATTTTAGGAAAAGAAATTTCAAAAAATGACTCAAATTTACTAATGCTTCTAAGAGGCATTAATGATTTAAAATCTCAAGAGCAAATAATTTCAAACTATCATTTAGTACTAGAACACAACAAAATAAAAGCAAATGTATATAAAAATGTGAATGACAATATCTCAATATCAAATAATATTTTAAAAATATATTGTGATGGAGCTTGTAGTGGTAATCCTGGAAATGCAGGAAGCGGAATAGCAATTTATTTTGATGACAAAAATCCAGTTTTGCTATATGGTGATTTTATTGAGACTGGAACAAACAATATAGCTGAGTTAAATGCTTTATACAAAGCTTTACAAATAGCAAATGAGACAAACAGTAATAATACAATATCAATTTTTACAGACTCAAAATATGCAATAGATTGTATCTCAACATGGGCATATTCATGGAAAAAAAATGGCTGGAGTAAGAAAGGTGGAGAGATAAAAAATCTTCCTTTAATAATAAAATCACATGAGCTTTTTGAAAAACTAAAATCAAAAGTAAATCTAGAATATGTAAAAGGTCATAGTGGAGTTGAGGGAAATGAACTAGCAGATAGAATGGCAATAAATGCAATAAAACAAAAATCTATTGAGTATAAAAGCTTTAAGTACGAAAATATAGAGGAAGTTTTAAAAATAAAATAGTATTAATAAAATTTTTTGTTACATTTAGCTAATATTTAAAACTAAAAAAATTAAGGAAAAGAGACAATGCTAGAGAAAAAAGGAACTATACTTTCAGTTAGAGAAGATTTAAAAGTTTTTGATTGTACTATTAGAGATGGTGGACTTGTAAATAACTTCCATTTTAGCGATGAGTTTGTAAAAGCTCACTATGAAATGTGTGTTGCTAGTGGTGTTGATTATATGGAAATTGGTAAAAATGTATCTCCAACTTTAATGAGTGAAGATGAGTATGGACCTTGGAATTTTTGTAAAGAAGAAGATATAAGAAGAATTGTAGGGGAAAATAATACAAATCTAAAAATTGCTGTTATGAGTGACATTGGAAGAAGTTTAAAAGAAGAACTTATACCAAAAGAGCAAAGTGTTGTTGATATGATTAGAATTGCGACATATATTCACCAAATTCCAGCAGCAATTGAACTAATAGAAGATGCACATGCAAAAGGTTATGAAACAACTGTAAATATAATGGCTATTTCAAAATCATTTGATGATGAGCTAGATGAAGTTTTAGAACAACTTTCTAAAACAAATGTTGATGTAATTTATATAGCTGATAGTTTTGGTTCTTTTTATCCTGAGCAAATACGAAAATTAACAGAAAAATACCTAAGTTTTGCTCAAAAATCTGGTAAAAAAGTAGGAATTCATGCACACAACAATCTTCAACTTGCATATGCAAATACTTTAGAAGCTATGATTTATGGAGCAAGTTTTCTAGATGTTACAGTTTCAGGTCTGGGAAGAGGAGCTGGAAACTGTCCACTTGAACTTCTTTTAGGATTTTTAAAAAATCCAAAATATAAGCAAATGCCTGTTTTAGAGTTTATAGAAAACTATATAGTTGATTTAGAGAAAAAACTTGACTGGGGATATAGCATTCCATATATGATAACAGGGCAGTTAAATGAACATCCAAGAGCTGCTATGAAAGCTAGAGATGAAAAAGATACAAAATATAGAGAGTTTTTCAAAAGCATCTCTTTTATGGAGTAGATAAAATCTACTCTATAAAAATATATTATACTATGGTCTAAAATGTTAATTTCAAATGGATCAGCACTAAATATACTCTTAGCAAATAATAATAGAGTTTTAAATGATGCTTTAAAAGAAGCAGATAATAAAACTCTAAATAATCTTTTAAAACAAGATAGCCAAAATTCTTCAAGCTCAACAAATGCAGCTGCTAGTTCTATTTTAAAAGAGGTTTTAAACTCAATCAAAGATGGTACAAAATCAAATAGTAGCTTAGAAAATATATTAAAAAACTCAACTTCTTTTAAAGATTTAGGAACTATATCTTCAAATTTATCATCTTTGTTAGAAAATATAAAAGATGATGAATCGCTTCAAAAATTCAAACCACTTTTGGAGAATTTTTTAAAAAATATAAAAGATGTAACTGCTGATAATTTAAAAGAACAGATAAAAAATAGTGGTATTTTCTTAGAAAATAAGCTATCTTCAAATCCAAATGCAAAACTAGAAACTCTTTTACAAAATATCTCAAATCTTATAAAAACTATAGATACACCAGAAGCAAAAAATAGCAACCAAATAATTGATAATATTTTAAAAAACATACCAAAAGATAGTTCTATAAAAAGTAGTGAGGTATTAAATAATCTTAAAACATTAGTAAGCTCTTTACAAAATTTAAGCACTTCTTTAAATCCAAATCAAACACAAACTCTAAATAATCTTGCAAATGAATTAAAAAATTTTATACAAAATGGCTCAATAATAGAATCAAAAACTGAAAATTTAGTACCAAAAACATTAATACAGACACAAACATCACAAACTGAAGATATAAATATAGAAAATACAAATATTAAATCCTTGATTAATAATCAAGTAAAAGAGCTTTTAACTCAAATAAAACAAGATTTAACACAAAATCAAAATATAGTACAAAATAAAAATATTTTACCTTTGATTGATAAACTAATCTCACTACCAGATCTATTTTCAAAAAGTGAAGCTATTTTAAATAGTGTACAAAATACAAATATCTCAAATTTTTCAAATAATTTTGCTACAAACTTAAACCCACTTTTAACTGCATTAAAAGAGAGCTTACAAGCAATTAATCCAAAAAGCACAGAGATACAAAATCAGATAAACTCTTTGATAAAAAAAGTAGAAAATATTATTCAAGAATATACAAATAATCAGTTGGATAAGCCAAAAGATAATCAAAAGCTTGATAATGATTTCAAATCAATACTTCTTAAAATGGAAGATGAAGTTGCACAAAAAGCAGATATAAAGTCACAAGATAGTTTAAAAACAATAAACAATCTTCTAAGTCAAATCGATATGCAACAACTAACTTCTCTTGTTTCAAACTCTAATTTTGTGTATATTCCATTTTTTTGGGAGATGTTAGAAGATGGCTCAGTTGAGATTAAACAAAAAGATGAAGATAAGTTTTTTTGCCAAATTAAACTTACATTAAAAGATTTTGGAAAAATAGATTTAATGCTTTCTATGTATGATGAAAATAAGATTGATATGACAATATATGCTCAAAGAGAACATTTTAAAGTAGCATTAAGAGATAATTTACAAAAATTAAAATTAGCTCTAAATGAAGCAAATATTATTCCTATGAATATAAAACTTCTTGATATGAAAGAAGAGAGTGAAACACAAGAGCAAAAACCAACAAATGTTTATCAAAATAACTACAACAACGATTTTATATCTAGTTCAAAAATAGATATAAAGGCATAATAGATGCAAGAAGATAATCAAAAAGTACAAAAAGCAGTAGCTTTACAATATGATAAAAGTGCAAATAATGCTCCAAAAATAACCGCAAAAGGAAAAGGTGAAACAGCAAATAATATAATAAAAATTGCACAAGATAACAAAATTCCTATCAAAAAAGATGAAGATTTGGTTGAATTATTGTCTAAAATAGATATAGACAAAGAGATACCAACTTCTATGTACAAAGCTGTTGCAGAAATTTTTGCATTTATTTATGAATTATCAAACAAAAGGTAAAAAATGATTTTAAAAAAAATTGTAATTAAAGACCAAAAAGAGCTATATAGACACAAAAACTATCTTATTGGTTTGGATTTAGAGTTTAATAGCACAAAAAAAGAGTATTCAAATAGTAGCGAAATAAGTTTTGATAATTTATTTGAAATAACTGAATTTTTAAAAAATCACAACTTTTCATACACTATGATGGAAGAAAAAATAACTGATTTTAAAAAACAGATTTTGGCAAAATACAAAACTCTTCAAGTTGATAGTAACAATATTTTTATTGTAGAAAAAAATAGTGAAAATAAAATATATCTTCTTAATCAAATAAAAAATAGTATAAATATAGTTGATTTAAAAAATTCAAATCTAAAAATGTATAAAATTCCAAAAAGTAGCTTGGAAAATTCTAACTTAAGTATAAAAGTTCTTGAAATATTGGCTTCAAATAAAGGGGATTTTGAAGAACTTTTTGATATTTTTGCAATACTAGAAAATCAAAATTCTCAAACTATTCTTTATTTAGATAAATTAAAGAAGTTTAAATATTTTTGTATTTCAAAGATAAATGAACAACAAAAAGATATGTTTTTATGCAACTGCGTACCAAATTTTTTCCCTGAAACAAACTTTTATATAAAAGGAAATAGAGTTTTTTCAGACTACACTCAATATTTTCTAAGTTATGAACAAGAGATTAAAATTTGGAAATATCTATATTCAAATAAAGAGTTAGTAGGAGTTTACAAAGAACCTAGTTTGTATGAACTTTTTGTAGGAAGAAAAATTTATATTTTTGATGAATTTAAAAGTAGAGTAAAAGCTATAATAAAAAATGTACAATATTTAGAAAACAAAGGACTAAGCATAACACTATCAAATGGTGTATCTAGTCAAAAAATATCTCAAATATTTACAAAAGAAGAGCTTCTAAAAAGAGTAATAGAAGCTAGAGATTAAAAGAATTGTTAGTCAAAACTTCAAAATCTAAACTAAAAGCATGGGAGTGTAACAAATTCTCTTATAATACCAAAGAGAGAATTCAAGTAGCATATCGACAAAAATTCTGAATCTATTCGAGTTGAATAAGATTGTGACACAGTTGGATAGCTACACGTAAAACTTGAGTGGCAACAAAGCCAGTTTTGACTAGGCTGTA
>NZ_NXGI01000045.1 GCF_002993025.1 Arcobacter cryaerophilus gv. crypticus | reverse complement strand
CCTAACTGTTTTTTAGTGTAAAGCCTGAGCATTAGTATGATTTGTTCTAAATCTTTATTTCTCTTGACAATTTGAGTAGATTCAATCAATTGTTCTAATATTTTTAGAAACAGTTCCATTGAAATTGCTAGGGTTTCTAGTTGACACTCTAGATCTCTAAAAAGCTCTCCTAATGTTTGTGGTTCATTATTGATACGATTGATATAGCTTGTAAGATTATAAGCAAAGAAAGATAGAGTAATCCTAGCAACGAGTGCCTCAAAGATTCTATTTTCTTCTTTTCCAAATTGAAAATACT
>NZ_NXGI01000044.1 GCF_002993025.1 Arcobacter cryaerophilus gv. crypticus | reverse complement strand
ACAAAAATTCTGAATCTATTCGAGTTGAATAAGATTGTGACACAGTTGGATAGCTACACGTAAAACTTGAGTGGCAACAAAGCCAGTTTTGACTAGGCTGTATTAAGAGACGAAGTAAAGTGTAGCAGCTCATAGAGTATAAAACTCTAGACAATGGATTCTCCTAAATTAGGAGGACAAGATGTATAATTTTATAGGAATTGATGTCTCAAAGCTCACACTTCAAATATATGTTGAAGCCAATGAATCTTCTGTTGAGATTGATAATGATGAGAAAAACCTAAAGCTGTTTTACAAAAAGCTAAAAAAGCTTTATAAAAATGACAAACCTTTCGTTTTTATTTATGAACCTACAGCAAATTATAGTGTAGCATTGACAAGATTTTGCGCTAAAAATAATATATATGCGTATGTCGTAAACACTTTTATTAGTTCAAATTTTTCTAAGTCTTTAGGCAATAGAAATAAAACAGATATATCAGACGCACAAATGCTTTTTAATATGCAAATAATGATTAATAAAAAAGATATTGCAGTACCTGTAATAAATTCTACAGTTGATGCAATAAGAGAGCTAGTGGGCTATTATCGCTTTTTACAGAAGCAAAAAGTTGCGTTTAAAAATTATAATGAAGCAGTCACTACAAATAAAAGTTCAAGTTATATACTTAATGATGTTAAAAAAAATATTGCTCGTATAGATAAGGAGCAACAAGAGCTAATTAATAAAGCAAAAGCAATCATAAATAATGATGAAATACTCAAAAAATCTTTTACACATATAACCTCAATCAAGGGCATTGGAACTCTAGTTGGAATATTTCTTTTACATCTTTTTTTAAATTATCCCAATGCAAATAGACAACAGATTACAGCATTATTAGGATTAGATCCTATAACTATTGAATCAGGAACATCAGTAAAAAAACGCTCTCGAATATCTAAAAAGGGATTGAGTATGTATAGAGGAGTTATCTTTTATTCTATTCTCTCAACTGTACGATTTAATGAAGAATTTAAAACATATTATGAACATTTAAAAGATAGAAAAAAGCATACAACTTCAGCACAAATAGCAGTCATGAGAAAGTTAATTTTACTAGCACATTCCTTGTATAAAAATAATGTAGATTATAATCCAGAGCAGTTTAAATTAGAAAAAAGAGTTAAAAAAGGAGAGTATGCATCATAGTATTTAAGTAGTTTTTAATGTGGCAACTGTGTCA
>NZ_NXGI01000005.1 GCF_002993025.1 Arcobacter cryaerophilus gv. crypticus | reverse complement strand
CACTTCATCGCCGATAATACTGCAGGGTCCCCCTGTGGAAACGTAGGTCGCTGCCAGCTCATTGAGTTTTACAAATCCCCCCAAGAGCTTATCTTGTCTTACTAAGAAAAACAATAGTAGGTCAAGGTAAGCTTTTTTATTGCTTTATTCCCCATACATATCAATCTCTTTCATTATTCGCTCCTCTTTTTTAGTTTAGTTTTTAATAAATAATTTAATGTACATTTTTGTTTTTTTTATGATATAATTTTTTACATTACAATTTAAAGGAGAGAACATGAAAAAATTTGTTGCTATTTTAGCAATTTTTACTACTTTATTTTTAGGGGCTATGGATCTTCAAACTGCTTCAAAAAGTGAGTTAATGGAAATTAAGGGAGTAGGTGATAAAAAAGCTGATGCCATTATTGAGTACAGAAAAACAAACACTATAAAGTCTGCTGACGATTTAAAAAACATAAAAGGCTTTGGTGATTCTATTATAAACAATGTAAAAAACAGTGTAAAAGAAAAACCTAAAAAAAATAAAAAAGATGAAAAATCAAAGAGTGAAGATAACAAAGAGTCAAAGAAAATGAAAAACTCTAAATCTGACAATTAATACACATAAAACTAAGATGAGCCCTCTTTTTTGGCTCCTCTTAGTCTCTGCTTATTTTTATTAAAATATTGTTTTTAATATCTTTATGAATTATCTCTTTTTCTTTTTTATCAAATAGTGATTTTAAGAAATTTTTTGGATAAGTAGAACTTAAATTTTCTTTGTTAAAAGTGTCTAAATCTTGGCATTTAAAAGTACTTTTACAAATTTTATCTTCATATATCTTCATATCTAAAATAGCAACTCCTGCACTAAAAATTTGAACTTGTGTATAATCTTTGAATTTAAAAATAAAGCCTTTGTCATTAAATTTCATATTTGGTGTTTTTATTAATATTGTTGCACTATTTGATTCTAATTGCAGTTCTTTTTGGCTACAACCTGTAAGTAAAAATAAAAAAGTTACTATATAAACTATATTTTTTATTGGAAATCCTTTATTAAAATCTTTTTAACTATAATTGTACCTTATTTTAGTTTGTAAAGGTTTATATATTTTGTTAGTTCATATTTGTTGTGCGGTTGATAGCCATTATTTTTTAGAAAAAATTCAAGAAGAGTATCCAGATGAAAAACTTGTAGGTTATTTTTATGACCCAAATATTCATCCTTATAGTGAATATAGACTTCGATATTTAGATGTTGAATTCTCTTGTAAGAAATTAGGAATTCCATTAATTGAAGGACCTTATAACCTTGAAGATTGGTTAAAAAAAGTAAAAGGAATGGAGCATTTACCCGAAAAAGGTGATAGATGTACTGTTTGTTATGATGATAGGCTTGATAATAGTGTTCAAAAAGCTTTAGAATTGGGTCATGATAAATTTACTACAACTCTATTGATTTCTCCAAAAAAATCTCAAGAAAAACTTGAAATTATAGGAAATAATTTAACTAAAAAAACTGGAGTAGAATTTATTTTTAGGGATTATAGAAGTGGAAATGGAGCCGAAATTCAAGTGCTTAGAGTAAAAGAGAATAGTCTTTATAGACAAAATTATTGTGGTTGTTTATTTGGTTTAACGGCTCAAAGAGAACATCAAAAAAAGATTATGGATGAGATGTTTAATCCTATTTCTAAACAAATCCTACCTGAATCAATCGAGCAAAGATTAGAGCTTTACAAAAAAAGAAACACTCTTGAAAATGAGAAAAAAGAGTATAAATTAATAAAACAAAGATTTTTAAATTATAGGTTACTAGGCGGAAAAGTTATAGTAAATAAAGAGATTATTCCTTCTTATATTTTTGCTTATTCAACTATTAATAAAAATCAAACTAGTTCAAAAATAGAGTATGAAAAAGATGGTATAAACTATTTAGCAAAAGATGAAGTAAAAATAATATCTTTGAATACTTTTAATAAAATTGCAAAAACAAACTATAAAAACACAAAAGAGCTAATATTTAAATCTATAAATTTTGAAGATGAAATTATACTAAGAAACAATATTTTGAAGAATCCTTTTGATTTAAGTGCTTTAATTGTTATTGATGAGATTATTGATACTAAATATGAAATTTTTATAAATAGTGTAACATATGAAGATATAAAAGAGGAGATTGTATGAAAATTTTAGTAAGTGCTATGGAGACATCATCGAATATTCATCTAAAAGAGTTAAAAAAATATTTAGATGATGATATTGAGTTTGTTGGAGTTTTTGATAAGGAATTAGGAAATCCACTTTATGATTTAAGCTCTTTAGCAATTATGGGATTTGTTGATGCTCTCAAAAAATTAAAATTCTTTTTTCGTCTTAGAGATGAACTTGTAGAGTTAGCAAAAGATTGTGATAAGGTTTTACTTCTTGATAGCAGTGGATTTAATCTGCCTTTAGCAAAAAAACTAAAGCTTACTTATCCAAATAAAGAGATTATTTATTATATTCTTCCTCAAGCTTGGGCTTGGAAGAGAAAAAGAGTTATAGCACTAGAGAAATATTGCACGAAATTATGCTCAATTTTACCTTTTGAAAGTGATATTTACAATGATAAATCAAAAATAACTTATGTAGGACATCCTCTTTTAGATGAAATACCAAAATTTAAAGATAAATTATCAAATTCAGACAAAATAGTTTTTATGCCAGGAAGTAGAAAAACAGAGATAAAAAATTTAATGCCAATTTTTAAAGAATTGATTAAAAAAATCCCTAACAAAGATTATATTTTGGTAATTCCATCAAAATTTGATGATGATTATATAAAAAAAATTTATGGAGATATTAGTGATTTTAAAATATCAAAAAATTCACATGAAGCACTTTTGGAGGCTGAATATGCTTTTATTTGTTCAGGAACTGCTACTTTAGAAGCTGCACTTATTGGAACTCCTTTTACTTTATCTTATATTGCAAAAAAATTAGACTTTTTTATTGGAAAAACTTTTGTAAAATTAAATTATGTAGGGCTTGCAAATATATTTTTTGAAAAAATGACAAACAAAAAACTTCACAGTGAATTTTTACAAAATGAAGTTAGTGTTGAAAATCTTTTAAAAGATTATAAAACTTTTGATAGAAATCTTTTTTTTGAAAATTCTAAGCTTTTAAGAGACTATTTAAAACATGGTAGTTCAAAAAATGTTGCAAGCATTATAAAAAACTAAACAAGTTTTAGTTATAATCCACAACTTTAGCAATTTTAAAATTCAGGAATTATTATGTTTGATATTATACAAATTCAAGAGATTTTACCTCACCGATACCCTCTTCTTCTAGTAGATAGAATTACTGATATGGAAGTTACAAAATCTATAAAAGGTTTTAAAAATATCTCTATATCTGAACCAGCATTTCAAGGGCATTTTCCTGGACATCCAATTTATCCAGGTGTTATGATACTTGAAGGAATGGCACAATGTGGTGGAGTTTTAGCTCTTAAGAGTTCAGGTTTAACAGATGAGCAGATGAAAGATAAAGTTATCTATTTTATGAGTATAGACAAGGCAAAATTTAGAAATCCAGTTCGTCCAGGAGATAGACTTGACTATGAATTAACAGCTATTAAAATGAAAAGTTCTTTGATGGTACTTGAAGGAAAAGCTTATGTTGATGGGAAACTAACAGCTGAAGCAGAATTTAAAGCCATGATAGTTGATAAATAATTAAGGTTGAAAATGAATAATATTCACAAAACAGCCATCATTGAAGATGGTGCAATTTTAGGGGAAAATGTAAGGATTGGAGCATATACTATTATAGGGAAAAATGTGAAAATCGGTGATGGAACGGTAGTTGACTCTCATACCGTAATTGCTGGAAAAACAACAATTGGAAAAAATAATCATATATTTTCACATGCTTCAATTGGAACAATTCCTCAAGATTTGAAGTTTAATCCAAATGATGATGTTGAGCTAATTATTGGTGATAACAATAAGATTAGAGAATACACTTTATTTAATCCAGGAACCATAACAGGACACGCTAAAACAGTTATTGGAAACAATAATTTATTTATGGGATATACTCATGTTGCTCATGATTGTGTTATTGGAAATAACTCAATTTTTGCAAATGGTGTAACTTTGGCTGGTCATGTCGAGTGTGGAGATTTTGTAGTTATTGGTGGTCTTACTCCAATTCATCAATTTTGTAAAATTGGAACAGGTGTAATGGTAGGAGGTGCGAGTGCAGTTGCACAAGATATTCCACCATTTTGTTTAGCTGAAGGAAATAAAGCTTTAGTAAAAGGATTAAATCTTGTAGGTCTTAGAAGAAGACTAGAAAATAGAGAAGATGTAGATGCTCTAAAGCATGCATACAGATTACTATTTAGCATGGGAAAACCTCTTCAAGAAGCTGCACTTGATTTATATGAAAATGATAAAAATTCTTATGTAAAAGAGATGGCTAATTTTGTATTAAATACAAAAAGAGGTATTCCTTTTGAAAGAAAAATAAAGAGCGAAAATGAGTAAACTAATATGTGATTTTTGTGGAGTAGCAGACACAAAAGCAAATCCTATAATAACAGGAGACAATGCTTGTATATGTAAAGCTTGCGTTGGTGCTGCGTATGATATTATGAGTGGTGATTTTGTTGAGGGAGAAAAAAATTCTAAACCTGAAAAAGTAGAAAATATAAAAATCAAAACTCCTGCTGAATTAAAAAAGATTTTAGATGAGTATGTTATTGGACAAGAAAGAGCTAAAAAAGTTCTTTCAGTTGCTGTTTATAACCATTACAAAAGAATTTTTAGAAAAGATGAATTACAAGGTGATATTGAATTAAATAAATCAAATGTACTTTTAATTGGACCTACTGGAAGTGGAAAAACTCTTTTGGCTCAAACAATATCAAAATATCTTGATGTTCCTCTTGCTATTGCAGATGCTACAAGCTTAACAGAAGCTGGATATGTTGGTGATGATGTTGAAAACGTTGTAACAAGACTTGTACAAGCAGCTGGTGGAGATATAGAAAAAGCTCAAAGAGGAATTATTTTTATTGATGAAATAGATAAAATTGCAAGAATGAGTGAAAATAGAAGCATAACAAGAGATGTTTCAGGAGAGGGTGTGCAACAAGCTTTACTTAAAATCATAGAAGGTGCTGTTGTAAATGTTCCACCAAAAGGTGGAAGAAAACACCCTGGTCAAGATTCATTACAAGTTGATACTACAAATATTTTGTTTATTTGTGGAGGAGCTTTTGATGGGCTTGAAGATATAATAAAAAGAAAACAAGGCTCAAATATTTTAGGATTTAATCAAGATAAAAAATCAAAAGTTGAGCAAGATAAGATTATTTCAAATGTTGAAACAGATGATTTAGTAAAATATGGACTTATTCCAGAGCTTATTGGAAGATTACATATGATTGCAACTTTAAATGAGATTACAAAAGAGGATATGGTTCATATTTTAACAGAGCCAAAAAATGCCCTAATCAAACAATATATAAAATTATTTGAGATGGATAATGTAACTTTAGAGTTTGAAAAAGATGCCCTTTTAGAGTTAGCAAGTTTAGCAATTATTAGAAAAACAGGTGCAAGAGGGTTGAGGTCTATTTTGGAAGACATTATGCTTGATATTATGTTTGATCTTCCAAAATATAAGAATAAGAAAATAGTTATTACAAAAGATGTAGTTTTAAAAAAAGAAGAACCAAAAGTAATTAAAGGATAATTATGATTTTAGATAAATTTATAGGCGTTTTTTCAAACGATATGGCAATAGATTTGGGTACAGCAAATACAATTGTATCAGTAAAAGGGAAAGGGATTATTATAAATGAACCATCTGTTGTAGCAGTACAAAGAGATAGACATGGAAAAGATAGAATTTTGGCAGTTGGTCAAGAAGCAAAAAGAATGTTAGGGAAAACTCCAATAAATATTCAAGCAGTTCGTCCTATGCAAGATGGAGTTATTGCTGATTTTGAGATGACTGAAAGAATGATTAGATACTTTATCGAAAAAGCACACTCAAGAAAATCATTTATAAGACCTAGAGTAATTATATGTATTCCTTATGGTATTACACAAGTTGAGAGAAAAGCAGTTGAAGAGTCAGCTTTAAGTGCAGGAGCAAGAGAAGTTTTCCTTGTAGAAGAGCCAATGGCAGCAGCAATTGGAGCTGGAATTCCAGTTTCTGATCCAGAGGGTCATGTGGTTGTTGATATTGGTGGAGGAACTACTGAGATTGGTGTTACATCTTTGGGTGGTTTAGTTTTATGTAAATCAGTTAAAGTTGGTGGAGATAAAATTGATAGATCAATTATTGAATATGTAAGACAAAATTACAATTTATTTATAGGTGAAAGAACAGCTGAAAATGTTAAAATTGCTGTTGCTGCAGCGATTAAACTTGATCCAGAATTAAAAATACAAATCAAAGGTAAAGACCACTCTGGATATTTATCTACAATTGAGCTTGGAAGTGAAGGAATTAGAATTGCAATAAAAGAACCTCTAAAAGAGATTGCAAGTGCTATTAGAAGTGTTTTAGAAAATATGCCACCTGATTTAGCTGGAGATGTTGTTGATAATGGAATTATAATAACAGGTGGTGGAGCTTTGATTAGAGGATTAGATAAATATCTAACTGAAATTGTAAAAATCCCTGTAAGAATTGCAGATGAGCCGCTTTTATCTGTTGCTTATGGAACAAGTCAAGTTTTAGATGAGCCAGGACTTTTAAAAATTATTGAAGATATGAAAAACTCTTAAATTATTTAAAAATGAAGCGATTTTTATTTTTACTACTAATTGTATTTGCTGGATTATCTTATCTTTTTGAATTAGATGAGTTTCTAGCAAAGCACTTTAAAGTATTTGGAAATTTAAAAGAATCATATATAAATACATACATAAGTGTATCCCAAAAGGTTGCAAACCATTTTGAACACGAAAGATTAATAAGAGATCTTCAAAATGAAAACTTGGAATTAAAAGAGTATAAAGTACTATACAATACTACAGTATCAACAATCGATGATTTAAAAAACTTACTAGAAAATATAGAAATTCCAGAAATTAACTCTAAAATTGAAGTTATTAGAGTTTTATCGTATGTACATTTTGATGATTTTACAAGTGTTTGGTTAGATAAAGTTCCTACGGATAATAAAATATTAGGATTAATCTCTGATAATTATGCTGCTGGAATTTCTATGACTAAAAATGGTAAAAGTATAGGACTTTTAAATGGGAATAAAGATTGTACTTATGCTGTTTTTATAGGAAATGAAAAAAATCCTGGAATTGCAACTTCAAATGATGAATCATCGGATTTATTATCTGTAAAATTTATTCCTGTTTGGGCTGATATAAATATTGGAGATGAAGTTATAACTTCGGGAATGGACAATATTTTTTATGAAGGACTTAGAGTTGGTAAGGTTGTAGAGATAAAAGATTTTCCAGAGATGAAAATTGCAACAATAAAACCCTATGCGAAACCTCTAAAAAAAAGATTCTTTTACACTTATGAAGCAAATAGCAATATTGAAAATCAAGAAAATAGTACTTTAGAAAACTTAGAAGAGTTAAAGATTATAGAGAATAAAGAGCAGAAATAGTAATTTTTAATATTTTAAAAATTAGTATCTAGCCATTATTTTATCAACATCTCCCCAAGACAATTTATTATCTTTTTTAAACATATTATAAATATATCTTGCAAACATATCAGTTTCAATATTAATTTTGCTTCCTGATTTATAGTTTTTAAAAATTGTATTTTGTATAGTATGTGGAATTATTGTTAGTCTAAAAGAATTTTCAAAAACATCATTAACTGTAAGTGAAACTCCATCAATAGTAATACTTCCTTTTGAAATAACAAATTTAATAAACTCTTTTGGTAAAGAGATATAAAAATCAGTAGAGTTTCCATTTTTTTCTATTTTTTCAACTAGCCCTATACAATCAATATGTCCTTGGACAATATGCCCTTCAAATCTATCACCCATTTGCATTGCTGGTTCTATATGAACTTCATTTTTGTAGTTTTCTAGTGCTAAAAGAGATCTACTTTCAGGAGACAACTCTACACTAAAACTATTATTTCCTATTTTAATAACTGTTAAACAAGCTCCATTTACAGCAATAGAGTCTCCAATTTTTGGTTTATATTCTGCTTTTAAAGTTAAAATATTGTTTGAAAAACTTTCTACTTTTGCTAATTCTCTTATAAGCCCTGTAAACACTTAAAAAACCTTTAGATAAAATTTGGTTATAATAGCCAAAAATTCATAAGAAGCTAATTTTTACTAATATTTAAAAATCTATACTCTTTAAAAAGGAAAATTTAATGCAATACGATATTATCGTTGTTGGTGCAGGACATGCTGGTATTGAAGCAGCACTAGCAGGTGCAAGACTTGGAAAAAAAACACTATTAATTACTATGTTAGTTGAGCAAATAGGAGCAGCTAGTTGTAACCCTGCAATTGGTGGTTTAGCAAAAGGTCATTTAGTAAGAGAACTAGATGCTCTTGGTGGTGAAATGGGACTTTGTACAGATGCTACAGGAATTCAATTTAGAATATTAAATGACTCAAAAGGTGCAGCTGTTCAAGGTACAAGAGCTCAAATTGATATGGATGAGTACAAAGAATATATGCGAAAAGTTTGTCATAGCACACCAAATTTAGATATTTATCAAGATGAGGTTAGTTATTTAATCGTTGAAAATGATGAAGTTTTAGGTGTAAAAACAAAACTTGGAGAAGAGTTTAAATCTTTAAAAACTATTCTTACAACTGGAACTTTTATGAGAGGTTTAATCCATATTGGGGAAAACACTTATGAAGCTGGAAGAGCTTGGGAGTTACCATCTAGTACTCTTTCTATTCAATTAAAAGGGTTAGGATTAAATGTAGGAAGACTAAAAACTGGAACTCCATCAAGACTTGATGCAAATAGTATTGATTTTAGTGTTATGGATATGCATGGAGGTGATATAAAACCAACTCCATTTTCATTTAGAACGCCTAAAAAAACTTTTAATCCAACACAATATCCATGTTATGTAACATATACAAACCTTGATACTCATGAAATTATTTCACAAAATTTTCATAGAGCTCCAATATATACAGGACAGATTCAAGGCTCAGGTCCACGATATTGTCCTAGTATTGAAGATAAGGTAAAAAGATTTAGTGAAAGAGATAGACATCAACTATTTTTAGAACCTCAAACTGCAAAATGTACAGAGTACTATATAAATGGAATGTCTAGTTCTTTGCCTATTGAAATACAAAAAAAGATGATAGCAAGTGTAAAAGGTTTAGAGAATGCAAGAGTTATTAGATATGGATATGCTATTGAGTATGATTATGTTGATCCAACAGAGTTAAAACATACACTTGAAACTAAAAAGATAAAAAATCTTTATCATGCAGGGCAAATAAATGCAACAACAGGATATGAAGAAGCTGCTGCTCAAGGATTGATGGCAAGTATAAATGCATCTTTGGCAATTGATAATAAAGAGCCATTTATTTTAAGACGAGATGAGGCATATATTGGTGTTTTAATTGATGATTTAGTTACAAAAGGAACGCACGAACCATATAGAATGTTTACTTCAAGAGCTGAGTATAGACTTCTTTTAAGAGAAGAGAATGCTGATATAAGACTAAGCCGTTATGGATATGAATTAGGACTTATCTGTAAAGAACAAATAGACAAAGTAGAAGAAAAAAGAAAAACTCTTGATGAGGCAGTTGAGTTTATGGCAAATAGCTGGCTAACTGCAAAAAAAGAGACTTTGGAACTTCTTGATAGTATTGGAGAAGATAAAATAAATGATAGAGTTTTACTAATAGATTTAATAGGAAGAAATACTATAGATAAAGATAAGTTTGATATTTTAGTACCTAGCTTAAAAGATATAGATGGTTATTTAAAAGAGCAAATTATTATAGAAGCAAAATATTATAGATATATTCAAAAACAACAAAAACAAATAGAAAAAATGAAAAAAATGCTAAAACTAAATATACCTGAAAGCTTCTCATATAGAGGACTTCCTGGACTTTCAAATGAAGTTGTCGAAAAGCTTGAAAAGCACAGACCACCAACTTTATACAATGCAAGTTTAATTTCTGGTATTACACCAGCTGCTTTGGATATTGTACATTTAAACTTAAATATGTTTTGTCAGAAGCAGTAAAAATGAAATTTATTGGTGCGCACGTAAGTGCTAGTGGTGGAGTTTTTAATGCTCCAAAGAATGCTGTTGAAATTGGTGCTAAAGCTTTTGCACTATTTACAAAAAATCAAAGACAATGGAATGCAAAAGCACTTGATAATAAAACAATTGATTTATGGTTTAAAGAGTTAGAAAAATCAAAAATAGAATCAAAACATATTTTGCCTCACGACTCATATCTTATAAATCTTGGGCATCCAAATATTGAAGCTAGAAAAAAATCTTTAAATAGTTTTATAGATGAAGTTCAAAGATGTGAAATTTTAGCTTTGGATAGATTAAATTTTCATCCAGGAAGTCATTTAAGAGAGATTAGCGAAGAGGAGTGCTTAAATAATATTGCAGAATCTATGAACTACGCTCTTGATAAAACAAGTGGTGTAAAGCTAGTGCTTGAAAATACAGCTGGGCAAGGAAGTAATCTTGGATATAAATTTGAGCATCTAGCTTATATTATAAATAAGATTGAAGATAAAACCAGAGTTGGTGTTTGTATTGATACATGTCATATGTTTACAGCTGGTTATGATATAAGAACGCGTGAAGCTTACGATAAAACTTGGAATGAGTTTGGAAAGATTGTAGGATTTGAATATTTAAGTGGAATGCATATAAATGATTCTAAACCTGAGCTTGGGAGTCGTGTTGATAGACACGATAGTTTAGGAGAGGGAAAAATTGGTTGGGATGCTTTTAAATTTTTGATGAATGATTCTAGAATGGATGATATTCCACTTGTTTTAGAGACTATTGATGAGTCTATTTGGGCAAAAGAGATAGAGACTTTATATAGCTTTGTAGAGAATTAAAAACTCTCTACGCTTGTATTAAATTCTTTTTATGCATAGCATACTCTATTGCATCATTTATATTTGAAAAAGTTGTAACATAATCAAATTTTGCACGCTCTAGTTTTTTTAAAACATTTTGATTTAGTCCTGCAAATATAAGCTTTTTATTTTTAGCTTCAAAACTATCAACTATTGATTTTAAAGCAACCATTGCTGTCATATCAAGCATTGATACATTTTTCATATTTAGTATTACAATATTTTTTTGTTCATTTATATTTGCTAAAGTTTTTAAAGCTTTTTGAGCAGCACCAAAAAACATAGGTCCATTTATATCATAGATTAAAATATCTTTTGGCATATCTTGATGTGTTTCTAAATTTTCGCTTACAAGCTCAATAGAGTATAAATCAATAGTTCGTTTGATAAACAGTATAGAAGCAAGACCAATTCCAACAGCAACAGCAACTTCCATATCTATTAAAACAGTTAAAGAAAAACATGTTAAAAGTACATAAATATCATCTTTTGGTGCAGTTTTTAAAATATTTACAAAGTGTTTAACTTCACTCATATTCCAAGCAACCATAAGTAATAAAGCAGATAATGCGGCCATTGGAAGATATGAAATAATTGGAGCAATTAATAAAATAGAAGCCAATATAAAAATAGAGTGAACTATTGAAGATAATTTTGTTGTTCCTCCTGAATTTATATTTGCTACTGTTCTTGCAATTGCTGCAGTTGCTGGAATTCCTCCAAAAAATGGCACTACCATATTTGCAATTCCTTGACCTATTAACTCTTTATTTGGGTCTGTTTTATTTCCAGTCATAGCATCACTTATAACTGCACATAAAAGAGATTCCAAAGCCCCTAAAATTGCAATTGCAATTGCATGAGGAAGAAGTTTTATGAGTAAATCAATATTTATTTCATGAGGTTTTAAAAACTCCCAAGGAAGAGAAAATTGTAAAGGAATAGGAGGAATTCCATTTGCCGTTACTCCATCTACAACATAAGTAAAAGTAGAGTTAATTGTTGAAATATTTAAACCATAAAAAGAGTTAAAAAAAGCTACAAAAATGGCAACAACTCCTAAAGCCACCAAAGCAGCAGGAATTTTACTTTTTGTTTTCCTCCAAATTATTAGTAAAAATAAAGTGGCACTTGCAGTTAAAAACTCAAAAAGATTAAATGTAGAAAAAGAGTTGAAAAGCAAAACAATTTTATCTATATAAGTTCCACTGAAATTTTCTATTGTAAGCCCAAAAAAATCTTTTATTTGAAGAGTTGCAATTACAACTGCAATTCCAGATGTAAATCCAACTGTTACTGGATAAGGAACTAATTCTATTAAATTTCCTAGTTTAAAAAGTCCAACTAAAACTAAAATAATACCAGATAAAAATCCACATAAAAGTAGTCCAGTTATTCCAAATTGTTGAACTATTGGGATTAAAATAACAATAAAAGCAGCAGTTGGTCCAGAAATATTTACTTTACTACTTCCAAAAATAGCTGCTAAAATTCCTGCAATAATTGCTGTATAAAGACCAAGTTGAGGTGGAACTCCAGTTGCAATTGCAAGTGCCATAGACAAAGGCAATGCAATAATTCCAACTGTAAGCCCTGAAAAGATATTACTTTTTATCATCTTTTACTCTTTAAAATAGGATTTGCGACCTTTTTAAAAAATTTTAGAAGATATAAATATTTGAGTTTTTGTTCTCTTTATTAGAATTAGCTTTGTTTAGCCAGTACTCATATTTTATCTGGTCTTTTGCAACTCCATAAAGTCCTTGTTTATATACATTTGACAATAACTCTTGAGCTTGAAATACTCCATTTTGAGCAGAGAAATTAAGTAAATCTATACCTTTTTCATTATCTATTTTTGTATTTATTCCTTGAAGATAAAATCTTGATAACTGAAATGCTGCAATAGGGTCAATATCGCTAGACTCTTTTAAAAGTTCAAAAGATTTATTTATATCTTTTTTTACTCCTTCTCCTTTATAGTACAAAAGAGCTAATGGCAATTTTACATAGAGATTTTTATTCTCATCAGCCATATTTAGGTATTTTAAACTCTCTTTATACTCGTTTTTTGTTGAATAATAAGTTCCTAGTCTAATTTGTGCAAAAGAGTTACTATTTTCTATTTTTTTATAGCACTCTAGTTTTTCTTTTTCGGTATCTAAATCTTTACAAATATTGGCTTCTTTTAAAAGTTCATCATAATTTATATCAGAAAAAGTTAGAAATTCGGGCATTTTAAAAGAACAAGCACTAAAAAGAAAAATAGTAAAAATTGGTAATAAAATATAATTTCTCATCTATTACCTACCATAAATTTTTTTTGTAAAATCTTCTTTTTCATCTTGATATAAATTATCATAAAAAAGAGCTTTTTCGTCGTTTGCTTCTATATATTGACCATTTGTATAAACAAGAACTAAATCTTTTTGAGCATCTTTTACTTCATTTGTAGCAGCATATTCAAGAAGTTCTATAGCTTTTTGTGGATTTTCATTTGAAAAATAGTAAAAAGATAATCTATAAGCTGCTATTGGATCAACATCTTCAACATCTTTTAGAAGATTTATAGATTTTTTTTCATCAAATTCTACACCTAAACCATTTCCATAAAGAGCTGATAAAAGTGCATTTGCATAGAAATTACCAGCTTTTTGTGCTTTTGTATATCTCTCAAAGGCTTCAGCAGGTCTTCCTTTATTTTGAGCATCAATTCCAAGTCTTAGCATTGCAAAACTATTTTTTTCTGCTATAAAATCATAACAATCTAACTCAAAAGCCAAGCTATCTCTTTTGCAATCAATATTTACTTGCTCAAGCTCATTTGGCAAAACTTTCATAGCTTTTTCATGATTAGCGCAAGCACTAAAAAGAGATAAAACTATAAAAACAGAAGAGAACTTAATAACTTTTAGCATAATAAAAGTCTCCTTTAAAAATAAATGCTTGTATTTTATCATTTTTTTATTCATTTGTAGTTAAGACGATTTAAGATAATATATATGCTTAATTAAATTAATATTTGTAAGGGTTTTATGCAAGAGGTAATAGATTTTTTAAAAGCAAAAAATGTTGAAAAAACAAAATTTTTTAATCAGCTTAAGTGTAGTTTAGAAGAAGCAAAAATTTTGCAGTACCTCTCAAAAGAGTATATAAATGGAAGAGATGTACTAAGTACAATTGATATTTTAGGACAGTTTTATAGTATTGAAAAATATGAACATTTGGAAAAACTAAGTTTGATAAAATCTTTACTTGAGTTTGGATGGTTGATTCAAGTTGCTTTTGATCAAGTAAAATTAAATGAAGCTTCAAAATTAGAACTTATAAATTCAAGTGTAGCACTTTCTAGCGCTTATTTAAAAATGCTTGAAAGTGGAAATAGTGAGTTTGTATTACCTGAAATAAAAAATTATAGTGACCATTTAGAGTATCTTCAAGACCAATTTTTAAAAATTGATATTACTCAACAATTAAATATAGTAAAAAGAAATTTCGATATAAATTCTCCTAGTTCTAATAGATTAAAAAATAAGCTTTTACTTGTAGAAAATAGAATAAAAGATAGAATAAACGCAACTACAAACAAGATTTTAATAGAAGAATTTTTTAAAGAACAAGGTTTGGATGAGCAAGAAAAAATACTATTTTTGGCTTTATTAAAAGAGGAATATAGCGGAGGAGATGGAACACTAAGAGAGATGAACTATCTTCTTGAGTTAATATCAAATGATGATTATGAGAAGATAAAATATAGAAGTCTGCTTGAAGAGAGTTCAACTTTGATTTCAAAAAATTTGGTTGATTATGATGAGGTTTTAACACCATTTGGTGGAATTAATAGAAACTTTTATATTCCAGATGAAGTTTTGTATAAAATATCTCATCCAAATAAAAAAGGCTCAACAGTTTCAAAAATAAAACTTGAAACAATCATAAAAGATCAGGAGATGTTTGAATTAAGTACAACTTCAAAAATTTTAGATGATGTTGTTTTAAATCCAAAAACAAAAGAGACTTTAAACAATCTTTTAAAACAAGTTGATAAAAGTGTTATAAATAGGCTAAAAGCTTGGGGAATAAAAGATAAAAAAAGAGGAATAGATGCAAAAATAATTTTTTATGGAGTTGCAGGAACTGGAAAAACAATTACAGCTTTAGCTCTTGCAAAGTCACTAAAAAAAGAGGTTTTAAGTTTTGATTGCTCAAAAATATTATCAATGTATATAGGTGAGAGTGAAAAAAATGTACGAAATATTTTTGATAAATATAATGAAATCAAAGAGCAAACAAAAAGTGAGCCAGTTTTACTTTTAAATGAAGCTGATCAATTTTTAAGCTCAAGAAGTAGTGGAGCAGGAAGCAGTGCTGATAAGATGCATAATCAAATGCAAAATATATTTTTGGAACAAATTGAGAGATTTGATGGAATTTTAATAGCAACTACAAACTTGCTTGAAAATCTCGATAAAGCATTTTCAAGAAGATTTAACTATAAAATTGAGTTTGTAAAACCAAACAAAGAGCAAAGAGAGCAACTTTGGAAAAAATTAATTCCAGCAACTTTACCTTTGGAAAAAGATTTTGATTTTGAAAAAATTGCACAACATGAGCTTACAGGTGGACAAATTGAGTTGGTTATAAAAAATACAGCTTATAAATTAGCAATTAGTGAAGATGCAGTTTTTACTCTAAAAGATTTTGAAGAGCAAATAAGCAAAGAGAAAAAAGGTCAGTTTGATAGTGAAACAAAAGTTGGATTTTTTTAAAAGGAAGATTAGTGAAAATTATAGAAAATTATGATTATATTTTAAGTATTGGTGCATTTTTTGAAGATGAGAAATTAAAAAATAGTTTACAAAAAGCTTCTAGTAATGGAGCTGATTTTATATATATGCACCCAATTGATAATTTTGAATTAAAAGATTTTTATGATCAATTTATAAAATATGAAGTAGCAAGTGAAGAGGCTATTTTGGCTTTGATTTTTAACTTTTTTGCAAAAAAATTACCAAAAGAGCAACAAGATTTTTTAGAAAATCTTGATATTGGGTATTTATCAGCTGAAAGTAGTGCAGGAGAAGAGGAGTTTGAAGAAGCTTTTCTTAAATTTGAAGAAGCTTCAAAAAAAGCTCTTTTTATTGGAGATGATTTAATCAAACACATAAGAGTTGAAAATATTGTAAAACTTCTAGCAAATATTAAAAAATATACAGATTTTGAACTTATATTTTGTGATAAAATTTTTGAAGAAAAAGTAAACTCTTGTTCTGATTTATCTTTAGATGAAGTAGATGATTTGCAAACATTTAATGGAACTTTGGTTTATTTTACAAATACTCAAAATAATGAAAAATTGCTTGCTAGTCAAACTTTTTTAAATATTGCAAAATTAAAAAGTGGTGATACAGCTAGTTTTAAAATAGATGATAAAATATATAAAAAAGAGATAATTTTAGATAAAAATCTTTTAGGAACAATAGCTTTAATGTCAAAGCCAACATCAAATTATAGATTTGTAAAAATTGTTTTAAATAAGGAGCAAAATTGAGAACTATTAGTGTAGGGCACTCTCCTGATGCCGATGATATATTTATGTATTATGCTATTAAATTTGGTTGGGTTAGTTTACCTGAAGTAAAATTTGAAAATATAGCTTTAGATATAGAGACTTTAAATCAAGCAACACTAAAAGGAACTTACGACATTTGTGCTATATCTTTTGCTTTGTATCCTTTTGTTAAAGATGATTTTGCCTTGCTTAAAACTGCTGTTTCATTTGGAGAGGGTTATGGTCCAAAACTTATTAAGAAAAAAGGAATTAGACTAAAGAAAAACTTTAAAGTTGCACTTAGTGGAGAGTTTACTACAAATGCTCTTTTATTTAAAATTGCATATCCTGATGCCAGAATTACTTATATGAATTTTTTAGATATTGAAAATGCTGTAATAAATGGCGATGTAGATGCTGGAGTTTTAATTCATGAGTCAATTTTAACTTATAGCAATCTTCTTGAAGTAGAACGTGAGATTTGGGATATTTGGGTAGAACTATGCAATGGTGAAGCTTTGCCGCTTCCTCTTGGTGGAATGTGCTTAAGACGTTCAATTCCACTTACTGATGCTATAAAATATGAAAATGCTTTAATAAAAGCTGTTGATGTTGCAAATAAAAATAGAAAAACTTTAGCTCCAATGCTTTTAGAAAAAGGCTTAATTCGTGTAGATGCTGAAACTTTAGACAAATATTTAGATTTATATGCAAACGATAATTCTGTAAAAATGAGTGAAATTCAATATAAAGCTCTAAATAAACTTTTTGAGCTGGGATATAAAAATGGACACTATCAAAATTTAATAAAAGCAGAAGATTTTTTAATCCCAAGTGAATATGAAGAGTTAAGAGCTAGATGAGTGAAAAAATAGCTAATTACTATAAAACAGTAGATTTTAAAAGATACTCTTCTATACATATTGGTGGAGAAAAAGAAGTTTTAGTTATAAATGAAATAGGTGAATATCCTGATTATCAGATAATTGGAAGAGGAAATAATTTACTAATTTCTCCAAATTGCAATAAAAAATTTGCAATTTTAGGTGAAGAGTTTGATTATATCAAAGAGGAAAATAATCTTTTGTATGTTGGTTGTGCTACTAGTAGTGGGAAACTTCTTACATATACAAGAAAAAATGATATTGCCTCTTTAGAGTTTTTGGCAAAATTACCTGGAAATATGGGTGGACTTGTAAAGATGAATGCAGGGCTAAAAGAGTGGGAAATTTTCAACTATCTTCACAGTATAAAAACTAAAGATGGATATATAAAAAAAGAGGATGTAGATTTTTCGTATAGACATACAAATATCAATTCTATTATTTATGAAGCAGTTTTTAATATCAAAAAGGGTTTTTCAAAAGATATGCAAAATGAGTTTACAAAAATGCGAGATAATCAACCACAAATAGCAAGTGCTGGAAGCTGTTTTAAAAATCCAAAAGGTGATTTTGCTGGACGACTTATAGAAGCAGTTGGTTTAAAAGGATATAGAGTTGGAGATATGGAATTTTCAAATACTCATGCAAACTTTTTGGTAAATCACGGTTCTGGAACTTTTGATGAAGCAATTAATTTAATAAATCTTGCAAAGCAAAAAGTCAAAGAGCAGTTTAATATAGAGCTTGAAACTGAGATTATAATTTTTGAGTAGGTTTATAATCTCTAAAATTTCTTAAAAAGCTGGGAGTGAGTTCCAATCCTAAGAAGTTGTAAACTACTTTCACTTATCATATAAATTACAAGTAAATCTCCACTAATATGAAATTCTTGCGTATCACTCCACTCTCCACTCAAAAAATGATTTTTTGCCTCTTTTGGTAACTCTTCATTATTTAAAAGTTTTGAAATATATAAAAATAGTTTTGCACTATTTGTGGGATTTAATTTCGCCTTGATTATATCTTTTGTAAAAGTTTTATGAACTTCTAATTCAAGCATTTTATATATCTTTTTTTAAATCTTCAAGGCTAACTTTAGACATATTCTTCTTTGCTCTTGCATCTTTTATAGCTTCTAATGTTTCATCATTTGGAATTTTTATCTCAAATGGAATGCCTCTTTGCAAAACACTTTGAGTTAAAAAAATATTAAAAGCTTCACTCAATCCTAAACCATATTGTTTAAAAATCTCTTGTGCTTTCTCTTTTGTTGTTGCATCAAGATATACATTTGTTCTTATTTTATTTAGATTTGTAGTCATTTTCACTTCCTTAAAAATAAATTTTAACACACATTGTGTGTTTTTGTCAATACTTTAAGAATGAAAAATAAAAAGATTGATTTGCTCCCCTTCGTACCAAATAGTATAGAAGAACTTATCAAAATACAACTGCAAAAATACAAAAATCTACATGATGAGATAAAAAGTAAAATTTAATTTTCATTACTTATTAATAAAATCTTACATTTTTTATGTTAGAATGCATACTTTTAGAAAATATGAAGGCAATTTAAGTGAAAAATTTAGTAATAGTGGAATCACCAGCAAAAGCAAAAACAATATCAAAATTTTTAGGCTCTGACTATGTAGTTATGGCATCTATGGGGCATGTTAGGGATCTGCCTAAATCTACTTTAGGTTTTGATCCAGATGATAATTTTAAACCAAGCTATCAAGTAAGCAGTGATAAGAAAAAGGTTATAGCAGAGCTAAAAAAACAGATCTCAAAAGATACAACAATCTACCTAGCGGCCGATGAAGATAGAGAGGGAGAAGCTATTGCTTGGCACTTAATTCCTGCACTTAAAATTGAAAAAAATCCAATAAAAAGAATAGTTTTTCACGAAATTACAAAAGATGCAATACTTAAAGCCTTACAAAATCCAAGAGATGTGGATCAAAATTTAGTTGATGCTCAACAAGCAAGAAGAATACTTGACAGAGCTGTTGGATATGAACTATCACCACTTTTGTGGAAAAAAGTAAGATACGGTTTAAGTGCTGGAAGAGTTCAAAGTGTTGCTGTTAAAATAATAGTAGATAGAGAGAATGAAATAAGAGCTTTTAATCCAGAAGAGTATTGGAAAATAAAAGCAGATTTTATAAACCCAGAACTTTCAAGTGAATTAGCAAAGCAAAATGGCAAAAATATCAAAGTAAAAAATGAAAAAGAGGCAAGAGATATTGAAAACTCTTTAAATAGTGGCTCATACAAACTTGTAGATATAGAAGAAAAAGAGAGCACTAGAAATCCAGCCCCACCATTTACAACTTCAACACTACAGCAAGAAGCAAGTAGAAAAATAGGACTTAGTGTTGCTCAAACTATGATGATAGCACAACAGCTTTATGAAGGAAATGTTGCAAATATTCCAAATCATACGGGGGGTTTAATTACTTATATGAGAACGGACTCTTTAAATCTTTCAACTCTTGCTACAACTGCTGCAAAAAAAGTTATTGAAGAGGAGTATGGAAAAGATTATTCACTTTCTAAGCCAAGAGCTTTTAAATCAACTGCAAAAGGTGCTCAAGAGGCTCACGAAGCTATAAGACCTGTTGATATGAGTTTAAAACCAAGCCTTGTAAAACAGTATTTAGACAATGCTCAATATAAGTTATATAGCTTAATTTGGAAAAGAACAATTGCTACTCAAATGGCAACTGCAAAAATTGCAAATACTACATATAAAATAGAAGCTGGATCTAAAAATGAGTTTGAATTTCAAACAAAAGGTCAAAGAATTATTTTTGCTGGTTTTATGAAAGCTTATACAGAAGGAAGTGATAATCCTGAAGCTGCACTTGATAGTACTGAAAAAATTCTTCCAAATATAAAAGTTGGAACTATTTTGGAGCTAGAAAACTTAAATAGTGAACAACTTTTTACAAAACCACCAGCAAGATATACAGAAGCTTCTTTGGTTAAAAAACTTGAAAGCGAAGGAATTGGACGACCATCAACTTATGCTCCAACAATTTCAACTATTCAAGCAAGGGAATATGTAGTAAAAACAGAAGATAAGAAATTAGCTCCAACACCAACAGGTGAGATTGTAAATAGCTTTTTAACTGATCACTTTTCAAATATTATTGACCTTGGATTTACAGCAAAAATTGAAGAGCAGTTTGATGAGATAGCAGAGGGTAAAAAAGTTTGGGTTGATGTTATGAGAAATTTTTATGGTGATTTTAAAGAGACTATAAAAGATAAAGAGGAGAATATCAGTAAGTCTGATTATTCACAAGTAAGAGAGCTTGGACTTGATCCAAAATCTGGAAAACCTGTAAGTGCTAGAGTTGGAAGATTTGGACCATTTGTTCAAATTGGAACAAAAGATGATGAAGAGAAACCAAAATTTGTAGCAATTCCTGAAAAACTAAATATGGATACAATTACACTTGATGAAGCTCTATTTTTATTTAATCTTCCAAGAGTTGTTGGAGTTGATGATGATGGAAATGAGATCAAGGCAAATATTGGAAGATTTGGTCCATATTTACAAGTTAAAACAAAATATTACTCACTAAAAACTGATGATCCATATACAGTTGATGAGATAAGAGCAAAAGAGATTATAAAAGAGATTGATGAGGTAAAAAGTAAAGCTTTAATCAAAGAGTTTGAAAAAGAGAAAATTCAAGTTTTAGATGGACAATATGGACCATATATAAAACAAGGTAGAAAAAATTTCAAAATACCAAAAACAAAAGAGGCTTCAAATCTTACTTTAGAAGAGTGTTTAGAGATTATTGAAAAAGATAGCAAAGGGGCTAAAAAAACTACTAGAAAAGTAGCTTCAAAAAGTACAACTACAAAAAAAACTACTAAGGCTAAAAAAGAGTAGATGAAAATAGCCATTGTTTCAGATAGCCACTTTAAAGTAGATTATTTAAAAGAGGCTATTGAGTTTTTAAAAAAAGAAAATTGTGAATATCTAATTCATGCTGGAGATATTTGCTCAAAAGTTGGTTTGGATATTTTAAAAAATTCAAATTTAAAATATATTGCAGTTTTTGGAAACAATGATAGAGATTTATTTCAATTTTCACAAGATTATAATATAAAAAAAGAGCCCTACTACTTTAAAATAGAAGATAAAAGTTTTAAACTTATGCATCTTCCAATGCACTTAACTCCTGATACAGATGTCATAATTTTTGGTCATACTCATGAGTTTAGTTGCCAATATATAAACAAAAAATTATTCTTAAATCCTGGTGAAATTTGCGCTAGAGAAAAAGAGTTTGTAGAGTGTGTAAAACTAGAGATTAATGCAAATGAGTATATAATCACAAGATTTTTTAGAAAAATAGATGAAGATAATTTTATGAAAGAAGAGATTAAATATGAACAATAATGAAGAGATTTTTTTATGTGCTATTTGTAATGTTGAAAGTGGTACTTGTAACGAAGATTGCAAATTTTGTACACAAAGCGTAAAATATAAAGCTGATATTCAAAGATATAAACTAAAAAATATTGAACAAATTGTAAAAGAAGCAACAGTGGCAAGAGCAAATGGAGCTGTTGGATTTTGTTTGGTTACTGCTGGAGCTGGACTTACAGATAAAAAAACAAAATTTATTGCAGAAGCTGCAAAAGCTGTTAAGGCTGCAAATTTAGGCTTAAGATTAATCGCTTGTAATGGTATTGCAACTGTTGAGCAACTAAAAGAGCTAAAAGCTGCTGGAGTTGATAACTATAACCACAACTTAGAGACTTCAAGAGATTTTTATCCAACAATCTGTACAACTCACACATGGGATGAGAGATACCAAACTTGTCTAAATGTAAAAGAGGCTGGATTAAAACTTGTTTGTGGTGGAATTTTTGGAATGGGAGAGACTCAAGAGGATAGAATATCTATGATTGAAGCTATAAACTCACTAGATCCTATGAACGTGCCTTTAAACTTCTTTCATCCAAATGAAGCTTTGCCAATAGTAGAAAACACAATTGATATTGAACAAGCTTTTGATTTAGTAGAACTTGCTAGAAAAATGATTCCAAATGCACATAAAATAATGGTTGCAGGTGGAAGAGAGCTAATGTTTGGAAATAGACAATATGAGATTTTTAAGCGAGGAGCAAATGCTTTTGTAATTGGAGACTATCTTACAACTGCTGGAAAAACTCCAAAAGATGATGTAGAAGCTCTTGAAAAACTTGGTTTTAAAATTGCTAAGCATATGCATTTAATGCCGGACGAGAAATAGACTTTTTTAAACTTTTTCCTTTATCTATTTAAATATAAGTAATAAAGGAAATCCCAATTTTTTTAGATATGAAATAGCTTTTGCTTTCCATCAATAAATAAAGGTTTTAAGCCTTTATTTATTTGATTAATCTTTTTATTATAGAAAAATTAGTCATCTAAAGAAGATGCGTCATCTTCGCTTTCTATACTTCCTGTGATTATTGCATCATTTATTCCCATTGAGCTTAAAATTTTATCTTCTATCTCTTTTGCAATAGCTGGATTATCTCTTAAGAAAATTTTTGAGTTTTCTCTTCCTTGACCTATTTTTGTATCACCATAACTAAACCAAGCTCCGGCTTTATCGATAATATCAAGTTTAACACCATAATCAACAAGTTCTCCTGTTTTAGAAATACCCTCTCCAAACATAATATCAAATTCAGCTTGTTTAAATGGAGCTGCAACTTTATTTTTTACAACTTTAACTTTTGCTCTATTTCCAATCGAATTTTCACCTTGTTTTAGTGTTGCAATTCTTCTAATATCAAGTCTTACTGATGAGTAGAATTTTAAAGCATTTCCACCTGTTGTTGTTTCAGGGCTTCCATATCCTGTCATCCCAATTTTCATTCTTATTTGATTAATAAAAATAACTGTACAGTTCATTTTGCTTAAAAGTCCAGTAATTTTTCTTAAAGCCTTACTCATAAGTCTAGCTTGAACACCAACTTGTTGGTCATCCATATCCCCATCAATTTCTACTTTTGGAGTAAGTGCTGCAACTGAATCAATTACAACTAAATCAACAGCTCCACTTCTAATAACAGTTTCAAGTATCTCTAAAGCTTGCTCTCCAAAATCTGGTTGAGAAACAAGTAAATTATCAGTATCAACACCTAAATTTTTTGCATATCCTACATCTAAAGCATGTTCTGCATCAATAAATGCACATACACCTCCAGCTTTTTGAGCTTCTGCAATTGCGTGAAGAGTTAAAGTTGTTTTTCCAGAACTTTCAGGTCCATATATTTCAATAACTCTACCTTTTGGTAATCCTCCAACACCAAGAGCTAAATCAAGACCAAGTGAACCTGTACTAATAGCTTCAGTTGGAATTACCTCTTTGTCTCCTAATCTAATAAGCGTACCTTTTCCAAAAGCTTTGTCTATTTGTTTAATAGCAAGTTCAAGTGATTTTTTTTGATTTTCATCCATATTATTTCCTTTTTTAGTTTTCTTTGTTTGTTTATTTTGAAATCTTAGCACAATTTTTTAAAAGTTATTAGAAATATGTCAATTTGTAATATTTTACTCTTGATTTAAAGTTTTTACTGTTTCAATCACTTTTATATGGGAGTTTACTCTTTTTCTCATAGTGTGAGTTTTTATATGTTTTGCTAATATTTTTGTATATTTTTTGTAATTCCTTGAGTCTTTTTCAAAAGATGCAAGTTTTTTTTGTATTTTTAAAATGTCATCAGGGATAACTTCACTCATTTTTTTTCCTCTAAAAATATAAATCTATTATTGCATAATTTAATAAAATATTAAATAAATCCAATTTTCGATAAAATAGAAACTAATTTACACTTGAGGCAAAAATATGTTTAACGGAAAAAATATACTTATAACTGGTGGAACTGGTAGTTTTGGTAAAAAATATACAGAAATTTTATTATCAAAATATAGTCCAAATAAGATAATTATTTTTAGTAGAGATGAGTTAAAACAGTATGAGATGGCTCAAGATTTCAGTGCTAAATGTATGAGATATTTTATAGGGGATGTAAGAGATAATCAAAGATTAAAACAAGCTACTAAAGATGTTGATTTTATAATTCATGCAGCTGCTTTAAAACATGTTCCAATAGCTGAATACAATCCTATGGAGTGTATTAAAACAAATATTGATGGTGCTCAAAATGTAATTGAAGCAGCTTTAGAAAACGGTGTAAAAAGAGTAATAGCTCTTTCAACTGATAAAGCAGCAAATCCTGTAAATCTATATGGTGCTACAAAGTTAGCAAGTGATAAACTTTTTGTTGCTGCTAATAATCTTGTAGGAAATCAAGATATTAAATTTTCAGTTGTAAGATATGGAAATGTTGTAGGAAGTAGGGGTTCGGTTGTTCCTTTTTTCAAAAAATTAATCTGTGAAGGTGTAAAAGAGCTTCCAATAACAGATGAGAGAATGACAAGATTTTTTATAACACTTGAAGATGGAGTGAATTTTGTTTTAAAAAACTTTGAAAGAATGCAAGGTGGGGAGATATTTGTTCCAAAAATTCCATCTATGAAAATAGTTGATATGGCAAAGGCATTAGCTCCAAATTTAAGTCATAAAATTATTGGAATAAGAGCTGGTGAGAAACTTCATGAAATCATGTGTCCAGCAGATGATAGTCATCTAACTTTGGAGTTTAATGATCACTATGTAATAAAACCAACTATTAAATTTACAAGTGGGGCAGATTTTTCAAAAAATCTTTTAGGTGAAGTAGGAGTTCCAGTAAAGCAAGGATTTGAGTATAACTCTGGAAACAACACAAAATGGCTAAGTAGTGAAGAGTTTTTGAAAATGGTAGATAAAGCATGATGGATTTTATTCCTTATGGTAAACAAAGCATTGATGAAGATGATATAAATAGTGTTGTTGAAGTTTTAAAATCAGACTTTTTAACAACTGGTCCAAAAATAAAAGAGTTTGAAGAAGAACTTTGTAGATATACAGATGCAAAATATTGTGTAGCTGTTGCAAACGGAACAGCTGCACTTCACTTAGCTTCTTTAGTTTTATTAAATAAAGGCGATAAAGTAATAACCACTCCAAACTCTTTTGTAGCAACATCAAATAGTGTTTTATATGTTGAAGCAATTCCTATTTTTGTAGATATACAAGAAGATGGAAATATAGATTTAGATTTGTGTGAAGAGGAGCTTAAAAAAGATAGTTCAATAAAAGCCTTATATGTAGTTCATTTTAGTGGAAATCAAATAGAGCAAGAAAAGCTAAAATATTTGAAAGAAACTTACAATATAAAAATATTAGAAGATTGTGCTCACTCTTTGGGAGCTACATTTGAAGGAGTAAAAGCAGGAAGCTGTGAAAATAGTGATTGCAGTATCTTATCTTTTCATCCAGTAAAACATATAACAACAGGAGAGGGTGGAGCAGTTACCACAAACTCTAAAGAGATTTATGAAAAATTACTAGAGCTAAGAGCTCATGGAATAAAAAGATTTCCTGATACTGCTCCTTGGTACTACGAGATGCACTCTTTAGGATTTAATTATAGAATCACAGATATGCAGGCTGCTTTGGGAATTAGTCAATTAAAAAAATTAGATAGTTTTATAAAAAGAAGAAAAGAGATAGCTTTAAAGTATGATAAAGCTTTTTTAAATAGTTTTGTAAAACCACTTTATAGTTTTACTAATAACTCATCTTATCATCTTTTTGTTGTAAAAGTTGATTTTTCAAAATTAAATATCTCTAAAATAGAACTTTTTAACAAAATGAGAGAGAAAAACATAGGGCTTCAACTTCACTATATTCCTATAAATAAACAGCCATATTATAAATCTCTTGGATATGGAAACGAAGATACACCTATTATGAATATATACTATGATGAGTGTTTTTCGCTTCCTATGTATTCAAGTTTGAGCAATGAAGAGCAAGAGTATGTTATTAAAACTTTGTTTGAGATTTTAAAATAGATGCATAAACTTCTAGAGTCTCAAACTGTTGAGTTTAAACAAATATGGAAAGATGAATATTTAAAAACTATTTGTGCCTTTGCAAATAGTGAAGGCGGTATTTTATATATTGGTTTAAATGATGATGCAGTGATTCTAGGTATTGAAAATATTGAAGAGTTGATTGAACTTCTTCCAAATAAGATAAATAATCGTTTGGGATTAGTTGTAGATATTATTTTAAAAAATTCAAATAATAAGAACTATTTAGAAGTAAAGGTTAATAAAACCTATGCACCAATTTCATATAATGGTAAATTTTATATAAGAAGTGGAAGTAACACAATAGAGTTAAATGGTGGAAATCTTACAAACTTTTTACTAAAAAAATATGGTAAAACCTGGGATGATGTTGCTGAAGAGAGATTTACTTTAGAAGAGATAGATTTAAAAACTATTGAAAAGTTTAAAAAACTAGCAAAAGATAGAGTCCCTGATATTGTAAATGAAGATAACTTAGAAGAGCTTTTACGAAAATTAAATCTATATGATGGAAATTATCTAAAAAGAGCAGCCATTTTACTTTTTGGTAAAAATCCACAGCAATACTATATTCAATCGCACTCAAAAATAGGAAGATTTTTAAGTGAGACAGATATACAAAGTAGTGATATAGTAGAGGGAAATTTGATAAATCAAGTGGATATGATACTTGATATTTTAAGACTTAAATATCTAAAAGCATATATCTCTTATGAAGGAGTTCACAGAAGAGAAAAACTAGAGTATCCTTATGAGGCTTTGAGAGAAGCCATTATAAACGCATTAATTCATAGAGACTATACAAATACCTCAAATTTACAAATAAGAGTTTATGATGATAAACTAGTTCTTTATAATGGTGCAACACTAAATCCTGAAGTTCCAATTGAAAAATTTGATAAACCACATCAATCAAAACCATTTAATCCAACAATGGCATCTGTATTTTATAAGTGTGGATTTATAGAAAATTGGGGAAAGGGAACTATAAATATAATAAATGAGTGTTTAGAATATGGACTTCCAAAACCAACATTTGAGTATGAGTGGGAAGCTGTAAGAACTACTTTTTATAAAAGAGTGGAAAATGAGATAATAGATGTCGGTGTAAATGTCGGTGTAAATGTCGGTGTAAATGTCGGTGTAAATGTCGGTGTAAATGTCGGTGTAAATGAAATATATGAGTATATAAAACAAAATCAACCTATAAGAGCAAAGGCAATATCAAATCATTTCCCAAAAATAACTCAAAGAACAATAGAGAGATATATAAAACAACTTAAAGATGAAAATAAAATAGAATTTCGAGGAATACCAAAAACAGGAGGATACTATGCAAAATAGTTGTGTTGCAATAATTCCAGCAAGAGGTGGAAGTAAAAGAATTCCTAAAAAAAACATAAAATTATTTCATGGTAAACCACTTATTGCTTATAGTATTGAGGTTGCTATAAAATCAAAACTTTTTGATAAAGTTATTGTTTCAACAGATGATGAAGAGATAGTAAAAATTTCTAGAAGTTATGGGGCAGATGTTCCGTTTTTAAGACCAAAAGAGTTAAGTGATGATTTTACAGGTACGGGTGCTGTTGTAAATCATGCTATAGAATTTTTAAAAGCTCAAGGTGAAAAAATAGATTTCGTATGTACAATCTATGCCACAGCACCATTTTTGCAAGAGAAATATTTAATTGAAGCTTACGAAAAATTAAAAAATTCAAATGCAAGAAATGCTTTTTCTTGTACCTCTATGCCATTTCCTATTCAAAGAACTTTTAAAATAACAAAAGATGAAAGATGTGAAATGTTTTGGCCAGAGAATTTTTCTAAACGAAGTCAAGATTTAGAAGAAGCTTTTCAAGATGCTGGACAGTTTTATTGGACAAATTTAAATGTAAAATCAGATGATATTATATTTGGTAAAGATAGTATTCCAATAATACTTCCTAGATATTTGGTGCAAGATATTGATACACTTGAGGATTGGACTAGAGCTGAATTTATGTATGAAGCTATTTTAAAATCAAAAAACTAATACAGGAATAAGTTTATGAAAAAAAGAGAGATAAAAATAGTAAATTTTTTATACTTAGATGAAAAAAAATATAATAAAATTTTAGAATACAGGAATCAAGAGTATATTAGAAAAGTATCCATTAATGAAAATATTATTAGTAAAAAAGAACATAAAGACTATTTAGAATTATTAAAAAAGAAAGATAAATATTTTGCTTTTTTGATTATAAATAATGAGCAAGATTATGGAATTATTACTTTAAAAAAGATTGAAGATGATACATATTCAATAGGAGATTATCTTGTAAAAGAAGATTATAAATTTGAAGGGGGAGGAGTTGTTAATAGATTTTGTCTATTATATATTTGTAATAAGCTAAATATAAAATATATAACTTATGATATAAAATACTCGAATACAAGAGGTTTTAGAACAGGTTCAATAGCAAAAATTAACTCTTATACAGAAAAAGATGGTTTTTTTTCAGAGATAGCTGAAGTTTTAGATTTTTTCGATAAAGATATATTAAAGTCAAAACCAAGAAAACTATTTGACAAACTTTATCAAATAAAAGAGTGTCAAATATAGAGATTTTAGAAAGTTGTTATCAACATATCACAAAAATCAAACTCTCCTAAATTCATAACTACTCCAGAATAAGAAAGTCCTGCTCCAAATCCTGCTAACATACATTTATATTCATTTGAAAGCATCTCATTTTTTGTATTGTGACAAATAGCAACGGGAATAGTTGAGCTATTTGAATTACCATAAAAAGTTACTACATTACTTGGAACTTTTTCTTCTGAAACACCAATCTTTTGTGCTAATTTATCTACCATAAATTTATTTGGTTGATGAAAAAAATAGTAGTTTAAATCATCTTTTTGTACTTTTGCAAAGTCTAAAGTTTCATTTATATATTTTGGTACATCTTGCATTACATATTGAAATACTGCTTGTCCATCCATATGAACACAAGGAAGATAGCCATATCCACCATATTTATCACTTGCAAATTTTTGTCTTTCATCTTCAGTTAAAACTCTAAATCCCATAGCAGGAAAAACTAAAGCATCATAAGAATTTGCATCTACAATTGAGTGGAAATATATAGGAAGATTTTTATCACAATTTTCTAATATAGTAATACAAATAGCATCTCCTGAAAGAGGGTAAGAACTTGTATTACTTCTATCAGGGTTTCTTGCTAAAACATCTCCAGTTATTAAAATAACTTTTTTCATATTGTCATTATTCAAAAGCATAAATGCTTGTAATAAACCATTTGTAAAACCTGTACATTGCTGATTTGTATCAATACAAACGGTACTGCTATCTAAATCTAAACCACCCATTATTAAATTTGAAGTTGGTGGCATTAAAAAATCAGGTGTTGTTGTAGCAACAACTATTGCAGAAATTTCATCTTTATTTAAAAGTTTATTTTTAAACATATATTTTAGCCCAAAAGTTGCAACTTTTGAAACATAAGTATCAGATTTAAAAAATCTATGTCTATCATACCCCATAGTTTTTTGAAGTTTTCTATTTTGTTTTTCTGACAGATTATTGTATTTCATATCATCTTCAAAATTATATTCAGTTTCTGGAAGAAGTGCTAAAATACCCGATATTCTTTTACCATAAAATGTAGTTTTCATTTTCTTTTTGTAGCCTTTTTTTTATTTCTTATATACAAAAATATTACTTGTTAAACCATCTAAAGTAGCCCCAAGTTTTAGTGTAATCTTATAGTTTTTGATAGATGTATCAACCCAAAAATAACATCTTATCTGTTTATTTTGAATATTAAGCTGTTCAATATAATCAGAGTCTGCATTATAAAATTCTATTGTATATTTTGCTTTTCTATACTCTTTTTTTATCCAAGTCATTCTTGAATATAAAATTCCATGAGAATACTCATATATTTGTATATATACAATTTGATTCTCTATTTTTCTTATTAAAATAGATTTTTTATCTATTAACTCTAATAATTCATCTTCTGTTGGAATATCATCTTTTATTTTATCAAACTCTTTATGCATAATCTCTAGTAATTCATTTTTATCTTCAACTTTTGCGATTTCAAACATATCAAAATATTTATTTTCTTTATCTTGAAGTTTATTTGTACCAGAAAGCAATCTTGCAAACTCTGCACAAAATTCAAAACCTATAGAGTAGATTTGTTCTTTAATTTCTACTAAAAATCTATTGTTTTTTGTAGTAAATTCTAGTGATATTTCACTTTTATTTCTATATTGATCTAATAGAGTTTTGGCAAGTTTTATATCTTCAAAATTGTCTACCCAATAGTAAAACTTATAAAATCCATTTGCTTTAAAAAATACAAAAATAGAGTTATCTACGAGATAAAAATCTGCTTTGTTTTTTTCTATCCAATCACATATTTCATTAAAAAAAGAGAAACAATTCGTTTTTTTTATTCTTGAATTAATAATACTTTTTATTTCTTCAATGTGAGTATTATCTTTATTCAAAAGTTCCTCCACTTTTTACTATAAGATTTTCTATGGCTTTTATACTACAAAAATTTTCTGGTAAAATATCACTTCCATTTATACGAATATTAAATTTTTCTTCTAACTCTGTAACTAAAGTAAGAACATCAAAGCTATCAAGCATTCCAGATTCTATAAAATCAACCTCGTCTAAAAAATCATATTCTGGTCTAGTATCTATAAGTATTTCTCTAATCTCTTCCATTATTATTTTCCCTTTATTATTTTACACTATTGACATTACCATAAGCATAGCTAGTACCTAATTTATATTTATCGTAAGGTCTTGCTAAAAGTAAATTTATATCTTTATCTAAACATTTTATTGTCTCTTCAAAAACGCTTTTTCCTTTTACAAGGAATAGTTCTTTTTCTCCAAAAGAAATTTTATTTAAAATATTTTTATTTTCTAAATGATTTTGAAAATCTATTTTTACATAAGGAATTACTGTATCATAAAGAGTATACAAAAGATACTTTTCTTTTGATTTTAAACCATTTTCATCTATTATATTGCCTTCGAACTCTTTATCGTATCTATAAGGAACTTTATATACTGCTTCAACATAATGTAAAAAGGTAAAACACTCAGTTGGTTTTGCACCAAAAAATAAAAACATATTTTCATCGCTTTTTGACATAATATCAAATGAGCTACCTTCTCCACAAGAAAGATTAGATAAATTATGAAACTCTTCTGGAACTTCACCTATTACACAAACTGACATTAAGGGATCTCTTGTTCTAAAACTATTTTCTTGAGTTCTTGCATACTCATTTAAAATTCCCATAGTTGTTTTAGAATTTTTTATATCATAGTCTTCATAATTACAAAAACTAAATGTATACGTAGGAAATATCAAAGTTTTTACACCCAAAGAAATGATAGCCTCATAAAGTTTCGATATAAACTCTTTTCTTTTTACTAAAGGTTTCCCAAAACCTATATCTGTATGAATATAGAGTATTTTAGCTTTATTTGCACCAAGTTCTTTTAAAGTTTTAATAGCATCTTCGAGTGTAAATATTTGACCTTTAGTATCTTTGAACAATTCCATTTTCATATAAAATATCCTCCATCTATAAAATAATTTTCACCAACAATATATCTTGCACTATCACTTAAAAGAAATATTATCATATTAGAAACTTCTTTTGTACTTAATAGTTTCCACATAGGATTATAATGCTCTGGTAAATTAGCTTTTTCTACATCACTAGTTAATAATCTATACTTTTCTGTATCTTCTATCATTTTAGTTGCAGAAGAACCTATTAAAATACTATTTACTCTGATTCTTCTTTTTATAAGTTCTAAAGAGAGTGTCTTTGATATAGCATCAGCTGAAACTTTACTTATAATATAAGTCATTTGTGCTTTTTTTGATTTAAGTAAAGAAGATAAATATACTATTCCAGCTTCATCATTTGAATTTTGTTTTTTTGATAAATGTTTTATAATTTCCAAATAGGAGTAAGTATTTATTTTAAAAACTTTTTCAAATTTTTTATAGTCTAAAACTTTTAATGGATAAATAGCGGGTACTCCAGCACAATGGACAAAACCATCAAATTTTAAATTATTATACCCAACACAATTTGTAACTAAAGTAGAAATATCATCTATATTTTCTAAGTCATATAAAAAATATTTATGTTTTTTAGGTTCTTTCATAAGAGATATAGTCTCTTTTAGTCTATCTTCATCTCTTGCTATAAGAACTACTTTTGCTTCTAATTCACTTAAATGAATAGCAACTTCTCTTCCTAATCCTGAGCTAGCTCCAGTAACTAATATTTTTTTATTTTTAAAAGATATCATGATAAATAACCTCTTACATCAAAACATCTACCATAAACTCCACTTGAACAATCACTCAATAAAAATACTATTTGTTCTGCAATATTTTTAGGATCTATTGGTCCTGTTTGCATAAGATTAACCAGTTCTTTGGTTCTATCGTTCAAGTTTAATTCTTCACAATTTACTATAGCAGGACGAATAGCATTGACTCTTATATTTTTTGCAAAAAGTTCTTTAGCCATAACAACTATACTACTATCAATAGCTCCTTTTGAAGCACTATAGGCAAGCTGTCCTTTATCTCCATTTATAGATGCATATGAAGATAAAGCAACAATACTTCCACCATCAGATAATTTTTTATTACTAAAATTTCGAACCATCTCTGCAAAACCAAAATAATTTACCAACATTATATTATGTAAAAATTTATAATCTGTATTTTTAATTGGCATAGTAGGGATAAGACCTGTACTATAAACTAAACCATCTAATTTTATATTATCAAATTCAACTATATCTTTTATAAATTTAGAAACTTCATCAATATTTATAATATCAAATGATATTTTTCTATGTAAAGTTCCTTCTAGAAGATTAAAAACTTCATCTAATCTATCTATATTTCTACCACTAATAACTAGCTTTGCTCCTAATTTACTTAATAAAATAGCAGTCTCTCTTCCTATACCACCTGTTGCACCCATTACAAGTATTTTTTTATCTTTAAGATTTAGCATTTGCTTCCAATACCTTCTCTCTTCCTTCATCCCAAGTAATATCCGTTGATATGATTGGAAAAATATCTTTTGGATTTATATAAGCATCAGCAATACCTAAAGATAAACCTATACCAAAACCTGCCATAATAATAGGAACTTCTTTATCTTCATTATTTGAAGCATAATAATCACACATAACATTTGGAATAGTAGCTGAAGATGTGTTTGCATATCTATCAAGTGAAAGTGGAACTTTTGATTTATCTACTTTTATTTTTTTTGTAATTACATCTAGCATAGATTTATTTGCTTGATGAAGCAAGACTGTATCATAATCATCTATTGACATATCAAAAGTTTCTAAAAAGGATTTAAAAAGTTTTGGAACTTTTGTAATACTAAAAGTAAAGACTGCTAAACCATCCATATGAATAGCTGGGTCAAAAGTTGGATAGCCAACATAGGCATATCTAAGCCCTGTTGTAGCCCCTAAAGCTTTAAATCCACTACCGATTGTTTGTAAATCAAATCTAAAACCTTTTGCACCATCTTCATAATCTATCAAAGTTGCACTTCCACAATCTCCAAAAAGCAAATCATTTAAAGTTGGTGAAGTACTAACGGCTTCTCCTGTATCTCCAACTAAAAGTAAAACTCTTTTTAAATATCCACTTTGAAGTTTTGAAGCAGCAAGATGAAGTCCATAGACATACCCAGAACAACCAAGATTTACATCATAAGCCATACAATTTTCAGATAAACCAAGTCTATATTGTAAAGTACTAGAGGTAGTAGGAACACCATAATCAGGAGATTGTGTTATAAATATAAGAGCATCTATACTATTTTTATCAATATTTTTTTTCTTAAAAATCTCTTCTGCTGCCTCAAAACATAAATCAGATGTTATAGTTTTTCTATTTTTACTATAAAACTTTTGTTTTACACCAGCATCTTTTACAAATCTATCTACATTATCTTTATCAAGATATTGATAAAAGTCTTCAGCAGTTAATTTATCTGTTGGTACGGCACAACAAACAGCTGAAATTTTTACATTTTTTATATAGTCTATTGCCATTATTTCATACTATCTAATATATCTTGGATAGTCTTGAAGTTTTTAATATCTGTTGGATTCGCAACTATACCAAACTCTTCATCCATCATAACAACATAAGAAATAGCAGCTAAAGAGTCCCACTCTTCTAAATCATCAAGATTAGTTTCAGGAGAGAATTCACCAATTTCTAACTCTAATAAATTTGCTAATAACTCCAATTTTTTTTCTAATTCCATACTAACCCCTTTTGTTTTTTAATTTTAAATTATTATATTTAAGATAGAATAAATTTTGTATTAATATAAAGCTACTTTATAAAGGACTTATTATGAAAAAACATGTTTTAGAATATTTAGAAGATACAGTTAAAAAATTTCCAAATAAAATAGCAGTAATAGATGAAAAAGAAATTATAAATTTTATAGATTTACAACAGCAAGCTAAAAATATTACATATTATTTACAATCAAAAAATATAAGTAAAAATTTACCAATAGGTGTATTTTTACCAAAATCCATTGAAGCAATAAAATCTTTTTTAGGGATACTCTATAATGCTGATTTTTATGTACCATTAGATACTAAAAATCCATTTTCTAGAATCGAAGCTATTATAAAAAATATAGATTTAAAATATATTATAACAGATTCAAATAATGCAAAACTATTAAAAGATTTAAGTAGTCAAGTAGAGCTAATTTTGTTGGATAATATTAATATTACAGAAAAAATAGAGTTTGATTTTAAAAACTATAATTTATCAATAGATATGGATCCTGTATATATCCTGAATACATCTGGTTCAACGGGAATACCTAAAGGAGTTACATTACCACATAAAGCGATGATAGATTATATTGAGTGGGTTATAAAGGAGTATAAATTTGATGAAAATTTAATACTAGGAAATCAATCTCCACTTCATTTTGATATTTCTGCTTCAGACCTTTATATAACATTAGCTACAGGTTCAACGTTAGTTTTAATACCTGAAAGCTTATTTATGTTTCCTCCTAAATTGCTTGATTATTTGGAAGAAAAGCAAGTTAATTTTATCTATTGGGTACCATCAATTCTAACAACTATTTCTAAATTAGATTTATTAAAAAATAGAAATTTAGATATTAAAACTGTTTTTTATGGTGGAGAATTAATGCCTACAAAACATTTGATGTATTGGAAAAAACATTTACCAAATACAATTTATTCTAATTTTTTTGGTCCTACTGAAACAACAGTAATTTGTACACACTATATTTTAGATAGAGATTTTTCAGATGATGAGCCACTTCCTATTGGATTTGCTTGTAAGAATACAGATGTATTAGTTCTTGATGAACAAGATAGACTTGTAACAGAACAGAATAAGATTGGAGAGCTTTGTGTAAGAGGAAGCTCTTTAGCTCTTGGATATTATAATGAGCCAGAGAAAACTACACTTGCTTTTACTCAAAATCCTTTAAATAAAGCTTATACTGAAAAGATTTATAGAACAGGTGATATAGTTTACTATAATGAGAGAGGAGAACTAATTTATAAAGGAAGAAAAGATTTTCAAATCAAACATATGGGCTATAGAATAGAGTTAGGAGAGATTGAAACAGCAATTTTGGCTATAAATGGAGTAGATAATGCTTGTATTTTATATGATAGTGAAAATAAAAATATAGTTCTGATTTATGAATCATCTGTTAAAACAACTCAAAGAGATATTTTATTAGCTCTTCATAGTAAATTACCAAAGTATATGCTTCCAACTAAATTTATTTTACTAGAGGCAATGCCTTTAAATATCAATGGCAAAATTGATAGAAACAAATTAAAAGATTACTTATGAAACAAAAAGCTATAGAAATTTTTAAGAATAGACCAAAATATACAAATTGTTTTATAAATTATAATAAATTCCTAACTCTTATTGAAAATGAAATATTTTTTATAGAGAGAAATAATATTTTTATACTAAAAAGTGAAAATGGGATTTTTAAGTTTTTATATTTTGTAAATAGTTTAAAAGATATTGAGAAATCTGATATTTTTTTAAAAAATATAAATACTCCTATATCACTTGAGTTTGTTACAAAAGATATAAAAGATATTCCTAAATTTGAAGATTTTGGATTTGTTTTTTATAAGGTTTTTTCTAGATATTTTGTCAATAAGGAAAATAGAATATTACCTAAAAGTATAAAAAACTCAATTCAACTTGCAGATGAAAATGATATAGAAGAAATTCACAGTATGGCTATAGAGAATTTTGATCCATTATGTGATTTTATTCCAACAATTAACGAATTGGAAAACTTTATTCATAATAAAGAACTTTATGTAGCTAAGAATGATGAGATATTGGGATTTGCTCTATATTTAAAACAACCTTATGGTTATGAATTGAGAATTTTTTGTATATCTTCTAAATATCGTTCTATGGGACTAGGATATGACTTTGTTGCTAGTTTACCAAATGATAAGAGAATATGTAAATGTTGGATTGATGATAATAACTATGCTTCAATTCATTTAAACAAATCAATCGGCTTTACTATTGATGGTTTAAAGAATTATATATTTATTAGAAATATTTCTAACTAGAAAGCTTATTTTCTAATATAAAACTATCATAATGACCTGCAAAAACTTGCATTTTTTTATCTAATGAGTAAAAAAAAGGCATTGTAATATTCAAATAATCATCTCTTGTTTTTCTGCCACCAAGAAAAGAGGTATCAACTTTTTCAAATAAAGAATCACCAGTAAACAAGTAGTTATTTATATAAATACAACTACTTCCTTCACTATGACCTGGCGTATGTTTAAAGAAAAAAGTATTTCCATACCAATTTAAATTATAACTATCTTCATATTCAATATCTGCACTATTTATAGATATTTCTTCTATTTTTGAAGTTTGAGTTTTTTTCATAAAATCAAAGATTATTTCAGAAAATTTTGATAAGTTCTTTGATGAAGATTGTATATTCTTACTTGTAAGTTTTTGAGCAATTAATTTTGCATTATATTTTTCTCTTAGTTTATCAACTGCCATAATATGGTCAAAATGCTCATGAGTTAAAAAAATATACTCTAATTTTGTACCATCTAAAACTTTTTCTATTTCATCAAAGTTATTTGGGTCAATAACAATAGAGTAATTTTGATATATTAAAACATAACTATTAATTTTTATATCATTATTATTACAAGTTACTATTTTGATTGAAGATGAGCCCACTCTAAAACCGTACCTTTTTTTATATCTTTTGCTAATTTTATCCCTATAACTTTATCTCTATCAAAAGGAGAGATTCCATATCCTGGTCTTAACATATCTAAATCTTCTTTATTTATAATATCTTCAGCTTTTAAATCTTTATTTATATGTAGAGATCTAGTTGCCCAATATTTTTCTGGTACTTCATTTTGTGCCAAAATTTTTCTTTGTGTTCCAAATGCTACTTCTAAATCTCTAATTCCTATAACAAGATTTTTCATATCATTTGGATCCATACTAAACCAATGATCTGGTCCATCAAGATTTTTATCAATAGTGAAATGTTTCTCTATGATTTTTGCTCCAAAACAAACAGCCCCCAAAGAAGCAGTAATTCCTAAAGAGTGATCTGAAAATCCTATTATAAACTCTGGATACATCTGTTTTAAAGTCTTTATCACATTTAAGTTCATATTTTCCATTTTTGATGGATAATTTGCAATACAGTGCAATAAGCATAAATCAGTAGTGCCACTTTTTTGTAATAACTCTATAGCCATATCCATTTCAGGAAGTGTACATTTTCCTGTAGATAAAAATACTGGCTTTTTTGTAGCTCCAATAACTTCTAACATATCTACATAATTTACATCTGAAGAGGCTATTTTATATATTGGATTATCAAGTTCTTCTAAAAAAGCAACTCCTTCTACACTAAATGGTGTAGAAAAGCAAATAAGCCCCTTTGATTTTGCATAATCGTATATCTCTTTATGAATTTCTCTTTTTAGAGTTACATTGTCAAATAACTCTTTTAATGTTTGAGTTATTTCTCCATTTTGACCGATTGTTACAATCGCTTCTTTATGAGACAATAGCTCTTCTGTTGTATATGTTTGAAATTTTACAGCATCAACTCCACATAGAGCTGCTGCATCTATACATTTTTTTGCAAGTTTTAAATCTCCATTATGATTTGCACCAACTTCTGCAATTATAAAAGTTGGACTATCATTTGATATTATTCTATCTTCAATTTTTATCATAAATTCTATCTTTCTAGTAAATCAATTACTTTTTTAATATTTTCTAAAGCACTTCCATCAATTATATCATAAGCATTTTTACAAATACTATTTACTTTATCTATATCTAAATTTAATAGGTTGTGATAAGCCTCATCTATATTTCCTAAATCTGTAATCATATTTTTTTCTCCAAAACTTTTTACAATATATTCTAAATAGTTCCATCTCACAGCACTTGCTGGAACTCCTAAGCACATTGCTTCATATGTAGTCATTCCTCCAAGAGTTATTAATAAATCACTATTTAATAGTAATTCAATCATATTTTTTGGGCTATCTATGTATTCTATATTTTCTTTTTTTATGCTCAAAATATAATCTTTTCTATCTTGAGGCATTGCAGGACCTAAGATAACAGTATAGTAGTATTTAGAATCTTCTATTCTATTTACAAAATATTCAGTAAATAATGCGGGATCAGCACCACCAAAACAAATTAAAATATTTTTTATAGACTCTTTTCTTTTAAAATCTTTTTTTCTATTTTTTAATATCTCATTCCCAACTATATAATATTCAAATCCTCGATAAATTTTAAATCTATTATCAAAAAATTCATAATCAAAACTATCGGTTATAAATAAAATATCAGGTTCAAAACCAAAATTTATATCATTAAAATGTAAAATATATTTCACACCCAAATTCTTCAATTTATCACTTAAATCTTTATTTGGATTTACTAAATCGCTTATATAAATTGAACAGCTATTTTTTTTAATTATAGATAAAGACTCTTCCAAACTATTTATTCTAAAAATATTTTTTTTATCATATCTTTTAAAAATATTTTCATCACACTCAAAAATACCAATTACATTTTTTGTAATAGATAAATGTGTTATTAACTCATAAGACCTCGAAAGATTTCCAATACCTAGCTGGCTATTTCCTTTTGCGTGTATTGCTATCATACTACAACCTAGTAAAATTATTAAGATTTATTTAGATATTATAAAACATTGTAGGTTATAGCTGTATTATAAAAAAGTTTTGGGAGTATAATGTTTTTAAGCCATAGCAGAGTTTTAGAAAAAATCATTAACTATAAAGGAATTATTGCTATTTGGGGATTATCTGATGCTACAAAAAGGTTTTTTACAAAATATCCAAATCTTTGTGAAAGTTTTTTTTGTATTATTGATAATAATGTAGAACTTCAAGGTAAAACTTATTTAGATATACAAATTATCTCTTTTAAACAATCATTAGAAAAAAAAGATTTACTTATTTTTATATTAGGAAACCATATTTCAAGTATCGTTTCCCAAATAAAAACTACTAATTTCAGAAATTATATAATAGACTATGAGTATTCTAAAAATTTTATAAAAAAAGATTTAATTATTAAGATAGATTATGTAACCTTTGAAACACAAAAAGAGTTTTGTGATACTATTATAGAGTTTTGTAAGGAAAACCTTATAGAGTGTCATATAAAACCATATAAATATTTGGATTGGCCAATGGATAGAACAGCAGAAGATGTGTTTCAAAATATTGTAGCAATCGATATAAATCCACCTAAAGATACTTTAATTTTTAGTGCCCATACTGTAGGAGATAGTAATCCACAAATTTTTAGATGGAAAATTGGCTATTTATATAAAACTATAACTTTTGATGATAAAGGATATAGTGGCTGGAGTTCTTTAGCTCTAAATCCTGAAGTTATTTATAACGATAAAATTAGTAAATTTACTTTTAATAATTATTTTAAGAAATTAGAAAAAAAATATATCAAAAAAAATATAAGTAAGTATAAACAAACAAATATAGAGTTTGATTTTCCAAAAGAGTTTATATTTTTTCCTTTGCAATTGTTTAATGATACTGTTATGCTACAAAGTAATTTTGAACCTTTGAAATTATTTAAAGATATAGTTACAATACTAAATAAAAAAAATATACAGTTACTTGTAAAAAGACATCCTCTTTGCAATAATACTATTTTGGAAAAACTTTTAATAAAATATGAAAAAGAAAAGAAAATAAAACTTTTTAATGGCTCTATTCATGATGCTATTTCAAAATGTACTACAGTTTATGTTATTAATTCTGGAGTTGGTTTTGAAGCACTATTGCATCTTAAACCTGTGGTTACTTTTGGTAAATCGGATTATATGAGTGTAACTAAACATATAACAAATCTGAATGAAATCGAGAAAAATCCTTGGTATTTTCTCGATGATGATAAAAGAGATAAAATCAAATTATTTTTACACTATTTCATTCATGAAAAATGTATTAATCTTACTAATAAAAGAGATATTAAAAATAAAATAACGTCATTTGTGGTTACTTATTTAAATAAGGAATATTATGACAATAATTTGACAGAAAGGATAAAATGAAAATAATACAAGAAAACTACAAGTTAAAAAACCTTGATAAGATCAAAACTTATTTTTTTTATAACAAAAAGAAGAATAGTGTGGTTTGGGGATTATCAAGAAAAGTTAAAATGCTAATAGAAAAAAAAGAGTTTAAAGTAGACTATATTATAGATAAAGATATCAAGCTCATCGGGACACTCTATAAATCTATTCCTATTATTTCATTTGAAGATTTTCTATTACTAGAAGATGCCATACTAGTAATACTTGGTAATCATGTTGAATATATTTTAGCAGATATAAATAAATATAGAATAAGAGGAGAAGTTTATATTGTCAAAGAAGATTTACCGTCTTTATTTCAAATAACAAAAGAGTATTTAAAAAATAATTATACTATAGAAGAAAAGAAAAAATTGTTTAAAGAATTAGTTTCTATGATTGAGATAGAACCTCATTCCTACTGTAATCGAACGTGTTGGTTTTGTCCTAATAGTTTTATTGACAGAAGAAGTGTGATTAAATATATGGACTTAGAAATACTTGAGCAACTTTTAAAAGATCTTGCTTCAATTAATTATGATAAAAAAATAGCTTTTACAAGATACTCAGAACCTTTTGGGAATGAAGTTTTCTATGATAGATTAAAGCTTGTAAGTTCTTATTTACCCAACGCAATATTACACGCCAATACAAATTCAGATTTCTTAAATAATGAAACTTTACATAAAGCATATTCAAGTGGACTAAGAAGTCTTTTTATACAAATATATTCAAATGAAAATGAGGAATTTGATTTTTTTACAATAGATACAAAAGCTCAGAGAATAATAAAAAGAATTAGTGATGTTGACATTAAATTAGATTTTATAAGAGATGATTGGATTGAATATCAGTGTACATATAGAAATATGAGTATAAGAATGTATGCCAGAGATTTTAAAAAAAATGGAGTTAATCGTTCAGGAATAGAAGTTACAAACAAAGAAGTTAATCGAACGTCTCCCTGTACTGTAGTTTTTACAGATGTTTATATAGATTATAATAGCAGGGTTGTTCCTTGTTGTAATATTCGTTCAGATAATAAAGAACATAAAGCGATGACTTTTGGAAAACTTACATCAATGAAGAATTCTATTTTTGAGATTTACTTTTCAGATACAGCTATAAAATGGAGAAATAGCTTATATAATTTTAATCTAAAAAAGAAAGAACCATGCATTAGTTGTGGATTTTCAATTGTAAACAAAACAAATTCTGCTGTGCAATATGTTTCAAGTATTATTGATTAGTTGACAATATACTAATAATTTTACTTTTTTCTACTTTATAGGTATCTATAAGGTCTTTGATAATTTCTTCTTCTCTGCCTAGTACGGTAATAAAGACCACCTCAAAATTAAACTTATTAATATTATTTAAAGCATTAATACTTTCATTATGATTAAATTTATCATAAATTTTTATCTCATTATTTACGAAAATATGTTTTATCATTTTAAATAACTTACTATTTCCGTATATAGCAATTTTATTATATTTTTTTGAAATTTCTTTTGCAAAGTCATAAAGAATATTTAAGTCAATTGATAGATTGTTATTATATGAAGCAGAAAATTTTGGCGTATATGAAACCAACCTTTTATAGTGATTATGATTTAATATTTTCTCTTCAGAATTAATGTACTTGGTAAGTATGTATAACATTTCAATAGAGTCAATTATTTTGTGTTTTGTACTAAAGGAATTATCAGATATAATAAAGTTAGATATAGGAAAATCAAAGATCTTATAAGAGTATTTATTTACATATAATTTGATAAATAATTCTTTTTCTGCAGCTAATTTATAATCAAGATTAAACTTATTTTTTTTCATAATAGAAGTTTTTACAAATAATGATTGGTGGTTACAATAAGAGCCTTTCCAGATTTCACTCATTGGTTTTGCAGAAATATATTCTTTGTAGTTGTAATTTTCATCAACTATTTTGACTCCACCATATAAAACGTCAAAATCTTTTTCAAATGTTTTTTTATTAAATATATCTTTTAGTATATTATTTGAAGCAAAACTATCTCCTGCATTCATAAAATTTATCCACTCCGCTGTTGCTACATCTATACCTTTATTCATAGCATCATAAATTCCTCTATCAGGTTCACTGATCCAATAATCAATATGCTCTTCATATTGTTTGATAATATCTATTGTACCATCAGTACTTGCTCCATCTATAATAATATACTCAATATTAGGATAATCTTGCTCTATTACACTTTTAATGGTTTGTTCAAGATATTTTTCAGCATTGTAAGTCACTGTAACAACGGTTACTTTTGGACACTTATTTTGTTGCATTTTTATACCATTCATACATTAATTTAATTCCCTCTTCAAGTTCTATTTTATGTTTCCATCCCAAACTATGAAGCTTTGTGACATCTGTTCTTTTTAGCATTGTTCCATCAGGTTTATCTTCATTAAAATAAAGTGTACCTTCAAAACCAATTATTTGTTTAATAAGAAAAGCTAACTCTTTGACTGATATATCTATTCCTGTTCCAATATTTATATGTGTATTTTTTATTTTTTTATTTTTTTCAGAATTTGAAATTTTTATAATATCTTTGAAATCAATATTTTTCATAACATGGATACAAGCATCAGCCATATCTTCACTATATAGAAATTCTCTTCTTGGTTTACCACTCCCCCAAACTTCTATGCTATCAAGATTATTTATTTTAGCTTCATGAATTTTTCTCATTAAAGCAGGTAATACATGAGATGTTTCTAAATCAAAGTTATCATTTGGTCCATATAGATTTGTGGGCATCACAGATATGAAGTTTGTACCATATTGGATATTGTAGCTTTCACACATTTTTATCCCTGCTATTTTTGCTATTGCGTATGGTTCATTAGTATATTCTAGTGGACTTGTTAGTAAAGAATCTTCACTCATAGGTTGAGGAGCATTTTTTGGGTAGATACAAGTACTTCCTAAAAATAGTAATTTTTTAACTTTATGAACATATGCTTGATGAATTACATTGTTTTGAACTTGTAAATTTTCATAAATAAAATCTGCTCTATATGTATTATTAGCAACTATTCCACCAACTTTTGCAGCAGCAAGTATTACATACTCAGGTTTTTCATTTTCAAAGAACTCTTCTACAGATTTTTGATTTATTAAATCAAGTTCTTTATGAGTTCTTGTGATTATATTTGTATAACCTTTTGATTCTAAGTTTTTTACTATTGCGCTTCCAACAAGCCCTCTATGCCCTGCTACATATATCTTACTATTTTTATTCATAGTAACTCATAGTTTTATATCCACCATCTTTTAGGTAAACATCTTTTGTCATAAGTTTTAAATCTGACTTCATCATATCATTTACAAGGTCTTGAAGATTGTATTCTCTATTCCATCCTAGCTTTTTCTCAGCTTTAGAAGGATTTCCTAAAAGAAGATCAACTTCTGTTGGTCTAAAGTATCTAGGATCTACTGCTACAACAGCTTGATTTAGTTTTAAGTGAGAGATATCTATATTTGACTCTTTTGTTTTATTTAAATCAAGAGAGTCAATAATACCTACTTCATTTACTCCAATACCTTCAAATCTTAGATTTATTCCAGCATATGCAAATGAGAATTTTACGAAGTCTCTTACAGTTGTTGTTTGCCCAGTTGCAATTACCCAATCCTCAGGTTCGTCTGCTTGTAAAATCATCCACATCATTCTTACATAATCTTTTGCATGACCCCAGTCTCTTTTTGCATCAAGGTTTCCAAGATATAGTTTATCTTGAAGTCCAAGAGCAATTTTACTTGCTGCTCTTGTAATTTTTCTAGTTACAAATGTTTCACCTCTAACTGGCGATTCATGGTTAAATAAAATACCATTACAAGCAAACATTCCATAAGCTTCTCTATAATTTACAGTTATCCAATATGCATACATTTTAGCAACTGCATAAGGGCTTCTTGGATAAAATGGAGTTGTTTCACTTTGAGGAGTCTCTTGAACTTTTCCATATAGTTCACTTGTACTTGCTTGATATATTTTTGTTTTATTAGTAAGTCCTAAAAGTTTTACAGCTTCAAGGATTCTAAGAGTTCCAGTTCCATCTGCATTTGCAACATATTCAGGTGTTTCAAAAGATACATGAACATGACTCATAGCAGCAAGGTTATATATCTCATCTGGTTGAGTCTCTTGAATAATTCTAGTTAAGTTCATAGAATCTGTCATATCACCATAGTGTAAGATTAAATTTCTATTTTCTACATGAGGATCTTCGTATAAGTGGTCTATTCTATCTGTATTAAATAAAGAACTTCTTCTTTTAATACCATGAACTATATAACCTTTTTTTAGTAAAAATTCAGCAAGATAACTTCCATCTTGTCCTGTTATTCCTGTGATTAGTGCTACTTTTCTATTGTTTTTCATGTATTTTTTCTCTTTTAAAATCATCTTCAAATCTTGTAATATCATCTTCACCTGTATAAATTCCTACTTGAACCTCTATTATAACTAAAGGAGCATCACTATTATTACTCAAACGATGAATTTGTCCAGCTTTTATATAAGTACTTTCATTTTCATTTAATAAAAATGTATTATTGTTCACTTCAACAGTTGCAATACCACTTACAACAACCCAATGCTCATTTCTATATTTATGAGTTTGTAAAGATAACCTTTTCCATGGATTTACCTCTATTCTTTTTATCTTATATCCATTTGATTCTTCAAGTACTGTATAAGTTCCCCATGGTCTATAACCTGTTAAGTGAATATTATGAAGTTGTGAGTTTGATTCTTTTAGTTTTTCAACTACTTTTTTAACTTTTTGGCTAGAACCTTTTTTAGAAATTAATAGTGCATCACCAGAATCTATTATAATTAAATCTTCTATATCTACAGTTGCTATTTTTCGCTCACTTCCATATACTAAATTATTTTTTGAATCAATTGCTATATGATTTTCATTTATAGTATTGTTGTTTTCATCTTTAGGAAGTTCTTCATAAAGTGAATCAAAGCTTCCTACATCACTCCAAGAGATATTTGAAGGAATTACTTTTACAATATTTGATTTTTCCATAACAGCATAATCTATACTATCTTCAGGAATGTTTGCCATATCTTCATGTTTTATTCTAATTAGATTCGGAAGTGAGGTTTTAACCTCACCTTTTGCTGAGACTAAAGTCTCAGTTCCAATTGCATTTTCAAAAGCTATTTTTGATTTTTCATATATCTCAGGTGAATAGTTTTTAAGTTCATCAAGGAATACTCCTGCTTTAAAACAAAACATTCCAGAGTTCCAATAATAGTTTCCAGCTTTTAAATATGAACTTGCTATTTCAAAGTTTGGTTTTTCATGAAAAGCTTTTACATCAAACTCATTTACAGTTTCAATATATCCAAATCCAGTTTCAGCAAATGCTGGAGTTATCCCAAATGTTACAAGTTTATTTTCATTTGCAAGCTCTTTTGCTTTATGTATTACTTTTTCGTACTCTATTTCATTTTTTATTAAATGGTCACTTGGAGTTACAAGAACTATTTCATCATAATCAAGTTGCATACAAGCAAGTGCAATTGCTGGTGCTGTATTTCTTCCTATTGGTTCTAAAAGATATTTATTGTTTTTTTTATATAATTCTTCAAGTTGATCTAAAGCTAAGAAATATTGTTCAGCATTTGAAACTACAAGCTGAGAGTTACACAGATTAGAGTTTCTTTCAACTGTTAGTTGAAAAAGTGATTTATTGTTAAATAGTTTTACAAACTGTTTTGGCATAAGTGTACGACTTATTGGCCAAAGTCTTGTTCCACTTCCACCGCATAATATTATGTTTGTCATTTATTATTCCAAATTTATATTTTAAGGTCTGAAAATTTGTAAATCTATATCTTTAAGTATTTTATAGTGTTTATCATTTGCAGTTATTAATTTCATTCCATATGTTATAGCTGTTGAAGCTATTAAACTATCAGCAAGTTGCATACTATGACTTAAAAAATACTCTTCCATATAAAACAATGCCCTTGAAGAAATCTCTTCATCTATATAAATAGTTTTAACTCCCCACTGTTTTAAAGTTTTTTGTAAAGCCCTTAATTCATCTTTATTTCTCATACCTTGAACAAGTTCCATATAAGTAACTGAAGATATACAAAACCTATCTAAACTATGGATAAGATTGTAAGAATTTTCATTTCCTCTTAAGTACCAAATCAAAACATCAGTATCTATAAGGTAGTCATATATCAAAGCTTCTACCTTTTCTCAAATCTCTTATCGTGTTATTTACATCTGTTTTATCATCTTTTAGCATACCAAAAATAGAATCATCTTTTTTTTGGTGTACTTTATCACTTGAGATTAATTTTGCTTTTGGTTTACCACGATATGTAATAGTAACATCTTCGCCTTTGCTTACTACATCAAAAAGTAAGTTTATATTAAATCTTAAATCTTTTGCACTTGCAATCATTTTAAAACTCCTTATATGTTTATACTTTAATTGTAAACAAAGAAAGCTAAATAGTATCTTATTTTATAATTCTAAAGTAATAATTTTATCTCTAGCTATTTTTAAATCTTCTACTAAATATTTGATAATCTCTTCTTCTCTACCTAAAACACTGATAATAATTTTATCATATTGCATATTTTCTAAATTCTTAGGAGGATTATTTTTATCTGCTATATCTACATATCCTACGATTTTATCAGGAATTAAAGCTCGAATAGTTTTTCCAATAGTTCCGTTGCCATAGACAACGTATTTATTATCCGAGTTTTGAAACTTGATAATATTACTTATTATTGAGACAAAATCTTTTGGAATATCACTAAAAGTTTTAGTTTTTGGAGTTTCAGTATTAGACCAACATTTTCTTATATTATTAAAATTGTCAAAAATCTTTTCTAAGGAATTTTTAAAGTCATTAAGAGTCCATTTTCTTAATATTTTTTTCCCAGCTCTTATTTTCTTTTCAACCTTATTATGCTTATTTAAAATCGATAACAAAGCATTTACCAATGAATTTGGATTTTTTAAGTCCAATAAGAAAGCAGCATTTTTAACTTGATTTCTAAGACCTTTTAAGTCAGAATAGCAAACAGGAGTTTCATATTTAAAAGCTTCAAGTGGTGGTATATTTGTAGGTCCAAAATATGTAGGCATTACTAATGCTAAAGATTGTTTATATAAATTTGGAATTTCTATATCATCTACAAATCCTAAATATTTTATTTGCTTATCAATCCCCATCAATTTAGCTTGGTCTAAAATATATGATAAATTTCCATAATCTGTACCACTAAATAAAGCAAAAATTTCTATATTAAATGATTCTTTTAATATTTTTAAAGATTTTAAAATATAAATATGATTTTTATGAGCCCAAAATTGTGCAGGATAGTATATGTAAGGTTTATCAAGATTGTATTTTTTATTTATATCTAAATAGGTATTTTTTGTATCTAATCTTGGTAAAAATTTTAAAATATGAATTCTATTTTTATCTATATTATATCTTTTAACTATATTTTTTTTACCATGTTTCGAATCTGAAATAATAGCTACTGCTTTTTTTAATCCTAAACCACTATAAAAAATTTCTCTATTCTCAAATTCATGGTTGTTTCTTACTTCTGGAAATTCATTAAAATCTCTATGACATAAATCCCAAATAGTTACAATATAGTGTAAATTTATAAAATCAATATTAGCTGGATATAAAAAATATACTAAGTCTATTTTATAATTATTAATTAAATTAGCCTCTAAATTTTTCGTAGATATTAATTTTATTTCTATATCATTTTGTATAAAGTCATTTAAAATAATTTGGTTTAGTGTAAAAAAATTAAAATTATATTTATTTAAGAGTCCTTTTAAAATTTGGGAAACTCTTAACTCGTATTGAAAACCTCCACCAACTTTTTTTGAAGAGCCCAAAAAAATACCTATATTTAATTTTTTATTATCCATACCACATTCCAACTACTAAAATTTGGCTTTTTTTTACTGAGCCATTCAAATTTATTTAAAATTTTAAATCCTACTTTTTCACAAATCATTTCTAACTCTGTATCAAAAAAATATCTCATTTTATGCAGTTCTTTTTTTTCTATTATTTTGTTTGATACTTTATCTTCTATAAATATATCATAATTAACATCTACAATATTTTTTTTAGCATAAATTACTGGTTCAGCTATTCGTGTGACTTTTATATTTTCATTTTCAAGTCTTTTTACTCTTGTTGTTGGTAAATCTGTAAGCACAGCTGGTCCATACCAAAAATCAAATACAAAAATACCATCATTATTTAAATGATTTTTAGCTACTTCAAATGCTTTTATTAATTCACTATTTGAGTTTTGATAACTCATAACATGGAATAAAGAAATAACTACATCAAATTTTTTATTTAAAGATAGATTTTGAATATTTGATTGGCTAAAACTTAAGCTATCTCCTTTATTCTTTCTTCTGCTTTCTGCAATTTTAAGCATACCTTTACTTAAATCTATCCCATGAACTTCATATCCCATATCACAAAATAGTTCAGCATGTTTTCCTGTTCCACACCCCATATCAAGTAAAGTTTTTGTATTTTTACCATTAGCTTTTATCAAACTATCTACATACTTAACTTCACTAATATAATCTTTATCACTATAAAGTAAATCATAATATTGTGAATATAAATCTCCAAATTGGTTCATTGTAAAACCTCTTTCAAGCTCTTTGATACTTCTTCTATCTGTTCTTTAGTAAGAGCTAAGCCACTAGGTATATAAAAACCTCTTTCATATAATTTTTCACTATTTGGTAAGTAGTTATCTATAAATAACCCCATATTATTAAATACTGGTTGTTTATGAATAGGATAAAAAAATGGTCTAGTTCCAATCCCTTTTTTACCTAACTCTTCCATAATCTCTTTTGCAGACTTTTTTATACTATCTTTTAAAGTAACTCCATATACCCAATATATATTTTCACAATATTGTGTTTGTGCTATTGGAAGATTTATACCTTTTGTATCTTTTAATAATTTAGTATAGAGTTTTCCTATATATCTTTTTTTCTCTACAATTTTATCTATTTGTTCAAGTTGTGCAACTCCTAAAGCTGCTTGTAGATTTGTCATACGATAGTTCCAACCTATCTCTTCATGAATAAATCTTTTATTTGGATCTGATGAGAAACATAGATTTCTTAAAGCTTTTGATTTTTCATAGATATTTTCATCATCCATAAGTACCATTCCACCCTCTCCCGTAGTTATTTGTTTATTTGGATAAAAACTGAAAATACTTACAACTCCAAAACTACCACACTTTTTACCTTTGTACTCTTGCCCATGCATTTGAGCTGAATCTTCTATGATTTTTAGATTATATTTTTTTGCAATATTTAGTACTATATCCATATCAACAGTTAATCCATACAGATGAACAACCATAATAGCTTTTGTTTTTGGTGTAATTTTTGTTTCTATTTCATTTGGATTTATATTAAAAGTTGAAAAATCACAATCAAGTAAAATAGGTTTTAAACCATTTGTAACCAAAGATTGAATACTTGATATAATAGTAAAAGATGGAGCTATAACTTCATCTCCTTTTTGCAAATCTAAAGCTCTTACAGCAATATCTAAAGCTGCACTTCCATTTGCACAAGCAACACCATATTTCCGTCCAACATAGTTTGCCATACCTTTTTCAAATCTTTTTATAAATGGACCTTCGCTACTTATCCAACCTGTATCTATACATTCGTTTAGATATTTTTTTTCATTTCCATTTAATAGTGGTTCATTTACAGGAATAAAATTCATCTAGTTTAATCTCACTTCTTCTTTACTTATTGGTTCAAATCTAGTTTTATCTAATTCTCCAGCATAAGGACCTTGCTTTATTTCTATAATCTCACTATTTTCTATCATTTCAAATCCATGCCCACCATATGCAAGTAGTATCACATCACCACCATTTAATATAGTACTTTGTAGGTAATTTTGCTCTTCATCATAAAAATCAACTCTTACCTTGCCATTTTTAATATATAAAACCTCTTTTGTATATTGAACTTCTCTTGTTACAGGATTATGTACATGAGGTGGTATAATATAGCCCTTTGGTCTATTCATATATCCTAATTGTTGAGAAAAGTCATCTGGAGTAAAAAACTCTATATCATCTTTTTGATAGTTTGCTTTTATTATTATTGATAAAAGCTTTTCGTTGTGTGTTATATTTTGTATCATTTTAAAACTTTTCTATTCTTTTTGTATTAGTATTATATACATCAAGCCCTTTAATCTCTTCGTAAGCTTGTAATTTATCAAGGAAATTCAAACTACCATTTATATCTCTTGATTCTCTAAATTTTGAGATAACATAGCCATCTTCTAATGATACTTCTTTGATTTTTGAATTTATTTTATCTTTTCTTATAAAATAGGCATTATTTCCAGCTTGATTGCAACCTATAAAGATAAAGCCTTTTTTATATGCTAAAGAGTGCAAAGATTTAAGAGAAGCTCCAAAAAATAGATTACTATAATGGGCTTTTGTTCTATTAAAATCTTCTCTATAAGGTACTGAAATCTCTCTATCAATACCAAATAAACTATTGTATTCTAAAATAAGTATGTTTGGATTTATACAATTAATTTCATCAAAAATATAGTAATCATTGCCATCTAAATCTATATGAAGCAATCCAATATTAGGATTTATATTTTGTTCTAACAATAAATTATTTATGTTATCTTTTGTTATAAATACATCTTTTGCAATTAAGTTATATTTCCAAAAATAATCTTGTTTTTTAAGATTTTTTATATTGTTATTCGAACCATCCATAACAAAACCACTCCAGTTATTATTAAACATCAGAAATTTTGTATTTGCTTCTTTATAATTTTCTACTCCAAATTCAACAAAAAATTCATTATCTATTTCTATATTATTGATGAGCCATTGGATTATCCCATCATCTCCAAATTGTGAAAATATTTTAAATTCAACATCTTTTAAAGAAGATATATTTTTGCTTAGTATTTGATTGACTAAAATTTTACCAAATAGTACTTTTTCATCATTTGTCATAATTTCTCCTTAAAAGCTTGTATTATATCATTTTTAAAATTTCTTCTGCTTCTTGAAATAGTGAAAATGAATTAGCCCTTTTTGATAATTGATTGATATGTTTTTCATAAAAATTATATTCTTGTAACTCTTTTTTAAATTTATTTATAATATATAAATACCCTTCAATATCTCTTTTATGATTTTTTGAGATGGTTTCACCATCATGAAAAATATATGTAAATAGAGGTTTTTCAATATGTATAAATTTACATTTTTTAGCAAGTCTTATAGAAGTATCCCACTCTTGATAAGAAGGTACATTTTCATCTAATAATCCAATTTCTAGTAGAGCTTTTTTTGATGTGAGTAATGCTTGAAACATAGGAGATGATTTCTCTAGTAATGATGTATAAGAATCTCTTTCTATAATAGGTAATTTCCATTCCCAAAAATTACTATTATTTTTGTCCAAACAAAAGCAATTTGAATGTATAACAGTATCTTTATTAAAATTAATTTTTTCTAGCTCTTTAGTTTGTATTTCTAGTTTATCTTTTTCCCATAAATCATCTGAATCATTAAAAGCTATCCATTCTCCTTTTGCTTCAATAATTCCTCTATTTCGTGCTACTTGTGCACCACTATTTTTTTCTAGTCTTATAAGTTTTACTCGGTTATCTCGATAAGAAGATACTAAATCTATAGAATTATCAGTTGAAAAATCATCTACAACTATGATTTCAATATTTTTAAAAGTTTGTGCACAGACTGAATCTAAACACTCTATAATAGTTTTTGACCTATTATACATTGGAATAATAACACTGATAAATAAATTATTCAAACTTTGCTCCTTAATCATCATTCCCAAAAATATCTCTAGTATAAACTTTTTCTTCTACATTTTTGAGTTTTTCACTTAATCTATTTGCTACTATTACATCTGATACTTTTTTAAACTCATCTAAATCTTTTATTACTTTTGAGTTAAAAAAAGTATCTTCATTTAGTACTGGTTCATATATTACTACTTCAATACCTTTTGCTTTTATTCTTTTCATTATACCTTGTATTGCAGAGCTTCTAAAGTTATCTGAGCCTGTTTTCATTACAAGTCTATAGATACCTACAACTTTGGGATTTCTAGAGATTATTGAATCTGCTATAAAATCTTTTCTTGTAGAGTTAGATTTTACTATAGCTTCTATTAAATTACTTGGTACTTCACTATAGTTTGCTAAAAGTTGTTTTGTATCTTTTGGTAAACAATATCCACCATATCCAAAGCTTGGATTATTATAATGAGTTCCAATTCGTGGATCTAATCCTACACCATCAATTATCTGTTTAGTATCAAGATTGTGTATTTGAGCATAAGAGTCAAGTTCATTAAAATATGCAACCCTCATAGCAAGGTAAGTATTTGAAAATAGTTTAATAGCTTCTGCTTCAGTTGAATCTGTAAATAAAATTGGAATATCTTTTTTAATAGCACCTTGAGCTAGTAGTGAAGCAAACAGTTCAGCTCTAGCAGATTTCTCACCTACAATTATTCTACTTGGATATAAATTATCATATAGAGCTTTTCCTTCTCTTAAAAACTCTGGAGAGAAGATTATATTATTGGTATTAAATTTCTCTTTTAAGCTTTTTGTATATCCAACTGGAACAGTTGATTTAATAACCATAGTTGCATTTGGATTTATCTCTAGTACATCTTTTATAACAGCTTCAACACTTTTTGTGTTGAAATAGTTAGTTTGAGCATCATAATCAGTAGGAGTTGCTATTATTATAAAATCAGCATCTTTATAAGCTTCATTTTTATCTAAAGTAGCTTTAAAATTTATGTTATCTTTTTTTAAATACTCTTCTATCTCAATATCATCTATAGGAGATATTTTATTATTCAGCATTTCTACTTTTTGTGGAACTATATCAAGAGCTATTACATCATTATGTTGAGCTAAGAGTAATCCATTTGATAAGCCTACATAACCTGTTCCTGCTATTGATATTTTCATTTTTTTGCTACTACAAAAAAACCAGCACTTTCAAGTGACCAACCTCTATGTTTACTATCAAGCCATGGAGTTAATTTTTGTGAAAGATACCAAAATGGAATTAACAATCCTCTTGTAAAACTTCTACGAATTTTTGAACCTTTTATCCATTTTAGACTGAAATAATTCATTTTTAAAAACCACATAGTAAAAAACCCTGAAGTTGGCTGTATATGAATATCTTTATAGCCTGCTTTTTCAAACATATATTTTAATCCATAAGGAGTATATCTAAAATAATCATAAGGAGCCTCATGAACCCACCACATAAATGGAACTTGTAAAATTATAGTTCCATTATCTTTTAATATTCTATAACTTTCATTTAAAAATATTTGAGGTTCACAGAGATGTTCCATTACAGAAATTGAAATTATCGTATCTGCAAAGTCATTTTCTATTTCTATCTTTTTATTTAAATCAGAAATAATATCTGCTTTTGAATTATGTAAAGTTTTTGTCCAATTAACACCAACATATTTATCTGCATATTGTAAAAAGAAGTCTTTGTATGGAGCAGTGCCACAACCTAAATCAATCAATATTCCTTTATAATGTTTTGAGTACTCTAAAAGCCATTTATCTGTAATATTATATCCTACCCAATTATATAGTTTTCTATTATGATGAAATTTACTTGGTTTCATATTAAAATTCTTTGTACAGTTCTAATATAAGCACTCGGATAACATCTATCTGCAAAAGTTTCTTCATCTGCATTGTCATATCTTGTACTACATGCCAATCTTAATCTATCATCACCTTTTTGAGAACTTCTATGCACTGTAAAGTTGGACATAAATATCACATCACCCACTTCACAAACAGCAGGTATAAAATCAGCTTCATTATAGCACTCTGGTTTTATTTCCCAGCTTGAACTATTATTTTCAATAGATGGCAATACTCCATTTTTATGACTTCCCGGAATAACTTCAAGAGGATATCTATTCACATCTATATCAACGAGTGGAATCCAAACTACAAATCCATCTAAGCTACCTTGAACAGATGGGAAATCTTGGTGAGCTACTAAGCCAAAGTAACCATTAGGTATTTTAAGGCTATCTGCTTGTATATGCACGACTTGCCCCCCTGGTATCACTATATCATTCCATCCAAAATTTTCTTTTACAAAGTTTTGAATATTTTCATGATGTAAAAGATTATATAAGCTCATTTTTCGCCAAAGAGAACCAGCAGTCTTTTTATACCTTTCAATATCTACTTTATGAAGTAGCTTCATGGAATCATAAATATCATTTGGTATCTCTTGATTTAAATATATCAATTGATTATCAAAGTGCTTTTTAATACTTACTATAGTTTCATCAATAACTTCTTTAGGAACTAAAGATTTTGTTACATAAAACCCATTTTCGAAATAATTTTTTATTATCTCATTCATACAAGTTCCTAGTAAAAATATAATTATTAAGTCCTTCATAATTTTGAACTTGTACTTTCTTAGATTCGATAAATCCAGATTTTTTAATTATATTTATAATCTCAATAGTATATTTATTATTATCTTCTAATTCAATAAATATTGATTTTAAAGTTTTATTTTTTAATGTATTAATTGCGCCCTTTATTACCGCCATTTCCGCACCATCAACATCGATTTTTATATGTTCAGGAGCAGGTAATGAATATTTTTCAATGAAACTATCAAGATTGTATGTCAAAACATTTTGAGTAAAGTCTGGTATGAAATTTTCTTTTTCTCCAACTTTTTTAGCTTTGTCTAAAATTTTCATATGTCCTCCCCCCTCAAACTTCGCGATAAACATATTCCCTATACTATTTTTATCACTTATTGCAATATTAAATAATTTATGTTGATGTTTAGAATTTTTATTCAAATAAGAATTAGCTCCTAAAAGTGAAAAATTTTGTATTTCTGGTTCAAATGAAAATACCTTTAGAGATTTTTGCATAGCATACACTGAAAATATTCCATTGCTAGCACCAATATCGTAAAAAACTGAATCTTCTTCCAAACTTTCTATATAATCAAGCATTTCAGGCTCAATATATTCGATACCAACTGCTTGCCATAAAGTTCTTTTCGAATTTGTAAAATAACAACATTCAACATCTCTAATTTTAACTTTTGTTATATATTTATCTATATTTTCTACAGATTCTATAAAATCTAATTTCTCTTTCTCAACAAGCTCTTCCAGCGGTATAAATTTTTGCATTTTAATTTTCCTCCAATACAGCATAACCAAAGCCAGTTTTACCAAATGTATTTCCATTGTAAATCATATATCTTTTACCTTTATGATCATAAACAAACGGATACTCTATCATTTCACTGTCCCATCCACTTTCACTCACATCAATTCCAACTTCATCATCTTTTCTAGTCCAATCCATCCCATCAGATGATTCAGCATACCCTATACGATAACTACTATTTTTATTTGTTCTATAGTTTTGAAGATTTCTATGTGCATACCACATTTTATAAGTATCATTATCCTTTAAAACACAAGCTCTAACTATCCCACACTCATTTTCATCTTTATAGTCAATAGCAATTTTACCTTCTCTTTTCCAATCGATTCCATTATTTGATTCTGCATATTTGATATGATAAAACGGTTCACTTTTTCCATCATACTCAACCCAGTCTGTATTTGACAAATACCACATTTTCCAAATACCATTTTCTTTTAATATAAAAGGTGCCGCATTAAAATATGGTTCTTTATATGTCCTATCAAAGAGAGGACCTTCTGAAAATTTTTCAAAAGTCATTCCTCTATCTTTACTTATAGCTAATCCTATTGAGTTGTGATAAGCAATTGTATTTCTTACATTCCAGCCTATATAATACATCCAAACTTCATTTCCCACATTGATAACATGTGAAGCCATAGCACCACAATCATCAAACATTCCAATTTTTCCAAAACTTAGAACTGACTTTTCATGTGTATATAAAATATTTGTAGGATTCTCTGCTTCTACCTCAATATATGAAATATTAGTTTTGTTGTCAATATCTCTTGCGGTGAAATATATTCTTAATACATCTTCGGAAATTTTATATACAGTTGGTACTGAAGCATAACCTTTTGAATTCCACTCAAAACTTGTGTTCGGCTCATATATCAAACCTTTTTTAATCCATTTCATATTATTGTTCTACTTATATAAATAAACTGTATATTCATATAGTCCATAATCATTTCGTATTATAAAGTTTCTACTAATTTTTTTAGTCAGAAAATTAGCCATATCATCCATTGGAACATGAAAAAGAGTATCTATTTCCCAATCTACTTGTTTTGACATCACATTAAATGATATACCTTTATTACAGTAACTATAAACTAATCCTACCATTTTTTCAAAATATTCAAACATATCTTCATATGACAAATTTCGTTTCTCTGTAAATACTCCATTCATAACAATATAATCGTACTTATTTTGTAAAAGATTGTTATCTTTTAAGATATCCCCAAGAATATAATTATTTTTAGGAAATTTTTGCTTAGATTCATTAAAAAATTTATTTGATATTTCCAATCCAGTATATTCAATATTATTTATATTATTCTTTTGTATAAATTCATATAGATGTGAAAGTCCACAACCATAATCTAAAAGGGAAACTTGTTTAGTAACCTGAAATGATTTCTCACGAAAGTTAACAAGCTCAAGCATTGTTTGATATCTAAATTCAACCTGCTCTTCTTTTGTCCAATCCACTCCTCGTGGTGTGTCTCCATACTTATCAAAACACTCTTCATAATGTTCTATTATTTTTGTATACTCCATCAAAAACCTCTCAATCTATTACTTGGAACTCTTGATTTTTCTGTTTCAATTGGAGAATATACTGAATTATCATCAGTATCATTAAAAATTACAGCGCTTGAACCAATGACATTTGATTTACCAATAATAACATTATCAGCTATAGTACAATTTACACCAAGAAAGGAACTTTCACCAATAGTTACATTTCCAGATACAACTACATGTGAAGCTAAAAAACAGTGATCTTCTATAGTTGTATGATGTCCTATATGGTTTCCACTCCAAAGGATACAGTTATCACCTATTTTAGTAAAAGGTTGAATGACATTATTTTCAAATATAAAACAGTTATCACCTACTGGTGTATTATAGTAAGTAGCTTTTGAGCTAATGTAACTTACACATGTATAGCCTTTTGATTTTGCATCAGCAAATTTTTGAACTCTTAACTTATTTACTTTTTTATAACTTATAGGGATAAACATTTTGTATTCATTTGGTGGATATTTTTCTATTAATTCTTCATATGCAATTACTGGTAAATCATGAAATTTTTCTTTTTCAAGAAACTCTTTATCAACCGTAAAAGCTACCACTTCATGTTCACTGTCATTTGTCAAGTAAAAGTGTGCTATCTCAGCTATCTGTCCAATTCCAAAAATTATTACTTTTGCCATTGTTTATTCCTTCCTTATTAAATCAGTTCATATCTGAATAGCATTTGCTTAATTTCAATCACACTATTAAACATTAAGATATCTATTACAGATAAATGTGATATAAAATCATTTTTAAATTGTTTATATTCAATAAATTGTGTTTTTAAAAAATTTAATTTTATATTTTCTTCTTTAAACTTCTCTTTATTATAAAGTTCTTGTCCACCTATTGAATTAATATAAACTCTAGCTTCTAACTTTTTACAAATATCTATAATTTTATCTTGAGCTTTTAAGCTATTTTCTTTTCCTATGTCGCTTGAGTATATAAATTTTATATTAATTTTTAAATAATTTGATATCTCTTCCAAAGAGTAACCAATAAATTTAGCTAAATTTTTTTCTTTATTATTTAATATCGCTTCAATTATTGGAAATATATCAAAGAAATAAGGTGCCTTTTTATATGCCATCTCTATTGTTTTTAAAAGCTTTTTGCTATTGTTTCCAACTTCTATTTCATTTATAAGCTTATTTTGACTTGCATTTATTAGCTCAAGTGTAAACTGTTGAGCCTTACCATCAACTAAAATATAGTTTCTATTTATGTATCCTTTATTTATATAATTTACATCATCATATAATACAAAAGTATCAACAGCATTTATAAGTTGCCAATAGCCAATATATGGGAAAAGATATGGTTGCATTATTGCTAATGTCATTATAAATTATCCTTTATTATTTCAATAATAGTATCTTGGATATTTTCTTTAAGTTCAGTAAAAATTGGTAAACAAAGTATTCTTCTGCTTATATCTCTTGATATTTTGCACTCTTGTTTTGGTTCTATATAATCAAGTGTATCAAGTGAAGGATAAAAATATCTTCTAGGAAATATATCTTTTTTGCTTAAAGCTTTTTGTACTTTTAAAAGTTGCTCTTCAGTTTTGAAAACTACTGGAAAATAGCTATAATTCTCTGTGGAATTTTCATTTTGCTCTTGAAATTGAACTAAATCTTTTAACTCTTTTCTATATTTTTCTAAAATAACTTTTCGTTTTTCTTTTATCTCTTCTATATCATCAAGAACACAAAGCCCCATCGCAGCTTCAAATTCATTCATCTTTGCATTTGTTCCCAAGTGAGGTATTTCTTCTTGATTTTTTATACCAAAGTTAATAAGATATCTAGCTTTTTCTACAAGCTCATCATCATTTATAATTAAAGCACCACCTTCAATAGTGTGAAAAAGTTTTGTAGCATGGAAACTAAGAGTTGAAATATCTCCATAGTTTAATACACTGGTATCTTTATATTTTACATCAAAAGCGTGAGCTGCATCATAAACTACTTTTAGGTTGTATTTTTTTGCAATCTTTTTTATATCCTCTACATTACAAGGATTTCCAAATACATGAGTAGCAACTATAGCAGATGTATTTTTAGTAATTTGCTTTTCCATCTTTCTTGGATCAATATTTAAGCTATTTGGGTTTATATCAGCAAAAATAGGTAAAAGTTGATTTGTAACAAGTGAACTTGTAGTAGCTACAAAACTAAAAGGAGTAGTTATAGCGAAACCTTTTAATTCTAATGTTCTATACGCTATTTCCAAAGCAACTGTACCATTTGCAACTAATACAATATTTTTAACTCCAAGATATTTTGCTAATTTTTTTTCTAGTTTTTGAACTAGTGGACCATTGTTTGTAATCCAACCATTTTCATATATCTCATCGATATATTTTAAATATTTTTCTTTATTTGGTAGATAAGTTTTTGTTACATTAATCATTAAATATTTTTTGCCATTGTTTTGAACTTTCTTTTTCAGAATAATTATCCTGAACTATTGAAATATTATTAAATTTTGCATTTTGGTCAATTAATTTCAATATTCCATTTGATAAATCTTCGATAGAATAAAATATTAAATTCATATTTTTGAATAAATCATACATATTATTTTCCCGATTTAGATAAACAGTTTTTCCTAAGCCTAAAAGTGAAATAATATTTCCTCCTCCTTGTTGCCTATTATGATTAAAAATTGCTAAGTCTATTGTTTCTAAAAAATCTAAATAATCTTGTGGAGTTAATAATCTATCAATATGATGAAAATCATTTTTAAATAAAAGTTTTCCCAATTGTATGATTTTGTTTGCATAAATTTTATCTCCATAAGATAAAGGACAATAGATTTCAAATTCTTTATTTTCTAAATTAGTAAGTAAATTAAATATTTCTTCATGTCTATTTGTAATCGTAGCAGAATTTCCAACTAAAATTTTTAATTTTTGATTAACCTTAAACGTAGAAATTTCTTTAAAAAGATTCTTTGGATAAAATGGGCATTTCCATAAAGTACCAAATGTAAAGTATTTGTTTTTGACATATTCAAAATCATATATATTTAAAGTTATGAAATTACGAATATTTTTAATAATTTGATTTCTAAACCAAGTTTGTTTTTCAGGAAAATAAAAATCCCCACCCCACATAACCCAGTAGCATTTTTTAAGTAATTCTTGATTGAAATAGAGTAATATATCAACTTTGTCTCTCCAAAGTCCATGAAGTATAATTTTTTTTGCCATTTTCATATAGTCTAAAAGTGTTATAAATATATCATCATCTGTATGCAAAAATTCTACTTTGTGTTCAGGAGTTAATCCGTACTCATATTTTTCACTCGTGATAAATACATAGTGATGATTCTCTCTTCCAAAATTTTCATCTACAAAATCTATAAATGGAGCTAAAAACTTATCAAGAATCATCACATGTAGTATTTTATTTTCATTCATTTTTGTACTTCTATGGATTTTTTTACTCTATTTATAATTTCTTTAAAATAAATATGATTTTTATAACCTAATTTTAAATGATAGTAAATATAAGCTATTCTAGTAGATTCATCTAAATTAAAATTTATATTTATATTATATTTTTCACTATATGATTTAAAACTTATTGCATTAAAACTATTTCCATATTTATCTATATCATCTTTATTGAAACCTAAATATTCAAGATTATTTAGTAGTTTTTTAAAATATGCTTTATTTTGATTTTCAAATTCTCGTAAAGTAAGATTTTTATCTCTACTAAGCCCTAAAGTTAATAGTAGAATATCATTTGATTTATATCTTAAAAGATTCATAATAGGCATTTCAAATCTATCTTTAAATGTTTTTTCATAATTACTTAAATATACTTCTAAGTTTTCAAAAATATCTTTTGCACTTTTTAGTTCTATTAAATTTAAATTGCTATGTTGAAACTTATTTTTTATCTCTTTTATTGAATTCTTATCAAAATATAAAGCCTTAAAATCATACTCTGGAAAATCTTTTATTATTTCATTTACATATTCGACAAACTCTTCATCTTCCAAATTCTCCTTAGTAGCCAAAAATCCCACACTATTTTGTTTATACATATTTTTTAACTCTTCGCTTAAAGGTTCACTCAAACTATGTAAAAATTTAGTTTCATTAAATTTTTCATGAGTTTTATCAATCAAAGTATATGGAGAGTTTAGAAGCTCCTCACCAGAGTCATGATTTTTAAAAGATATAATAGATTTTTTACATATATATTTTGTCGGTAGATGATATCTGAAAGCTTTACTTTCAACATCATACATATCATCGATTTTTTCTATAAACTTATTTGCTTCTATAGTATCAATTAGTTTGTTATCTAAAAAAACATCTATTTTTTGTGTTTCGTCACTTCCTACTTTTTTTGCAAAACCTAAAAATGAAAAATAACTCTCTTTATGAAGAACACCATAAGTTTTACCAGTTTGTATAGGACTAATCATTTTCTACCTTTTTAATTTTGTATCAATTTTATCAAATATGTTATTAAAATAGGTAAACATCTATTTTAATATTTTATATATTTATAAGCTATAATGCAATTCTTTATAATTAAAAATAGATTAAAAGGTAATAAACTATGACAGATGAAGAAATCAAATTACAAAATGCTCTTACAACCACTTTCCTAGCAAATATGGCTTTTTTAAGTGAGTATGACAATGATCTTTTTCAAAGAGTTGAAAAACTATCAAGAATGATTGAAACAGGTGAATATAAAGAGAGATATGAGTTGGAATTTATCAAGGAAAATGGTGATTTTGATATTTTTGATAATCAAACAAATAAATATTTGTATGGGAAAAAACCAACAAAAATAAATAATGAATTGATAAAAAATGTAGATTTTTCAAGTTCAAAAACTATTTTGAATATAGAAAACCATTTTAGAAGATATAAAAATAGTCCAAGTATAAATTTGTCAAATGAACAAGTTGGAGAGTATGACTCATTGTTACAAAAAAACATGCAAGAATTTTCAATAGCCTTAAATGATTATGTAGATAATCCAACTAAAAAGTATAAAAAAATAGAAAAATTTGTTTTTTTTGGAGTCTTAACAGGAAGGCATATTCCAGAAATTGCACAAAAAATTAATGCTGAATCATATATGATTTTTGAAAAAAATCTTGAGACTTTTAGACTATCTTTGTTTACTTTAGATTATAAAATTATTGCAAATAAAGGTGTTATTTTTTCTATTATGGATGATACTACTGAAGTAGAAAAAAAAATCAAACAATTTTTAGATTTTAATAGATTTTCAAACTACGCTATAAAATATTTAGAAATAGGAAACTATTTACAAGATTATTTAGATTTATTTATAGCAATTCTATCTTCTATGAGAAGCTCTCAATATAGTTATTTGAGGTATATCTATGTTTACTTAAATAGAACTACAAAATATATAAAAGATAAATATTATTTTTTACAGTTTAATAAAACTAAGCAAGGCTTTAAGGCTTTGGAAGATATACCAGTTTTATATTTAGCAGCTGGTCCATCTTTGGATGAAAATATAGAGTGGATTAAACAAAATCAGGATAAGTTTTTTATTGTAACTATTGGTTCGGTATATAAAAAGCTTCTAAATAGAGAAATTAAAGTAGATTTAGTAACAACTGTTGATGAGCAAAAATGGCTAGAAAGAATTCAATTTCCAGAATCAACGATAGAAAAAGCAGATAAAAATACAGTTTTTCTAGCTTCTACCTTAACTAATGAAAAGATTTTAAAAAGATTAAAAGATAAAAATTTAATTCTATATGAAGGACTTGGCTCTTTTTTTGAAGAAATAGATACTGTAGAAGGTTTTAGTATAGGAGAAATAACATTATATATTCTTTTACAATTAAATATAAAAAGTATTTATCTTGTAGGACTTGATTTAGCATTAAACCAAGATACAGGAGAAACACACTCTAAAGAAGCTGGTTCTGGAATAAGAAAAGTTAATTTAAATAGAGAAAATAAAGAAAATATTTTAGAAAATAGAAAAACAATTTTTAAAGTAAAAGGTAATTTAAAAACACAAGTTTCTACTATTCCAACTTTTTATAATTCTATATATTATTTGCAAGAGATTTTAATTAATAAGAAAAGCGATACAAAAATATTTAATCTATCTTCTAGTGGTGCATTTTTTCAAGGAACTATTCCACAAAAAATAGATAATCTGAATATAAAAGAGTTTGAAAAAATAGATAAAGATAGTTTAAATATAAAAGAGAAGCTAAAATTTTTTATAAAAAATAGTTTTAGTATTGAAGATAAACAAAAATATATAACAAAAATAACTATTTTAGAGAAAGATATAAAAAACTATTTAGATGAACTTAAGGCAACTGAAAACAAAAGTTTTTTAGAATTTAGAGAAGTATCAATAAACTTTATATATTTAATTAAAGATTTTGATTACCCTTTATTTTTAGTATTATATAAATATATAGAGATAGTTATACCGTATCTAAATTATCATTTTAATGATAGAGGGTTAAACCAAGAATATAAAAAAGTACAAAAAATAAAAGAAATTTTTATAAATCAAATAGAAGTTTTAATAGATGATTATATTTTGTGTCTAAAAAGAGTAGTTTAATAAACTTAGACTACTGAAGTAGTCTAAGAACATTTTGAGAAACAGCATTCGCCTGGCTGATTGCATAAGAACCAGCTTGAGAAACTATGTTTAGTTTGTTAAAGTTTGCACTCTCTTCGGCATAATCAACATCTCTAATAACAGACTCAGCATTTTTAATATTTGTAGCTTGAGTCATTAAGTTTCTAACAGCTGATTCAACTTGATTTTGAGTAGAACCTATGTCTCCTCTGTATCCATTTAGTGTTGTAATAGCAGTATCAACTGTAGTTTGGTTAGATGCTGCTAGACCAGAAGTTAGTAAATTTGCACCAAGTGTTGCCAGAGCATTAATACCTAATCCAGTAGTATTAGAATTTACAGCACCCATGCTAATAATATCCGTGCTTTTCTCTCCAATTTGGAAATTTAGAGGAACACCAGCTGCATTACCAGCTGCATTAGATATTAGATTAGTACTATTATAATTTGTTTGTTTTGCTATATTATCTAATTGAGTCAATAACTTATTAATATCTTTTCTAATTGATTCTCTACCGTCAGCTGAAGTAGTTGAAGTATTTGCTTGAATTAGTTTTGATTTTACAGTATCTAGAATTTTTGATTGCTCAGCCATAGATTTATCAGCAATTTGTAAAAGAGATATTGCTGAATTACCATTTGCAACACCTTGATTTATACTTGTAGCTTGAGTTCTAAGTTTATCAGCAATTGCAAGACCAGAAGCATCATCACTAGCTTTATTGATTTTTAAACCCGTACTTAATTTTTCTAAAGAGCTACTTATACTAGCATTTGTATTTTTAGCTGCTTCTTGAGCTGTAAGTGAAGATACGTTTGTGTTAATTTTCATAAGTTTGTCCTTATTTTTGATTTATTTTAGTGTAAATAAAACTTTATTAGACAATTATTACAAACTAATTCATAAAATTAGTTTAAATGAATATTAAAAAAAGAAAAAGTGGAGATTTTTCTCCACTTTTTAATAAAAGAGAACTTATTCGGAACAGGGACTTAAGTCCCATTATTATATTAAAGATTGGACTAAAGTCCAATTTCCAAACTACTGAAGTAGTCTAAGAACGTTTTGTTGAGTAGCATTCGCTTGGCTGATTGCATAAGAACCAGCTTGAGAAACTATGTTTAGTTTATTAAAGTTTGCACTCTCTTCAGCATAATCAACATCTCTAATAACAGACTCAGCTGCTTTTATATTTGTAGCCTGAGTCATTAAGTTTCTTACAGCTGATTCAACTTGATTTTGAGTAGAACCTATGTCTCCTCTGTATCCATTTAGCCTAGTAATAGCAGTATCAACTGTAGCTTGGTTAGATCCTGCTAAAGAAGAAGTTAGTGCATTTGCACCAAGTCCTTTAAGAGAATCAACACCTAATCCTGTAGTATTAGAATCAACTGCTGACATAGTAATAATATCGGTGCTCTTCTCTCCAACTTGGAAATTAAGTGTTGCAGCAGCAGCATTACCAGCAGAATTAGATATTAGATTAGTACCATTATAATTTGTTTGTTTTGCTATATTATCTAGTTGAGTTAATAATTTATTAATATCTTTTCTAATTGATTCTCTACCGTCAGCTGAAGTAGTTGCCGTATTTGCTTGAATTAATTTAGATTTCACAGTATCTAAAATTTTTGATTGCTCAGCCATAGACTTATCAGCTATTTGTAAAAGAGATATTGCTGAATTACCATTTGCAACACCTTGATTTATACTTGAAGCTTGAGTTCTTAGTTTATCAGCAATAGCAAGACCAGAAGCATCATCAGAAGCCTTGTTTATTTTTAAACCAGAACTAAGTTTTTCTAAAGAGCTACTTATGTTAGCATTTGTATTTTTAGATGCTTCTTGAGCACCAAGTGAAGATACGTTTGTATTAATTCTCATAATAATTCCTTTATGAATTTGTAAAATATTTTATGAATATTGTAAAAATATTCAAGCCTAAAAACATTCTAGTTTTACCTAGCATAGATTGTAAAATCTCTTTTACTCTCTTCGGATTGAATTCAACCCTAAATTTATAAACGAAGTATTATATAACTTTTCTTAAAATTAGTTTAAATTAATTTTGCTTTTACAAGTTTTCTTTATATTTTGTAATTCCTAAAAGAGTAATTGAGTTTTTAGATATTTTGTAAGGTATTACATATCCTTTAAACATACAATCTCTAATTGAAATATTATCAAAATAGATAGATTGTCTATATTTATATAAAAATGGTGGAATTTGATTTATAATTTCTCTTAAATCTTTAGCAAACTGTTTTGCATTTTTCTTGCTATCTTCAGATATGAAATCTAAAATAGATTTTAAATCCATATTGAATTTTTCTGAATATAGTATTTTCATTTTTCTATATACTTATCAATATTTTTCCAATAATCTTCATCTAATTCAAGTACTATTCCAGCTTCAACATCTTTTAAAGCTTGTTGATATTCTAGTTTTTCTTTTTCAAATTCTTTATCAATAACTTTTGTAACTATTTCTATATCTTTTCCTTTAAAAAGAGTTTTAATAGATTCAACGAAATTATTATCTAATTCATTTGCATTTAGTCGTAAAGTTGAAGATATACTCATAAGTTCTCCTTTTATTTTGATTTTTGATTATACTACAAAACTATATTTTTCCAAAATCACACCACACTCTATATGCTCACTATATGCAAACTGGTCAAATAGGGCAAATCTTACTATTTTATGGGTTTTTAAAAGCTCTTCTAAGTCTCTATGTAAAGTTTCAGGGTTGCAAGATATATAGATAATATTTTCGAAATTTTTTGCTAAAGCTCTTGTTGTATCATCAAGTCCACTTCTTGGTGGGTCCATAAAAATAGTATCAAAATCATAAGATTTTAAATCTATATTTTTTAATCTATTAAAAACTCTAACTTCATTTAAAGCCTCAACAAACTCTTCAGAGCTCATTCTTATAAATTCAATATTGTTTATACCATTTAAACTACAATTTCTCAAAGCTGATTTTATCGATGTTTTTGAAATCTCTGTTGCTAATACTTTATTGAATTTTTTTGAAAGTGGAATTGTAAAGTTTCCACCACCACAATAAAGTTCGCATAAATCTTTATTTGACTTTTCTATATTATTTAAAACCCACTCAATCATTTTTATATTTACAGAAGTATTTGGTTGAGTAAAACCATTCTCTTCATAGGCAAATTTGAACTCTTGATTGTTTATATTTAAGCTCTCGTTTATAAAATCGCTACTTAAAACTATTTTTTGTTTTCTGCTTCTTCCAATTATTTTTATATTTAATTTTTGCTCAATTTCACGTGCAAGATTTATCCACTCATCTTCAAGTTTTTTGTGATAAATCAAAGTTACAAGCATATCAGAAGTTGAACTAACCAAAAACTCAATAGCAAAAAGCCTAAAAGACAAAATCATAGATTTTTCAAGCTCAGTTAAGAGTTTTGGCATAAGATTTTTTATATCTTCGCTTACTATCTCACATGAATCGATTTTTAAAATCTCTTTATTAAAATCATTCATAGCGTAAGTTAAAATATCTTTGTTATTTTGCTCATCTTTTTCCCACCAAATCCTAAATTCAGCTCTATTTCTAAAGTTTTTTGAAGCACTTTTTATAATATCAAAATCGCAATTTACAATATTTGAAAATCTATTTTTTTCTCTTTGGATTTTGTAGTTTAGTTGTTCATCATAATTTTTATCATAAAGTGTACAAGAAGCACAAGAGCCAAAATATTTACAGTTCATAAGATTTTATCCTTTTTTTAAAGTTCGTATTATATGTAAATATTGGTAAAAGTAGATATAATTTAGGAATTTTAAAAAAGGAGACTTTATGAACTCATTTGTAATAAATATAAAAGATGAAATTTTAAAAGATAAAGTTTTATGGCTTTTAGAACATTTTAAAAATGATGGATTAGAGATAGTTTCTAAAGAGGATTTAGATGATTTAAAACTTTTAAAAGCTTCAAGAGAAGATGAAACAATAGATTTTGAAGAGTATTTAAAAAATGAAAATTGTAATTAGAAGTAGCGCTATAAAAGATTTAAAATCTATTAGCGAACCTTTTAAAACAAAAATTGAGAAAAAAATATTAGAGCTTAAAAAATTTCCAAATCTTACAAATATTAAAAAATTAACAAATTTTGAACCAGCATATAGATATAGAATTGGTGATTATAGAGTTCTTTTTGATATTGAAGATGATAATTTAATAATTGGTAGAGTTTTACACAGAAAAGAGAGTTATTTATAAAATGAAAGAAAATTGGCAAGAACAACTAAAAGATTTATTAAATTGTGATTTAAAAACACTTTATCCACTAGCAAGAAGTATGAATCGAAAATTAGAATTTTATGTTGGCCCAACAAATAGTGGAAAAACTTATAATGCTATGAAAAAATTAAAAGAGGCAAATAGTGGATTGTATCTTGCACCTTTGAGACTTTTGGCACTTGAAGGGTATGAAGATTTAAAAGAGTCAAATATTGATGCTTCATTAATCACAGGTGAAGAGCAGATTTTAAATGAAGAAGCAGCTCATATTTGCTCAACAATTGAGATGTTGGATTTTGACCTTGAAGTTGATGTTGCAGTTATTGATGAAGTTCAAATGCTTGAAGACAACGATAGAGGTTGGGCTTGGGTGAATGCTATTATTGGAGTTCCTGCTAAAAAAGTTATTATGACTGGAAGTGTAAATGCTCTTGAAGCTGTAAAAAAGATAGTTCAATATTTAGATGAAGAGCTAGAGGTTGTAAGACATAAAAGAAAAAATCCTTTGTTGGTTCTTGAAAAATGGACACCTCTTGAAAAACTTGAAAAAGGAACAGCTTTGATAGCTTTTTCAAGAGCCGAAGTTTTAAAACTAAAACAAAAACTGCAAAAAAAATACTCTGTATCTGTAATTTATGGAAATCTTTCTCCTGAGGTTAGACGTGATGAAGCAAGTAGATTTAGACGAGGTGAGAGTCAAATTTTAATTGCAACAGATGCTATTAGTATGGGATTAAATTTACCTATAAAAACTATACTTTTCACAACTGATACAAAATTTGATGGAGTTAGTAAAAGAAAAATAAGTGTAAATGAGATAGTTCAAATAGCAGGTCGTGCTGGAAGATTTGGATTATTTGAAGCTGGATATTTAGGAGCTACACGAAGAGATGTTTTAGAGTATATAAAAGAGGAGTTTACAGCTTCTATAAAAACAATAAAACCACCATTTAAAGTAAAAATAAATAACTCTCAACTAGAAAATCTTTCAATGCATTTAAAGACAAAATCACTTACAAAAGTTTTAAATTTTTTTGCTTTAAATATGAAATTTGCTGGTCCTTTTGAAGCTGCAAATCTATCAAGTATGCTTGAAGCTTCAAGAATTGTTGATAGTAAAGATGGTTTGAGTTTAGAAGAGAAATATCTTTTGGCACAAGCTCCAATTACTACAAAATCAACTATTATAGTTCAAGCTTATAGCTCATATATTGCAAGTGTGATTAAAAAAAGACCAAATCATTATAAACCATCAATTACTTTACCAAAAAAGGCAATTACACAAAAAGATCTGCTTTTGGTTGAAGATGAAGTGAAAAAAATATCTTTATATCTTTGGCTTTCGTATAAACTGCCTGATCTTTTTCCTGACCATGATAAGGCTTTTATTTTGAGAGAATCTTTTAATAGATTTATTGAAAAATCTTTAAAAGGTGTTTTAATAGATGAAAAAAGAGATGAAAAACCTTTTTATAAAGATAAAGAGGATAAAAACAATAATTCTTACTCTAGAAGAAGAAAAAGAGTTTAATATATTTTTTGATAGAATATATCCATAATGAAGATAAATATAAAGATGAATATTTAGAATAAGGAAAGTATTGTGCTAGGTTTTTTTAGGGCCGATGAAGATGCATTTGTAAAAGAGTTGATGTCTTCAAATATCAATATCGATAAACTCAAAAAATATATTGCAAATGGTGTAAATATAAATGCAGTTGATGAAAAAGGAAGAAATTATCTTTTTTTCTTTGCTGCTAAAAAAAATTTTAACGCAATAAAAATTTTGATAAGCCTAGGTATAGATATGTACAAAGAGGATAAACTTGGCAAAACAGTACTAAGTGAGGCTTGTGAAAAATATGATTTTATGATGATAAAATTTTTACTAGACAATGGTTTTGATGGAAATAGAAAAAACTCTGCTGGTAGAACAATATTGCAAGATAGTGTACTTTTAGGAAATGATAAAGTTTTTCAAATACTTTTGCACTACAATTTGGATTTTGATATAAAAGATAGTGATGGCAGAAATGTAGTTTTTGATGCCATAGAAAATGGAAATTTAGAGACTTTGAAAAAAGTTATTGACAATGTAAAAGATATAAATGCAGTAGATAAAAATGGACAAACAGCACTTTTTGAAGCTGTTTTAAAAGATGATTTAAGACTTGCTTTAGCTTTGATAAATATTGGAATAAATTTAAATATTTTAGATAAAAATGGTCAAAATGTTTTATATAACACTATTTTGCAAGGTATGAAAAATGAGATACTTCTAAAGCATTTAGCAAAAAGAGGAATAAACTTTAATGTAGTTGATAATAGAGATAAATCTATTTTAGATGAAATTTTTTACATAATGGTTTTACAAAAATATGATAAAGATATTGAAGATAAAAGATATATGCTTATAAATCCAAAAGATGATTACTCGTCTTTAGCTCTTCAAATTATTGAATTAGGATTTAAAGTTGATACTTTAGATAAATATGGAAAAACTGCTTTACAAAAAGAGTTAGAGAGAAAAAATTTTACAAATGCAGAGTTTCTATTAAATTGTGGAGCTAGTTTAAATATTTTTGATGAGCATCATAGAAGTTTATTTCATATAGAGGTTTTAAAAGGTTATTCAAACAATAAAATAATAGATTTTTTAATCCTAAAAGGTGCAAATTTAAACCAAAGAGACAAATATTTTAGAACAATTGTAGACAATCTTATAGAAATTATCTTAATCTCAAAAGGCGAAAAAGCAAGAAATCAAAGTTTAGATGAATATGTACAAGAAGATGGTGGATTTGATATATTATTGAAAAAACTATTAGTTTATGAAGCTGATATAAGCTATACAAGAGTAGATGGAAAAAATCTAGTTTTTGATTTGGTTCCTTATGATAGTTTTGAAATTCTTGATATTTTGGTTGAGTATAAAGTAGATTTAAATTATAAAGATTTCGATGGAAACACTCCTTTGATGTATATGGTTGATGAGGGTTTAAGAATAGAAGATAGAACTTTGAAAGCATATTTTATTAAAAGGTTACAAAATTTTTTAAAGTATAGAATAAATATGGATATTCAAGATAAAGATGGAAGAACTGTTATTCATAAAGCTGTAATAGCTGATGATTTGCTTATTGTTGAAAAATTAATGATAAAAAAAGCAAATCTTGATATAAAAGATAATCACGGACGAACTGCTCTTCATCACACTCAATGGAAAGGAAATTATGAGATAGCAAGATGGTTAATCCTAGCAGGTGCAAATATGAATGAACCTGATAATAGTGGATTTAATATATTAAACTATGCCGCAATTTTGGGACATACTAGACTTGTAATAACTCTTATTTCTTCTGGAGTTTTGATGTACAATAACAATCCAAAAAATAAAAAAGTAGCTGAATTTTTCAAAAGTAAAGAGAAGATACTTGATAAATTAGTTGCAGCAGAAGATATTAGTGATAGTAAGATGAAAAATGCTCTTATTGAAGTTGTTACAAACTTTAAAAAAGAGATAAATGAAGCTTTGCTTAAAAAATAATAAGGAATTTTTTTGAATCAAAAATCTATAATAATCCTTGCAGCTGGTCAAGGAACAAGAATGAAATCAGATATACCAAAGGTTTTACATAAAATCTCTGGAAAACCTATGATTTATTACTCAATTAAAGAGGCTTTAAAATTAAGTGATGATATTACAGTTGTTTTATATCACCAATTTGAACGTGTAAAAGCTGAAATAGAAAAATATTTTTCAAACATAAATTTTGTAATTCAAGACCATAAAAACTACCCTGGAACTGGTGGTGCTGTTATGGGAATAACACCAAAATATGAGAAAACTTTGGTTTTAAATGCAGATATGCCACTAATTCAAGCAAGTGAGCTAGAGAAATTTGATATACCAAATGCAACTATTGTAATGTCTGTTTTGAAGCTTGAAAGTGCAGATGGATATGGAAGAGTAATTATTGAAAATGAAAATGTAAAAAAAATAGTTGAACAAAAAGATGCAAGTATTGAAGAGCTTAAAATCACAACAGCAAATGCAGGAATTTATCAGTTTGAAACAAATTTTTTACTTGAAAACTTAGCAAAACTAGATAATAACAATGCCCAAAAAGAGTACTACATAACTGATTTAGTAGAAATGGCAATTAATCAAGGTAAGGTTCTAAAACCTTTGATTGTAAATGAAGAGAATTTTAAAGGAGTTAATTCAAAAGTTGAGTTAGCTGATGCTGAGGTAATTCATCAAAATAGAATAAAAAAAGAGTTTCTAAAAGCTGGTGTTATTATGAGATTGCCTGAAACTATCTATATAGAAGAGAGTGTTGAAATTGAAGGCGAAAGTATAATTGAAAATGGTGTAAGTTTGCTTGGAAACTCAAAAATTATAAACTCTCATATCAAAACAAATAGTGTAGTTGAAGACTCAATTATAAAAGATAGTGATGTTGGACCAATGGCAAGAATACGACCGCTTAGTGAAATAAATAAAACTCATATTGGAAACTTTGTTGAGACAAAAAAAGCTATTTTAAATGGTGTAAAAGCTGGGCATTTATCATATCTTGGTGATTGTTCTATAGATGAGGGCACAAATATAGGGTGTGGAACAATTACTTGTAATTATGATGGGGTAAATAAATATCAAACAATTATTGGGAAAAATGTTTTTGTAGGAAGTGACACACAATTTGTTGCACCTGTAAAAATTGAAGATGATGTTTTAATAGCAGCTGGTTCAACAGTAACTGGAAATGTAAAAAAAGGTGAACTTTATTTAACAAGAGCAAAAGCAAAAACTATTGATGGATATTTTTATAAACATTTTGATAAAGCCAAAAAAGTAAAAGAAGAGAAATAAATAGTGATTTTAAAAGATAAAAAAATTCTTATAGGAGTTACTGGTTCAATTGCAATATATAAAAGTTTAGAGCTAATAAGACTTTATATAAAAGCTGGTGCAAATGTAAAAGTAATTATGAGTGATGGTGCTAAAAAGTTTATAAATCCAATAACTTTTGAAGCAATTAGTCAAAATAAGATTTTAGATGAAAATAGTGAAAACTGGGATAAAAATAGTGATTATAATCATATAGATATAACAAAATGGGCTGATATTTTAGTAATTGCACCAGCTAGTGCAAATACAATAAATAAAATATCTTGTGGAATTGCTGATAATTTACTACTTCAAACAGTTCTTGCTTGTAAAAAGAAAATTATTATTGCACCTGCTGCAAATACAAATATGATTGAAAATCCTATTACTATTAAAAGTATAAACAAATTAAAAGAATTTGGATTTGAAGTTTTACAAACACAAACAAAAGAGTTAGTTTGTAAAGATGTTGGAAATGGTGCAATGCTTGAGCCAATTGATATTTTTCATAAAACTTGCAAAGAACTTCTAAAAACTTCTTACTGGGAAAATAGAAGAGCTGTTTTAAGTGGTGGAGGAACAATAGAAAAAATTGATGATGTAAGATATATTTCAAACTTTTCAAGTGGAAAAATGGCATCAAGTTTAGCAACAGCGCTTTACTATTTGGGTGCTGATGTAAGTTTAGTATCTAGCAGAGGATATGAAAATGTACCTTATGAGATAGACTTAAAAGTTTCAACTAGTGCACAACAGATGTTTGAAAATTTGAAATTATCTTTAGAGAGCAAATTAGATAAAAAGAGTTTTTTATTTATGGTAGCTGCTATTAGTGATTATATTCCAAAGCAAAAATTTGATGGAAAACTAAAAAAAGAGAGCTTAGGTGATAATTGGAGTTTGGAGCTTAATAAAAATATCGATATATTAGCAACTTTAAACAAAAGTGAAATTTACTCTATTGGCTTTAAAGCTGAAATGGATAAAAAAGAGGCCAAAACAAATGCTCAAAATATGTTAAAAAATAAAAATCTTGATGCCGTTTGCTTAAATATTTTAGATGAAAATAACACTTTTGGGAACCAAAACAATAATATAGAGCTTATTTTAAAAGATAGAAGTTTTCATTTTAGTGGTGATAAATTAGATATTTCATTAAATATCTTAGAAACTTTAGAAAAAGAGTTTGAAAAATGATTAACTCTAGTTGCCCATCTCATATTGCGATTATTATGGATGGAAATGGAAGATGGGCAAAACAAAGAGATCTTAAAAGAACAGCTGGGCATGAAGCTGGAGCAAAAGTTGTTCGAAATATCACAAAATATTGTGCAAAAATAGGGGTTAAATATCTTACTTTATATGCTTTTTCAACTGAAAACTGGACAAGACCAAAACTTGAAGTTGAGTATTTAATGAAACTTTTGGAAAAATATTTAAAAAATGAACTTGAAACATTTATGCAAAATAGTATAAGATTTAAAGCAATAGGAGATTTAAGTAAGTTTTCAAAAAATTTACAAAAAACTATAAGAGATATTGAAGAAAAGACATTAGAAAACTCAGGTCTTACTCAAGTTTTAGCACTAAATTATGGTTCAAAAGATGAGATAATTAGAGCAATAAAAAAATTAAATGAGAAAAAACTTGAAGTAAATGAAGAAAACTTTGAGTCATGTCTTGATACAGCTGGATTTGGAGATGTTGATTTGCTTATACGAACAAGTGGAGAAATTAGGCTTTCAAACTATTTGTTGTGGCAAAATGCTTATGCAGAGATGTTTTTTACAAAAACACTTTGGCCTGATTTTACTATTGAAGAGTTAGATAATATAATAGAAGATTTTAATAAAAGACAAAGAAGATTTGGTGGAGTTTAGTATTTTGCAAAGTATACTTTTAATACTATATTTGATAAATTTGGTAGTTTTATCACTATATGATTTTAAGTATAAAGCTGTGCCTGATTATCTTTTATTATTTGCATTGTTATCATCTTTTTTTATTACAAATCTTGATATTTTTGAAGCATTACAAAGTGCTTTTATAGTTTCTGGAGCTTTTGTAATATTAAATTTCTTGGTTACTTTTTATATACAAAATATAAAATCAAGATTTTTAAAAGATGAGAGTTTAAAAACTCAAGCAGCACTAGGAGAAGGAGATATTCCTTTGATTGCATCTTTTGGTGTAATTTTAGGAGTTTATAATACATTTATTGCAATATTTTTAAGTGCAATTGCAGCTATGTTTTATGCAGTTTATCTAAGAAAAATAAAAAATAAAGATATAAAAAATGACCTTGAGATACCTTTTATTCCATTTCTCGTTTTTGGTTTTTTATTGGAGTATTTTTTTAGTTTATCAAATATTTTTAAGGATTTTTATTGAGATTAAGTAACTATTTACACTCACAATTAGCTATTAGCTTTTTTCCTATATTTTTAGGACTTTTTTTTATAACTTCTGTTGTTTTTTTGGTTAAAATCGCAAGTCTTACTTCTGTGATTACAATGACATCTTTTGAACTTCTAAAACTTTATATCTATTCAATTCCGCAAGTTGTATTTTATACATTACCAATATCTTTTTTTATATCATTAACAATTTGTTTGTCAAAATTATCAAGCGAATATGAAATGGTTGTTATTACATCTTATGGTTTAAACCCGCTAAATATAATTAAAATTTTCTTACCTTTAACAGCTATTTTAACTATTTTTTTACTAGTTATATCTTTAGGTCTTATTCCAAAAACAAAATATTTAACAAAAACTTTCTCTGAAATTAAGAAAAAAGAGGCAAGTTTTAATATAAAAGAGAGTCAATTTGGACAAAAATTCGGTGATTGGTTGATTTATATAAATGGAAAAGATGAAAAAGTTTATAAAGAAGTTACACTTTTTAAGAGTGAAAAAAATTCAGAAAATTTTATAGTAAGCGATGAAGCTATACTTGAAAATGAAAAAGGCAATTTGAGTTTTAAATTAATAAATGGAAAAGTTTTTGCAATAGATAATAAAGAGCTTAGTCAGATTGATTATAAAGAGATGTATATAAATGATTCAGTATCAAATTCTGATATAGTAAATTTTGATACATCTTATAATTTTTGGAAAAATGCTTTGAAAAACAATAAAGATATTGATGATTTTTCATTTTTCATTTTGTCATCTATTTTTCCTTTAATATCTCTATTTTTAGTTATAATTTTTGGTTATTTTAATCCAAGATATGAAAAAAATAGAGCTGTTGCATACTCTGTTTTGGCTGTTGTTATCTATTTTATATTAATTAAATATATTGGTGAGAGATTATTCTTGCACTCTTTGTATATTATTCCAACTATTTGGATAATTGCAAGTTATATTTTATACTCTAAAACTACAAAAAAAGAGTATTAAATTTGAATTTAAAGTTTGAAATCTCTTATGATGGAAGCTCTTTTTTTGGAAGTCAAAAGCAAACAAATAAAAATACAGTTGAAGATGAACTTTTAAAAGCTTTTAAAAATATAAATATTGATACAAAAATAGTTTTAAGCGGAAGAACAGATAGAGATGTCCATGCTACAGGGCAGATTTTTAACTGTTTTATCCCAGATTATTGGGAAGATTTTTCAAAACTAAAAGAGATTTTAAACAATAAGCTTTCAAAAGCGGTTAAAATAAAAAAAATATCGAAAGTAAGCGATGATTTCCACTCAAGATTTAGTGCAAAAAAGAGAGTTTACAGATATATAATAAGTTCAAAACCAACAACTCCTTTTAATGATAAATTTGTAACTTATATAAAAAATATAGATGAAGAACTTTTAAAAAGTGCCATAAAAGAGTTTGTTGGTGTTTATGATTTTAAATATTTTCATAAAACAGGAAGCCAAAAAGAGAATACAAAAAGAGAGATTTTTGATACAAAATTCTATCAATATAAAGATATTTATGTTTTAAAATTTTGTGCAAACTCTTATTTAAGAAGCCAAATACGACTTATGGTAGGATTTTTAATAGCAATTAATGATAAAAAACTAACAATAATAGATTTGAAAAAACAGTTAAACTGTGAAAAAAATATATTTAAAACACCAATTAGTCCAAATGGTTTATATCTATCAAGGATTTTTTATAAATGATAAAATTAGTTTTTTTAATCTTTTTAAACTCTTTATTTTTTACAAATAGCTTTGCATACGAATTTACACTAAACTCAAAAGATAAAAATATAATAAATAATTCAAAACAAAAGAAAACTATTTTAAAAAGATTAGAAAAATATAGTGAGTTTAAAAAAGAGACAAAAAATCTTGATATTGATAAAAAACTAGGGAAAGTAAACTTTTTTATAAATAAAACTTTACCTGAATTTGATAGTCAAAGTGTTGGAATAGATGATTATTGGATGACACCCAAAGAGTTTTTTATTAAAGGTTTTGGAGATTGTGAAGATTATGCAATAGCAAAATATTTTACACTTTTGGAACTGGGAGTAAAAAAAGAGAGTTTGTATTTGGCAATTGTAAATGTAGAAGCTAGCGCTGGAACTCATATGGTTTTATTATATGTTGAAAATAAAAACTCTTCTCCACTAGTTTTAGATAATCTTAGTTTTAGAGTTCTTCCTTTTTCAAAAAGAGATGATTTAACTCCTGTTGTAGCTTTTAATGAACTAAATTCATATCAATTTACAAAAGATAAATTTACACAAATTGTAAGCATTGATTGGCAAAACAACAACAAATGGGAGAGAATTCTAAATAGAGTTTATAAGCTTAATGAGTAAAAATATATCTATTTATAATTTATAGAATAAATACTTGACAAACATTGACTCAATAAGATATAATTCTTTAGCAGTTTATGTGATAGAGTGCTAAAGTTTAGAAAAAGCAGGATTTATGATAGATAAAAAAGAGTTCTTATTACAATCTATTATTAAAGCATATATTGAGCATTTAGAACCAATAGGTTCAAAAGAGCTTAAATCTATGTATGAATTAGAGTATTCTCCTGCAACAATTCGTGGATATTTTAAAAAATTAGGCGATGAAGGTTTTTTAGCTCAAGAGCATATAAGTAGTGGAAGAACACCTACAAATGAAGCTTTAAAGCAGTATTGGATAGGAAAACTAAATTTTCCAATTTCTGGTGTTAATATAAAAGCTATAGAGTTTTTGGCTAATAAAATTGGATTAACAGTTATTTTAAAAAAAGAGAAAAGTGATATTTTACAAAATATTATAAATGTTGAAAATAAATATATAATTTTGGAGTTTACAACTTTTGTTGTAAATATAAAATTTAGCCAAGCTTTATATAAATTTTTGAGTGATTTTTTGCAAAGTTCTTTGAAAGATATTCTAAAAATATCAAAAGATGTTGGTGCTTATGAGCTTTATAGTTCTATAAACCACTCTTTACAAAATAGTGATTTTGATATTTTTAATTACAAAGAGTTTTTATCTTTGGCATTAAATTTTGATTTTGATGAGTTTACAATTAATAGATTTCTAAAAGGCTCGATTTTAGATGAGTTAAAAGAGGGTCTATATTTTGATGGTTTTTTACCACAAAATTACATAGGAATTTGTAAATTCTGCAAAATCAATAACGAAGATTATAAAATATTTGTTGTTGGTGAGTTATCAAAAGATTATGAATATTTTTTTGAACAAATTATAAATTTTTAAGGAGATAAAATGAGCGAATTAAAACAAGATGAAGTTTTAAATGAAGAGATAGAAAATACACAAAATTGTTGTGAAAGTTCGAAAGAGTGTTGTGAAGCAAAAGAAGAACAAAAAGAGGAGAGTTTGGAAGATATTATTTCTAAGCTTGAAGAGGATTTAAAGCAAAGTGAAGAGAAATTTTTAAGAGTTCATGCTGATTTTGAAAATATTAAAAAAAGATTAGAACGAGAAAAATATCAAGCAATTGATTATGCAAGTGAAAAATTTGCAAAAGATTTACTAACTCCTCTTGATACTTTGGAAATGGCTTTAAACTCTGCAAATGCAGATTTAAGTGCTGAAGAGTTACTTCCAAAACTAAAAGAGGGAATTGAACTTACAATTAAAAGTTTCATTACAACATTTGAAAAACACAATATCACAAAAGTTGATACAGCTGGTGAGTTTGACCCAAATATACATAATGCTGTAATGCAAGTAGATAGCCAAAATCATGAAACTGGGCAAATTGTAAGTGAGTTACAAAAAGGTTATATGTTAAAAGATAGGTTGCTAAGACCATCAATGGTTAGTATAGCAAACTAGAAATAAGATATTTTGACTATTTCGTCGTTAAATTTTTGGTTTGCCTTGAACTAGTCTAAAATCTAATATTTCTAAGGTTTTGTTTGACCGAAATGTCAATAAACTATGAATAGAATTTAAAATTAAAAAAACTTAATAAAAGGAAGAAAAAATGAGTAAAGTTATTGGTATAGATTTAGGAACAACAAACTCTTGTGTTGCAGTTTACGAAAATGGTGAAGCAAAAATTATTCCAAATAAAGAGGGGAAAAATACAACTCCTTCTATTGTTGCTTTTACAGATAAAGGTGAAGTACTTGTAGGAGATCCTGCAAAAAGACAAGCTATTACAAATCCAGAAAAAACTATATATTCTATTAAAAGAATTATGGGTTTAATGATGAATGAACCAAATGCAAAAGAGGCTCAAAGTAAAGTTGGATATAAAATAGTTGATAGAAATGGAGCAGCAGCTGTTGAAATTGGTGGAAAAGTTTATACTCCACAAGAGATTTCAGCAAAAATTTTAGGAAAACTAAAAGCTGATGCTGAAGAGTATTTAGGAAGTAGTGTTACAGATGCTGTTATTACAGTTCCTGCTTATTTTAATGATGCACAAAGAAAAGCAACTCAAGAAGCTGGAACAATTGCAGGTTTAAATGTACTTAGAATCATCAATGAACCAACAGCTGCATCTCTTGCATACGGCTTAGATAAAAAAGGTGAAGAGAAAGTTCTAGTTTACGATTTAGGTGGAGGAACTTTTGACGTTACAGTTCTTGAAATTGGAGATGGAACTTTTGAAGTTTTAAGTACAGATGGAAATGCTTTCTTAGGTGGAGATGATTTTGATAATAAGATAATTGATTGGTTAGCAGATGAGTTCAAAGCTGAAAATGGTTTTGATGTTAAAAATGATAAAATGGCACTTCAAAGATTAAAAGATGCTGCTGAAAATGCAAAAAAAGAGTTATCATCAGCTGAATCAACAGAGATTAATCTACCATTTATTTCTATGGGAAATGCAGGACCAATTCACTTAGTAAAATCTTTAACAAGAGCTAAATTTGAGTCTATGACTGAGAAGTTAATAGATGAAACTTTAGAGCATATAAAAGTTGCTTTAAAAGATGCAAACTTAAGCAAAGGTGATATTGATGAGATTATCATGGTTGGTGGAAGTACAAGATTACCAAAAGCAAACCAAGTAGTACGAGAGTTCTTTGGAAAAGATTTAAATAAAGGTGTAAACCCTGATGAGGTTGTAGCTGCTGGTGCTGCTGTTCAAGCTGGAGTTTTAAGAGGTGATGTTAAAGATGTATTATTACTAGATGTTACACCACTATCTTTAGGAATTGAGACTTTAGGTGGAGTTATGACAAAACTTATTGAAAAAGGAACAACAATTCCAGTTAAAAAATCTCAAGTATTTAGTACAGCAGATGATAATCAACCAGCTGTTTCTATTCATGTTTCTCAAGGTGAGAGAGAGTTTGCAAGAGATAACAAATCTTTAGGTATGTTTGAACTTTCAGATATCCCAGCAGCTCCAAGAGGTGTTCCTCAAATTGAAGTAACGTTTGATATTGATGCAAATGGTGTTTTAAATGTAAGTGCAAAAGATAAAGGAACTGGAAAAGAGAATAAAATTACTATTTCTGGAAGTTCTGGATTAAGTGATGATGAAATTGCAAAAATGGTTGCTGAAGCTGAAGCAAATAAAGATGTTGATGCTAAGAAAAAAGCATTAATTGAAGTAAGAAATCAAGCAGATGCAATGCTTCACTCTACTAAAAAAACTTTAGAAGAGAATGAAAATGTAGTTAGTGAAGAAGATAAAAAAGCTATTATTGATGCAGCAGCTGATTTAGAAGAGACTTTAAAAGATGAAAATGCTACAAAAGAGCAAATTGAAGAGAAGTTAAAAGTTTTAACTGAAAAATCTCATAAATTAGCTGAAGCTATGTATAAAAAAGATGGTGATGCTGCTTCTGGAGCAGATGCAAATCAAAAAGCAAAAAAAGATGACGATGTTATCGATGCTGAGGTAGAGTAAAACTCTGCCTTATGCAAACACTTATTTATATTTTTATTCTTTTTATAGTAGTAGTACTTCTAATATATATCTTTTTTAAATCAAAACAAAATCATCTTTTTTCACTATTAAGTGGTACTTGTCCTAGTTGTTTAGAGACAAAAAAAGTATTTTTTGATAAAAATAGTGATACAAATTTTACACAAGAGATAATAAAAACAAACGTTTTAAAATATCATGGTTGCTCTGGCATAAAAGATGTAGAATTTTTATGTACAAGTTGTGGTTTAAAAGAGATACATTCAATAAATTCTCAAATGGAGTGTAATATATGAAAAATTTAATATTTCTAGGTTTGCTTATTTTTTTAGTAACAGCTTGTTCAAAAAAAGATGAAAATATAAAAATAGAAAAAAAATATCCACAAAATAGTCTTGAATCAAAATATGAAAAAGATATTTTAAATGGAATGCAACAAGTCCCTTTTTCTCAAATAAAAGGTTTTTTTGATGATGATTTAAATCATGCTTTAGAAGTTTTCAAAAAAGATTGTCAAAAATCGCAAAGATATGAAGAGTTAAAAAATGTTTGCCAAAAAGCACAGCATACAAATGATGGAGCAATGTTTTTTGTATCAAACTTTCATGCATATAAACTTTATGATAATAATTTAAAAGATGAGGGAATGATAACAGGTTATTATGAGCCACTTTTATATGGAAGTTTGATAAAGACTCAAAGATATAAATATCCAGTTTATAAAATCCCAAAAGATTTAGTTCTTTCAAATACAAATAGTTTACAAGGTTATAAAAATATTGGAAAAAAAGTTGGTAAAAAAATTCTTCCTTATGATACAAGAGCTTCTATAGAAAAAAATCCAAACAATAAAAACCTTGAGCCAATAGCTTATGTAGATGATAAAATAGATCTATTTTTTTTACAAGTTCAAGGAAGTGGAAAAATACAACTTGATTCAGGAGAAGTTCTAAATATTGGATATGCTGGACAAAATGGACGAGAGTATAAAAGTATTGGAAGATATTTTATTGATAATGAGATAATTTCAAAAGATGAAATAAGTGTTCAAGCTATAAAAGAAGAGTTATTGAAAAATCCTTCAAAAATAGATGATATTTTAAATATAAATGAGAGTTATGTTTTTTTTAAAGTTGCAAATCAAGGAGCTACAGGAGCCTTAAATACTGTTTTAACTCCAAAAAGAAATATAGCCGTTGATAGAACATATATTCCTTTGGGAATGCCTGTTTTTTTAAATACACAAAATCCTATTTCAAAAGAACCTATAAATAAACTCACAGTTGCAGCAGATGTTGGTGGTGCAATTAAAGGTGAAATAAGAGCTGACTTTTTTTGGGGATTTGGTCCTGAAGCTTTAAACTATGCTGGAAGAATGAAGGAAAAAGGTAAGTTGTATGTTCTAAAGCCAAAATACTAAAAGAACAACAACTTAGTTTAAAATAGATAAATTTCTTAATTTTTTAGTTGATTAAACTCTATAATAAAATCAACTTCTATTCCTAAATTTGTATTTTTCATCAAAATAGGTTTTGAAATAGTTATTGAGTACAACTCACTATTTATATTTGTAAAGATATTAAATAAATCTTTTGGTTCTTTTATAATAGTGTTTACGCTATAAGTAAAAATTTCAACCTTATTTGCATTGTATGTTTCGATATATTTTATGATAGAGTGTTCTGGTAAAAGGATTTTTAACTGCTCATTTATACTATCTTTATCAAAAAGTTCATCTTGTAAATAATCTTTTGTGAATATTCCATATACAAGATCTTTAATCTCTAATTCATCTTTTGCTACAACTATTGCTTCAAAATTACTATCTTGTTTTTCATCTAGTTTTTTTGTCTCAACAATTTGATATATAGCGCTTAGAGATTGTTTTAATAAATCTAGATTTTCATTATCTTTTGATGTAACTTTTAGCTCTAATATTTTATTTTTTAAAACTAACTCATTTATCATTACATTTTGTGGAGTAGTATTAAAAATAGCTTTTATTCTATGCTCAATTTTGCTGTTGTTTAAAATATGATCAGGAAGTTTTTCAAGATTTATAGTTTTATTTGCTTCTATTAGATTTAAGTTTATTCCGATTTTTCTAAAATCTATCATATTGTAAATTTTGTATCCACCATAAAACATCATAGCAAATAGAATAAATACAAAAATATATCTAGAATCCTTTTTTTTCTTCTTTTTTCTTGGAACTACAAAACTTTTTAAAACATTTTGATTTCGTGATAAGCTAAAAAGTTCATCATTAATATCAACGCTATAATCATCTACTTTCAACATCAATTCAAGGCTTAGATTTGTTAATTGCTCTTTTGTAAGATTTCGTAAAGCAAACAAAAAAGAGATTTTTTGTATAAAAATATCTTTTTGAGACTCATGAAAATTTTTTAGAATTTTTTGTAAAAGTTCACTTAATTCAAGGTAATAAAGTTCATCAAAAAGTTTTTGACCCTCTAAATTGTCTTCATAAAAATGTGTTCTTTTTACAGCATCAAAAGTTAGCAAGTCTACAACTTCATTGTAAACTATCTTACTATTTTTATCTACTATTAAAATATAAGCTCGGTCGTTGTATATAAAAAATAGAAGTTCATTTTTTGAACTTTGTTTTTGAATATGAGCATTCATTATGTGAAAAGCTGAATATATATAATCAATTCCAGTTTTTCCAAAATAATTTTGTGTTTCAAATAGTGTTGTTTTTAATACAATAATATCGTAAGCATCATTGAAATTTATAATTTCACAATCTTTTACTTTTGGTGATATTGATTTTGGAATTAATTTAGTTGTATCACTTAAAAGTAGAGTCGATATATAGCTTAAATCATTTTCATTTTGTAGATTATTTAATTTTTGGACAATATTATCTGGAAGAATATCTCCATCTAGTAAAAATGTTGAGTGGTCTTCACTTATTTCTTTGTTATTTATATATTTTTTATACTCAACTTTTAGGTTGTTGTTTTGTTTTACAACATTTATAAACATAGTCTCTTTTTTAAACATTTTTTTTCCTATTTTATATTAAAGAGTATTGCAACATCTTTGTTTTTATTAAAGATTTTGCATCTTCTAGTTCCATATCTTTTACACTAAAAGGTTCGCTTATGTAAAAATCTATTTTACCAAAAGGTTTTGGTAATACAAATTTATCCCATGATTTAAACTGCCAATATTTTGAAGGTATGGCATTAAAACATCTAATATTTTTTCCGCTTTTTTGTGAAATTATTACAACGCCATCTGCAATACTATATCTAGGACCTCTAGGACCATCAGGAGTTATAGCAAGGTCATTCCCAACTTTTAACTCTTTTAATGCTCTTATTAAAACTTTTGAAGCACCATTTGAGCTAGAACCACGAACTGCACCACAATTAAAAAGTTCTGCTGTTTTTGTAATAATCTCTCCATCTCTATTTTCACTTATTATTGCTTTTACAACCCAACCTCTTCTAAAGTGATGATAGTTGAAGATTTGTGAAAGTAAATCACCATGCCACATACATAAAACAAAAGGTTCTTTGTCATCTTTAGGATGGTGATAAACTTTCTTATTTGTTGCATAAATAAATTTTGCTATTAAATATAACAAATATGGAGCATACTTTTTTTTGATTGACTTCCACATTACTCTACAATTTCGCCTTTTAAAGCTGTTCTTGTTGCACTTGTAATTTTTACATTTACAAATTTTCCAAGTAATTCATCGCTTCCTTTTGTAAATACCAAAAAGTAATTATCTGTATATCCACTTACTTCACCATTTGGTTTTAAACTCTCAACTAAAACATTTACTGTTTTTCCAATCATATCAGGCATTGATTTTTCTAAATATCTTTTATGAAGTTCTATTAGTTCATCAAGTCTTTCACTTCCAATACTGTCTTCTATTTCTAAATCTTTTAATTCAAGTGCTTTTGTATTTGGTCTAGGAGAGTATTTGAAGTTAAATATTTGATCAAATTTTACTTGATTTACAACATCTAAAGTATCTAAAAAATCCTCATGTGTTTCACCTGGAAACGCTACAATAATATCTGTTGTAATTCTTAAATCAGGAATTAACTCTCTCATTTTTAAAGCTCTATTTAAAAACCACTCTTTTGTATATCCTCTTTTCATAGCTTTTAAAATATTTGAAGAACCACTTTGTAATGGCATATGAATACATTTTGAGATTTTTGGATTTCTTGCAAACTCTTCTATAAAATCATCATCCATATGAAGTGGATGAGGAGATGTAAATCTAATTCGTTTTAAACCATCTATTTTTGATATATCTTGAAGAAGTTGTGTGAAGCTATATTTAGCTGTATTATTACTAAATCTTTTTCCATAAGAGTTTACATTTTGTCCCAAAAGTGCAACTTCAACAACACCATTATCAACAGCTTTTTGTATTTGTGAAACTATCATAAAAGGTGGAATAGATATCTCATCACCTCTTGTGCTAGGAACTATACAATATGTACACTCTTTATCGCAACCAACAGAAATATTTACACTTGTCCTAAAGTTGTTGTTATTTGCTATAGCAAACTCATATTGAGAGTCATCATTTTCAATACTGATTTCAACAGAGCCTTTTATATCAACAACATCTTTGATTTTTGAAATATTTCTAGCACCTAAAACAAAATCAACATAAGGAGCTCTTTTTATAATATCTTCACCTAAATGAGAAGCTGTACATCCACAAACACCAATTTTTGCACCATCTTTTTTTTTCTTATTAAATTGTCCAATTTCAGAAAATAGTCTTTGAACTGGTTTTTCTCGAACAGAACAAGTATTTATAATAATTAAATCAGCATCTTCAATATTTTGTGTAGAACTATAGCCTTTGTGTTTCTCAAGTTCTGCTTGAATATGTTTACTATCGGTGTCATTCATTTGACAACCTAAAGTTTGTATAAATAGTTTTTTACTCATATTTTTTATCACTATAAAATATTAAAGTGCATGAACCTCATACATATACTCATCATCGGCTAATCCAAATTTAATCTCTCTAAAATAGATATTAAATCCCTCTTTTTCTAAAGCTTCAACTAAAGCCATCATATCTTTGTGAGAGTTCTCTCTGTCAAAGTAAAGTATTTTTTGAACCTCTTTTTTTAACTCATCTTTGATTTTTTCCAATTGTACTTTTTTTGGCTTTTCATTTAATTCATTTCTAGCAAGTAATAATTCCATTTCATTAAACCTTTTTTTTCAAATAATCGTATATTTTAGTGAAAAATTGCTTTAATTTCTATAAAAGGTATTTTTGATATACTATTGCCCTAAAACTTGCATTGAAAATCAAACCTACCATTTCAATGTTAAAAAAAACTATAGGATATAATTATGGATAAAATAATAGATATTTTAGACTCAATAGCTTACGAAAAGGGTCTTAAGATCAATGATGTAGAAAATGCTTTAAGAGAGGCTTTGATTAAAACTGCTCAAAAAATGATTGATTATACTTTGATTTTTGATGCAAAAGTAGATAGAGCAAATAAAAAATTAACACTTTTTCAAAAAATAGAAGTTGTAGCAAATGATGATAAAAGATTATTTGAAGATTTAGAAAATGAAGATGGAACTCCTATAAATAAAGAGAATTTTATAGCAATAGATGAAGCAAAATCTATCAATAGTGATTTAGAACTAGGAGACTCTTTGAGTTATGAGTTGGAATTTGAAAATATGGGAAGAAATGCAGCAACAATTCTTTCAAGTAATTTTGAATACAAACTTCAAAGATTTGTAGAAGAAAATATCATGGTAAAATATAAAGAAAAAGTTGGAAAAACTGTATCTGCCGTTGTTACAAGAGTAGATAAAAATGAAAGCACTTTTATTGAAATAGGTGAAATAAAAGGTATTCTTCAAAGAAAAAATAGAATAAAAGGTGAGCATTTTAAAGTAGGAGATACACTTAAAGCAGTTGTAAAATCTGTAAATATTGATAAAAATATGGGTTTGATGGTAGAGTTATCAAGAACAAGTCCTAAATTTTTGGAAAATTTGCTTACATTAGAAGTTCCAGAGCTTAAAGATGAAAAAATTATTATTGAAGCAAGTGCTAGAATTCCTGGAAGTAGATCAAAAATAGCACTTATATCTACAAGCCCACAAATAGATGCAATTGGAGCAATTGTTGGTGTAAAAGGTGTTAGAATAAATGCCGTTTCAAAAGAGTTAAGTGGTGAAAATATCGATTGTATAGAATATTCTAGTGTTCCTGAGATGTTTATTGCTCGTGCTTTAAGTCCTGCTTTAGTAAATAGTGTAAAAATAGAAGAACATCCAAAAAATGGTGAAAAAGGTAAAGCAATTGTTACAATCAATAGTGAGCAAAAAAGTAAAGCAATAGGGAAAGCTGGATTAAATATAAGATTAGCTTCTATGCTTACAAAATATGATATAGAGATTGTTGAGATTGAAACAGGTGTAATATCTTCAAATTCTGAAATGAAAAAAGATGAAAAAATAACAGATGCATCAAACCTAGAGGCACTATTTAAATAGTATGAAAAAGATATATTTTTATGATACATCAAAAAAATCAAAAGTAGAATTTGTATCTTTAAAACCAAATATTGCAAAAATTTATGTTTGTGGACCAACTGTTTATGACAATTCTCATTTGGGACATGCAAGAAGTGCTATTGCTTTTGATTTGCTTCATAGAGTTTTAAAAGCAAATGGATATGAAGTAGTTTTTGCAAAAAATTTTACTGATATTGATGATAAGATTATCAAAAAGATGAAAGAAGAAGATAAATCTTTAGATGAAATTACAAATTTTTATATAAAAACTTATAAAAATGATATGGAAATTTTAAATATTTTACCAAATAGTTTTGAGCCAAAAGCTACTGAAAACCTTGATGCTATGAAAAATATGATAGAGAATTTACTTTCAAAAGATGTTGCATATAAAACAGATGATAGTGTATATTTTGATGTTTCAAAAGATAATTATTATGGTTCTTTATCACATCAAGCAAGTGATGAAAACTCAATTGCAAGAGTTGAAACAAATAATCAAAAAAGAAATAGCTCTGATTTTGCTTTATGGAAATTTGAAAAAGCCACTGATGTATCTTTTGCTTCAAATTTTGGAGCAGGTCGTCCTGGATGGCATATTGAGTGTAGTGCTATGATTGAAAAACATTTAGCATATAAAGATGAGCCTTTTCAAATTGATATTCATTGTGGTGGAGCTGATTTACTTTTTCCTCATCATGAAAATGAAGCTAGTCAAACAAGATGCGCAAGTGGTCAAAATCTTGCAAAATATTGGATGCACAACGGTTTTGTAAATATAAATGGTGAAAAGATGAGTAAATCTTTGGGGAACTCATTTTTCTTAAAAGATGTTTTAAAATCTTATAGTGGAGAAGTTGTGAGATTTTATCTTCTTAGTTCTTCGTATAGAGCTAATATAAACTTCAATGAAGAGGATTTACTTGTCTCAAAAAAAAGACTAGACAAACTTTATAGAGTGAAAAAAAGAGTTTATGAAATAGCTGCTTCAAAAGTGAATGAAAAGTTTGAAAACACTATTCTGGAAGCATTAAATGATGATTTAAATACATCATTAGCACTTGCTACTATTGATGAATTTATAAACAATTCAAATGATAGTTTGGATAAAAATTCAAAAGATAAGATTCTAAAACAAGAGATAGTTGCAAATATTAAGTTTATTGAAACTATTTTAGGTTTTGGGGGAAGTGATGCTTTCTCTTATTTTCAATTTGGAGTTAGTTTAGAGTTAAAAAAACAAATAGAAGAGTTAATTTTAAAAAGAACTCAAGCGAAAAAAGATAAAGATTTTGCAAAAGCAGATAGCATAAGAGATGAATTATCTTCTATGAATATTTCAATTATGGATACAGCTTTGGGAGTTGTTTGGGAGTATAGATAATTTTTTTTAAAGTTGTATAAGAAGATTTATAAAAAAATCTTCTTATACTCCTCTTCATTCCAAGCAACTAGAAGTTTGTCATCATACTCTATAACAGGTCTTTTAAAAAGCATAGGTTCATTTGCTAAATGCTCTTTTTTACCTTGCTCATCAAGATTTAACTCTTTTAAATTCATAGTTTTATACTTAGTCCCTTTTGAGTTAAAAAGAATATTTATATCAACTTTTTGTGACCATTTTTTGACAGTTTCTAAATCTATTTTTGTAGTTTTAAAATCTACAAAATCAACTTCTATATTGTTTTCTTTGAAAAATTTCAAAGCATTTCGCACACTTCCACAAGTTTTTATTCCGTAAACTTTTATCATGTTTTTACTCTATAATTTTTGGAACTACAAAGTAGTTATCTTCACTTTTTGGCGCATTTTTTAAAATTGCATCAGAAATCTCTTTGCTTGAAACTGCAATATCTTCTCTAAAAGGAGTTCCACCTTTTACTGTACTTGCTATTGCTTCAACATTTGAAACATCAACTTCATTTAAGTTGTTTACAAACTCAAGCATTTGAGAAATATCACTTTTTATTTTCTCTTTTTTATCATCTTCTATTTTTAAACTTGAAAGTTTTTCTAATTTTGCTATTAAATTATCATCTACAGTTATCATAAATTTTTCCTTTATTTTTAAAGTTTTTATTTTATCAAAAAAAAGATTTATTTGCCTCTTTTAGCATAAAAATCTTTTTTAAATTCCACCCAATTATCATTTAAAATAGCTTCTCTAGCTTGTTTCATTAAATCCAAGTAGTAGAAAATATTATGAATTGAAGCAAGTCTAAAATATGTTATTTCAGCAGCTCTTAAAAGATGATTTAAGTAAGCTCGTGTGAAATTTTTACAAGTGTAGCAAGAGCAAGTTTCATCTATTGGTTTAGCATCTTCTTTAAACTCTGCTTTTTTGATATTCATTCTTCCAAAGCTTGTAAAAAGTGTTCCATTTCTTGCATTTCTTGTAGGCATTACACAATCAAACATATCAACACCACGTTCGATATTTTCTATTAAATCTTCAGGTGTTCCAACTCCCATTAAATATCGCGGTTTCTCTTTTGGCATAAATTGTGTTGTCCACTCTACAGTTTCGTACATAAGAGCATTTGGTTCACCAACACTTAATCCACCAATTGCAAAACCATCATAATCACTCATTGCACAAAGTTGTTCGGCACTTTGTTTTCTAAACTCTTTATCTGTTCCACCTTGAATAATTGCAAAGATATTTTGATGCGTTCCAATTCCTTTAGCTTTTTGTTCCATATGATAATCAATTGCTTCTTGAGCCCATTTTGTAGTTCTTTCAATTGATTTAGAAATTCGCTCTTGTGTATTTGGAAGTGCTACTAAATCGTCTAAAATCATCATAATATCAGAGTTCAAATCATATTGAGTATCTAAAACACTTTTTGGTGTAAAGTAGTGACGGCTGCCATCAATATGAGATTTAAACATTATTCCATTTTCATCTGGTTTACTATTATTGCTCAGTGAAAATGCTTGAAAACCACCAGAATCTGTAAGAAATGAGTTTGGAAATTTTGAAAAACCGTGAAGTCCACCAAACTTTTTGATTAGTTTACTTCCAGGTCTTAAATACAAGTGATAAGTATTTCCTAAAATAATTTTTGTACCCATTTCTAGTAAATCAGTAGCATCTAAAGCTTTTACCGTTCCTTGAGTACCAACAGGCATAAAAACAGGAGTTAAAATAGTGCTGTGAGCTGTTTTAATTGTACATGCTCTTGCACCATTTGAGGTTGCGTCAATTTGAAATTCCATAGATATTATAAACCTTTTTTTAATTAAGGCTATATTCTATCTAAAATCTACTATTAAACTTTTTAAGATATAATTTCGCCCATGAAAAAGATATTAATTATACTTGATGGAATAGTTGCAAAGAAGCTTTTGCAGAGAATTGTAGAGTCAAATACAGGCGATAACAACTATGATGTTGTGTATATGAATGATGTGATTTTACCTATTCAAAAACCCTCAAATTTTACATTCTATAAATTTGATCCTACTTCAAATTCAAAATTATCAATGGTTCTTGACAAAAATATTCATAGTGAAGTTTTGATGGCACTTAGCTCAAAAGATGAGATGATGAGTGTTATTAAAAATATTAGAGAATATAAAAAAAATCTTCAAATTACTATTTTAGATTATTGGGGAATTAATATAAAAGACCCAATGGTTAGCGTTTACAAAGGAATTGATGTTTTAGCAAATGGAATGGTTGAAAGATTACCAAATGTACCAGTTTTAGCTCAAAATATTGGTTTAAAACAAGGCGAAATAATGGAGATAAAAATTCCATTTGGAAGCTCTTATGCTTATCGTTCTATTGATTCTATTGAGCAAAAAGATTGGAGAATTTTTGGGCTTTATAGAAATCAAAAATTAATGAATCTAAAATCATCTTTAGTTTTAAAACCAAATGATTTGATTTTGGTTATTGGAAGACCAACTGTTTTAATGAATATTTATAATGTTATAGGAAAAACTCAAGGTCAATTTCCTATGCCATTTGGAAGTAAAATCTATTTATATTTAGATCTATATTTAGAAGATGAAAAGAGTGTAAAAAAAGCTCTTAATGAAGTAAAATATCTAAATGAAAAATTAAAAAACTCTTTACTTATTGTAAAAGTTACAAGACCTACAACTGTAGGAATTATGGAACTTATAAAAAATGAATTAAAATATTTTCCTACAATAATTTTACAAATAGATTATGCAAATTTAGGATTTAAAGAGATAATTAAAGAAGATAGCAGAAAATATAATATTGGTTTGCTTGTTTTGACAAAATCTATGTTTAAAGATTTGTATAAATTAAGTTTTCTTTTGGAGTTAAAAATTCCAATTTTTAAAATAGGAGAAGAGAGTTTAAAAGCTTCAAAAAATGTTGGAATTGTTCTAAATGATAGTGCAAGTTATGAACAGATTTCGCCAATAGTTTTTGATGTTGCAACTCAATTAAAATTAAAAACAAAAATATTTGATTATGATCCAATAGGACAAAAAGACAATCAAGTAAGTTTACTAGACCACTATGAAAATCTGGCAAAAATTTTTAATGAAAAACTAGAGATTATAAAAGGTGTTGAAAATCCAATACGAGAGTTAAAAAAACAAAAAGAGATGTTGCAAATATTACCTTTAAAACAAAAAATGTTTAAAAAAAGGTCATTTATTAAATTTTTCTATACAAATAGTGATTTAGTTGCTTTTGATATGAATAAATTTAATCAAATCTTAATCCCAATTTCTGAAGAACAGGTACAAAAATGAACAAAGATGATTTAAACGAAGCTAGAACAAATCCAGATTTTCTAATATATTTAGAAGCAGCAATGCAAAATTCAATAAATAATCAAAATATAGAGATGATGTATGAAATTTTAGACACTATGCTAGTTTTAGATTTAGAAGAAGAAAAAACAAACAAAATTTATGATGAGATTTTAAAAGTTGCTACTCTTAATCTTCAAGAAAAATTAGAGAAAAATGAGTTATTAAAATTAGAAAATATTGATTTTTTAACTATTAGAGCTTTTTATGAACTTGCTATTGAAAAATGGTCAAATAGTGATTTTGAATTAGCAAAAGCACTATTTTTTACTCTTGCAAATAGTATTAATGATGAGTTTTTGAAAAAAAATATGGAAATTTTAATCATTTATTTATCAAAAGAGCTTGATTTTGAAGATTTTTATGAAGAGTTTGTGAATAAATATGAACTTGAATCTAAAGAAGAGTATGGCTATTTTATTACAAGTTTTAACTTTGATGTAGATGATTTTTTGAAAAATAATCAAGAGTTTCTACAAAAAGAGTATGAAAATTTAAAACATTTAATCGAAAAAAGGAAATAAATTGAAAGTTCATTTTATAGGAATTGGAGGAATTGGTCTTTCAGCACTAGCTAGATTTTTGAACTTTGATGGGCATAGTGTTAGTGGAAGTGATATGAAAAGCTCTTCAATTACAAAAGATTTAGAAAAAGAGGGTATAAAAGTATTTTGTCCACAAAAGGCAAAAAATATAACGGATGATTTAGATTTAGTAATTTATTCAGCAGCAGTTACAGATGAAAACCCAGAACTTATAGAAGCAAGACTTAAACAAATAAGAACTCTTTCAAGAAAAGAAGCACTTCCTATAATTTTAGGAGATAAGAAAAATTACTGTGTTGCTGGAGCTCATGGAAAATCAACAACAACAGCAATATTAGCAACAATTTTACAAAGTAGTGCATTAATTGGTGCTATTTCAAAAGAGTTTGGAAGTAATTTTAGATATGTAGATAAAACAGTTGCATTTGAAGCTGATGAAAGCGATGCCTCTTTTTTACTTTCAAATCCATATTGTGCAATAGTTACAAATGCGGAGCCTGAGCATATGGAGTATTATCACTACGATTATGATAAATTTTATGAATCATATGAAACTTTTTTAAATTTGGCAAAAAAAAGAGTTGTAAATGCTGAGGATAAAGATGTCCAAAAATTAAAAATTGAAGATGCAACATATTTTTATCCATCAAAAGATATAAAAAATCTTTGTTACACTTTAAAAGATGGACAACCTTGTACTAAATTTGATTTAAAAGATTATGGTACTTTTGAGGTTTGGGGATTTGGGTTTCATATAGCTTCAAATGCTTCTTTGGCAATAATGGCCGCTTTAAATGAGCTTGATATTGAGACTATTAGAAAAAATCTTTTAAACTATAAAGGTATTAAAAAGAGATTTGATGTCGTTCAATCAAATGAAAAATTTGTAGTAATTGATGATTATGCACATCACCCAACAGAAATTGAAGCAACTATGAAATCAGTTGAGTTATATGACAATCTTACAAACTTTAATAACAGAATAGTTCTTTGGCAACCTCATAAATATAGTAGAACAGCAGATAATCTTGAAGGTTTTAAAAAATGTTTTAGAAGATGTGATGAGCTTATTATTCTTCCACTTTGGACAGTTGCTGGTGAGAAAAAAATAGATATTGATTTTGAAAAAGAGTTTGCTAGTTATAATCCTATTTTTGCAGATAGAATAGTTTCTTATAAAGGTAAAATCGAGCTTATAAAAGATGATAAAATCATAAAAACTTATGATGAGGGAATATTTTTAGGCGTTGGAGCTGGAGATATTACTTATCAATTAAGATATTAATAGATATATTTTATATCTATTAATATTTGTGATTAGAGTACAAAAACTTTTCCATCTTTGATAGATATTTTGCCATCTAACTCATATTCCAAAATTTTATCTGGATATTTTAAGAGTACTTCATCATAAATTGGGTTATTTTTGCAATATTCTAAAATCTCATCAAAGCTATTTTCAAACTCAAAAAGCCCAACTCCAACAATATTTTGTATAAATTCATCAATATCATAAATTGCTTTTGCTAAGCCTTTTTTGATTAATTCATTTGTGGCTAAGCTTTCATTTATTCTATGTGGTAAAACAAAAATCTCTTTGTTTTGTTTAAGTGCAAATTCCACAGATGTCATACTTCCAGAGTTTAAATCAGCTTGAGTAACTATTAATTTTTCACCCAAAGCTACAACTATTTCATTTCTTTGTACAAAACTATAGATTCTTGCTTTTTCGCCCTCTTTAAAACTTGAAATAATTAAACCATTTTTCTCAATCTCAACAATTTGATTTTTGTTCACAGTTGGATATCTTATATCCAAACCATTTGCTACAACTGCAATTGTGTTATTTACTCCAGCTCCACTATGAGCTATACTATCAACTCCCATGGCAGCACCACTTACTATACAAATTCCATTTAAAGATAGTTTTGAAGCTAATTTATATGTAAACTCTTTTGTATAACTTGATGGTCTTCTTGTGCCTACAATTGAGATTTTTTTTCTTTTTAAAAGTTCACTATTTCCTATAAAATAGAGCTCTTTTGGGTATTTTTTCATAGCTTCAAGTTCTTTGATTTTAAAATCAAATTGATTTATCATAAAAAACCCTTGATAATTTTTGTATTTATTTTAACTAAATTTTTATAAATATGGAAGTTTGTTTAAAAATATCGGTTCAACATCGTTTAAAAGATGTTTTGACTCTTTTAAAACTTTGAAAGTAACTTCATAAGGATGTCCAATAGCTATTGCAAAACCTTGTTTTTTAGCAACTCTTATTGCATCTTTTAGCTGATTTTGAATAGCTGTAAAGCTTCTGTCATTATCTAAAAAAGTATCTCTTACAATATATGGCATTTGATATTTTATAGATAACTCTTTTGCTACAGAGTTTGGAGTTGTTTTACTATCTACGAATATAAAATTATACTTTTTTAATGCACGAAAAAGTTTATCCATCGCTTCATAATTTTCTGTAAAAACCGAACCAGTGTGATTATTTGTATAAATAGCATTTGGATACAAAGCTCTAAGCTGTTTTACTCGAGCTTCTATTTTTTCATAACTATCAGATATATTTAAAGTATCACTTTCAATATTTTTAAAGTTTTTAGAAGCTTGCATTGGAAAATGTATCATATGAAAAGGTAAATTTTGTGCAATAGAAGCAGACTCTTTTTGTGCACCATTAGGTGGTAAAAATGCCATATTTATAGGATATCCAATATTTAAAATTTTATCTTTTTGTGATTTTGTTACTACATCATCTATTATAATTACTAGTTTTGGTTTAGTTTTTAAATCATATTTGTAGCTATCTTTTTTTGTTATTAATTGTTTTGTTTCTTTAATTATAGGTTTTTCTATTTTAGATTTTTCTTCGATTATCTCTTCTTCTATCTCTTTTGAAGGTTCTTTTGGTTGTTTTATTTCTATATTTTGTTCAATTTTTAATTTTTCAATCTCTTTTTGTCTTTCTAAAACTTCTTTTAAAATATCTTTTTTTAGTTCTTTTTCAAAAATTTCTTTTCTATTTTCTTCTGTTTGTAAATCTTTTTCTAAAATATTATTTTTACTATCTGGATTTAGACTTTCTATAACTTCTTCCATAATTTCATCATTTGTATATAATTTTTGAGATTGTAAGATATTGTTGTTAGAAGAAGATTTTACTGTTTGATTATTTTTACTTAAGAAAAAATAAGCAAATAGTAGAAGTAGAAAAATAAGAGTTAAAAGTACTATAAAATTTCTTGCAAGATTTCTTTTTCTTAAGCTTTTTTTTATAGGTGAAATTTTTCGTTTTTTTCTTGTTCTTTTTGCCATAAGTTAGTTTTATTTTAAGAGCAAAAGCTCTTAAAATAATTAGTTAGTCTCTTGATTTACTATTTTTTTAGATGCAATCCATGGCATCATATTTCTAAGTTTTACACCTGTTTGCTCAAGTAAAGAAGCTCTTGTATATGCTCTTTCAGCATTCATTCTTGGGTATCCTGATTGTCCTTCAAGGATGAAATCTTTAGCAAATACTCCATTTTGAATCTCTTTTAAGATTTGTCTCATAGCTTTTTTAGACTCATCATTGATAACTCTAGGTCCTGATACATAATCCCCATATTCAGCTGTATTTGAAATAGAGTATCTCATATCAGCAATTCCACCTTCATACATTAAGTCAACGATTAATTTTAACTCATGTAAACACTCAAAGTATGCCATTTCAGGCTCATAACCAGCTTCTGTTAATACTTCAAATCCAGCTTGAACTAGAGCTGTAGCTCCTCCACAAAGAACTGCTTGTTCACCAAATAAGTCTGTTTCAGTTTCATCTTTGAAAGTTGTTTCAATAATTCCAGTTCTTCCACCACCAATTGCACTAGCGTATGCAAGAGCAACTTGTTTTGTATCACCAGATGCATCTTGATGAACTGCGATTAAATCTGGAATTCCTCCACCTTTTGTAAATTCACTTCTAACTGTATGACCTGGAGCTTTTGGTGCAACCATCATAACATTCATTTTTTTACAAGGAATAATTCTTTTATAGTGAATATTAAATCCATGTCCAAATGCTAAATAAGCACCATCTTTTAGGTTTGGTTTAATCTCTTTTTCATAAATTTCAGATTGAGTCTCATCTGGTAAAAGTATCATAACAACATCTGCAATTTTTGTAGCTTCAGCAACTGTTAAAACTTTGAAACCTTTAGCTTCAGCCTTGTTCCAAGAACTACCATCTTTTCTTAAACCAACAACAACTTCAACACCGCTATCTCTTAAGTTTTCAGCGTGTGCGTGTCCTTGTGAACCAAATCCAATCATTGCAACTTTTTTTGATTTTATTAACTCTATATTACAATCTTTGTCATAGAATACATTTATTGCCATTTATCTACCCTCTATTTTTTTAAAAATTTAGAAAGATTATACAAAAATATAGATAAATATTAGATTTAAAAGAAAAACTATATAATAGTGCAAATAAAAGGATAAGAATTGTTAAAAAATATATTTACAAAAATTGAAAAAAAGATATTTAATTTTTCCCAAGATGAAAAAAATATAATAGAAGATTATATAAAAGATGAGATAATAGTAAAAAATGGTGAAGATTTTGAGATAAATTCAAAATATAAAATTGGAGTTTTAAAAATAGAGAAGAATTTTGCTATTTTAGAAGATTTAGTAAACCCAATAAAAAATATTAAATTAGAATTAGATGCATTAAATGGAGCATTCAATAATGACTTAATTTTGGCAAAAAGAGTTTTTAATCCAAGAAGTAAAATTAAAGCAAAGGTTATAAAAGTACTTGAAGGAAAAAGAGCTGAAATTTTAGTATATGTTGAAGATGGTTCATTTTTTACTTTAAAAGAGAATATAGAATTACCTAGTAAAAATACAAAAACTTATACAAATGGCGATGTTTTAATCATTGATAATAAAGAGTTTAAAGAAATCAAGTTTATTGGAAATTTGAATGATGCAAAAATAGATGAATTTATAAGTTTGTATATTTATGAAGAACTTTATAGAGATGTTGAGAAAATTGAAATAGATGGGTTTATTGAAGATGATTCTAAAAAAGAAGAAATAAGAGTTGATTTAAGAGATTTACCATTTTGTACAATTGATCCAAATAGTGCCAAAGACCATGATGATGCTATCTTTTTTGATAAAGAGAATAACACTCTTTATGTAGCAATTGCAGATGTTTCACATTTTGTAAAAGAGGGAAGTAAACTTGATATTTTGGCTTTTAAAAAATCTTCAACAATATATTTACCAAGTAGAACATTGCCAATGCTTCCTCCACTTTTAAGTGAAAACTTATGTTCACTTAAAGAAAATGAAGATAGATACGCTTATGTTTTTAAACTAAAACTAGATTTAAAAAATTTAAAAGTACAAAATAGTGAACTACTTTGCGCAACTATAAAAAATCATAGGAATTTTTCATATGGAAGAATTGATAGAGTTTTAGAAAATAAACTTGACCAATATAATGAAAATGAAAAGAGAATTTTTGATTATCTTCTTCCTCTTTATGAAATTACAAAAAAATTTAGAGATGATAGATTAAAAAAAGGTTATGACTTTAGAACACAAGAGAATAGACTTAAACTAAAAAACAGTTTATTAGAAAATATTGAAGTGGAAAAATCAACATCTTCTCACCAATTAGTAGAAGAGTGTATGCTACTTGCAAATATTGAAGCTAGTAAAAAAGTTGGAGCTTTGGGAATTTTTAGAATTCATGAAGAGCCAAATTTTAAAGCGATATCAAAATTAATTGATGATGTTAATATTTTGGGAGTAAAAGCGAAATTAAAAAATAATGTACATGAAACAATTTCTCATATTCAAGAAGAATCAAATAAATTATTTTTAAGAGATGAAATAGATGAACTTGTTATTCAAAGTTTAACACAAGCAAAATATAGCTCAAGAAATTTAGGACATTTTGGTTTAGGATTTAGTTCATATTCACACTTTACAAGTCCAATAAGAAGGTATTCCGATTTAGTAATTCATAGAATTTTAAAGAGTAAAAAATTACCAAAAAATATAGATGATATTTGCACTCATATTTCAGAACAAGAAAGAAAAATAGATAAACTTGTTTGGGATTTTGAAGATAGAAAGTATGCAAGATGGGCAAAAGAAAATATTGATGGTGAAATTAAAGTAAAAATAGTTGATATTGAAAGAGCAAAGGCTGTTTGTTATGAAAATATGATTGGATTAAAAGTAACTATAGAAAATTATAAGGGACAAAAACTATTTTCAAAACATAAAGTAAAAATAGTTTCTAGCAATTTAGCAACTAAATTAATAGTTGCTAAAATATTATAAATTGATACAGTTATTTAAAGATGCTAAATAAGGTTCAACTTTTTCGCTTGTAACATATTGACCAACTAGTTTCTCTTTTTCATTTATGAAAATTGGAGCAACTAGATTAATAATTGAATGTTCAACAGGCTCTTGAGAAACTAAAATAAAATAAGTAGAAAAATCATCTTTTGATTTTATTTTTAAAGCGTCTAAAGTTTTATTGTCAATTTGAAAATCAAATGAAACTTTGTTTAAAACATTTATGTTTATGATAGATATTTTAGAACCATCTTCGAACTTTAAAAAAGAAACGAACTCGTCTACTTTCTCTACATCAATTTTTGAAAATTTTTCAAACCCTAAAATAGGAAGAACAACTTTATACATAATAAACCCCTTAGTAATTAAAATAAGAAAAATTATAATAAAAGTAAACTTAGGGTAATATTTTAACCATGTATAAAAGTGAATTTGATAAATATTTAAAAGCAGATAAAAGATTTAGTTCTTATATGTTTTACGGTCAATCAACGTTTTTAGTTGAGCAATATGCATATTTGGTCTCAAAAATAATAGCAAAAGATGAAGATGTAGAAAAACTATATTTTGAAGAGTATAATTTTAAATATGCTAAAGATAGACTTCTTCAGTCATCTTTATTTTCATCAAATAATGTAGTTTTGATAAAAATAGATAAGAAAATCCCAAAAAAAGAGTTAGATATTTTAGTTGAAGCTGCAAACTTAAATAAAGATAGCACACTTATTTTGGCTTGTATTGGAGATACTGATTTTAAATCTATGGAGAGTAGTTTTAGTGCTAAACAAAATGCTTGTGCAGTTAGATTTTTTGCATTAATGCCAAATGAAGCTATAGGTTTTTTACAAAATGAGGCAAAGAGATTAAAAATTGATTATGATGAAAATGCTTTGAGCCATCTATATTTTATGCACAGACAAAATATTAGTCTTAGTACAAATGATTTAAGTAAATTAGCCATTTTAAATGAAAGAGTAACTACTAAATTAGTAGATTTACACTGTTTTGGTGTGGGAAGTGTGAATTTTGATGATTTTTTACACGATTTTATCGCTTCAAAAGATATATCAAATGATTTATCACTTCTTTTGGAAGAGGGATTAAATGAGGTTTTTATCTTAAATCAAATTAGTTCATTTATTCAACAACTTTTTATGATTAGCTCACATGCTAGAATTTATGCGGTTGTAAATCCTATTGAAGTTTTAGGTTATAATCCACCAAAAAATATTTGGGAAAAAAAATCAAAACTAGCAATAAATATAAAACCAAAACGATTTTTAGAGATGCTAGAGTATATTTTAAATTTGGAATTAGCTATAAAAACAGAGAAAATTGATAATATAAATTTATATTTACAAGCAAGTTTAAGAAAATTTATAGTTTCATTTAGATAAAATCCCAAACTTTACAAAAAAATATCCTTGCTGATGAAATGGGAATGTAAAGAAAATCGGCACAATCTATAAGGAGAATGAATGTCAAAATTAAAACATTATGAAACAATGTTTATTTTAAAGCCTACTTTAACTGAAGAAGAGACTGTAGCACAACTTGATGGAGTTAAAGCTCTATTTGAAAAAAATGGTGCAGAGATAGTTGCAACTGAAAATATTGGTGTTAAAGAGTTAGCATACGAAATCGAAAAATGTAAAAGAGGTTACTATTATGTAATCTATTTTAGAGCTCCAACAAATTCAATTTTAGAAATTGAAAGAAATTATAGAAACAACGAAGAGCTTATTAGATTTATGTTTATTAAATATGAAACTAAAAAAGAAGTTGGTTCTTGGACTAAAATGAGCGAAGAAGCTATAAAAAGAGCTTCAAAGTAAAACTTTAAAATAAGGAGCCTTTTATGTATAGCAAGACAATTATGGTTGGAAATCTAACGAGAGATATTGAATTAAAATATCTACCTAGCGGTTCAGCAGTTGCTAAAAGTTCAATTGCTTCATCTTATAAATATAAATCTCAAACAGGAGAACAAAAAGAAGAAGTTTGTTTTCTAGAGTTTAATATGTTTGGAAGAAGTGCAGAAGTTGCTAATCAATACTTAAAGAAAGGTTCTAAAGTTTTATTAGAAGGAAGATTAGTTCTTGAACAGTGGACTGCACAAGATGGAAGTTCTAGAAGCAGACACTCTTTAAGAGTTGAAGAGATGAAAATGTTGGATAGCAAAGGTTCAAATGAGGGTGGTTCTTATGGGAATAACTCTTATACTCAAGTTCCAAAAGAGCAGTATAATGAACCTTCATACAATCCAAATCAAGGTGCAGGAAAAGTAACTCAAGCAAGAGCTGAGCAAAATATTCCTGAAATCGATATCGATGACGAAATACCGTTTTAGAAAATAAGGAGTTAAAAATGGCTGAAAGAAGAAAATACGGAAAAAAATCTTGTAAATATACTGAAATGAAAGTAGATTTTATTGATTATAAAAATATTGAGCTTTTAAAAATTTCTATGAGTGAAAGAGGTAAAATTATGCCTAGAAGACTTACAGGAAATTCTAAAAATTCTCAAGAGATGGTAGAAAAAGCAATAAAAAGAGCAAGACATATGGCACTTGTTCCATATATTGTAGATACTCAAAATGTATCTGATAGTGCATATTCAAAATCATTTTTATAAGATTTTGTTGCAAAAATAGAAAAAGGCTAGAAGATTTTCTTCTAGCCTTTTTTATTTGTTTTATTTTTAATAAGAAGATTAGTTTGAGCTAGTAGCTATTAAAACATCTTCCATAATTTTTGTAATATCTCCATCTAAAATTGCTTCTACATTTGAATATCCAATATTGCTTCTACTATCTTTTACTTGTTGATATGGTTGTAAAACATAAGATCTAATTTGATGTCCCCATCCATTTTCACTTTTATCACCTGTATCTTTAGATGCTCTTTGTTTTTCAAGTTCAAGTTCATAAAGTCTAGATTTTAGCATTTTCATAGCACTTGCTTTATTTTTATGTTGACTTCTATCATTTTGACACTGAACAACAATATTTGTAGCAATATGAGTAATTCTAATAGCACTTTCAGTCTTGTTTACGTGCTGACCACCAGCACCACTTGCTCTATATGTATCAATTCTAATATCTTTATCTTCTATTACAATATCAATATTATCATCTATTTCAGGACTCACCATAACAGATGAAAAAGATGTATGTCTTTTTGCATTTGAGTCAAAAGGAGAGATTCGCACTAACCTATGAATTCCATTTTCTGTTTTCATATAACCATAAGCATTTTCGCCACGTATTACAAAGCTTACATCTTTTATTCCAGCTTCATCACCATTTTGATAATCAAGAACTTCAACTTTAAAATCATTTCTTTCAGCCCATCTTAAATACATTCTATATAATATGCTAGCCCAATCTTGAGATTCTGTTCCTCCAGCTCCTGGATGAATTGTCACAATTGCATTTAGTGTGTCATCTGGATTTGAAAGCATTACTGATATTTCGGTTGATTTAATTAAGTCTTCTAAATCTTCTGCTTCCTCATATAAAAGTTCTAAAGTATCTTCATCTTTTTCACTATTTGCCATCTCATAAAGTTCATTTGTTCCATTTAATGATTCATAAGCTTTATTAAATTTATTTAGTTTTCCTAAAATTCTATTTTTTTCTATTCCAATTTTTGTAGCGTTGTCAATATCATTCCAAAAATCTTGAGCTGATTCGAGCTCTATAATCTCTTGCAATCTTTTATTTAATAAATCAGGCTTTAAAATACCTTTTATGTTGTTTAGTTTTGTGTTAAGTAGTTTTAGAAGTTCTGAATATTCATAGGCATCCATATAGCTTTATCCTTTAGTTTTCTATTTTGAGGTTTTTAAATATGTTGTGAGTAAATAAAATATTATTTAAAGAGCAATATGCTCTTTAAAAATTATTGAATACTATCTAAATAAGCTTTGATACCTTTTATGCTTTTGTTATTTAAGAAATTAATATGAGCAGGTCCATAAATAGAACTTCTTTTCTCTTCACTAATTCCTAATTCATAATCTCTCAGAGCTTGTTCCATGTCTTTTTGGCTTACATTTTTAAGTTTTGAATTACCTCTTGTTTTATCACCTTTTTCTCCATGACAGCTTTGACATTGATTTGTATATAAAACTTTTGCATCAGCTAACATAGTTTCATTCGCTTTTTCAATAGCAGCTTGTTCTTCAGCTTCTTGTTTAGCTTCAAGCTTAGCAAGAATATTTGATTCCATTTGTTCTTGACTAATTCCAGATGGTGCAACACCAGCCATAGTTTTTCCATGATCTTGAGTTTTTAAGATATAAATATAACTAGAACCATTTATTTTAATATCATCAACAAGCCAACCCTTTTTTTTCATATCAGTAATAGAGTATTTTCCTCCACAAGCTCCACCATTTAGAGGAACAGTTTCAATAGTTGCCATAGATGGGTGGTTTTCTTTAAAGCACATAGTAGTGTCTGCTAAAAGAGAAGCTCCACATAATAGCGCACAAGAAGCAATAAATTTTTTCAAGATAAAATCCTTTTTTTAAAAATACAAGATTTTACCATAATTTTACTAAATTTTTTTAAGAAGAAATACTTACTATACAATCTTTTAAAATATTTGGTTTTGAGATTTTTAATTTAAGATTTTTTATTGTGTAAGTATTTTCTAGAAGTGTTTTTATTGTTTTTATTGCATCTTCAAGAAGTTCAAATTTATGCTCTTTCATAGTTTCTTTTACAAGATTTGCAACTTCTGAATAGTCTATGAAATTATCTTTGCTAAAATCATAATCAAAACTAAGGTTGATTATAACCTTTTGTTTTTTTACTCTCTCAAAATCAAGAATCCCAATAATACATTTAAAAGTAAGTTGTTCGATCTCTATTTTCATACTACTTTTTTCTCTTCACCTTTTAAAAGTCTTATAATATTTGGAATATGTTTGTATAAAATAATAAAAGCAATTAAATACATAGGTGCATTTGAACCTATATTTAAGCCATCATTTATAAAAATAGAGCTGATAATTACTGCAATTAGTGCTAAAAGTGAAGATAAAGATGATATTTTTAAAACTTTTGCACAAACAAACCAAACAATTGCACCAATTAGTGTAGAAATTGGAATTAAAACAATATAAACTCCAAGTCCTGTTGCAACACCTTTTCCGCCTTCAAGTCCTAAATAAATAGAATAACAGTGTCCTAAAACACTCAAAACAGCCATTGTCCAAAGAGTTTGTTCACTTAAATTAAAAATAAACATACCAACTAAAAGCAAAATTGTACCTTTTAGAGCATCTAAAATAACTGTTGCTATTCCTAATTTTTTTGCTAAACTAGGATTTGTTTTTTTTACTACTCTTAAAACATTTGTGGCACCAATACTTCTACTACCATCATTTTTTATATCAACACCAGCGAAAGTTTTTGCTAGTATCAAACCAAAAGGGATAGAACCTATTAAATATGCTAAAAGATAAAAAATTATATTTTCATTTGTAAAAAAATCCATCAATAACCTTTGTTGTTTTTAAAATTAAATGAGATTATAACTAAATTTTTGATATATTCTCACTTAATAAAATTTTTAAAAGGTAATATTATTGAATTATAAAGAAGAGATTTTAAAACTAAAAAAAGAGCTAGATGTTGTACTTGTAGCTCACTTTTATCAAAGAGATGAAGTATTTGAACTAGCTGATATAACTGGTGATAGTCTAGAATTGGCAAAAAAGGTTATGGAAAGTGACAAAGAATTTGTTGTATTTTGTGGTGTTGGATTTATGGGAGAGAGTGCAAAAATCTTAAATCCACAAAAAAGAGTTCTAATGCCAAGAATTGCTTGTTGTGCAATGGCTAGAATGATAGATGAGAGCTATTTTTTAGAAAACTTAAAAAAAATGAATGAAGCTGGAATATCAAATGATGATATTTTACCAATTACTTATATTAACTCAAGTGCAAGTGTAAAAGCTAGAGTTGGAGAAATGGGTGGGATGGTTTGTACATCTTCAAATGCTTACAAAATAATTGAAAAAGGTTTAAAATCTGGTAAAAAAATATTTTTTGTTCCTGATAGATGTTTAGGACAAAATTTTGCAAAAAGTTTAGGATTGAAATCAGCAGTTATTGGAGATGGAACAAATTTAAAAGATGCTGATATTATTTGTTATAACGGTTTTTGTAGTGTTCATCAACAATTTAATATTGATGATATAGATTTTTATAGAGAAAAATATCCAGATATTATTGTAGCTGTGCATCCAGAGTGTGATCCAGCTGTTTGTGATAAAGCTGATTTTGTTGGTTCAACTTCTCAATTAATAAAATTTATAAAAGAGCTACCAGTTGAGCAAAAAGTTGTTGTTGGAACAGAGTTTAATATGGTTAATAGATTAAGAGAGAAAAATACATATATTTTAAGTTCAACAAAACCAGAGTGTCCTACTATGAATGAGACAACTTTAGAGCATGTTTATTTGACTTTAAAATCTATAAAAGAGAATAAAATAAGTGAATTATCAGAGATAAAAGTAGATGAAAAGACAAGATATTGGGCAAAAATAGCTCTTGAAAGGATGTTCGAAATATGATTCATATTAAAAGGTTTGTAAAGCAAGCAATAACAGAAGACAACGGAAGAGGAGATTTATTTTATGATATTGCTCCTGATGGAAAATTTACAGCAAAAATTGTTTCTAAAAGCAATGGAGTATTAGCTGGGGTTAAATATGTTCAAATTTTGGCTCAAACAGAAAAAATAAAAGTTGAGTTTTTGAAAAAAGATGGTGACAAAATACAAGCTGGAGATATTTTAGCAAAACTAGAAGGAAAAGCTTCAAAATTACTTTCAAGTGAGAGAACTTTTTTGAATATGCTTCAACACGCAAGTGGAATAGCTACAATGGCTAGTAAATTTGTTGAAAAACTAGATGGTTTTGATGTTGTTTTACTAGATACTAGAAAAACACGACCACATTTAAGAGATTTTGAAAAGTATGCTTCAAGAGTTGGAGGAGCAATAAATCATAGATTGGGTCTTGATGATTGTTTGATGCTTAAAGATACGCACCTTAGAACTATTGAAAATTTAGCAGAATTTGTAAAAATAGCAAGAAAAAGAATATCTTGGGTTACAAAAATAGAAATTGAGTGTGAAACTTTTTCTCAAGTTGAAACAGCTATGGAAGCTGGAGCTGATATTATAATGTGTGATAATATGACATTCCAACAAATAAAAGATGTTGTAAAATATAGAGATGATAAATATCCTCATATTTTGGTAGAAGCTAGTGGGAATATAAATCTTGACACTATTCAAGAGTATGCAAAAACAGGAGTTGACGCTGTTAGTAGTGGAAGTATAATTCATCAAGCAACTTGGCTTGATTTTTCAATGAGAGTTGATTGATTTTGAAAAAAGATTTTATTTTGAGTAATAAAATAGATATGAGTTTGTATCCAAAAGCTTTAGAATTAATAGAAAAAAGTAGATACATTTTAATAATAACTCATGTAAATCCAGATCCTGATTCTATTGGGAGCGCTTTGGCTTTATCAAATTTATTTGCAGAAAATAAAATCAAACATAAAGTTTTTAATATTAGTTCTGATTTACCAAAAAATTTAGATTTTTTAAATAGATTTGATAAAATTACAAATATTTTACCACCTTTTTATGATTTAGCTATTTGTGTTGATTGTGGAACTTATAAAAGGCTTGGATTTGATTTACCAAAAGATATACCTCTTATAAATTTTGACCATCATGCTTCAAATAATAATTTTGGGACAATAAATATAGTAGATCCATATAAAAGTAGTACAGCTGAGATTGTTTTTGAATTTTTTAAACATAATGGATTAAACATATCAAAATATAGTGCTCAATCACTTTATTGTGGAATATATGATGATACTTTGGCATTTTCTTTAGGAAGATGTGATGAAGAGACTTTTAAAAAAGTTAACTTTTTAGTTGAATGTGGTGCTAGTCCATCATTTATTGCAAATAAGCTTTTAAGAAGAGATAGTTTGGCAAAATACAGAATCATTCCAAAAGTTTTAGATAGTTTAGAGCTTCACAAAGATGGAGAAATAGCTACTATTTATGCTCTTGAAGAGTGGTTTAAAACTACTGGTGCACACAGTCGAGATTGTGAAGATGCTCTTGATATGATTATGAGTATGCAAATTGTAAAAATTGCATTTTTTATACGATTTATAAATGGAGCTTGTAGAGTATCTTTGAGGTCTAAAAATGAACTTGATGTCTCAAAAATAGCTTCTATTTTTGATGGTGGTGGACATTTTAACGCATCAGGATGTACAATAGATACAAAAGATGTAGAAGTTGCAAAAAATTTAGTATTAAAGGAAGTTATAAAATATTATGGATAAAAAAAGCGGATTATTATATATAAGTATTTCGGTTATGATTGTTGTTGTTATTGTTTTAGGCGTTATTTTAACTTTGGATAGAGAAGAACCAAATATTTATGTTCAAACAGAAGTTAATCAAAAAGATATTTATTGGAATTTACAAACTCCAATAAGAGTTGAAGTTGCAGATAAAAGTAAGTTAAAATCTTTTGAAACAATATTAATAGATGAGCAAAAAGAGTTTGTTTTAGAAAATGAGTTAATAAATGAAGATCCAAATAGTGGAATTTTGACTTTTGAAATAAAACCTTTTAAGCCAACAGATGGATTTAAAGCTACAAATGCGATTTTAAGAGTAAAAGCAAAAGATAGTAGTAGTTGGAACTTTTTTGGTGGAAATGAAGCTGTTAATGATACAAATTTAATAATTGATAGAAGATCTCCACAAGCTAGTGTTATTTCAAATTCATATATGATAAAACAAGGTGGTAGTGGAATTTTAATTGTTGAAATAAATGATGAAAATCTAAAAGATTATTATGTTACATTCAACGATGAAGTTATTTTTGAACTTTTTCCATTTCATAAAAAAAATTTTTATATCTCAATTATTACATGGCCAATAGATTTAACAGACTTTAAAGGTGTTAAAGTTGTTGCTATTGATATGGCAGGAAATAAAGCTTCTGCAAAAATACCTTTTTATTATGATAGATTTAAAGAAAAAATTGATAATTTAAATATTAGTGATGATTTTATTTATAGTGTTAGTAAAAATGTTTTAGAACTTAGTAATATGGAGATTCCTACAAATGCTGCTGAAATTTTTGTAAAAGCAAACAAAGATTTAAGAGCAAAAAATCTAGCAACTATGAGAAATGTTGTAATCAAGAATTTTGCAGATAGTCAAAATATGCCTTTTGATGTTAAAACTTTTATAAGAATGACAAATGCAAAAACATTTGCAATGTTTGGAGAGAGAAGACACTATTTTTATAATAATGAAAAAATAGATGAAGCTTGGCATTTAGGAATGGATTGGGCTAGTGTAAAAAGAGCAAGTATTGTTACAACAAATCCTGGTAAAGTTATATTTAGAGGTTATTTAGGAATTTATGGAGAGAGTATTATTATTGACCATGGTTTAGGAATAGCATCTCTTTATGCACATACAAGTGCTCAAAGTGTTGATGTAGGAGATATTGTTGTTGCTGGACAAGAAATTGGAAATACAGGTTCTACTGGAGCTGTTTTTGGAGATCATTTACACTTTGGAATTTTAATTCAAGGAATTGAAGCAAATCCAAATGAGTGGTTGGATTCAAATTGGATGAAATTAAATCTTACAAATACAATAAATAGTGCAATAAAAATTATAGATGGAAACAAAAAATGAAACAAAGAACAATAAAGAGTGATATTGAAATTGTTGGAATAGGACTTCATAAAGGAGTTCCTGTAAAAATGAGATTAGAGCCTTTACCATCAAATAGTGGAATTATAATATATAGAAGTGATGCAGGAGTTACAATTCCTTTAAAAAAAGAGTATGTGGTTGATACAAAAATGGCAACAGTTTTAGGAAAAGATGGAGTAATAGTTTCAACTATTGAACATCTTTTATCTGCAATTTATGCTTATGGAATTGATAATTTAAGAATTGTTTTAGATAATGATGAAATTCCAATTTTAGATGGAAGTGCTTCTGGATATTGTATGCTAATTGAAGAGGCTGGGATACAAGAGCAAGAAGAGGGAAAAAAAGCAATAAAAATCAAAAAAGAGGTTGTTGTAACAACAGAAGATGGAAAAAGAGTAAGTCTAAAACCATCAAATAGAATTGTTTATGATTTTGAGATTAAATTTAATCATCCAGCAATTGGGCAACAAAAATTCCATTTTGATTACTCAATTGAAGAGTATAAAGAGAGTATTGCAAAAGCTAGAACATTTGGATTTTTACATGAAGTTCAATATTTAAGAAGTATTGGTTTAGCACTTGGTGGAAGTATGGAAAATGCTATAGTTTTGGATGAAATAAAGATTCTAAATCCAGAAGGTCTTAGATATGAAGATGAATTTGTAAGACATAAAATCCTTGATGCAATTGGAGATATGGCACTTTTAGAGTATACAATGATTGGTGAGTATCAAGCTGTTGCTGGAAGTCACCATTTGAATCATCTTTTGACAAAAAAACTTTATGAAGATAAAGAAAATTATGAAATCATTGATTTAGAAGAGGCAAGTAGTGAAGCTGAAGTGTTTGAACTTGCATTTGCAAAACAGTTAAGTGCAGAGTAAAAATTTGATAGAAATTTTAGTTATAACTATTTCAAAACCACTTTTAATTGGTGTTTATAAAGATAAACAACTTTTAAGACAAATAGAGCAAAATGGTTTAACATCTGATGAATTGCCAATTTTATTTAAAGATTTATTAGAAGAATTTAATGTAAAAACTATAATTTATGTAAATACACCGGGTTCATTTATGTCTATTAAAATTGCTTATATATTTTTAAAAACTATAACTATGATAAAAAATATTGAGTTTCTAGCAGCAAATGGATTTCTTTTTAATCAAAATTCTCCAATAAAAGCATTAGGAAAAAAATATTTTATAAATGAAAATAAAGAGATTAAAGTAGATTTTTTGCCAAATATGTGTAAAATCTCGGATTTTAAATTACCAAAGAGTTTAGAAAATATAGATTTTTCTAAAGATACTTTGCCAATATATAATTTACCCGCTGTATAAAGGCTTCATTTTGAAGCTCTTTAGGTTTTTCTCATAGAGAGTTTAACAACTAGCTACTTTTAGGAGATTTTTAATCTAGGCTATAAAAAGTAGTTATAAAAGATTCGGTTCCTTTTTAAATGGAACCATTTAAAAAGGAGAATATTTGAGAATTAGTGTTCCAGCAACTAGTGCCAATTTAGGGCCTGGATTTGACTGTTTAGGATTAGCTTTAAACTTAAAAAATCAAGTAATAATCAGACCATCAAAATTTCATAGTGTATCTTTAAAAGGTGAAGGTTCAAATAATCCTGCATTAAAAGATAATAATATGTTTATATCTATTTTTAATGACTTTTACTACAATTTGACACAAAAAAAGAGACATTTTAGATTTGAATTTTTTAATGAAATACCACTTTCAAGAGGTTTAGGAAGCTCTTCTGCTGTTATTGTTTCTGCAATTGCTAGTGCTTATGCAATTGAGGGAATAAAAGTAGAAAAAGAGAGACTTTTGAATCTATCTTTGGCATACGAAAGTCATCCTGATAATATAACACCAGCTGTTATGGGTGGATTTAATGTGGCAAGTGTACATGAAAATGAGGTAAAATTTATAAATAAATCAATTCCTAGAACTTTAAAAGCAGTTGTTGTTGTACCAAATAGACCAATTTCAACTACATTATCAAGAAAAACTCTTCCATATAAATATTCAAAAGAGGATACAATTTTTAATATATCTCATTCATCACTTTTAACGGCTGCGTTTATGAGTGAAAATTGGGAGATGTTAAAGTATGCATCAGCTGATATGGTTCATCAACAATTTAGAATGAGACATATGCCAGAACTATTTGAAGTACAAAAAACAGCTCTGAAAAATGGTGCTTTAATGAGTACTCTTTCTGGTTCGGGTTCTACATTTTTCTCAGTAGCCTATAGTGAAGATAGTCAAAAGCTTGAACTTGCTTTAAAAGAGAAATTTTCTCATTTTAGAGTAATGAGTGTAGATTTTGATAACAATGGTGTAAAAATTGAAATTTAATTATTTTATATTATTAAGAAAAATTTAGGTATAATATTTGGCTAATTTGAAAATAATCTTAAGAACTTGCATATTTTGTAGGAAAAAGCTCGAACAAAAGGAGCTTTTAAGATTTAAATGTTCAAATAAACAGTTATCAGTTTATGATAACATTGGAAGAAGCTTTTATATTTGCCAGCCATGTAAAGTTGATTTCTTGGTTAAGAAAGATATTAAAAGATATGAAAAAGCACTTTGTAGAGAGTGCAAAAACAAAGATAAGTATGTTATACAATTTGAGGAGATTTTATTAGATGTCAGATAAAGTAAGAGTTTTTGAGATTGCAGAAGAAGCTGCATCAACAAGCGCTGAGGTTATGCAAAAAGCGAAAGAGCTAGGGATAGATTTGAAAACGGCACAAGCTACTGTGTCTTATGCGGATGCGGAAGAGATTACACAGTATATAATGACTGGAAAAAGTTCTAGAATTAAAGAACCAGTAGAGGAAAAAGTTTCTAAACCTGAAAAAGAGATAGAAATAAATCAAGTGCCTGATGTAAAAGCTTTAGAAATAAATGATAAAGAGCAAGTAGTTGACAACTCAATAAAAACTGAAATCACAAAACCAGCTATTTCAAAACCTGTTTTAAAAACAGAAGAAAATATTACTAAACTAAATGATGAAGATAATATAATCAATCCTACAAAAGTTGTTCCAAAAAGAAAAGGTCTTGTAATCATTAAGAAAAAAAGACCAGAAGAGCCAGAGGTAAAAGTTGTAAAAGAAGATTTTGAAGTTAAAAAAACTCAAAAATCTTTAAGTGATATTTTTGGTGAAAACGAAGAGAAAAATTTTGAAAAAAATAATAGAGTAAGAGAAGACAACCAAAGAAATCAAAAAGTAAAAAAAGAGAAAAAGAAAACTCCTACAAAAGCTCAAGATCATGGAAGAAGATTAGAAGTTTCTCATAGCAATGAAGAGTTTAGAAGTAGTGATGATTCTCTTTTGGGAGATGAAGTTGTTCTTCTTGATATGGGATTACAAGATAATTTTAAAATATTCGATGAACCAAAACCTGTAAATACAGCAAATCACTCAAGAAGTTCAAAACCAGCAGCTTTTGGGAATACTCCAACAGGACTTAAAAGAAGAAAAAGAAAGAAAAGAATTGTAAGAGTTCAAGAGGCAGAAGATGTAACTTATGTTGTAATTCCTGAAGATATTAGAGTTTATGAATTTGCTGAAGCTTGTGGAAAAACTACATCTGAAGTTATTACTGTACTATTTAACTTAGGAATGATGGTTACAAAAAATGACTTCTTAAAACAAGATGAATTAGAAATACTTGGAGAAGAATTAGGTATTGAAGTAACTGTAAAAGATGCATTAGAAGATGTAAATTATGAAGAGAGTTATAACGAAGAGATTGATACTAAATCATTTGTAACAAGACCTCCAGTTGTAACAATCATGGGACATGTTGACCATGGTAAAACATCTTTATTGGATAAAATTAGAAGTTCAAAAGTAGCTTCAGGAGAAGCTGGTGGAATTACACAGCATATAAACTCTTATACAATCACAAAAAATGGACAAAAAATTACTTTTGTTGATACTCCAGGACACGAAGCATTTAGTGCAATGAGAACAAGAGGAGCAAATGTTACAGATATTATTATTATAGTTGTAGCTGCTGATGATGGAGTAAAGGCTCAAACAGAAGAGGTAATTTCTCATGCAAAAGCTAGTGGTTGCCCAATTATAGTAGCTATGAATAAAATGGACAAAGAGACAGCAAATCCAGATATGGTAAAAGCTCAAATGGCTGAAAAAAATCTAACTCCTATTGATTGGGGTGGTGATATAGAGTTTATTGGAGTATCTGCAAGAACTGGAGATGGTGTTGAAGATTTACTTGAAAATATCTTAATACAATCGGAACTTCTTGATCTAAAAGCTGATCCTACTGCTAAAGCAAAAGTAACTGTTATAGAATCTTCTTTAGAAAAAGGAAGAGGACCTGTTGCAAATATTATCGTTCAAAATGGAACTTTAAGAGTTGGAGATAATATTGTTTGTGATACTACTTTTGGAAGAGTAAAAGCTATTACAAATGATATGGGAGAAATTGTAAAAGAGTTAGGACTTAGCGAAACTGGAACTGTTTTAGGTCTAAATGAAGTACCAACAACTGGTTCAAGTTTAGTTGCAATGGACAGTGAAAAAGAAGTAAGAGATATTGCAACAACAAGAGCTGAACACGCAAGATCAAAAGAGTTATCAAAATCTACAAAAGTATCACTTGAAGAGCTGAGTGGATTAATAGCTGAAGGTAAAATTAAACAATTACCAGTAATTATTAAAGCAGACGTTGGTGGTTCTTTAGAAGCAATTAAAGGTTCTTTAGAAAAAATTGCAAATGATGAAGTAAAAGTAAAAGTTATTCATTCAGCTGTTGGTGGAATTACTGAAAGTGATATAGTTTTAGCAAGTGCTAGTGAAGGTTGTATAATCTTAGGATTTAATGTTCGACCTACAGGAGCAATAAAGGCTAAAGCAAAATCTGATGGAGTTGAGATAAATACATACTCAATTATCTATGATTTACTTGATGACGTAAAAAATACTCTATCTGGGATGATGAGCGCTATTATAAGAGAAGAGAATACTGGTCAAGCAGAAGTTAGAGAGACATTTGTTGTACCAAAAATAGGAACTGTTGCTGGATGTTTAGTAACAGATGGTAAAGTAATAAGAGGCGGTCATGCTAGAATTATTAGAGATGGAATTGTTACATATACTGGAAAAATTTCATCACTAAAAAGATTTAAAGATGATGCAAAAGAAGTTGCTAGTGGATATGAGTGTGGAATTATGTTCGATAAATTCAATGATATAAAAGTTGGAGACTATATTGAGACATTTATTCAAATTGAAGAGAAAGTAAAAATTGACAATTAATGAAAAGTATAAATCTTCAAAGAACTGAATCCTTATTGATGGAGCTTATACCTCAAGCTCTGTCGCAACTACAAAATAGTAAAATAAACTCTTTACCAATAACAGGTGTAAACTGTAAGAACGGAAAATACGATGCAATTGTATATTTTGATGGTAGTGATTTTGATAAAAATGAGGTAAAAGAGGTAATTGAATCTCTAAAAAAAGCAAATGGAAGAATAAAAAGTGATGTATTGGCAAGTACTGGATGGTATAAATGTCCAAATTTTAAATTTGAACTAGATACATCTTTAGAAAAATCAAAAAATATCGAAGACCTATTTGCAAAAATAAAAAAAGATAAAATAAAAAGTGAAAAAGAATGAATTTAGAAGAGCAAATTAAACTAATAGTTGAAAATAGTGGGCTAAAGCTTTATGATATTGTTACAAAAAAAGAGCATGAGAGAAATATTTTTAGAGTTGTTGTAACATCAAAAGATGGTGTAAATTTAGATAAATGTGCTGAAATTTCAAGATTAATATCTCCAATTTTAGATATTGATGAGCCAATGGGTGGAAAATATAATCTTGAAGTAAGTTCTCCTGGTATTGAAAGAAAATTAAAAAAACCAGAACATTTTATAGCAAGTGTTGGTGAAAAAGTAAGAGTAAAAAATATTGAAACAGATAGTTTTAAAGGTGAACTTTTGAATGCTGACAACAAAAAAATAACTATAAAAACAGAGCTTGGAGAAGAAGAAATTACTTATGATAATATCTTAAGTGCTGCAACATATTTTGAGTGGTAAAAAGTAGTTTTTTATGAAGATTGATGATAATTTCTATATGAAATTAGCCATTGATGAGGCTTGGAAATATCAACTTTTAACCTACCCAAATCCTGCAGTTGGGTGCGTTGTTGTTAAAGATGGAAAGCTTATAGCAATAGAGGCTCACAAAGAGGCTGGATTTGCTCATGCTGAAATAAATGCACTAAAAACCGCATTTCTTACACAAGAACCAAATTCTGTTCTAAAAATAAAAAATAAAAGTTCTGAAATACACGAGTATTTAATAAAAAATCATAATAACTTCTTTAATGATTGTGAAATTTATACAACTTTAGAGCCTTGTAATCATGATGGAAAAACACCATCTTGTGCAAATTTATTATCAATTTTAAAACCAAAAAGAGTAATTATTGGCTCAATTGATACAAACAAAATTGCAAGTGGTGGTATAAAAACTTTAGAAAATAAAAACATAAATATTACAACAAAAGTTTTAGAAAAAGAGTGTGAAAATCTTTTAATCCCTTTTAAATCTTGGCAAAATAAAACTTGTATATTTTTCAAAATGGCACAAACTTTAAATGGTTCAATAGATGGTCAAATAAGCTCACAAAGAGCAAAACTATATGTTCATATGCTTAGAGATAAGATTGACCTTCTAGTGATTGGTGGAAACACTGTACGAACTGATAAACCAACTTTGGATACAAGATATATAAAGGGAGCTGAACCAGATGTTTTTATTTATAGTAAAAATAAGCTTTTTTCTCAAAATATACCACTTTTTAACGTAGCAAATAGAAATGTAATCATTAGCGATGATCTATTTAAACTACTTGATTATAAGTTTATTATGGTTGAGGGTGTTTATAATCTTCTTGATATTTTAAAAGATAAAATAGATTTTTTTATTCTAATAATAAGCCCAAAAATTAGAAATGGGATTAATGCTTTAAATGAACTAAATATAGATTTTGAAATATTGCACGAAAACTATTTGGGAGATGAAAAGATAGTTTTTTTAAAAAAGAAGAGTTAATATATTGAAATTTGATAAAAAGCTAGAGTAAATCTAGCTTTTTAATTATTTTACTTTTTCTAAGTATTCACCAGTTCTAGTGTCAACTTTGATTACATCACCTTCAAGAATATGAAAAGGAATTTGTACAACAGCCCCTGATTCTAAAGTAGCTGGTTTTCTTCCACCTTGAGAGTCACCTTTGAAGTTTGGTGGAGTCTCTACAATTTTTAGTTCAACTACCATTGGAGGCTCAACTGTAATAGCTTTTCCGTTGAAATACATCATATCTACTTGCATTCCATCTATTATCCAATCAAAAGCTTCTCCGACTTGTTCGTAAGTTAAACCCTCTTGCTCATAATTTGAAGTATCCATAAATTGTAATAATTCACCATCATCATATAAAAATTGCATCTGTTTTTGTTGTAAATTTGGAGTTTCACATTTATCACCAGCGTGGAAAGTTTTTTCAATAGTTTTTCCATTTAAAAATGATTTAATTTTTGCTCTTACAAATGCAGCACCTTTTCCAGGTTTTACATGTTGATACTCTACAATTTTATATGGAATTCCCTCAACTTCAATCTTAAGACCTTTTTTTAATTCGCTCATTCCAATTGCCATTTTTACTCCTTATATTTCAGCATAAGCAACAGCAATGCTAGCTTCTAAATTATCAAGTTCGCTAGTTACTTTTGAGTTTGCTTTTTCATCTATTAATATAACTGCTAATGCAGTTCCTTCTTTACCACGACTAAGTCTGAAGTCAGATATGTTGATACCGTTTTCACCCAAAATATTTCCAACTTTTCCTACAACACCTGGAATATCTTTGTTTTTCATAATAATCATTTTACCTTTTGGTTCAACATCAATAGCAAAACCATCAAGATTAACAACTCTTTGAACATCATCACCAAATACAGTTCCAGATATAGTTTTTACACCTTTTGCATTTGTTATTTTAACAGATACTTTATTTTTATAACCACTGCTATTTGTTAATTTCTTAGTAGTTAATTCTATATTTTTCTCTTTAGCAATAAAGTTTGCATTTACATAGTTTACACTACTGCTACTAGCACTTGCACTTAAAACTCCAACACTTGCAAAAGTTTGTAAAGATTCAACAAATTCAGCTAATTCACCCTCTGCACTTACTTCAATAGCTCTAATTTCGCTTTTACTAATTTGTGCTAGTAAAAATGCCATTTTTTGAGTTAATTCAATATATGGTTTTACAAATGAAGGAATTTTGCTCTCATCTATTGGAAGGTTTAATGCATTTGGATATGATATTCCTCTTGCACTTTCTATTGCATTGTTTGCACTTTGAATAGAGATCTCTTTTTGACTCTCTTTTGTATTTGCTCCAAGATGTGCTGTTAAAGTTACATTTGGTAAATCTAAAAGTGGATGAGAAGTTGCTGGCTCTTTTTTGAATACATCAATTCCTGCCATTGCAATTTTTCCATTTTTTAAATTTTCTACAAGTGCTTCTTCATTGTATAATCCACCTCTTGCGCAGTTTATTAATACAACACCATCTTTCATCTTTTTTATCTCATCGAAACTAATCATATCGATAGTATCTTTGTTTTTTGGAGTATGAATTGTAATAATATCACAAGCTAATATGTCTTCAAAATTTGTAGTATAAGTAATACCTAAATCAGTTGCTTTTGTGCTTGGAATAAATGGGTCATAAGTAATAACATCCATTTCAAATGCTTTTGCTCTTAAAGCAACTCTGTGACCAATATTTCCAAAACCAATAACACCTAGTTTTTTACCATAAAGCTCATTTCCATACCAATCTTCTCTTTTCCAAACTCTATCAATTTTTAATTGATTGTGAGCATATGGAAATTTTCTCATACAAGATAACATATGAGCCATTGTAAGTTCAACTGCTGCTATTGTGTTTGCAGTAGGAACATTCATAGCAATTATTCCTCTTTTACTGCAACCTTCAATATCAACATTATCATAACCAACACCAGCTCGTATAATTGCTTTTAAATTAACTGCTGCATTTAAAAATTTTTCATCAACATCTGTTGAAGATCTAGTAATTGCAACATCTGCATCTTTTATAATATCTAATAGTTTTACTTTATCAACATCAGCTGCAAATACATAATTTATATCTTCTGTTTTTTCTAAAATTTTTAATCCAGCTTCGTGAATATGATCACAAACTACAATTGTTTTTTTACTCATTAAAATATTCCTACTTTTTGAATTGATCTTTTATAGCATCACCCAAAGTCATAGACATATCATCATTTACAGACTTTAGAATATCTCTTTCTTGTTGTTGCTCTAATCTTCTTATAGATAATCTAACTCTATTTTTTTTAGTGTCAATATTTATAACAACAGCTTCAATTTCATCACCAATTGATACTTCATCAATATTTAATGGACCAAAATCTTCAGTTCTTACAAGTCCATCTAGGTTGTTTTCAAGTTTTATAAATAGACCGAAATCTTTTTTATCTTTTATAGCACCTTTTACAATATCACCAATTTTGTATTTGTCTTGGAAATCTTTTGCAGGAGAAGTAGCTATTTCTTTGATAGAAAGTGAGATATTTTCTTTTTCTCTATCTATTTTGATAATTTTAACTTCAACTTCATCGCCTTTTTTGAAAAGATTTTTACATTTACTATTTGGCTCCCAACTTGACTCTTCATTGTGAAGTAATCCATCAACATCACCTATAGTAACAAAAGCTCCAAATTCAGTTAAAGTTGCAATTTTTCCTTTTAAAACATCTCCAACTTTGTGAGAGTTTACAAATTTATTAAATGGTTTTTCTTGAAGGTTTTTTAAACTAACTCTTAATCTTTTTTGGTCAAAGTTTAGCTCAATTACTTCAACATTTATCTCATCACCAATGTTTAAAATCTCTTTTGGATTTTTGATATTTTTATTCCATGAAAGTTCTGAAATATGTAAAAGTCCTTCTATATCATTTCCTAAATCAACAAAAGCACCATAAGATTCAAAATTTGAAACAGTTACAGTAATAGTATCACCAACTTCTAATCTATCTTTTATCTCTTCCCATGGATTTGATAAAGCAGCTTTGATCGATAGGCTTAAATGTTGTTTATTTTTATCATAAGATAATACAATAACAGAAACAGTATCTCCTTCTGAGTAATAGTTTGCAGGATTTACAGGACCTTTATAAGAAATCTCATTGTAGTTTACAAGACCATCTATTCCACCTAAATCTACAAACATTCCATAAGAAGTAATTTTTTTAATAACTCCATCAATTGGCTCTTTATTCTCTAAAATTTCAGCAATTTTGCTATCTTTTACAGATTTACTCTCTTCAATTAATTTTTTTCTTGAAACAATAATTGAGCTTTGATTTTTGTTTACTTTAATAACTTTTGCTTTTATTGTTTTTCCAATAGCACCAATAGTTTTCATGTAAGATTGAGCTAGAGGCATAAAGTATTCACAACCATCTGTATCTTCAAGAGTGAAACCACCTCTTTGTTTAACAGATACTATTTTAGCTTCAATAGTAACATCTTCAAAGTTTTCACCATGAGTAGCTATAAAGTTATTAAACTTCTCTCTTTGTAGTACTTTTCTATGAGAAATACTAGGTCTTTCACCTCTGCTTCCCATAAGCATAACAGGAATTGTATCTCCAACTTTATACTTTAATTCACCATTTGTTGTAATTTCAGATACTGACAATAAACCTTCTATTTTTTGTCCAACATCAACTAAAACTCTCTCATCATTTATATCAACAATTACACCATCAACCACAGAGTTATTCTCTGATTGTTCAAAAGACTCATTTAGCATTTGCTCAAAGTCAAAGTCTTCACCTAAATCTATATCTTCCATACGCATTTTGTACCTTCTTTGTTTACCAGTTTATTTAAAATAGCAAGATTGTACAAAAAAATCGCTTAAATTATGGTTTAAAACTCTTTATTTTATCACATACTTTTTGAATAACCCAGTCAGGCGTACTCGCACCTGCAGTGATTCCACAGAATTTTTTATCTTTAAACCAAGAAATTTCAAGATCTTGTTCATTTTCTATTAAATATGAATCTTCACAATTTTCAAGACAAATAGAGTGAAGTTGTTTTGTATTTGATGAGCTTTTTCCACCAATTACAATCATAACATCAGATTTTATTGAGATATCTTTTGCTGCATCTTGGTTTTCAAAAGTTGCATCACAAATTGTATTAAAAACTCGCACTTCTTTATTTTTTAGAATTAGCTCATTTATGATTTCTAGGTAAGTCTCTTTTTTCTTTGTAGTTTGTGCAACACAAGCAATTTTATTATTTTTAAATTTTATATTTTTTAAATCTTCAGTGCATAATATTATATGAACATCATCTAAATCGCAAGCATAAGATTTAACACCTTTTACTTCAGGATGCTCAATATCTCCAAAAATAAGAATAGAGTAACCCTCTTTTGACATATTTTTTACTATATTTTGTGGAGTTGTTACAAATGGGCAAGTAGCATTTATAACTTTCTTAACTCCTTTTTTAAGATCTCTTAAATCATTTTTTGGAATACCATGAGTTCTAATAATAACAGTATCATCTGGTTTTGCATCACTTAAGTTTGAGTAAAGTCCAACATTAAAATCTTTTTTTAATCTATTTATCTCATCTTCATTATGAATAAGTGGTCCCATAGTTGCACTATTTTCATATTTTTGTGCAATTTCAATAGCTCTTTTTACTCCAAAACAAAAACCATAGCTACTCGCTAGTTCTATTTTCAAAATTTATCCTTAATACAAAGAGTCTAAAATCTCTTTAAAGTTTGGAAAAGATGAGTTTATGCACTCTACATCATCTATTTTCATATCACAATTTAACCCAGCTATTGCAAAACTCATAGCAATTCTATGGTCACCATAAGAGTCAATAGTTGCACTTTTTAAGCTTCCACCTCTTATTTCATAACCATCTTCAAACTCTGTAAAATCAACTCCACAAAGTGCTAAATTATCTACAACAGCTTTTATACGGTCACTCTCTTTTACTCTTAGCTCTTTTGCATTGCTTACTTTTGATTTTCCTTTTGCTAAGCTCATTGCAATACTAAGTGCTGGAAGCTCATCTATTAGCCAAGATATATTTTCACTTACTTCAACACCATTTAGTTCGTCTCCAATAATTTCAATATCTCCAATAGGTTCATAAACATTCTCTTTTTCAATAAAGTTTACTACTGCTCCCATTTTTTTTAAAACAACATAAGCTTCAACTCTTGTAGGGTTTAAAGATGCATTTTTTATTACAACTCTAGAACCTTTTGAAATTGCAGCTGCAACAGCAAAGAAAAATCCACTAGAAGGGTCTGCTGGAACAGTTATATTTAAGGGTTTTAAGTGAGATGTTAGAGGTTTTATATTAATAAAGCCTTCATTATCTGTAAAAATTTCTGCTCCCATACCTTTTAGCATTCGTTCAGTATGGTCACGTGTTAGTTCATTTTCTTTATATTTACTAACATTTGTAGCTCTTAAAGCTGCCAAAATCATAGCTGATTTAACTTGAGCTGAGTCTACTGGAGATATATAAGAGAAAGGTTTTAAATATTTTTCACCTCTTATAAATAAAGGTGCTTTGTTTCCATTTTCTCTTCCATCAATATTTGCTCCAATATTTCTTAAAGGATCGGCAACTCTTTTCATTGGTCTACTTCGTAAGTATTTATCTCCACTTAAAACAAAAGAGCCATCAACACTTGCTAATAATCCACAAAAAAGTCTCATAGCAGTTCCAGAGTTTCCACAATCAAGCACATCATCTGGTTCGCTTAAATTATCAACAGGAGTAATTTCAACACTACTTCCATCTCTTTTTATTTTTGCACCTAATTGTTCTACAATTTTTAGAGTATTTAAAGTATCTTCAGCCGTTAAATAGTTTTTAATATATGAAGTTTTATTTGAAAATAGTGAAAACATAGCACATCTGTGTGATATTGATTTATCACTTGCAATATTTTCTATAACAATATCAAAAGGCTTATTTAATCTTTTTATATTAAAACTTGACATCTTTTTCCCTTATCTTAAAGTAATATTTAATTTCTCTTTTAAAGCATCTAAAATTGAACTTATAACTTGATTTATATCTTCATCTTCAAGTGTTTTATCATCACTTTGAAGAGTAAATCTAATAGTTAAACTCTCATCTTCTCCAAGTTTATCATCACTGTATATATCGATTAAGTTGTACTGTTTAATCAGGTTATTATTTAGTGAGTTTATAACTTTTTTAATCTCTTTAAACTCTAAAGTTTTTGGAGCAATTATGCTTAAATCTTTTCTAGAAGCTTGAAACTTAGAGTAAGAAGATGCTTTTATTAGACCATCTTTTAAACTATCAAAATCTATTTGTGCAAAAAAAGTATCACTTAAATCGAAATCAGAGGCAACACTTGGGTGAAGCTTAGAGATAAATCCCGATATTTTTCCATCTATTAAAATATTTGCACTTTGATATGGATGAATAAATTTATTATCAATATTTGTCATAGGTTCAAGCTCAAATTCACCAATAGTATTTAAAACTTTTTTTGAAAATGAGAAAAAATCTATATTTTTTGGTTTTCCAGCATTGCTTACATCTTCTAGTGATGAAGCTCCACTGTGAACAAATGCAATTTTTTTACTTTCAACTCTATTTTCATCAAAAATAGTTCCAATTTCAAAAAAACTAGCACTTCTAGCACCTATTTTAAAGTTATTTGAACAGGCCTCAACAATATTTAAAAGTAGTGTAGTTCTGTAAGTATTTAACTCTTTTACAATTGGATTAATAAGATCTAGCTCATCTTTTACAGTTTTAAAACCATATTTTTCTAAATTTTCTTTTGAAGAAAAAACATATGTTAATGTCTCAAAAAATCCATTTTCAATAGCTTTATATCTTAATTTATTCTTTTTTTGTAAATCTAGACTAGTTTTATTCACTCTATTTACTTCATCAATAGCCAAAGGTTTTGAAATAATATTATCAATTCCAACCATTCTTATAACTTCTTCAGCAATATCAGCAATATTTTTTATATCATGTCTATAGTGTGGAACTTTAATCAATAAAATATCTTCCACAGACTCTTTTATTTCAAATTCTAAAGAAGTTAAAATTCTCTCTATCTCTATTTTTTCTATTTTTTGTCCAATAATAGAGTTTATATTTTTTGCACTAATACTAAGAGTTGTTTTTTCAATATCTTCCAAAAATTCTTTTGCTCCAGAGTATATAGTTGCTCCCATTTTAGAAGCAAAACTAGAAAAATAATTAACTCCATAATTTAAATCAGGATTGCTACCTCTTGATGCTTTGTAAAATATATCTCCTGTTTTTATCTTTGCATCAAAAACTCTTTTTGATATAACTTCAGGATTTATATAAGATGCTTCAAGTAAAAAATCACTTGAGCTTTCACTAAAATCTTTTTGTTCTACGCAGATTTGACTTAGACAATTTGTGCTTGAATAAGAGCAATCAAATCCTTTTTCATTTTTTCTTAAATCCAAAACACTAAGTTCATTTTTTAAAACAAAATCTTCTCTAGGATATGCATTTAAAATAGTACCAACACAATGAGTTGCATAGAAAAGTGAGTTTCTAATATTACTATTTTCTTTAAACTTACCAATTAAAGCTACTCTTAGATTTGTTATTAAATCTAGTTTGAAATTTGAAAAATCTATGGCTTTGTATACTAAAAAAGTGTCAATATTTGAACTATTTATCTCAAATATTTGACCAATACTAAGTTCGTGATCATTTATATTTTTATCTAATTCTATCAAAGGTAAATCATAAAAAGCTGCTAATTCTCTAGCAACTCCTAAAATACTTAAGCAATCACCTCTATTTGGAGTAAGACCAATTTCTATAATATCATCATTTAAAATAGGGTAATCTTTTAACTCTTTTCCTAAAATAAGCTCTCCAATAGAGTTGTCTAAAACCATAATTCCATCATTTAATTTTGGAAGTCCTAGTTCTGTTGATGAGCAAATCATTCCATTTGATTCAACACCTCTTAGTTTTGCTGCTTTTATTTTAAAATCATCTCCTAAAATAGCTCCAATAGTAGCAACTGCAACAGTTTGTCCAGCTTCTACATTTGATGCTCCACAAACAATTTGAGTAACTTCATCTCCTAAATCTACTTGACAAACATTTAATTTATCAGCATCTGGATGCTTCTCTTTGCTTAAAACTTTTGCAACAACAACTTTCGAAGCAATACTATTTTTTTCTACACTATCAACTTCTAAACCAATGCTATTTAATGTTTTACAAATCTCATCTGTACTTATGTTTGATATATTTATAAACTCTTCTAGCCATCTTCTTGTAATTATCATTTAAATTGTCCTAATAGTCTTGTATCACTCTCAAATAGAGATCTTAAATCACCAATACTATGAATTAGCATAGCAAATCTTTCTATTCCTAAACCAAATGCATAACCTGATTTATCTTTATATCCAACAGCATCAAAAACATTTTGATCCACAACTCCACATCCTAAAACTTCAAGCCAACCTGTTTGTGAGCAAACTCTGCAACCATTTCCTTTACAAAATACACATGAAATATCAACTTCGGCACTAGGCTCTGTAAATGGGAAATATGAAGGTCTAAATCTAACTTCAACTTCTCCAAACATATGCTGTAAAAATTCAACTAAAACATGTTTTAAGTTTGCAAATGAGATTTTATCAGCATCATCTACAACTAAAGCTTCAATTTGATGAAACATTGGAGTGTGAGTAATATCAAAATCTCTTCTAAAAACAGTTCCTGGTGCAATCATTCGTATAGGAGCTTTTTGGCTTAACATTGTTCTTATTTGAACAGGAGAAGTATGAGTTCTTAAAAGTGTATAATCTTTGTTATAAAAAGTATCAGCCATATCTCGTGCTGGATGATATTCAGGTAGATTCAAAGCTTGAAAATTATGAAAATCATCTTCAACCAAAGGACCCTCTTCAACTGTAAAATTAAGGTTTAAAAAGTAGTTAATAATTCTATTCATAGTTTCAGCAACTGGGTGAGCAGAACCACAGCTAAGTTCGTTATTAAACTTTGTAACATCAATTTTTTCATATTGTAATTTTTTATCCAAAGCAATTACTTCTAGTTCTGCTTTTTTGCTATCTAAAGCTTTCGTTATTTGATCTTTTTGTCTATTTAGATTTTCTGCAAATGATTTTTTATCATCAGCTGGAATATCTTTCATTTTTGCAAATTCTATAGTCAAAATTCCCTTTTTCCCAAGTGTATCAACTCTTAAACTCTCCAGTTCTTCAAGTGTTGAAGCAGATTCGATTTTCTTTATCCAAAGTTCCAATTTTTATTCCTAATCTCTAATTTATTTTTACAAAATATATATTTATAATCTCTAAAAGTTGCGATTATACCTAATTTTTTATTAGAGTTTGGTTATAATTTTTTATAAAAAATCAAGGAGAAAATATGTGCATTTTTTGCAAAATTATAAATAAAGAGATACCTAGTAATATTGTATTAGAAGATGATAATTTTTTGGCTTTTCATGATATAAATCCTACAAGAAAGGTGCATGTTTTGGTTATTCCAAAATCTCATTATGACTCATTTGAAGATGCTCCATCGGATATTATGTCAGGTTTAAGTAGTTTTATAAAAAAAGTTACAAAAGAGTTAAAAATAGATAAAACTGGATATAGAATGATTACAAATATTGGAAATGATGGAGGACAAGAAGTTCCACATTTACATTTTCATTTGATTGGTGGCGAAAAAGTTGGAAGGTTAGTTCGAGAAAAAAATGATTTATAAGATAAACTTTTTTAGTTTATCTTACTTATTACTCAGAAAAAGATCCTAAATTCATAATTTTTTGATATTTTTTCTCTTGTCTTTCTTGTGGCGTTAGTTTTTTAAGTTCATCAACAGAGTTTAAAAAATACTCTTTTAAAGCCATAAATGCTTCATCTTTATTTCTATGAGCACCAATTAAAGGCTCATTTATAACATCATCTATTAGATTTTGTTGTTTTAGATTTTCAGCTGTAATCTTAAGCGCTTGAGCTGCTGTTTCAACTTTTGATGGGTCATTCCATAAAATTGCACTACACCCCTCAGGTGAAATAACAGCATATACAGAATATCTCATCATAGCAAGTTTGTCAGCAATAGATATAGCTAAAGCCCCACCACTTCCACCTTCTCCAATTACTACTGAAACAGTTGGAGTTGTAAGATTTGCAAATTCATAAAGATTTTTTGCAATTGCTTCACTTTGATTTCTCTCTTCAGCTCCAAGCCCTGGATATGCACCTGGAGTATCAACTAACATAAGAATTGGAATTTGAAATTTTTCAGCAAGTAAAGCAGCCCTTAAAGCTTTTCTATAACCTTCAGGACTAGGCATTCCAAAGTTTCTTTTTAACTTTTCTTTTGTTCCTCTACCTTTTTGCTCACCAATTATCAAAGTTTTTTGAGTTCCTATAAAACCTAAATAACAAACAATTGCATTATCATCTACAAAGTGTCTATCTCCATGAATTTCATAAGCATTTGATAAAAGAGAATTAATATAATCAAGTGCATAAGGACGGTCTGGATGTCGTGCTAGCTGAAGTTTTTGATAGTCATTCAAATTTTTAAAAGTTTTTTCAACTTCTTTATTTAATTTTTTATTTAATATCTCAACAGCAGGTTCATCTGCTTTTGTTTTTGCGATTATTATATCTTCTTCAATTTTTTTTATTTTTTCTTCAAATTCTAAGTAAGTAGCCAATGTTTTTCCTTAAGAAAAAGGGTAATAATACCCTTTAAGGTTTAGATTTATTTTGTAAATTTTTTAAAAATTACTGAACCGTTTGTTCCACCAAAACCAAAATTGTTACTCATAACAGTTGTTAAATCAACTTTTCTAGCAACATTTGGAACAATATCCAAATCACATTCTGGATCTTGATTTTCAACATTTATTGTAGGAGGAATAATACCTTCATTTAAAGCTTTAATCGCCATAATAGCTTCAATAGCTCCAGCAGCACCTAAACAATGACCAATTTGACCTTTTGTAGAAGATACAGGAGGGCAATTTTCTTTTCCACTAAAAAGTTCTTTAATAGCAGCTGTCTCATTTTTATCACCAACTGGAGTTGAAGTTCCATGAGTATTTATGTAATCAATTTTTGGATACTCTCCAGTTAAATCTTTTGCCATTTCAAATGCAGCTCTCATAGCTCTTAGTGGACCGTCCATTACAGGTGCAGTGATATGATTTGCATCACCACTTTCTCCAAATCCAATAATCTCACAATAAATTTTTGCATTTCTTGCCAGTGCACTATCAAGAGTTTCAACAACTAAAGCACCAGCACCTTCTCCCATTACAAATCCATCTCTATCTATATCAAAAGGTCTTGAAGATTTTTTAGGATCATCATTTCTAGTAGATAGTGCTTTCATAGCAGCAAATCCACCAACTCCAGCACCACAAACAGCACTTTCAGCACCAACAACTAAAATTCTATCAGCACCACCTAAAACTATTGTTTTCATAGCGTCATTTAATGCATGAGTTGAAGCAGCACAAGCAGTAACATGACTTAAAGATGGACCTTTTAAGTTGTGTTCGATAGATATAAATCCACTTAGCATATTTGCTAAAGATGATGGTATAAAAAATGGAGATATTTTTCTTGAACCTTTTGTATCGCAAATTGTAGAATTTCTTTGAATTGTACTTAATCCACCAATTCCAGAACCTGAAATTATTCCAAATCTATTTGCTATAGATTCATCTACTTTTTTATTTTCACTTGTAACAAAACCGCTATCAATCATAGCTTCTAAAGCCGCTTTTATACCTAATTGAATAAATCTATCAGCTTTTTTCACCTCTTTTTTATCCATAACAGTTTCAGGATCGAAATTTTTTACCTCACCTGCAATTTGTACTGAAAAATCAGTTGTATCAAACAGTGTAATTTTATCAATCCCGCAAACACCGTTTACAACGGCATCAAAAGATTCGTTTACACTATGTCCAGTAGAATTTATAGTACCTAGTCCTGTAATAACAACTCTTTTCATCTAATAATGCTCCAATATTTTATTTAAACTATTCAATCTTTAAGCTAAAAACTCAATAACAAAAACAAATAGATAAAAGAGAAACTCTTTTATCTAAAAAAAAGAAAAAACTATTTGTTGTTTTCAATATATGATATTGCATCACCAACAGTTAATATTTTTTCAGCTTCTTCATCAGGGATTTCGATATCAAATTTCTCTTCTAAAGCCATTACAAGCTCAACTACATCTAGTGAATCTGCTCCTAAGTCTTCAATGAACTTCGAATCTTCTTTAACTTCAGCTGGATCGCAATCTAATTGATCAACAACAACAGCTTTTACATCATCTAATAATGCCATTTTAATTCCTTTAATAAAATTGTCCCAAAATTATAGCAAAAAAGTTTTAAAAACTTTTTAATTTGAAGAAATTATAGTTTAAAGATAAGTTTTAAACGTATAATCCACCATTTACTTTTAATATTTCACCTGTAATATACGATGAGTGATCACTTAGTAGAAATGCGACTGCATCTGCTATTTCGCTTGGATTTCCAAATCTTGAAAGAGGAATATTTTTCTCATATTCTGCTTTTACTTCATTTTTTAATAAATCTGTCATATCTGTTTGAATAAATCCAGGAGTTATAGCATTGTATCTGATATTTCTACTTGCTGCTTCTTTTGCGAATGATTTTGTCATGGCATTTAATCCACCTTTTGAAGCTGAATAGTTTGCTTGACCAGGATTTCCCATTTCACCAACAATTGAAGATATATTTACAACAGAACCAAAGCCTTTTTTCCCTCTTTGTTTGAAAAATTCTCTACAACCAATAAATGCTGAAGTAAGATTTGCATCTATTACAGATGTAAAATCTTCAACACTCATTTTAAGAGCTAATTTATCTTTTGTAATTCCAGCATTATTTACTAAATATGCTAATTCACCATCGCTTTCAATAATTGTTTTAATAGCTGCGATAAATTGTTCTTCTATTGATACATCAGCTTTTATAATTGCTGCTGTTCCACCAGCTTTTTCAATAGCCTCTTTAACAACTTCTGCTTCTTCAATTTTACTTCTGTAATTTATCCAAACTTTTAATCCATAAGAAGCTAGATTTTTTGCAATTTCTGCACCAATTCCTTTGCTTGCACCTGTTATTAAAACATTTTTTCCACTAAATTTCATATTTTTATCCTTTTAATTTTTTGCATAAAGATTTATTATATCAATATTTTTATTAGACTAAACTCCTCTTTTATTATCCCACAATCTAATATGTAATCTATCAGAGTATTTAAATCCATACTTAATTGCAAGATTTACAACATCTTTTGAATTTTTATCAATAGCTTTTGAACTATCTCCAAGTGGCATAAGATATACTTCACACTTTGGAATATCTCTTAAAATATCTTCTATCTCATCTATTGCTTTTTCTAAAAAATCATCTCCAATAACAAATTTTAAATAAGACTCTTTTGTATTGTTTAAAATTTTTGTTAATGTAAATTTATTAACTCTTTTTTTTAAAGGTTCTAAAGAGTTGCTTAGTTTTACACTCATTGAAAATATGATTTTTTTTTGATAATCCTCTTTTAAATCTATATTTAAAGAGCCATTTGTCTCAATTGTAACTTTGTGATTTTTATTAATATAATGTTTTATCAAATTTTGAAATTCTATGTTATTCCAATATAAAAGTGGCTCACCTCCTGTAATTACTACATCAATACTATTTTTATAACTATAAGTTTCAAGAAGTTTATTGGTAATATTTACTATATCAAGATGATTTTCATAGCTTTTCCAACTATCTTTAAACTCCATATCAACAGCATAGTATGAATCACAAGCACACTTTTTAACCCCGCTTGGAGTTTCATACAAAACATTAAATCCAACACATTTAAAATTGCATTTTCCAAATCTAATAAAAATTGAAGGAGAGCCAATTAATTTTCCCTCTCCTTGAATAGTTGGACCAAAAATTTCATTAATCTCTAGCATAAAATGTGCTTTTACTCTTTGGAGTTTCCAAAAACTCTATTTTTGAAACTTTTATATTTAATTTATCCATTTTTTCTTGAACAATTTTTAAAAGCCAAGCTGATATGTTTTCGCTTGTTGGAACAAAATCAACAATAATGTAGCTCTCATAAAGTTCTAATAGTTCATTTTCAAAATTTGTTAGATTTACTGTTTTGTAGCCTTCTTTAAAACTTATTAAATCATTTTTATCTATATTTGGAAGAAGTGTTGAAAATAGTGGATCATTTATATCAATAATAAATTTATGATCAATTACATCATCTAAAAACTTTTTAAACCAATTTAAGTGTTTAAAATCTGTAACCATTCCATTTTCTAAATTGCTAGCTTTTAAATACACAATTGCTTTTCCTTGATGCCCGTGAAGATGTCTGCACATTAAACAGCTATCAAGTGAAAATTCTACATTTAAAGCTTGAGACCAAACTCTATGACCATAACAAAAGTCAAACTCTTTTGAAATTTCCCACATTTAACTCTCCTTGTATTGTATTGGATCTTTTTGATTTGCTTCTTTAAATCCATTTAATCTTAATCTACATGAATCACAAACTCCACAAGCTTCGATCTCTTCTTTATAACATGACCAAGTAAGATTCAAAGGAACATCTAATTTTATTGACTCTTGTACAATTTGAGCTTTACTTAAATGAACAAGAGGAGTTATAATCTCTATTTTTGTATCCTCTTTTGTTCCTTCATTAATTGCATTTTGCATTTTTAGAATAAAATTATCACTACAATCTGGATAACCAGAACTATCCTCTTGTACAACTCCAATATACATGGCACTTGCCTCTTCTTTTTCAGCTATTGCACTTGCAATACTTAAAAAAATACCGTTTCTAAATGGAACATAAGTAATTGGAATAATACCTTTTTCAACACCATTTACTGGTACATCTATTGTTTTATCAGTTAAAGCACTAGCTCCAATTTGTGTAAAAAATGGAATATCTATCTCATATTTATTTAAAACATTTAACTCTTTGCAAATGTCTCTAAATGCTTTTAACTCTTTAGATTCTGTTCTTTGTCCATAATTAAAATGAACTGCTATTAAATCATAATTACTGTTTTTTGCTATGTAAGAGCTAAGAGTTGAATCCATTCCTCCGCTTAAAATTACAACTGCTTTTTTTTTTAAATTATTATTCATATATTAAAAAATCCTTTTATTTTTGAAAAATGTATGAAGTATTGGAAATATAAACTTATTATAAGTTGGATATAATAGCAAAAAAATTTAAAAGTGAGATAAACCTATATGGAATTGATGCAAAGTGCAATTACAACACATATTTATACAATATATATCTTTTTAGGAATAATGTTATTTAATCTATATTCAGTTTTTAGAATAAAAAACTTTGTAACTTTAGCAAAAAGATTGAAATTTATGACTCCTATTTATCATTTGAGTAATGCAATAGTAATTTACACAGGAACTATAGTTGCTTTTTATGCTCATCATTTTAGCATTACAATTGCTTTAATGATTCCAGCTTCAATATTTTTACTTGTAATTGAGATAAAAAGATATAAAAAACAAAGAGTTATAAAAGTTTCTGATATAAAACTTCAAGAAGATTTTTATATTTATGCAAAGAAGATTTATATTATTGAAATTACAGTTTTATTAGCTGTTTACATAATTAGTAAAGTATTTTAATGCAGTTTATATATGACAAAAATGCTAAAAATGAACTACTAAAAATTGAAGATGAGAATTATAACTATATAATAAAAGCAAGGCGACATAAGCTTGATGATATTTTAGATTTTAGAAATTTAGAAGATAACTTTTTGTATTCATATAAAATATCTCAAATCGATAAAAAGAGTTTGTTTTTAAATCTTCTAAAACAAGAGGAAAAAGTTATTGAAAATAGTAAAAAAATTCATCTTGCTTGGTGTATTGTTGATCCAAAAACTATTTATGAAAATATCTCTAGTTTAAACGAATTAGGAGTTGATAAAATTACTTTTGTTTATAGTGATTTTTCACAAAAGAATTTTAAAATAAATTTTGAAAAATTAGAAAAAATATTAATAAATTCATCATCTCAATGTGGAAGAAGTAGTATTATAAAACTTGATATTTGTAAAAATATTGATACTTTTATACAAGAGAATCAAGACACATATTTTTTAGATTTCTCCCAAACTTCTATAGATAGTAAAGTATCAGATATTAAAACTTTAATTATTGGAACAGAAGGTGGATTTTCAAAAAGAGAGAGAGAACTTTTCAATAAAGATTTCATTGTTGGTTTTAGTTCAAGCCTTATTTTAAAATCACAAACGGCTATAATATCTGCTACTTCTAAAATAATCTTATAAAATATAAATAAAAAAAGCTAGAAGTAAAAACTCCTAGCTTTTTAAGTTTTGAAAAGATGTTCTTAGTGAACATCTCTCCATTTACTTGCTTTCCATAGGAAACCAAAAATTGCAAAAATTACTAGATATATTAGGAATTTAGGACCTAATTCTTCTCTTTCCTCTTTTTTAGAAGCTCCAATTTCTTCAAGATATTTTATAACTTGTTCTTGTGACTCTTGATTTAAACCAACTCTAGGCATCGCAGTACCATCAAGTAGTTTTTGCGGGTCATTTATAAATTTACCTAAATAATCAGGACCTCTACTAATAATATATTGAGATAAATCTGGAGGAAGTTTACCCATATAGCTTTTTATATTTTCAGCTGGTGTAAATGCACCCATAGTTCCATTTTTCATGTCAGCATATTTTAAACCATGACATCTTTGACAAGAATCAACAAATACTTCTTTATTTGTCATCTCTTTTGGAGCAATTGACTCTAAATAAGCAACCATATCAGCAATTTCTTGAGAACTCATCCAGTCATATCCTGGCATTGGATGTGCTTTTCCATCTTCAAATTTATGTGAAACTTTTGAAGCAAGTGCTGGATTTTTAATAAATGCTACTAAAAACTCTTTTGTGTATAGTTTACCAGAACTTCCTAAATCAGGAGTTGTTACACCATATGCACCAGCAGTAGTTGCATTATCCATAATTTGTGGAAAACCTTGAGATTCAATACTGTGACAAGCTGTACAGTTTGATGTTACAAGAATTTGACCATTTGCAACATCTCCTTTTGCATTGATTGCTTCATTATTACTTTCCCAAAATACATTTATAGTTTTTTCGAATTCAACAGCTTTTGCTAAATCAGCTTTTGCATTGTTAATTGCTTTTTCATCACTATTTTTTTGTATTTCATCTAAAGCTTTTTGAGCTTTTTCAACAGCAACTTTTGATGTTTCAGCATCTGCTTTTCCAAAATCAAAATTAGAGTTTGATACAGCTGGATGCATTTGCGAGTGAGCAAAAGGCTCAACTCCCCAGTAAGTAATAAGAGTTAATGCTACTACTACTGCTAAAATTTTTAATTCTCTCATCTTTTACCCTCTTCTTTTTTGATCAAGTTTCGTAACAACTGGAAGTAGAACAAATAGTAGAATAAATGCTACTGCTGCAAAGAAACCTACCCAAGCATTTGTTCCAGTTGGAGGAAGTTTTCCATAAACAGTTAGTACTATTAAATCTACAACTAATAACCAGAACCAAATGAAGAATAGTGGTCTTTTGTGAGCTGGTAAAATTTTATTATCTCTATCTAACCATGGTAAAACAAAGAAGATACCATTTGCAAATGCAAATGCAATTAAACCAAGATCAAATGCTGAAATTCCAGCAATATCAAAGAAGAATCCTCTTAAAACCTCATAAGACCATAGGAAGTACCACTCAGGATAAATATGAGCTGGTGTTACCATTGGATCAGCTGGATCAAAGTTAACAGGATCCATAGCAAAGCTATAGTGGAAGAATACTAAATAGAAATAGAATATTAAAAATACTCCAAGAACTGCTAAATCTTTTGAGATAAATACAGGCCAGAATGGAATAACTTTTGACTCTTTTTTATTTCCACTTAAATATTTTTCAGCTTCAGTATCAAAATCAAACTCTTCTGAAGATTGATTATTTACGTGAGGAATTCTTAATGTATAGAAGTGTAGACCAATTAATCCCATAATTGCTATTGGTAATAAGAAAACATGTAGCATAAAGAATCTTGTAAGTGTTGCATCAGCAACATTAAAATCCCCTCTAATCCAAACTACAAGTGCATCTCCAATAACAGGAACTCCACCAAATAAGTTTGTAATAACCATTGCAGCCCAGTAAGACATTTGTCCCCAAGGAAGCATATATCCAGAGAATCCAGCAGCGCTAAATGTAACAAATAGTAACATTCCTGAAATCCAAATCATCTCTCTACCTTGCTTATACGAACCATAATAGATACCTGTAAGCATATGAATATATATTATTAAGAATATAACAGAAGCCGCAACACCATGAATATGTCTAAATAACCAACCAAATGCAACTTCTTGCATAATTGTATAGTTAACTGAATCAAATGCCAAATTGATGTCAGGTTTGTAATACATCATTAAGAATATCCCAGATACAACTAAAATAGTAAATGTAGTAGCTAATAATACTCCCATTGCCCATAAGAAGTTAATATCTTTTGGAATCCAATACTCAGTCATCATAACTTTGTTAAATGCTTTGATATTAAGTCTTTGTTCTAACCACTCACCAACAGAGTTAGCTTTTTCAAATTTTGCCATCTATTGTCTCCTTATGCTTTCATCGCATCAGCGATTTTTTTGAATTCAGGACCCTCTTCGCCTAAAACGATAGAATTACCTTTTACACTAAATGGAGGTAAATCAAGTGGTCTAGGTGGTGGTCCAAAAGTTTGGTGACCACTTGCATTGAAAACACCACCGTGACATGCACATTTCCATTCAGTTTTTTTCCATGCTGGAATACAACCAAGGTGAGTACAAAGACCAATTGCAACTGTGTATTTATCACTTCCAATTACTAAATCTCTTACATTATCTTCCATATCTGCAGTTTTCTTTAAAACAAAGATAGGTTTTCCTCTCCATGTGAAAGTTCCTGGCTCTCCTGCTTTTAAAGCAGATAAATCAATAGTTGTGAATCCACCAGCTAAAACGCTAGGAAGTGGATCCCATACCTGTTTCATACCATACAAAGATGCGGCTCCTCCAACTGCAGCAACTGCAGCAAATGAGTAGCCAATAAAATCTCGTCTATTTGTATCTTTAGACATATTTGGCTTCCTTTTTTTAAAATTAGAATCGGCCTAGATTTTAATATAAAGATACTTAAGAAAGATTGATTTTGGTCAATTTTATAAACGAATGATTAATGAAATGTGTAAAAATAGAATATTTAAAAATAGTTCATTTTGTTGTTTATTAGAAAATCTTATGATTTTCTAATAAATTTTATGATTTCAGATTCAATATTTTCTTTGTCTATTACTAAAGTGTGATTGATTTTTGCATTAAAAAGATTTTTAATAGTCTGAGGTAAGTTAGCACCAAATTTTGTACTAATCTCTTCTAAAGCCTCTTTATCACTATACTTTTTAGAGTCCTGATTTAAAGCATTTAAAACAGTTGGAGAGAATTTTGTCCACTCTGCTGTTGAGTAAATTACAGTTTTTAGAGGTTTTTCTTTTAAGTCATTGCAAGCTTTTATGCAAGTTGCAGTATGAGGATCCATAAGATATCCTAAATCCAAAAACTCTTTTATAGTTTTGTTACCAAATGAATCATTACTAAAAGTAGCACTAAAATATTTTTGTAACTCTTTTGTCTCTTCTTTAGTCATTTCAAAAATATTTTTAGAGTTTAAATCTTCCATTAACTCTTTTGTTCTAGTGCTTCCAAATAGATCAAAAATTACTCTTTCAATATTTGAAGATTTTAATATATCCATAGCTGGTGATTTTGTAAGTTTTAAACTCTTTTCTCTAATATCATAAATTCCAGTGTTTATCCATTGTGTTAAAATGTTGTTTTCATTTGATGCAACTAAAAGTTTCTCAATACAAAGCCCCATTTTTTGTGCATAATATGCTCCAAGAACATTTCCAAAGTTACCACTTGGAACAACTAAATATATATTTTCTCCATTTTTAATAGCATTTTGACGAATAAGTTCTAAGTATGACCAAAAATGATAGATGATTTGAAAAATAATTCTTCCAAAATTTACACTATTTGCAGCACTTAATTTTATATTATCTTTTTCTAATTCAGCTTTGAAACTGCTTGATGCTAAAAGATTTTTTAGAGCATTTTGCGCATCATCAAAGTTTCCTTTTATTCCTAAAACTTTTAGATTTTCTCCATCTTCACAAACCATTTGAAGTCTTTGAACATCGCTAGTTCCTCCATCTGGATATAAACAAACAACTTGAATATTCTTTTTATTTCTAAAAGTATTTAAAGCTGCTGGTCCTGTATCTCCAGATGTTGCTGCTAAAATTAGGTAGTTTTCATCTCTTTTTTGTGCAATTGAGCTAAAAATTGATCCAAAAGGTTGAAGTGCCATATCTTTAAAAGCACGTGTAGGACCATGATATTGCTCATTTACATATAAATCATCTTTAACTTTTACAACAGGACTTGGGTTTTTTGGATTATCAAAATTATCGTATAAATCTAATGCTTTTTGTATTTCATTATCATCAATATCAATTTCAAAAGCTTTTAAAATATCAAATGCAAGCTCTTTATAGCTTTTATTTATATGATTTTCAATAAAATTTTCACCTAAATTTGGTAAATTTTTTGGTACATAAAGTCCACCAAAAGAGCTACTTGGATTTAAAATAGCTTCGCTAAAATTTATTTCTTTTGCTCTTTTTCCATCATTTCCTCTTGTTTCAATAAATCCCATACCATCTTCCTTTTAACTATTTAATAATTTTTCTATATCAATTCCATTATTTGGATTATCAACTCTTATAAATTGAGTTCCTATTCCATCACTTGTAAATAACTCAAGTAAGATTGAGTGCTCAACTCTACCATCTATAATGTGAGCTTTATTTACACCATTATGAATAGCCTCTATACAAGAATCAACTTTTGGAATCATTCCACCAGCAATTGTTCCATCTTTTTTAAACATTTCAACATTTGCTTTATCTAAAGTTTGGATTAGCTCACCACTTTTATTTAAAACACCAACTGTATCAGTTAAAAATATAACTTTTTGAGCTTTTACAGCCATCGCAATTTCACAAGCTGCTACATCTGCATTTATATTGTAACCTGGATGATTTGGTTCATCTCCATTTGCAATAGGAGCAATTACTGGAATAAACCCTTCTTTTATTAGGTTATTTATTATCTCTCCATTTACAGAAGTTATATCTCCAGTGTAACCAAACTTCCCACCATCTTTTGGGACTGCTTTAATTATTCCACTATCTTTTCCAGATATTCCAATTGCTTTTGCACCGTGATGATTTAAAAGTGAAGCAAGATTCTTATTTATTTCTCCACTTAAAACCATCTCAACAACTCTCATGCTCTCTTTACAAGTAACTCTGTATCCATCTACAAAATGTGAAGGAATTTCAAGTTTTGTTAAAAGTTCTGTGATTCTTGCTCCTCCACCGTGAACAACTATAGGTTTTATTCCTAAAAGAGTTAGCAAAACTATATCTTGAGCAAATTTCTCTTTTAAATCATCACTTGTTTGGGCACTTCCACCATATTTTATAACTATTGTTTTTCCATAAAATTTTTTGAAATATGGAATAGCATCTATTAGAGTTTGAACTTTTGGATTTGTTTTTGTCATAAAAAATATCCTTGTAAATTTTAAAGTCTTGATTGTATCTAAAAATCTCTTTTAAAATGAAATATAGTAAAATGAATTTATGGAAAAATATTTAGCATTAAAAGCCAGTGCAGGGAGTGGAAAAACTTTTGCATTAACCGTAAGATATATTAGTTTACTTCTTTTAGGAGCAAAACCTAGCGAAATTTTAACTCTAACTTTCACAAATAAAGCAGCTGCTGAAATGAGTCAAAGAGTTTTTAACACACTTCAAACATTAGGTGATGATGAAGCATATTTAAATGAGATTATAAAAGTATCAAATTTTACAAAAGAGCAAATTCTAGGTAAAAAATCACTACTTATAAAACTATTTATAAATGATAGTTCAAGTATTTTTACTATTGATAAATTTGTAAATAAGATTTTACGAGAGTTTTGTGGATATATCGGAATAAGTGATGATTTCAAAATTTCAAATGATGATATGGAGATTTTGAGCTATAAATTTTTACAAAGTTTAGATGAAAATGGCTTTAAAGAGTTAGTTGAATTTTCTTTATATGAGAAGAAAAAATTTAACTCTATTTTTGAACTATTTAAAATCTTAATTGAAAAAAATGAAAAGATAAATCCTATACAAATAGATGCAAAACTACTTAATCTTATAAAAGATGATATTTTAGAAAAAGCTTTTAAGATAAAAGAGCATATTTTAAATTGCAGTGTTGCAAGTCCTAGTGCCATAAAAGCTGTATCTTTTACAAATTTTGATGAGCTTTTTGCAAATACTTGGATAGAAAAAGAGAATATATATGACTATTCATATTTTAAAAAATGTGCAAATGAAGAGATAAATAGTGTATTTTTGGAACTTAAAGATAGTTTTTTAAATTACTATAAATTAAGAACTTCATATAGTTTAAATAAAATTTTTAAGCTTTATATAAATTTTAAAGAGTTTAAAAAGAGTTTTAATATTGAAAAAAACTATTTTGAGTTTAATGATATTTCAAATTTAGTTTACGAACTTTTAAATAATAAAATCAATAAAGATTTTTTATATTTTAGATTAGATAGTAACTATAATCATATTTTAATAGATGAGTTTCAAGATACTTCTATTTTGCAGTATAAAATTTTAAAGCCTTTGATTGATGAGGTAATTGCTGGAGATAGTGAAAAATTTAAAACATTTTTTTATGTAGGTGATCCAAAGCAGAGTATTTACAGATTTCGTGGAGGCAAACGAGAGCTTTTTGATTTTGTTTTGAGTGAAAATAGTAATATAAAACTTGAAAATCTAAATACAAACTATAGGTCTAGTAAAAATATTATTGATTTTGTAAATAATACTTTTTTAAATCTTCCAAACTATGATTATTTAGCTCAAAAAAGTATTAGAAAAGATGGATTTGTAGAAGTTGTAGAAGATTCAAATTTGCAAAGTGAAGATAAATTTTTAGGTATTTTCAATAAAATAAATGAGCTATTAAAAAGTGGAATAAATCCAAATGATATTGCAATTTTGTGTTATACAAATAGTGATGTTTTAGAACTTTTTTACTATTTAAAAGAAAAATTACCAAATCTTAAAATAAGAACTGATATGAGTTCTAAATTAATTAATCAACAAAATGTAAAAGCACTTATAAATGCTATAAAATATATATATTTTAAAGAAAATATTTATAAAGAAAATTTCAATGCTCTTGTAGGAAAAGATATAAATAGTGAGTTTTTACTAGATATTGATTTAAATGAGTTAAGTGTAGAAAATGTTATTCATTTTATTGCAACTTATTTTGATATTGTAGATGAAAATATTATAAAACTAATAGAGCAATCAGGTACTTATTTCAATATTGTTGATTTTATTTATGAGATTGATAAATTGGATATTAGTATTGAAAATAGTGAAAATTCTGGTTTGCAAATACTCACTATTTTTAAATCAAAAGGTTTAGAGTTTCACACAACAATCTTAATTGATAGAATAAAAAGAAAAAATCATGATAAAAGTTCTCTTTTATTTGATTATGAAAATATTAACTTACAAAATATATATTATAAGGTTTCTGGATATGAAAATTTTGATTTAGAGTATAAAAAAGCTTTGGAAAAAGAGAAAAATCTAAATCTTGATGATGAGAAAAATGTTCTTTATGTTGCACTAACTCGTGCAAAAAATAATCTAATTGTATTTAAAAAAGAGAAAAATAGTGTATTTGATATTTTAAATATAACAGCTTTTAAATTTGGAAATTTAATCTTAAGTGAAGTAGTACAGAGAAAAAATAGTAATAAAAAGATTGCTTATGAAGCATTAAATTTAGGTAAACAAGATATAAAATCTTCAAAAAATAATATTGTAAATAGTGATATATTAAAATCAAAATATTTTGGACTTGCTACGCACTATACTTTAGAAATGATGAGTAATTTTGATGAAAAAGCTTTAAATCATGGTTTAAATTTATCAAAAACAAAATATTTTAACTATTTAGACGAACTTGATTTTGTATCTATAAAAAAGATTATTCAAAATTTAATTAGAAATGATAAATTTCAAAATTTAATTAAAGATTCACAAATAGTGCAAGAACAAGCTTTGATTTACAATGAAGAGATAAAAGTTTTAGACCTACTTTTATATAAAAATGATAGATTTATTATTGTTGATTATAAAACGACAACAGAAGTTTTATATTCTCATAAAACACAAGTGGAGTATTATAAAAAAGCGGTTAGTGAAATTTTTAATGCGAAAAGTGTGGATGGATATTTAGTTTATTTAAAAGAAGATAGTATAGAATTTTTTGAAGTTTAAATAAAATACCTAATAGATGCAAAACCGTAAGCTTTAGTTCTTTCTATCTCTTTTATCTGCTCATTTTTTATTATTCCTCCAAGTGCAAATATCTTTAGATTTGGAAATTTTTCTATAACTTCATTTAATTTATCTACTCCTTTTGATTGACCTTTGTTTGGCGTATCAAAAATAGGGGAGTATGTTACAAAATCTATATTTTTATTCATAGCTTTTTCTAACTCTTCTAAAGTGTGGCAAGATATAATTGTAATAAGATTTAATTTTTTTGCATTTTGGATTTTCTCAAACTGTTGTGAATTTAGATGAACTCCATCAAAACCTAACTTAGTTGCCAAAGATATATTGGAGTTAATCAAAATATTTTTTATTTTAAACTCTTTACAAATTTGTAAAAATATTTTTGCCAACTCCTCAATATTTTGTGAACTTTTATCTCTAAAACAAGCGAAATCAATTTTATGATTTTTGAAAACAGCTCTTAATTTTTCTTTAAAAATTTCTTTATTATCAGAAAAATAGTTTGGGTCAGTTATTAAATAAGATTTTATATTTTTCATATTTTTTTCCAATAAAAAAGGGAATAAGTAAAACTTACTCCCTTTTTATATTTATTAGACCAAGAACTTCTTAGTGATGCTCTTCTTCCATCATAATAGATCCAGCAATATAAACATATGTTAGGATACTAAAAATAAATGCTTGTAAAACACCCATTACTGTTAAAAGAAAAAATCCTGGTAATGGTAAAATCCAAGGTACTAACATTAAAAGTACCATCAAGAACATATCATCTCCTCTTACAGATCCAAATAATCTGAAAGATAGTGAAATAATTCTTGAAAAATGAGAAATTATTTCAATTGGGAACATTAAAGGAGCCAATATTGGTAAAGGTCCCATAAAGTGTTTAAAATAGTTTATAAAACCATTTTTCTTAATCCCTAAATAATTGTAATATGCAAAAACAATGATAGCTAAAGAAGCAGTAAAGTTAATATTACTTGTAGGTGCTTCAAATCCTGGGATTACACCCATCATATTACTAACAAAAATAACTATAGCTAAACTACCAATTAGTGGCATATAAAGTCTAGAATTTTTTTCTCCCATAGAGTCTGTACCTATAGATACAATTCCGCCTACAAAAGCTTCCATAACATTTTGACTTCCTGTTGGAACTAGTTGCATTTTTCTTGTAGCCATTCTAGAAACTAGAAAAATAATTCCAATTACTAAAACAAAGTGAGATAAAATTATCCACTCTTGTCCGTGACCACCAATAGTTCCTAAGAATGTAAACAATCTTCCTTCCATTTTCTTCCTTTTTTCTTTTCTACGATTACTAAATTATGTAGGATTATAATATTTGTTTTCTAAAATCTTTATAAATATAAAAAATTAATCTAAATTTGTTTAAATCTATATCCATTTTGTTTCAAATTTTCTCTTATTTGCTCTTGATGCTCTTCTCCCTTTGTTGCCAAGGCAATAGTGACATAAGCTTCTCCAAATTCTAATTTAACAGAATTCCTATCAAAATCAATCTCTACAATATTTGCTGAACATTGAGTGAAAACATCTGTTAAATGCATTAAAGCACCTGGTTTATCCATTAATGTCACTATTAAATTCATCTTTCTATGAGATTTTATTAGACCTTTTTCAATAATTATTGAAAGCATTGTCACATCTATATTTCCACCACTTACAACTGCACATACTTTTTTATTTTCTATATTTACTTTATCGTGCATAATAGCTGCAACACTAACAGCCCCAGCTCCTTCAACCATAAGTTTATGTTTTTCTAGTAAAAAAAGAATTGCATTTGCTGTTTCATTATCACTTACTTCAACAATTTCATCAACATATTCTAAAATAATATCTAGTAACTTTGGATTAACATCACGAACTGCAATTCCATCTGCAATAGTTCTAACACTTGATGAGTCTATTGGCATTCTGGCTTCAAAACTCTCTTTCATACCTTTTGCACCACTTGCTACAACACCCGTTATTTTTATATTAGGTTTTATACTTTTTGCAGCAATGGCAATTCCTGATATTAATCCACCACCACCAATTGGTACTATTATTTGGTCAATATCTTCAATTTTTTCTAAAATTTCTAAAGCAATAGTTCCTTGACCTGCTATTACTTCATCATCAGCAAATGGATGAACAAACTCTTTGTTGTTGTCTTTTGCAAATTTTATTGCACTAGCATATGCTTCATCGAAGTTTTCACCAGTTAAAACAACATTAGCACCATAAGATTTAACACCTAAAACTTTTGTAAGTGGTGTAGCTTCTGGCATAAAAATAGTTGCTTCACATTTAAAATAAGAAGCTGCAAAAGCTAAACCTTGAGCATGATTTCCAGCACTTGCTGCTACAACTCCAGCAGCTTTTTTTTCATTATCAAGCATTGCAACTTTATTAAAAGCTCCTCTTAATTTGAAGCTTCCTGTTAGTTGTAGATTGTCTTCTTTGAAGAAAATGTCAGCATTCTTTTCTTTACTTAAAAAAGGAGCTTTCATAAGTGGAGTTTTATAAACTGTACCATCTAGCCTTTTTTTAGCATCTTTTATATCATTTAATGTAATCATTTTGTATCTTTTTTTGAGAAATTTTCAAAGATTTTAGCAAAAATTGATTAAAACCTAGGTTTTAATCAATTTTTATTTATGTTTTTAGTTTTTGTTTAGAGCCAATAAATCAGTAAATGCAGTTTCAAGTCTAGCTATCATAGTTTCTTGTCCTGCTCTTAACCATTTTCGTGGGTCGTAGTAGTTTTTGTTTGGTTTATCTTCACCTTCAGGATTTCCAATTTGCCCTTGTAAATATCCGTGATATTTAGCTTCATAAGCTCTTACTCCATCCCAAGTTGCCCATTGAGTATCTGTATCAATATTCATCTTAATAACACCGTATGAAATAGCTTCTCTAATCTCACTTAAAAGTGAACCACTTCCACCGTGGAATACAAAATTAACTGGATTTTTAGAAGTTTTATACTTATCTTCTATAAATTTTTGAGAGTTATCTAGTATTTTTGGACTAAGTACAACATTTCCTGGTTTATAAACACCATGAACATTACCAAAGCTAGCAGCTATTGTAAAATTTTCTCCAACTTTGCTTAAGCTTTCATAAGCAAATGCTACTTCACTTGGTTGTGTATATAAAAGTGAATTATCAACATCAGAGTTATCTACTCCATCTTCTTCTCCACCTGTAATTCCAAGTTCAATTTCAATCATCATATCAATATCTTTCATTCTCTTAAAATAATCAACACAAATTGAAATATTTTCTTCTAAACTCTCTTCGCTAAGGTCAAGCATATGAGAAGTAAAAAGAGGTCTTCCATGTTTTTTGAAAAAATCAAAACCAGCTTCTAGAAGTCCATCTATCCAAGGAAGAAGTTTTTTAGAAGCATGGTCTGTATGTAAAATTACTGGAATTCCATAAGCTTTTGCCATAGAGTGAACATGGTTCGCTCCACTAATTGCTCCTAAAATTGCTGCATCACTAGATTTTAAACCTTTTCCAGCATAAAATCCAGCTCCCCCGTTTGAAAATTGAATAATCACAGGAGATTTTACTTTTGATGCTGCTTCTAAAACAGCATTTATAGAGTCAGTTCCTATAACATTAACAGCAGGAATTGCAAATCCTTGCTCTTTTGCATAAGCAAATAGTTTTTTAGCTTCACTTCCTGTTAGAACTCCAGCATCTACTACATCTAAAACACCCATTTTCTTTCCTTATTTAATTACTATTTTAGAATCTTTTCTTAACTCTTTTGTTAACTCATCAATTTTTTTATTAAATTTTTCGGCTATCATTGCTTGATTTATATTATCTTTTACTTCATCGAAAGTTAATTGTTTTGCAGGGAAAATCTCTTTAGCAAATATTACATGATAACCAAATTGAGTTTTTGTAGGATTTTTAGAATAACCACCTTTTGGAAGAGCTTTTATAGCCATTGCAAATTCTGGAACCATTTGTTCAGCAGCAAATTTTCCTAAATATCCACCATTTTTAGCAGTTGCATCTTTTGATTTTGAATTTGCTAACTCTTTAAATTTTGTCTCTTTAGAGCTAGCAGGAGCTTTTTCTAAATCTTTTATAACAGCATTTGCTTCAGCTTCTGTATTTACTAAAATATGAAATGCTTCAAATGTCTCTGGAATATTAAATTTTGATTTATTTGCATCATAAAAAGCTCTTTTTTCTGTATCAGTAAATTTGATTTTATCAATCTCATTTTTTTGCCAAACTTGAAGAGCTAAATCTTCTTTTATTTTTGCTATAGCTTCTTTATATTGAGGATCTTTTTCAATACCATCATCTATTGCTTTTTTTGCAATTAATTTTCTATTTATTGCACCTTCAAGAATTTGAGACTTTGCTTCTTGTGGAAGTTTATCAAAATCAACTCTTGGATCTTGCAAAAGAACATTTATATCATCTTTTGTAATTTTATCCCCATCAACAGTAGCATAAAAATCAGCTGCATTTAATGTTGAGATTAAAGCAATTGAAGCAATAAAACTCATAACTATTTTTTTCATTTTTTTCCTTAAAATTAAATTGCGATATTTTATCCATTTCGAGTTAATAAATAGTTTATTTTTATATAATTTTATAATTTTTTTTAAAAAGATTTACGATTTTTAACATTTACCTTAAAAAAGCTTTAAATTTTGAAAATTTTGTGATATACTTGCAAGCAATTTTAAGATTAAATTTAACTTAAGGATTTTTATGAGAATTTTAATTATTGAAGATGAAATTACATTAAACAGAACATTACAAGAGGGATTAATAGATTTTGGTTATCAAGTTGATACTGCTGAAAACTATAAAGATGCTGAGTATTTTATCGATATTAGAAACTATGATTTAGTTTTAACAGACTGGATGTTACCAGATGGAGACGGAATTGAACTTTGCAAAATTGTAAAAAATAGAAGTTCAAGAACTGCTGTTGTTATTATCTCTGCTAGAGATGACAAAGAGAGCGAAATAGAAGCTCTAAAATCAGGAGCAGATGATTTTATTAAAAAACCATTTGATTTTGATATTTTACTTGCTAGAATTGAAGCAAGACTTAGATTTGGTGGAACAAACATCATAGAAATTGATGATTTAATTATCAATCCAGATGAAGAAAAAATCGAATATGCTGGAGTAGAAATTGAACTAAAAGGTAAACCTTTTGAAGTTTTAACTCACCTTGCACGACATAGAGACCAAATTGTTTCAAAAGAACAACTTCTTGATGCTATTTGGGAAGAGCCAGAATTAGTTACTCCAAATGTTATTGAAGTTGCGATTAACCAAATTAGACAAAAAATGGATAAACCTTTAAATATCTCAACTATTGAGACTATTAGAAGAAGAGGTTACAGATTTTGTTACCCAAATCAATTAGAACCAAAGTAATCTTTAGCTGATTTATTATGGAGAGTAGAAGTATTTATAAGCAGTTTTATCTAAAGCTTATATTTGCAACTTCTCTTTTTGTTATTATTCTCTCTTTTATTTTTTTTGAATATACAAAAAACTCATTTTATGACAACATTCAAGATAATTTACTATTTCAAGCAAAACAGATAGAAAAAGGCTATATAAGCTTTGATAAATTTCAAAATGTAATATCTTCTTCTCAAATTATAGAATTAATACAAAACAATAAAAATACAAAACAAATTGAGTTTTCAAAATTTTCAAAGGGTGATAAATCTTTTATTAGATTACAGTTTTTAATGCATGACAATGCAATTTTACAAATTACAAAAGATATAAGTTTAGAAAAAGATATTCTTTATTTAATAATATTTAAAAACTTTTTTGCTCTTGCAATTCCAGGTTTTATTTTTATGCTAATTTATGCACTAATAGTTGCAAAATCACTTTTAAAACCGATTGTACAAATAAATAAAAAACTATCAAATATGGATGAAAATTCACTATCTCAGATTGATAAAAAAGATTTACCTGAAGAGTTTTTAACTCTAGCAAACTCTATAAACTCTCTTACAAATAGAATAGGAACTTATCTAAAGTTTAAAAAAGAGCTATTCATAGGAATAGCACATGAGCTTAAAACTCCTCTTGCTGTAATGAAGTTAAAAAACGAGTTAATGCTAAAAAAACCTAGAGAGATTTCTCAATATGAAGATGCTCTTAAGCTTACAATTAAAGAAATAGATGGTATGAATATTATGATTAGCTCTATTTTGGATATTGGAAGAACAGAAGGCGCACAATTTGAACAACCAAAAAATATTGATTTGGTTGAATTTATAAAATATAAAACAAATGATTATAATATGCTTGCATCTAAAAAGAGCATTACAATAAAATTTAGCTCAAATGTATCTAGTTTTAACATTATTATTCAAGAAACACTTTTTAATCAGATATTACAAAATTTTGTTCAAAATGCTATAAAGTTTACTCCAGATGGTAAAACTATAAAAATTAAACTAAAAAAAATAGATGATAAAGTTATATTAAATGTAATTGATGAAGGTATTGGAATAGATGAAAATATAGATGTTTTTGCACCATTTAAAAAAGTTGGAAAAGAAAATGGTGTAGGTTTGGGACTATATTTAGCAAAAATTGCAAGTGATGCACTAAATGCTAAAATTTCTATAAAAAATAGAGAAGATGGAAAAAATGGTGCTATTGCAAAACTTGAATTAAATTTGTAGCACTTATTCCATTATACATATCTCTTTTTTTGATATATGTTTTATTGTAGCAACTGCTACTAAAGCTACTATTAGAGTTGTAAAAATTGTTAAAGTAAAAGATAAAAACATATAAAAATCTTTTTTTGTTAATTCATACATTAAGATAGAACTTAAAGTTACAGCTGCTAAAGGAAAAGTAAAAGCCCACCATGAAATAAAAAATTTTATTTTTACAAAATTTTTATACATAAATGCAAGTAAAATAGTAAAAAATAGAGCTAAACTAAACAAAATTTGTGCAAAAAAATCTAAATTTCCAGTTAATTTTATATATGAGATGAATCCTATTGCAGGAGGTGCTATCAAAATAAACATTGTTGGCATAAATTTAGCAGCAAATGGATTATGAAAAATGATTCTATTTAAAATTATTGAAAATAGTATTATCCAAAAAAATATTCCAATTGAAAAATAAAAAATTAAAATAGAGTTATCCAAAAAGCCAACTCCTGCGATAGGAACTATTAAATTTCCAACAATAGGAATAAACCAAGCGGGATTAGAATGAACAATTTCTAAACTATTATTTATCCAAAATCTAATAGTATAATATGTGAAAAATATATGTAAAATTGCTCCAGAATAAAAAAAGTATAATGAAATATCTAAATTGTATTCTCTAAATGCAGCAGATAAAATTAACATTGATATTGAACTTGCTGCAAAAAAGTTTATTCTTATAGGATGATTTAACTCTTTTAAAACCTCTTCTTTATATTTTATAATTTTTAAAAGATATGTAAAAACAATTATAAAAAATAAAGTTGTAGTAATAATCAAAAAAGTTGTAGCAAAAATAGTAGGAAATAAAAAAACATGATTTAACCTTTCAAAAACTAAAGTTAAACCACCAAGCCCCATAACTGTTGCAAACATCATAACTGGAAAAAATTGCAATCTATTTGAAGGAATTGCTTTTATAATCTCTTGATTCATATTTAAATCCTATTCTATTTATTTTAGCTTATATTATAAGTTAAAAAAATCATACTATTATAAAAATAAATTATCTATTAATTGAAATAATATTTTCATTGGTATTGTTTTATTATAAATAAATATTATGATATATTTATAATTTTAAAGTATAATAGTCCTTGTGATTTATAAAAAAATAAAGGAAAAGTAATGATTTTAAGAGATAAATTTTCTCCAACTTGTTATTTAGGAGCACTTGGTGCTGGAGGACTTAGTGTATCATTTTTTATGTACCTAATGTTTTTAGTTCCACATCCAACAACTCCAATGGCAACTTTCGAATATGTCTTTAGCGCTTTAGAAAAAGGTGATTATATTAGTTTAGTAACTGCATTTTCTTTAGTTTTTATTTTAGCATTTGCATTTATTCATTTTAAACTTTTAGTTTGGAATACAAAACAATATTTACTATATAAAAAAAGTGATGCTTACAAAGCTTTGATTAAATCAAATGGTCAAATTAGTATTATGGCACTGCCATTAACATATACAATGAGTATAAATGTTGGTTTTGTTTTAGGAGCTGTTTTTGTACCAAATTTATGGAGTTTTGTTGAGTATTTGTTTCCATTTGCACTTATTGGATTTGCTATTAATGGATATTTTGCTTTAAAAATATTTTTTGACTATTTTTCAAGATTGATTATTAATGGTGATTTTGATTTTACAAAAAACAACAACTTAACACAAATGATTTCAATATTTGCACTATCTATGATAGCAGTTGGATTTGCAGCACCTGGAGCTATGAGTTCAAATATTGCTATAAATGCAGTTGGAATATTTGGAGCTATATTTTTTGCATCACTATCAATTGTGTTGATTTTTATAAAAATAATCTTAGGTTTTAAAAATATGTTTGAACATGGTGTTACAGTTGAAACAGCTCCATCTTTATGGATTATGATTCCAATATTAACACTTCTTGGAATTACATTTATAAGACTAAATTTTGGACTTGAACACAATTTAAATGCAATAAGCGATAAATCATCACTATTTGTTTTAACTTCAACAATACTATCTTTACAAATAGTATTTGGAATTTTAGGTTTAGTTATTATGAAAAAGCTTGGATATTTTGAAAAGTTTATAAAATCAAATGAAAAATCTGCACTATCTTTTGCATTAATTTGTCCAGGTGTTGCATTTTTTGTATTTGGAATGTTTTTTATAAATATAGGTTTGGTTCATAACAATATTATTGATAAATACTCATTAATATATTTTTTATTTATGGTTCCATTTATCTATATTCAAATAAAAACAATTCTACTATTTTTTAGACTTTATAAAAAGTTTTCATTATAAAAATAAAGCGTTCTTTTTTATCTATAAATAAGTATTAATTATATAAACTTAATAACTTTTAATTATAAATTAAAAGAATATTAGAAAAAGGAAATTTTATGAAAAAAATATTATTAAGCTTAAGTGCTGTTTTAATTTTAGGAATAACTGCTAATGCTAATGACAATAGCGCTAAAGGTTTAAATGTAATGATTACATCAGAAGATGCTCAAACACAGATGATGGGAATGGTATTGTCTTCTATGACTTTAAAAAAAGGTAAAGAGGTAAATATGGTTTTATGTTCAAGTGCTGCAAATCTTGCTTTAAAAAATAGCGAAAGCCCAAAATTAAAACCTCAAGACAAATCACCTAAAATGATGCTAGAAGCTTTAATTAAAGATGGAGCAAAAGTTGAAGTTTGTCCACTATTTTTACCAAATGCTGGAAAAACAGAAGCTGATTTAATACAAAATATTACTGTTGCAAAGCCACCAGTTGTTGCTGATAAACTTTTAAACAAAGATTATCAAAACCTAAGTTATTAAAAACCATAAAGAGAGTTAATTCTCTTTATGATACTTAAGTTGATAAAATCTTTTACTTATTTTTAACTTTTAAAACTCGTATTTAACAGCAAATCTATAATCTCTTCCCATTTCATATCTATACACATTTGCTTGATTTTTTGTAGAGATTGTTGTTGCATTCGCATATTGTTTATTTGTTAAATTATTAACAGCTGCAAATAAAGTCCAATCTGAATTTAACTTATATTTCATACTAACATCGTGCGTAGTGTAACCAGCTCTTTTTATTTCATTATTACTACTATCTAGGACATCAGTACCATTAACAGCATTTAAAGTATAATCTACTGCTAATTTATTAGAAAGTTCAAGTTGAGAATTCCAAACAAATTTTTTGCTATCGTATCCACCAACTCTTCTTATATATTGGTCTTCATTTATCTCTGAGCTATTATTTGTATCGCTAGGATTATTGTTTGTATCAATTTGAGTATAAGCAAAAGATGTTGAAAAAATATCATAGTTATATGAAGTTTTTATTTCAAATCCTTTTGATTTAAATTCATCATCTTTGTTATAAATATCTTGCAAAGTCCATCCGCCTTCACCACTTCCACATTTTCCTGAATTACAATTTGTATCTTTAGAAACTATAAAATCATTAATTTTTGTTTGAAAAAGATTTAGATCAAAAGTAATGTAATCATCATTTAAAAAAGTATCTCTTTTATTATATTTATAAGCAATTTTATATCTATTTGATTTTTCAGCTTTTAAATCTTTAGAGTAAGTTGAACCAATTTTTGTATTTAAAGCCCAAGTAAATGGAATAAGTCCAGTCATTCTACTAGCTTTTCCATAGTTTGCATAAATCAAAGAGTTTTCTGTGATTTCATAATCAAGACCAATATTTGGTGAGAATGTATCATCACTTTGTTTTCCAAGCCCTGTTTCAAAATTATAATAATCGTATCTTAAACCATAGTTTATACCTAAAGGTCCAATTTCAGTTCTATTTTGAATAAATAAAGCTTTATTTTGTGAATTTAAATCGGAGTATTTTGTTCTAGGTTTATCAGCAGGTTTTAAATCAGATATATAAAAACTACCTTTTCCATTTTCTTTTTGAATTTCACCTCCAATAGATACTCTATTTGTTGTTGAAGATATATCAAAATCAAAATGATTTTGCAGTTTTAATCCTATATTTTTATTGTCATAATCTCTTTTGCCATCATTGTTATTGGCATTTTCTCTTTTTAAAGATATATCTGTTAAATTCAAATTTGTATCTAAATTTAATAGATTATTAGGGTTATAATTGTGATTTAAAGCATAATTTGTAGTAGTTGATATAATTTTTTCAAGTTGATTGGGTTGTGGTCTATACTCTGTTCCAGCCCATCTTGAATTTCCACTATTTTCATTTTGATTTATTGTCAATCTTAAATCATGATTATTTTTATCTAGTAAACTGATTTTAAATAAGTAGTCTCTGTCATGGTAAGCTGTAGCTGTTTCACTATTTCCATTTCCATCTTTATAATTATCACTATTTACACCACTTACGCTTATATATGCACCTAGATTATTGTTAAAAACTTGATATGCAGTTGCATTACCATATTTTGTATAAGCATTTGTGTTATATCCTGTTTTAAATATTGCTCCATATTTTTTATCACCTCTACGAAAATCTTGTGCATCTTTTGTGGTCATTTCAATACTTCCTCCTAATGCTGCTGCTTTTGAAGCATCAGGTGAAGTCTTTACATCAACAACTTTTAATAAATCAGGATTAATTCCAATCTCATTACTTCTATGTTGAAACATATTCTTACCCTGTTTCGAACCATCTAAAGATATATTTAAATTTGAACTTTCAATTCCTCTTAAATATATTCTTTGCACATTTATAGCTCCTCCTCCAACTTCAATAGAAGAGTTATTTTTAAATATTTCTGTAAGAGAATTTGCTTGATTTTGCTCAACTTCCTGTAAATCAATATTAGTAGAATTTGTTTTAAATTCTTTTTTTTCTTCAATTTTTAACTCTTCTAGGATAGAGGTATCTGCAAAAAGTAGAGATTGCGATATTACTAATGATAAAGAGATAACTTTTTTATTAATTTTCATTATAATCCTTTGATAATAATTTATAATGCAACTCAGTTGCAGAAAGTGAATTCTATTTTAATGCAACTTAGTTGCATCTTAATTAAATGATTATATTTCAGTTTATATGGTATGTTTTTTAGATATAATCGCACAAAAATTAAAAAAAGAGTTGATATGATTGATATAAAACTATTACAAAATGACTTTGAAAAAACTAGTCTTTCATTACAAAAAAAAGGTGTTTCTATTGAGGTTTTAGAAAACTTAAAAACTTTGGCACAAAATACAAAACAACAAAGACAAATTATGGAAGAAGTAACAGCTGAGCAAAATCTTCTTTCAAAAGAGTTTCCTAGATACAAAAAAGAGAATCTTGATGTTGCAGAACTTCAAGAAAAAATAAATAACTTAAAAAATAGAAAACAAGAGTTGGAAGATGAGGTTAGAGTTTTAGAAGAAGAGCTATCTTCTATTGTTTTAGGAATTCCAAATCTTCCAGATGAAAATGTACCATTTGGTGCAGATGAAGATGAAAATGTAATTTTAGAAGTTATTGGGACTAAACCAACTTTTGATTTTACACCAAAAGAGCATTGGGATTTGAAGTGTGATTGGCTTGATTTTGAAAGAGGTGTAAAGTTAGCAAAATCAAGGTTTACAGCACTTAAAGGCGATGGAGCAAGACTAGAGAGAGCTTTGATAAACTATATGCTAGATTTTAATAGAGCGAGAGGATTTAATGAGTGGTATGTACCTTTTATGGCAAATTCAAACTCTCTTTTAGGAACAGGTCAGCTTCCAAAATTTGAAGATGATTTGTTTAAAATAGAAGGAGAAGATTTGTATCTTATTCCAACAGCAGAAGTTAGTCTTACAAATTTATACAATGATGAGATTTTAGATAAAAATGAACTTCCGCTTCTTCTTACATCATATACTCCTTGCTTTAGAAAAGAAGCTGGAAGCGCAGGACGTGATACAAGAGGACTTATAAGACAACATCAATTTGATAAAGTTGAAATGGTAGCAATTACTTCACAAGAGCAATCAGATGAGATTTTTAAAAAGATGGTTAATTGCGCTAGTGATTTATTAACTTCACTAGGTCTTGCTCATCAAAAAGTACAACTTTGTACAGGAGATTTAGGATTTGGAGCAGCTGTTACAATAGATTTAGAAGTTTGGCTTCCTGGTCAAAATAGATACAGAGAGATATCTTCAATCTCAAATACAAGAGATTTCCAAGCAAGAAGAGCAAAAATAAGATATAAAGATGATAAGAAAAATATATTTGCACACACTTTAAATGGTTCAAGTCTAGCTGTTGGAAGAACTCTTTTGGCAATTATGGAGAACTATCAAGAAGCTGATGGAAGTGTTAAAATTCCAGAAGTTTTAAAACCATATATGAAATAAACAAAATCATAAAAATTTAGAAAATTTGGCATAAAAAAAGGTGGGGGGGGGAAACCACCTTTTAATTATTAAGGGAGAAAAAAAAGGGGTTGAGAGAAACCCCTTTTATATTAAGTTTTAAATAATAAAATAAATTCTTTGCATAAACTTAACATTTAATAGAACGACCTTTGAAAGAGATTTTATCCAAAATTGTTACATTTTAACTAAGGAGAGATAAGTCGTAGATAAAACCTCTTGATCAATGAAATTTTACAATTTATAAACTTAAAGTTTGCTATTTTAATGCTATGCTTATGATTAAATTTCTAATTTGGTAAAATTTATTTTACAAAAACTTTTGTGTCATATAATTTTCCATCTATAAAAACTTCAAAGTAACCTTTTTCTACATCTAAATGCCTGAAAGTTAGTTCATATCCATATATTTTTTTTGTTAAATTGTTGTACAGTTCTTGAGTATTTATTAATTTTCCATTTGAGTTATTTATTTTTGTTATCACATTTACATTTTTATTATAATTTCCTATTACAGCAACTTTGAAAAAAACTTCACCTCTATATTGAAAATCTGTTTTAATTTTGTGTTGAACATTTTCAACTCTATTTTCATCATAAACTGCTACTAAAAATGCCTTTTGGATATCATTTGCGTTTAAAAATATAAAACTAAAACTAAAAAAAATAAATAATAATTTTTTCATACTAAAGTTTCTGGTTTTCCTATGTGATAACCTTGAGCACAACTAATCCCTATCTCTTTTATTGTTTGCAATATTTTTTCATCGCTTACAAATTCAGCAACTGTTTTAATTCCAATTCTTTTTGCAAAACTAACTATTGTTTCAACAATTAATCTATGTTTATCATCTGTAACTATATTTTTTATTAAAGAACCATCAATTTTAATATAATCAACATCTAGTCTTAAAAGGTGCTCAAAATTTGAATATCCTGTTCCAAAATCATCTATTGCGATTCTTGCACCTAAAGATTTTATTTGATTTATAAAAGAGATAACTTCTTCATAGTTTTCTATACCTTCTGACTCTAAAATCTCAAAAGTTACCCTAGAAGATGTGTTTGTATCTTTTATAGTTTTTAATATAAAATCAACAGTTTCTAAATCTTTTATATCATCAACACTTAGATTTATAGAGAAGTTTTCATCTCTATTTTGGAATGTTTTGCAAGCTTGGCTTACAACTATTTTTGTAATACTTGAGTATAGTTTTATTTTTTTAGAAAAATCTAAAAATTTATATGGAGCAATAGCGTTTCCTTTGTCATCTATAAGTCTTACTAAACTCTCATAAGAGTAAATTTCACTATTTTCTATATTTAAAAGAGGTTGATAATGACAAATAATTCTATTTTCTAAAATCGCTTCTTTTATTTGAGTTGCAAGTTCAATATTTTCTTTATATTTCTCTTCTATATTTTTACTCTCTTCGTAAATACAAATATGATTATTTGAAGTTTTTGCATTATTTACAGCAATATCTACTTTTGTTAAAAGTTTTTCATCGCTTTTTGCAATACCGATTGAAAAGGTAATTAAAATTGTTTTATCATCTATATAAAAAGGTTCACTATCTAATAAATTTATAATCTTAAGTGCTTCATTTTGTAACTCTTCTTCTGTTTTTTCATCAAAAAATAAAATAGCAAATTCATCACCATCTATTCTATATGCAGTGTATTCATATTTTATAAATCTTAAAGCTATATCTTTTAAGATTTTATCAGCATTATTTGTACCAAAAAAATCATTTACCTCTTTGAAATCGTCAATATTAAAAACAATAGAAGATTTAGGTTTTTTATTTTCAATATCTAAAATAATTTTTTGTCTATTTGGAAGAGATGTTAGTTGGTCAAAATACATAAGATATTCATTTCTCTCTTTTAAGAGTATCTGTTGCGTAATATCTCTTGCTGTTCCTATAACTCCAATTAAATTTTTATTTTCATCAAAAAATGGAGCTTTATCAACTTCAAGATATGTCATTTTTCCTTGAATATTTCCATTTTCTAGAAATCTTAGTGGTCTCATATATTTTATAGTTTCTAAATCAGTATTAGCACATAACTCTCCAAATGTATGCCAATTTTTATTATCTTTATATTTTTCTCTTTCTCTTAAAGCAAAAAATATATCAGTTTTTCCAAGAGCTTCATCTGGGGTTGCAATTAATAAACCATTACAAATAGCATTATTTGCATATAAATAACGACCTTTTAAGTCTTTTATCCATAGCATATCAGGAGAGTGTTTAGAAATTAAGTTAAGAAGAGTATCCGAGTTTATAGTGTTTTTTTTCATAATCCCCCAAGTTTCATAGTTGAAGGATTATATCTTAAGTTATTAAAAATAACTTTAAGGAATATTTAATAATTATTTTCTTTTAAGTATTATTTTTGATTATTATCAAACTCTTTTGCAAAACCTATTAAATCTTTTCTTTTTAAATCACCTCTATAAATTATATCTTCAACTTTTATATCTTTGTCATTTAAAACTTTTGGAACTAAATCAGCATTTTCTAAAACTTCCATATGATTTGCTAACTCTTCTTCGCTGTAACTCATCTGCATATCAGCACTACTTACATAAGGAATTGCTTCAATTACTTTTAGTTTTTTTAACTCCTCTTCTACATTTTTACCTTCAATTGTAATAATAATTCTTCCTTTTTCATCGTGCATATGATAATCACAAACGCCAGATTTCTTAAGATTTTCTATCACACTATCAAGATATTTTGGTAGAGTTTGTACAACAATACTTGAAATATTCATTTTTAATCCTTTTTTAAATTATATATATTTACTTTTTTATCATCACTTGCTACAACTAAACTATTGTCATCTAAAAATAAAATAGATGTAATAAGTGCTTTATTTCCTTTTAGGATAAAAAGCTCCTCTTTTGTATCTACATCAAAAACTAAAACATCATTATTTTCATTTAGTGAAATTGCTGCTTTTTTTGCTTTTTCATCTAAAGCTCCTGCATATACCAAAAAATCTATTGATTTGTAGTATGGTTTTTTTTGGTTTTTGTAATAAATAGATGCTCTTCTATCTTGTCCACAAGCTAAAATAGTATTTGATTTGAAATCAACTTGAAAAACTTTATCTACATTTTGACCTTTAAATTGTCCAATTTTTTCCAAATTTGAACTGTTAAGTTCTGAAATAATTCCACTTTCATCGGCTATAAAAATAGATTTTTTATCACTACTTAAAACAAAATGAGAAAAAGATGATTGAGAAACTTGAGTAGATTTTAAGACTTTTTTATTTTTTAAATCATAGATAAAAATCTGATTTGATAAAAGAGCATAGACTATTTTATTATCATCTAAGAATTTGGCATAAGCTATGAAAAGTCTATCATCTGAACTAATTATATTTTCTAAAATACCATCTTTTGATATAAAAATATCTCTTCCACCACTTTGTCCTTGTGATAAAATTAAAATCTTATCATCAAGTATATCTATGCTAAAAATTTTTGCACTTATCTCTTTATTTGTAAAATCTTTTATATTTTTAATCTTTATTGAAGAGATTATCTCTTTTTTTTCAAGGTTAAAAATATCAACAAAGCCATCATTTGTTGCTAAATATAAGTTTTTTTTATCTTTTGCAATATTTGTAACTCCACTTGATGCAAAAAAAGAGAAAGTTGCTTCTAGCTCTTTTGCAGATAAAAAGTTTGAGCTAAAAATAAAAATAAGTGTAAAAATTAAATTTTTCAAAACAAATCCTAAACTATTTTTATTGCATTTGTTGGGCATACTTTTATACAAAAGCCACAAGAAGTACAATTTTTATTTATATTTGGTCTAAACATTCCTAAAAAATCTATTGCATTTTCTAAGCATGGATCTTTACAAGAAAAGCACATAGTTTGGTTCCAAGATAGACAAGTTAGAACATCGATTTGTATTTTAGCCTCTATTTGCTTTTTATCTTCAATATTTAAAACACCATTTTGACAAGAAATTGCACATAAATCACAATAAGTACAACCAGAATTTGAAAAATTTATCTTTGGAGTACCATCTTCTAAAATCTCTATAATATTTTCTTCACAAGAACTTGCACAAGGTTTTTCTAAACATTCCAAACATTTTGTAAAAAAAAGATTTATATCTTTAAAGTAGGGTGGTCTTATAGCTTTTTCTTGCAAACTTTTATTTTTGAAAGGTTTTGCAAGAGAGCCAAAAAGCTCTCTTCTTTGCATACTTATTTTACACCCTCATTTATATTGTCTATAAGATTTGATTTATCATTTAAATCGATACTTCTAAACTCTGTTTGGAAGTTGTTTTTTGGAACAATTTTACTATCTGATTGCGGTGCATGACAAGCAGAACAGTTAAATCTAGCATTTGATAAGTGATCAAGAGGTTTTATAATAGTTTTTAAATCACTACTATTTGCTACAATTTTTCCATCTCTTTCAAGCTCACCTTTTTTATCTATTTTTACATCTTCTCTAAAATTTGTAAAGTGAGATTTTGGAATAGGAGTTGCGCCCATAGATTCTGCTACCATTGGATCGTGACATGAAGCACATTGGTTATTATCTATTGTAATTGGAAGCATTCCTTCTGTATCATGCGGAATCATAGGTGGAGCATTTTCAAATGCTCTTTTGATTTTTGTACTAGTTCCAGCAGGTTCTGTAGCATATTTTGTCTCATCGCTTACAACTTTATCTTCTGAAAATAGGTTATCTTGTCTAATTCCAAGAGATTCTTCTTTGATACTTTTAGTTGCCGCATAAGCAAAAGTAAAAAGAGTTGCAATGGCAACTAGACTTAAAGCTAATTTTTTTAATTTCATTTTTTCTCCTTCATATAATTTCTTAATTCGAAATTTAGTGCATCATCTTCACAAACTTCAATACATCTAGCACACAAAGTACACTCTTGTAAAACAGGTTCGCTACTTTTATCTATCATATGTAAAACTTGAATTTCAGGGCAAACAACTTTGCATTTCATACAAGCAGTACATTTTTCACTATTATGATGAACTCTTAATAGACTAAATCTTCCAATTAGTGAATAAAATCCACCAAGAGGACAAATATGTCCACACCAACCATTTTTTAAAACAAACAGATCAAACAAAAATATTACAATCATTGTTGCAAGTCCAAATCCAAGTCCAAAGATTAAACCTCTGTGAATCATTGATACAGGAGATATTAACTCAAACGCTGCAACTCCCATAAAATATGAGATTATAAAACTAATTAAAATTAGCCAATATCTTAAATTTCTAGTTGCTGGTTGTTTTTTTTGTACTTCATCAAATTTTAAAACTCTTCTTAAGAAGTTTGCACTATCTGTAATTATATTTACAGGACAAACCCAAGAGCAAAAAGCTCTTCCTCCAAGAATAAGATAAAAAATTGAAATAATTAAAGCACCTAAGGCTATATCAAAAGAGATTATAGCTCCTGCAAAAATCATTTGTAAAACTGCAAAAGGGTCGCTTAATGTAACTGTTTGTAAAACCAAAGAGCTACTTAAATTTCCCATTAAAATATTTATTCCATAAACATTTGCCAAAATATATAAAGCTAAAATAGAGACCTGCGTAAATCTTCTAGCAATTAAAAATCTATATTTTTTCATTCTAGTAAATCCTTCATATCGCTATTTAGTGACTCTATTGCACCTTTTTTATTTATTTTAGTTTTGCCTAATTCAATATTTGAATTTTCAACTCTTTTGTCATCCGCTTCATCCCAACCTTTTATATAGTGATCACCAACTTTTCCAAGTGCAATTTGCCTTGGAAGTACAAAAATTGCTGGTTTTTCAGTGATACAAGCTTTTTCACAAAGTCCACAACCTGTACAAATATCACTATTTACAACAGGTTTTAAAAATGCATGTTTACCTGTTCTTTCATTTTTCTCATACACTATTTCAATAGCTTCTCCTAAAAGTGGACAAGCTCTATAGCAAGCATCGCATTGTATTCCCCAAAAAGCTACACAAGATTTTACATCTACAACTGCAACTCCCATTTCCATTTGTCTTATCTCAAAAGCATTTTCACTATTTTTGACTTTTTTTTCATCTAGTGCTTTTGTTGGACAAATTGGAACACAAGGAATATCAACACACATATAACAAGGAATATCTCTTGGTACAAAATATGGAGTTCCAAGAGGTAAATTATCACCTGGTTTTGCCAATTTTAGTGTATCAAAAGGGCATGCCTCTACACAAAGTCCACATTTTATACAAGTAGCCAAAAAGTCATCCTCTTTTAGGGCTGCTGGTGGTCGAAGTATTAAGTTACTAGCTTTTACTTCGCTTAAATATGCACTCCATGTTAAACTACCAAGAACAACTAGACCAATAGTTCTAGCACTTTTTAGAAGAAATTTTCTTCTATTTTCTTGATAGTTTTCAACTATATTCATCTATTTTTACCTTATGCTTTATAAATTTTTACAGCACATTTTTTAAAGTCTGTTTGTCCTGATTGTGGGCAAGTATAATCTGCACAAACTTTATTTATAAATACCTTCTCATCAAACCAAGGAACAAATACTAAACCTCTTGAAGGTCTATTTCTTCCTCTTGTTTCAACTCTTGCTTTTACTTTTCCTCTTCTTGATTCAACCCAAGCTAATTCACCTTGTTTTACACCATATTTATTTGCATCTTCTGGGTGCATATAACAAAGTGCTTCAGGAACTGCTCGATACAGTTCAGGAACTCTCATAGTCATAGTTCCACTATGCCAATGCTCTAAAACTCTTCCTGTGCTTAACCAAACTGGATATTGCTCATCTGGTATTTCAGGTGGATCCATATAAGGACGTGCGAAAATTTTAGCTTTATTTTTTAAAGATTTTTTAGTTTGATCTTTAACTCCTAGTAAATCACCTTGAGCTAACTCTTTTGCTAATGTTCCATAGAATGCAAAATCACTATTTGGATTTGCCTTTTTTGCATATGGATCATATTTTGTATTAAATCTCCAAGATGTCTCTTTTCCATCTACAACTGGCCATTTAAGACCTCTAACTCTATGATAAGTGTCAAAATCTGCTAAATCGTGGGCATGTCCTCTTCCAAAATCTGCATACTCTTCAAATAGATATTTTTGCAAGAAGAATCCATAACCTTTCCATGGTTTTCCATCACTACCTATTACATTTCTACTATCACCAAATGCTTCAGTATTATCAAATCCAGCTTGAATCTCATCTTTTAGGTCTGCTTTATATGATTTTGCTTTTTCATTTGCAAATAAAATTTCATACATAGTTGTATCTTCATTGTATCCCATAGCTTTTGCAGCTTCTATCATACTAGGAAGTTTTACTTCATTGTTTGTACTAAGAAGAGCTTGCTCTCCCCAAACATCTTTTACTGTAAATCTTTTTGAAAGCTCAACCCATTGCCATGTATCACTCATAGCATCACCTACAGGAATTACTTGTTGTCTCCAAAGTTGAGTTCTTCTTTCAGCATTTCCATATCCACCCCATTTTTCATAAATCATAGCAGATGGTAAAATCAAATCTGAAACTTTTGCTGAAATTCCAGGGTATCCATCACTTGTAACAATGAAGTTATCCATCTCTCTTGCTGCTTTTATCCAGTGAGTTGCACTTGCTGTATCTTGATATGGATTACAAACATTTACCCAAGCAAATTTTATATTTCCATCTTCAATATCTCTATGGATTTTCATAATATGTTGGTGACCTTTTGGATTAATTGTTCCAAGTGGTACATTCCAAGCTTTTTCAGTAATTTCTCTATGTTTTGGATTTTCATTCATCATATCAGCTGGAAGTCTGTGTGTAAATGTTCCAACTTCTCTTGCTGTTCCACAAGCACTTGGTTGTCCTGTTAGTGAAAATGCTCCACTTCCTGGTTTGGCTTGTTTATTTAGTAAAAAGTGAACATTATATGAAAGTGTATTTACCCAAGTTCCCCTTGTATGTTGATTCATTCCCATAGTCCAAAAACTTACAACTTTTCTATCTTTTTCAATATACCAATCTGCTAATTGTTGAAGTTTTTTCTTAAACTCTTCAATATCCTCATCAGGGTTTCCTTTTGAGATTTTTGCAACATAATCTAAAGTATATGGCTCTAGGAATTTTTTATACTCTTCAAAACTAATCTCCCAGTGAGCAAGACCTGCATTTTTATGAGTCATTTTATCACCAGCTTTATATCCATAAGGAGCAAGTGCTGGAGCCTCAGTTTCAGATACTATAGTTTCCATCTCTTTGCTTATAGTTTCCATTTCAGCTTTAGAGTATTTTCCATCTTTGATAGATTTCTCATCACTTCTTCTCATTCCATAACCAATATTAACAGGACTTGCTGCAAATACTATATGCTCTTTAACAAAATCCCAATCAATAGATTCTGGACGATTGTAAACAATCTCTCTTGCAATATAGTTCCAAAGTGCTAAATCTGTATTTGGAGTGAAAATAATTTCTAAATCAGCAATATCAGAAGTTCTATGTCTATAAGTTGAAAGATTTATAACTTTTACTTTGTCAGGATTACTAAGTTTTCTATCTGTTACTCTTGACCATAAAATAGGGTGCATTTCAGCCATATTTGAACCCCAACAAACAACAGTATCAGTAAGCTCAATATCATCATAACAACCACTTGGTTCATCAATTCCAAATGTTTGATAAAATCCAACAACCGCACTTGCCATACAGTGTCTTGCATTTGGATCTATTGCGTTTGATCTAAATCCAGCTTTCATCATTTTAAGTGCTGCATAACCTTCCATAATAGTATATTGTCCACTTGCAAATACAGCAACTCCTTCAGGACCTTTCTCTTTTAGAGTTTTTTTGATATGAACTTCCATCTCATCAAAGGCTCTTTTCCAAGAAATAGGAGCAAAATCACCTTTTTTGTCAAATTCACCTTTTTTATTTACTCTTAAAAGTGGAGTTTTAAGCCTATCTGCTCCATACATAATTTTTGCATTAAAATATCCTTTAATACAATTAAGTCCTCTGTTAACAGGAGCTGCTGGATCTCCTTTTACTGCAACAATTTTTCCCTCTTTTGTTGCAAGCATAATTCCACAACCTGTTCCACAAAACCTGCAGGCTGCTTTATCCCAACGCCAACCACTTTCAGCAGTATTTGCTTGTGCTTTTAGCTCTGTTGGTACACTCATACCAATAGCTGCTGCTGCACTTGCTGCTGCTGAACTTTTTAGAAAATCTCTTCTTGAAAGTGACATTTCTACTCCTTTTGAAATAAATTTATAAACAGTAAGATATTACTAGGAAGTAGATATAAAAAGTTTGACTAATGTCAAACCTTTTGAGTATTTAAGTCAAGATTAAAACTTTTTTTCTGCAAAAATGATAATTTTTTCAAGCTCATTTTTAAGTTCATTTAATCTTTTGCTAGAGTGCAAAAGCTGCTCTTGAGTCTGTATTGCAATATCTTCACTTTTATTTAGCTGTTTTGATATTTCACTTTTATTTTGAAGTTCACTAATAATTTCATCAAACTCATTTGTAATCTCTTCTAGTTTATATGAAGCATTTTTTGATTGTTCTAAGGCACTATTTGAGTCAATTATTGCACTATTTATTTTGTTTAAAAATCTATTAAATATATTTGAAGCCTCTATTAGTTCACCTTCAGCTTCAATTCTTATATGTTTTAAAGGCTCTTCTAAATTTTGTTCCATAACCCTTTTTGACTCTTCTATAAACCTTAAGGCATTTTTTTCCATAGCTTTTAATTCAAGAAAACTATAAATAATTAATAATAGAATTAAAATTGCAAAAAAGTATTGGCTATTTTTTAGGAATCTTATTTTTTGCTCACTGTTTATTGTATGAAGACTAACTAGTGCATCTACTTCATAAAGAAGTTCTGGATTTGTTTCATATATTACATTTACAATATTTTGTAACTCTTTTTGCTTACTATTATTCTGGATTAACTCTTTGAATTTAGATATATTTTGATAAAAAATTGACCATAAATATTCTATTTGCAACATTTGTCTATCTATTTGAATATTTGGAGCTTCTTTTAATTTTGATAAACTATTTCCACCTTTTAAACTTTCAAGATTGTATATAAACTCTTCAACACTAGAATCCAACTCATTTTGTGAAGATTTTGGATTTGAATATAAGTAGAAGATATTTTTTGAAATATTTTGTGTAAGCATTCTTTGTTTACCAGCAATATTTACAATCATTGCATCTTTTTCATTTTTATTGTTTAAATAAATAGTTGTTGCAATAATGCTTGTCATTAGAAGAGCAAAAAGTATTCCAATTACTTTTATTTTTGTACTAATATTGCTTTTTTTCATATTGCTACCCCTTTAAAAATAGAATTTAATGCAATCTCATCTTTTACTATAACTTGCTGATTTTCAACTTCAATGATATTATCTCTTGATAATTTTTTTAAAACTCTTGATAATGTTTCAGGTTGAATATGTAGCATAAAACTAACATCTTGTCTTTTTAAGCTATTAAACATTTTTAAATCGCTAGATATCATAAAAGCAACTTTTGCAGTTGCATCAAAAACTAACTCTCTATTTACTAAGCATTGAAGTTGATGAGTTTTTTTCAACAAAGAGTTCATAAGCTCTTTTACTAGAAGATTGTTGTTTAAAAAATGCTCTTGAAGTTTTAAAAAATCTATTGATAAAACAATAGAATTTTCTATAAATGATGCATTTGAAAAACAGTATATTTCGTTTGAATTGATATTACTTAATTCACTTATTAAAGAGTTTGAATAGATATGATATAAAAATATTTCGTTATCAAATTTATCATATTTATAAATCTTTATTAAACCACTTACTAAAAAAAGAAGGTTTGTTTTTAAATCAGTTTCATAAAATAAAATAGAATCTTTTTCATATTTTGAGATAAAAGAGAAGTTACTTAATATATCAATTTGATTATCACTTAAATTTTCAAAAAAATCTAAGCTTTTAATACTTTGGGTTAGCGTCATAAGATATCCTGCAAATGTTTTATTTAAGCAAGTATATATTAAGCTTGTACAAAAAAGAATTAAAACGATATAAAATGGAATATATAATGAATTTTAAAACATTTATAAAAGCAGTTGGAACAGGACCAAAAGGAAATAGGGATTTAAGCTTTGAGGAGAGTTTTGAAGCTGTTTGTCAAATCTTAAAACAAGAACCAACACAAGCGCAAATGGGTGCTTTTCTAATAGCTTGGAGAGTAAAACTCGAAACAAATGAAGAGTTTAAAGGAGCAATAAAAGCTTTAAATAGTTTTATAAAATATAAAGAAGTTCCAGACTCTTTGAAGCTCGGATATAATTTTGATGGAAGAGATACAAATCCATATTTATTTCCTTTATATGAGGATATTTTGGACAATTTTTTCAAAAAAAATAGTGATGTTAGAAGATTAAATCTTGTAATTAGTGGAGATTTTGTACAGCCTACAAAAAATGGAATTTCAACAAAAGATATATTTACAAAATTTGACAAGGGTCAATATTTGCACTATTTTGATAGAGTAGAATATCTACAAGAGTTGAGCAATCTTACAACTTTACGAAATGAATTTGGATTAAGAACAGCTTTTAACACAGTTGAAAAACTTTTAAACCCATCTTTGAGTGAGTATGGAGTTTGTGGAGCTTTTCATAAACCTTATGTTTCAAAATATTTAGAAATGTTTAAAGATGATTTTAAAAATGTTACGGTTATTAGAGGAAATGAGGGCGATATTGAAGTTTTTAAAGATTCAAAATTTTGGCAAAAAAAAGACGGTGAGATAAAAGAGTATGATTTTTGTCTAAAAGATTATGCAGTTAGTTATTCAAAAGTTTTTGAAAATATAACTTTGGAAGAGAATTTAAATATTTTAATAAATTATGATGATGAGATATTAAACTTGGCTAAATTTAATGTAGCTTTATATCTTCTTTTTGCTGCAAGAGTTGAATCTTTGGACGAAGCTTGGCAGAGGTTAAATTAAAAAAGGAATAAGATGTTAATTGATGGATTTGGAAGAAAACACGACTATTTGAGAGTTTCAGTAACTGAAAGATGTAATTTTAGGTGTCATTATTGTATGCCTGAAAAACCTTTTTCTTGGGTTCCTAAAGAGAATTTATTATCTTATGAAGATCTGTTTAAGTTTATAAAAATAGGTATTGATGAAGGTATAAAAAAAGTTAGAATTACTGGAGGTGAACCACTTTTAAGAGATAATCTGGATTATTTTATAAAACTAATAAGTGATTATAAAAATGACATAGATTTGGCTCTTACAACAAATGGTTTTTTACTTCCTCAAATGGCACAAAAATTAAAAGATGCTGGACTTAAAAGAATAAATATCTCTCTTGACACATTAAATCAAGAAAGAGCAATGAAAATAGCTCAAAAAGATGTTTTACCTACTGTTTTAGAAGGAATTAATAAAGCAAAAGATGTTGGACTTAAAATAAAAATAAATTGTGTTCCACTAAAAAATATAAATGATATTGATATTTTGGATGTTTTAGAATTTTGTAAAAAAGAGGATTTTCCTGTAAGGTATATTGAGTTTATGGAAAATAGTTTTGCAAAAAATGGTGCAAAAGGATTAAAAGCTGATGAGGTTTTGGAAATTATTTCAAAAAAATATAAAAATATAAAAAAAGTTCCAAGAGATAACAGCTCACCAGCTCAATATTATGAGTTAGAAGATGGATATGAGTTTGGAATTATAGAACCACACAAAGATGATTTTTGCGCTTCTTGTAATCGTATAAGATTAACAGCTGAAGGGTTTTTAATTCCTTGTTTATATTTTGAAGATGCTCTTAGTATAAAAGATGCGATAAAAAATAATAAAATTGATGAAGCAACTCTTATACTTAAAAAAGTACTTGAAAATAAACCAGAAAAAAATAAATGGTCAAATAAAGATGATAATAAAGTATCAAGTAGAGCTTTTTATGAGACAGGCGGATAATAAAAATTATGACTTTAAAGTAAACATAAAGCAAACTTTATATAGAATTCGCGCCTATTTTAAATAGAACAAAAAAATAAATATACCTATTAGGAGGTCACAATGGCTTTAGATCAGGAAGTAAAAGCAAGTATTATAGCAAAATATGGAAGAAAAGACGGAGATACAGGTTCAGCTGAGGTTCAAATCGCAATATTAAGTGAGCAAATTAAAATTTTAACAGAACACTTAAAAGTATTTAAAAAAGATCACTCTTCAAGATTAGGTCTTTTAAAAATGGTTGGAAAAAGAAAAAAACTTTTATCATACTTAAAAAAATCAGACTATACAAGATTTACATCTGTAGTTGCAAGCTTAGGAATTAGAGCTAAATAATTTTAGACTTTAAGTTTTAAAAAGGGATTATGGTTTTTCCATAATCCCTTTTTTTATGGAAACTTAAAATTAATAAGAACTTTTGTACAATATAAATAAAATATTATATTGGATAAAAAATGTTATTAACAAAAAAGAGTGAATATGCATTACTATCTTTGATATCTATATCAAAGCAGAAAGAACCTATAAATGTGGATATTCTATCAAAAGAGTTACAAATTTCAAAATCATTTTTAGCAAAAATTATGCAAAATCTAGCAAAAGCAAATTTAGTAGTATCACACAGGGGTGTAAATGGTGGTTTTGTTTTAAATAGACCAATAGACGAGCTTACAATTTTAGAAATTGTTGTTGCTGCTGAAGAGAAAAATCCTATGGTTTTTGAATGTTCAGATGCAATAAGTTCTTGCCCAAATAATAAAGCAAAGATTTGTACTATTTGGCCACTTTTAAATAATCTACAATTCAAAGTAAATGACCTTTTAGCAAAATTAACATTGAAAGATATTGAACATGAATAATATAAGACTTTTTCATATTTCTCACACAGATTTAGATGGATTTTCTTGTCAATTTTTGACAAATGAGGTATTTTCTAAAAAACATTTTTACAATGCAAACTATGGTTTAGAAGTAAAACAAGCTCTAAAACAAGTTATTACAGAAATTAAAGATTACCAAGATGAAAAATTACTACTTCTAATAAGTGATTTAAACTTAAACCAACAAGAAAGTGAAGAGCTTGATAAAGAGATAAAATCTTTAAAGAATAGTGGTTATGATATAACTTTACAACTTTTGGATCATCATATAACTGGAAAATCAAGTGCTGCAAAATATGATTGGTATTTTTTAGATGATAAAAGATGTGCTACAAAAATAGTTTTTGACTATCTTTTAAAAGAGTTTAAAGCACCTTTAAATGAGTATAAAGAGTGGGTTGATACTGTAAATGCTGTAGATATTTGGCTTGAAAAAGAAGAAGAAAATTTCGAATTTGGAAAAGTTTTAATGTCAATGGTTACAAAAGCAAGAGAGATAAACTCTATACTTTTTAACTCTATTGATAGAGATTTTAAATTTTATTTACTAAAAAATTCTATAGGATTTTTATCTCTTGCTAATGCTCCTATTGTTTTGGACAATAGTGTGCACTTTTTGAAAAAAGAGTTTTTAAAAGATGGATTTGACGATACTTTGGATAACTTAAGTGCAAAGTATTTAGTTAAATCACTAGATAAAATAAAAGATGATTTAACAATATATTATAATGGTCAAAAAGGTCTTATGACATATTGTCTTGGAGCAATTTCAATTCCTGCAAATAGCTTTTTAAGGGCAAATAGTGATTATGATTTCTTTATAGATATAAGCAGAAAAGGAAATGCCTCTTTTAGAGCAGATGGTAAACTTGATGTTTCACAACTAGCTTCAAAATTAGGAAATGGCGGTGGACATGTAAATGCAAGTGGTTGTAAATTTGATGATTTTATAGATACTACAAACTTGCAAGAAGTAAGAGCTTATATTCAAAATAAGCTAAATAATCTAAAATAAGGAGAAAAAATGGAGTGTGAATTTCCAACAGTAAATTCAAATAAAGATGAGATAAAAGCAATTTTTGAAGAGACAAAAACTATTGCAATAGTAGGACTCTCTCCTGATAAAGAAAAAGCTTCTTATAGAGTTGCGCAGTATTTGAAAAATGCTGGTTTTAAAATAGTTCCAATTTATCCAAAAGAGGATGAGATTTTGGGTGAAAAAGTTTATAGAAGTTTGGCTGAAATACCTTTTGATATTGATATTGTAGATATTTTTAGAAAACCAGATGCTATAGCAAAAGTTGTAGATGAAGTTTTAGTTTTAAAAAATGAGAAAAATATAAAAACTGTTTGGTTTCAATTAGGACTTTCAAACAACGAAGCTGCGCAAAAAGCTCTTGAAAATGGATTAAAAGTTGTACAAAATAAGTGTACTAAAATAGAGCATAATTTAATTTATCAGTAGGCTAATTAGAAGTTTTAAAACTTCTAATTACTCTTTTTAGTTTATCTTTCATCTCTTCTCATCTCTTCATATAATTTTTCAGTTTTTTCTATCTCTTTACTTGAAGGTTTTCTTCTGCAAGATAGATATCCTTTTGAACCATCACAACTTTCAAATGGATAAACAGTTGCAAAAACCCAATAATATCCGCCATCTTTTGTTGCATTTTTTACATACCCAGTCCAAATTTCACCTTTTTTAACAGTGTCCCATAAAGATTTAAATGCTGCTTTTGGCATATCTTTATGTCGAACCATATTATGTGGTTTTCCAAGCATTTCAGCAAGAGAATATCCTGCAATATTACAAAAATCTTCATTTGCAAATCTTATTATTCCTTTTTCATCCGTTTCACTTACTAAAAATGCATTTTTATCTAGTACTGTTTCTTTTGCCATTTTATTTTCCTCTTAGTTAAACTTTTTACTTTTTGCATCTGTTAATAATTCATGAGCTAATAGCGATACACTTTGAGCTATCTCTTTTATTTGATTTGATTCAAATGCATTTTCTTGTGTAACTCTATCTAGCATATTTACAGCTTGATTTATTTGCTCAATTCCAAGCATCTGCTCTTTTGATGCTCCTGATACATCTTCAATTATATGTATAGTTTCAGATATATTTTTATTTAGTTCTTTATATCCTTCTATCATATCAGATGAGATTAATTTTCCATTATTTGCTTTTATTGTTGCTTCTTCTACTAGATTTTTTATCTCTTTTGCAGCTTCGGCACTTCTTGTTGCTAGATTTCTCACCTCTTGAGCAACTACTGCAAATCCTTTTCCAGCTTCTCCTGCAGTTGCTGCTTCAACAGCAGCATTTAATGAAAGAATATTTGTTTGAAATGCAATTTGATCAATTACTGTAATTGCACTATTTATAGCTTTTACTTTTTCATTAATTTCATCCATAGATAGAGTTGTTTTTGAAGCCAACTCTTCACCTGTTTGAACAGATTTTTTTACAATTTGTCCCAAACTAGCCATTTTAGTAGCATTTTGAGTGTTATTTCTAGTAATACTTGTAATTTCCTCAAGTGCAGCAGCTGTCTCTTCTAAAGATGCTGCTTGTTCATTTGCTTTTTCTGCAAGATTATTCATAGAATTTGTCATATTTGAAGAACTCTCTTGTAAAGTCTCTCCATTTTCAAAATTATTCTTTGCACCATTTCCTAAAGTTTTCCCAAGTAAATTTATACTTTCCATAAGTAGCTTCATATCATCTTTATAATTATCAACAACTTTTATGCTATCGGTAAAATCATCACTCTTATAACTATCTACAACTCTTAAAATTCTTGAAGTAGCATCATCAATACTACTTAGCATTTTGTTTAAAGTATTTCTTAAAGTTGAAATTGTTGGATTTTCACTATTACCTTTAATTCTACATTTATAAATACCTTGTTCAACTTTGTCAGCAGTTAATACAATCTCTCCTAGAACTTTCATATCATCTTTAGCTCTTTTGTCAAAACTTTTTATTTGCTGATTCCATTTTTTAAACATTTCATCAACTTTTTTATTACCTGTTGATTCTATATATTCAAACTCACTTTTTTCATAAGATAAAAATTCAATTAACTGTTGAAAATATTTATCAATATTTTTTAAATCCTTATTTGATACTAATCCAAACATATATACACCTTTTTGATTTATATTGTAATTATAATTTAGTAGAAATATTTTTGTAGTTTAAAAATGTTATTTCATAGATATAAATTTATAAGAAAAGTTATTTACTCTTGACTAAAATCATTATCATCAAATTTTAAATAGGATAAACTTTATCCTATATTTATAAAAGGAAATTAAGATGTTAAGTGATTTATCAAATAATATTGAAATATTTAAAAAAGGTCATCCAGTAAGAGTATATTTAGAAGAAAATATATTAATAAAAGAGCTATTTTCTGAACTTTTCAATACAGATCTACAAAAAGATTACCAAAAATTTTATAATATTTTTAATCAAATTTGTGAAGTAGAAAAGCACTTTGCAAGAAAAGAGAACCAGCTTTTCCCTTATCTTGAAAAATATGGTTGGACTGGTCCTTCTCAAGGAATGTGGTCTTTTCATGATGATATTAGAGCAATAATAAAAGATGCAAGAGCTAGTATTGAAGCAAAAGATTTTGACTTAATAATAGAAAAATGTACAAATTTATATAACAATTTGGTTCATTTAATAAATGTAGAAGAAAATAGGCTTCTTCCAAATGCTTTGCAACTATTAAAAGAGGAAGATTGGGAAGAGTTTTATGAAGGAGATAGCGAAATTGGTTGGATGTTTACAACTGCTCCTTCTAGATTTCCAGAGATTCTAAATAAAGATATAAAAGATGTAGAGCCAGAGTATATTCACCCAAGTATGGATAAGAAAAGAAGAGAATTGCCATTTTCTCTTGAGGGACGAACTCATTATGATGAAGGTTATTTAACACCTGAACAAGTAAATTTTATATTTAAGTTCTTACCTGTAGATATTACTTATGTAGATGAAAATGATAGAGTAGTTTTTTATAATCGTGGGGATGATAGAGTTTTTCCAAGAAGTGCTGGAATAATTGGAAGAGAGGTTAAATTTTGTCACCCTCCAAAAAGTGTAGATCAGGTTCTAAAAATTCTTGAAGAGTTTAAAGCAGGGCGTCAAGATATTGCTGATTTTTGGATTACATTTAAAGAAAAATTTGTGCATATAAGATATTTTGCCGTAAGAGATGAACAAAAAAATTATAAAGGTGTTATAGAAATGTCGCAAGATGTTACAGATATAAGAGCATTACAAGGTGAGAAACGACTTTTAGATTGGGAGTAGCAGATTTTAAAATCTGCTATTTATTATTTAGAATAAAATCTATTTTACAATTTGGTGTAGCTTTGAACATTGTCCTAAATATATATCCATTCCACACATATCATTCATAATATCTTGAAAACTATGAGCGTGAGCATTGTAAACATATACAAAAATTTCATCACCTTTTTTTAAGAAGTTTTTCTTTCCAAAATCTGTATATGCTGTTGCACCTGCTGCTATTAAAATACCTTTTGAATTGTGAGCATATTTTAAAAACTGTCCTAACTCTTCAAGTGGTCCACAATCTTCTTGACAATTTAAAATATCAATCATCCAATCTTTTAGCTTTTCAAAAAAATAACTATATGATTTAACAGCACTTGTTGTTCCATAATCGCAAACAATACCATCTCTTTTTATAAATGAAGAGATATGATATTTTCCTAAAATTCCTTTTTCACTAAAATCATCTATAGGAATAATATCTTGAGAAATACCTTTTGTTTTAGCTCCCCAGTTTTTTTTAGTGCTTAGTTTATTTCCATCTTGAATACGAATAGAGCAATCATTAAATGCTGTAAAATATTTTGGAACAATATCTATTACTTTTTCATCTTCATATACAAAATCACAAATAAGTGCAACTTCTGCTTCAACTTGAAGTTTGTCTTCTTCTCTTCCATGAGTTAATATAACTTCATCACAAATAGGATAAGTTCCTAAAAAACTATCATGACCTTTTATATAAAAAGGAAACATCCCTTTTGGTGCATCTTTCTCTTTTGTTTCAATTACAGAAAACTCATCAGCTTCTCCAGCTTCTCCTAAGTGATTTGCAAAGTTTCCAGCAACTGCAAAACCTAAATAATTTTTTAAATCTTCTATTAAATTCATAATTATAAAATCCTAACATATTTTGAACTGCAATGTTATCGAAAAAAATTGGTTTAAAAGTCAAAAATGAAATATAATTTGTTAATTTAAGAGTAATTTAAGATAGATATTTACAAAGAGCCTATATTGTTTTTGGCTCTTTGTATAATAAGGATTACTTATTAATAGTTCTCCATTTAGCAGGTCCTGTTGTATGAATAGAGTTCCCTTCTGTATCAACAGCAACAGTTACAGGCATATCTTTTACTTCAAACTCATAAATAGCTTCCATTCCAAGCTCTTCAAATGCTAAAGTTTTTGCACCCTTAATTGATTGAGCAATTAAATAAGCAGCTCCTCCCGTTGCAATTAAATAGATAGATTTGTACTCTTTTATTAAATCGATTGTTGGTTGTTTTCTTTCACCTTTTCCAATCATTCCCATAATTCCAATTTCCATCATATCTTTTGTAAATTTATCCATTCTTGTAGATGTTGTTGGTCCTGCAGGTCCTACAACTTCGCCTTTTACAGGATCAACTGGTCCAACGTAGTATATAAACTTATCTTTTAAATCAACACCATTTGGAAGAGGTTTTCCAGCATTTTTGTATTCTACTATTTTTTTATGAGCAGCATCTCGTGCTGTTAAAATTTTTCCAGATAATAAAAGTGTATCACCAGATTTAAATTGAGATAAATTCTCTTTTGTTAAATCTTCAATATTTACTCTTTTAATTGTATCCATTGGAAGTTCAATATCTGGCCAAAGGTCTAAGTCAGGTTTTTTAAATTCAGCAGGACCATTTCCATCTAATTCAAAGTGAATATGTCTAGTTGCTGCACAGTTTGGAATCATAGCAACAGGAAGTGATGCAGCATGACATGGATAATCTAAGATTTTAACATCTAAAACAGTTGTTAAACCTCCTAAACCTTGAGCTCCAATTCCTAATTTATTTATATCTTCATAAAGTTTAAGTCTTAACTCTTCAAGTGGAGTTTGAGCACCTCTTGCTTTTAGTTCATGAATATCAACGTGTCCCATTAAAGACTCTTTTGCAAGTAGCATTGATTTTTCAGGATTTCCACCAATTCCAATTCCTAAAATTCCAGGAGGACACCATCCAGCACCCATATCTTTTACATTTGACATAACCCAATCATAAATACTATCACTTGGATTTAAAACAGCAAATTTAGATTTATTTTCACTTCCTCCACCTTTTGCTGCAACTGTGATATCAAGTTTATCAGAGTTATCAACACTTACATGAATAACAGCTGGAGTGTTGTTTTTTGTATTTGTTCTTTTTCCAGCAGGATCAGCTACAACTGAGTATCTTAAAGTATTATCAGGGTCTGTATAACCTTTTGCTACACCTTCATTTAATAAATCTTCTAAATTTTTTGTAATATCTAGGTTTGCTTTTAATCCAACTTTTACAAAAATATTAACACTTCCTGTATCTTGACAAAGAGGTCTATGTCCTAAAGCACACATTTTAGAGTTAATTAAAATTTGTCCAATTGCATTTTTTGCTGCATCACTTTTTTCATTTTCATAAGCTTCAACCATACCTTTTACAAAATCCTCTGGATGATAAAAAGATATAAATTGACATGCTGAGGCAACTGAATCTATAATATCTTGTTCTGTAATTTTTTTACTCATTAATTTTTCCTTTTTTGGTTTAAATCTTTTAATTATATCAATGCACCATATAAAATTGGCTTTTACAAAACAGATTTTATATGAAATTTTTTAAAATATTAAAAATTTATGAATTAAAAAAAAGCTACCCTTAAAAAAGAGTAGCTTTTTAAATCATCAAAAAATTAGGCAAAAAATCTTTTTTCTGCTTCATCTTGTAGTTTAACACCAGAATATTTAGCTCTTTGAACTAATTCCCAGAAGTATCTGTAAGTTGCTCTATCGTGTAACTCACCATCATATTGAATTGGTCCCCACTCAGCATCTTGTGCTTTAATTAAAATATTTTGAGCAGCTTCAAGCTCTGTAAAATCAGGTTTCATAGCATCAACAATAGCTTGAACTTGTGTTGGGTAAATTGACCACATTCTCATAAATCCAAACTCATTTCTTGCTCTTTCAGCATCTTTAAATGTTTGGTATGGATTTTTTAAATCTAAAGTTACATTGTGACAAGGAATTACGCAGTTTTGAATAGCAGCTTGTGCAACTCTTGCTTTTGCCGCACCAATAAGTCTATGCTCAAATTGACCTGGGCTTCTCATATTTATTGCTGGAATTGCTCCTTGATATCCACTTACAAAGTCCATTAAACCAAAATCAAGTACTTGTAACCAAGGTAAAGTTGCAATTTTTTCAACATCTTGTAATGCACCGTGAGTCTCTATAAGTACGTGAATTGGAATCTCTCTTTTAATTCCAGCTTTTTTTGCAACAGCTTGAATATACTCAATTTGAGTCTTTGCATCTTCATAACAAGTTGATTTAGGAAGTGTTATGTATGCTAAATTTTCTCCAGCACCAGATACAAGAATATCAACATCTTGTCTCCAATCAGGATGTGAGTGGTCGTGAATTCTTGTTCCAGCCATTTTATATGGGTTTTCAGCAGAGTTTACAACTCTTACTATCATATTAGCATGCTCAACTTCTTTTCCAGTTTCAGCACCATCTTCACAATCACAAGTAATATCAAAAACAGGTCCTAGTTTTTTTTGCATTTCAAAACCTTTTAGGATTAGCTTTTCGCTTCCTGCAAAGTGTTCACAAGTTGGAATAATTGGTAAAGATTTACCAGATTCAAATAAAGCTTCTTTTGGGTGTGTCATAATATTCTCCTTAAAATTTGGTTCCCAAAAATTTTAAGGGAACCTTACATTGAATGACTACTTTTTAACGCAATTTATAAAAAATTGCTAAAAGTAGCAAAATCCTAAAGGAAGCGACGAGTCGCTTCTTTTCTCATTAACCTATTTCTTAGTAACTTTTTTCGGGATTACAACTGTGTAATCTAAATCTAAAACTACATTTGGAAGATATTTTCCATCTTCACCTTTTGCATTTTCAATCTCTTTTGGATTTTGATTTTTAAGAGCAACAGTTCTAACTCTTAAAAGTCCAATATCCTCTCTTTTATGATCAATTTTTTCCAAAATTTCACTATAAGCATAGATTGTATCTGTTGCATAAGTTGGATTACAGTGGTTTCCACTATTTATTGCATATACCCATTGGGCATTTTGTAGCCCATTAAATGAGATTGCTCTTGCCATTGATATTATAATTCCACCATACATAAGTCTTTGTTGCATTGGAGTAGATTTCATCATATGGTCGTTGAAATGAACTTTTGCATTATTTTGATATAACTTTGTTGCAAGTGTATGGTCACTATTATCTATTGTAATTCCTTCAGGATGATTAAGTCTTTCACCAACTTCATAATCTTCAAAGAAATACTCTCCACCACTAGAGTTTGTATCAACACATTTAATTGTTGGAATACTAATAGTATCTAAAATTGGAGTTGCACTAGCGAAAGTTGGAACTTCATTTATTCCACTTGTTGTGTTATGGTCTTTTTTATGAACCATTACCCATCTTTTGAAATTTAAAACTTCATTTCCATTTTGATTTACTCCAATAGAGTGAACATACACAACTCCACTTTTTCCATTTGAGTTCTCTTTTAATCCAATAACTTTTGAAGTCATTGATACAGTATCACCTATAAAAACTGGATTTGGAAAAGATATTTCAGCATATCCTAAATTTGCAATAGCATTTAAAGATATATCTTGAACAGATTTTCCAAATGTTAAATGAAACATTAAAATATCATCAATCGGTCTTTTGTCATATCCCATCTCTTTTGCTACAACATCACTTGAGTGCAAAGAAAATCTAGAACCTGTAAAAGCGATGTATAAAGATACATCACCCTCACTTATAGTTCTAGGAAGTGGATGAACTATTTTTTGACCAATACTAAAATCTTCAAAATAGTTACCAAAGTTTATTTTATTGCTAATTTTTGACAATTTTTCTCCTTATTTTCCAAATAGATTTTGACCTAAAGCTTTATAAGTTTCGTACAACTTAATCATCTTTCTAGCCCATGCAATTCTTGAAGAATCAACTAGTCTATTGTTGTGTAAAATTACCTCTTTACCTTGCTTGTTAGCCTCTTCATATTTGCTAATCATCACTTCATAATCTTCAACTTCACTTTGTTTTGGAGTGAATATATCATTTATATACTCAATTTGTATTGGATGTACAAGAGATTTTCCATCAAATCCAAGATTGAATGCATCTTTTGTAGAATCTTCACAAGCAAACTCATCTTTTACATCAAAGTGTGGACCATCTATTACTGTTTTTCCATAAGCTTTTGCTGCAAGTGCAATATGAGCTAAGTATGTAACAATAGCTTTTGAACCTCTTTTTATATCAATTTGAAGTCTATTTGCAAGTTTATTTGAACCAACAACAACGACTTCAACTTTTGGACTAGCTGCACAAATTTCTTGAATATTTAAAACAGATATAGGCGTTTCAATCATAATCATAAGAGTTAAATTTGGATTTACCTCTTCAATTAATTTAACAGCTTCTAAAACATCCTCTTTTGTATCAATTTTAGAGAATAATAATGCATCAAGCTCAATCTCACGAACTAGTTCTAAATCTTTTTTAAGATCTTCACTTCCTAGATTATTTACTCTTAAAACTCTTTCACTCTCACCAAATTTAGCTCCACCTTTTTTATAAACCTCTTTTAAAGTCTCTCTTGCTAGCTCTCTTTGGTCTTCTAATATAGCTTCCAAATCAAAAATAACAGTATCAGCTAAAACAGTTCTAGCTTTTTCTACATTGTGTTCATTGTAAGCAGGAACTAATAACATTGATCTTCTAGCTTTATACTCAACTATCTCTTCACCTTTTGTTATTGCAAAATATTGTTCGTGTAAATCTTTTACAAGTTGTTTTCTAAGAACTTTTCCATTTTTTGTTCTTGGATAATCACTTAGAGCAAAAATCTCTTTAGGAGCTTTATATTTTGCAAGATTATTTTGAGCAAATTTTAAAATTTCTTGTTCTTTTTCTTTACTCAAAGTTGAATGTCCAACAACAGCAATAGCAACAATAGTTTTCTCTTTTTCAATATCAAGACCAAAAGCAACACAATCAGCTACATCTGCGTGAGTTTTTACAACTCTTTCAATCTCATGTGGACTTACTCTAAATCCAAAAGTATTGATAATATCATCTTTTCTACCAATAAACCAAATATACCCATCTTTATCTTTTCTTGCATAATCACCTGTAAAGAAGTATCCATCATGTCTTGATTTTAAAGTCTCTTCTTCAAGTTGCCAATACTCTAAAAATAATCCTGGATCATCTTCACCTATACAAATCATTCCCTCTTCTTCAACTCCAACTTCTTCTAAAGTTTCAGGGTCTAAAAGTTTTACAATATGTCCTGGTTGTGGAAAACCTGCACTTCCTGGTCTTATAGGATTATTTTTTGAGTGAGAAATATAGTATGAACACTCACTCATACCAATAGCTTCATAAATATCTTGTTTAAATCTATCTCTCCAAAGTCCAAGCATTTCGTCACTTAAATGCTCTCCAGCACTCATACAATATCTTAAACTTGGACAATCATCAAGTTTAAAATCTGTTTTTTGAATAATTTGTCTATAGATTGTTGGAACTCCAATAAATATTGTACATTCATGTTTTTTTATTAAATTAATCCAAGTTGATGCATCATTTGCACCTTCATAAGCAATAACTGTATGACCATTATAAAGTGGATCCATAAGTGCTGAACCTAAAACATAAGTCCAGTTAAATTTCCCCGAATGCATAATTCTATCGTTTTCTTTAAAATCAAACCAAAAATCTGTTGCTGGTTTTCTTCCTATTAGTGATCTATGAGAGTGTAAAACACCTTTTGGATAACCAGTTGTCCCAGATGTATATACTAAATATGCAGGTTCACCTGATTTTGAATTATAGTGATTTGGTGTTTTGCTTGTATTATTAAATATTTGATTTAGAGCAAATATTTCAATACCTTCTGGTTTTTTAAGACCTTCAGTGCTATCAACTCCAGCAATTATTATAGTTCTTAAGTTATCAAGATTTAATAAATATGGAACCAAATTTTCATACATAGAAGCTGATAATACTATAGCTTTTGCTTGAGAATCTTCTGCAAGATATTTAACCTCACTACCACTTAAAAGTGTAGAAGTAGGAACTGCAATCATTCCACCTTTCATTACTCCAAAAAAAGATATTGGATATGCAAGTGAATTTTTAAGACAAACCAATACTCTATCTCGTGGTTTTAAACCTATTTCTTGAGTAAGAAAGTTTGAAACTTGATCTGATTTTATAGCTAACTCTTTGTATGTAACTTGATCAGTTCCTAGTTTATCATCTTCAATAATCATAGCAACATTGTTCTCTTTTGCTGTACCAACCCAAGCTGATGTACAAGCAATACCTATATTTAAAAACTCAGGTATATCTAATTTTACTGTTTGACTCATTTTAATCTCCTATAATTATTACAATTGACCATATGGCCAGTTTTCTTTAAATGTATGCAGAGGCATTTTATTTAATACTGAAAGTGCAAATAACTCATCTTCTTTTGTTAAGCTTTTTAGAGCATAAGCTCTTAAAATATTTTGTAAAGATTTACCAAACATTGGAGGATCAAGCATTTCACCTTCGTATCTAATCGCACCACTTAAAAGAGCATCAGCTTCAAGTGCTGCTTTTAAAATAGAAACATCTTTTGCAATCTCATTTGGAGATGGAGTAAATGCAACTTTACAGATATTTATATGGTTTGGAGTAATTACTTGTTTTCCAGTAAGTCCCATAGAACTCTCTCTTAAAGCATGTGAATAAACATATTTACTAGCTTCATCACCGTGTAAATCAAGCCATCTTCTAATATCTTTTTTCTCAACACAATTACTTGGTAGTGAGTGAGGTGTAAGCATTACTTCAACTCCACCAATTACACCTTTTCCTTTAATTCTAGCTTCTAAAGTTAACATATCAAAATATGTTTCAAGCTCATCAATCCAACCTTTTGGAGTGATTTTATATGCCATAGCTTTTGAAAAATCGTGAATTCCAAATACTATGTGTTTTACAGTTGAGTACTCCATTAATCTATCAGCTATTTGAAGTGATTTTGGATGCTCAACGATTGGTTGAATTGTAAGATTACTTCCAATAGAAATTAACCAAGAAGATAAATCTCTAATTTCAGCACTTCCATAAACTTCACCAGCTTTTGCTAAAACTATTACATCAATATATTGATGAATTTGTTTAAGCATTTTTAAATCCTCTTCATACTCTTCAGTTCTAAATGGATTTATTCTAATAGCTATTTGAAAATCTCTAGGGGGAAATTTTGGTAACTCTTGAATTAAAAGCTCTCTACTCATAGCTTTTTGTCTACATCCATCTTCTAAGTCAAATAAAACTGTATGTGCTCTTGTATTATAAGCGTGTTTTTGAAGTCTTAATTTCGCTTGTTCTATACTCTCATAAGAACCATCTAGCGGGTTAAACTTTATAGGGGGATAATAAATTTGAATCCCTGGCCAATAACCACCAAGAACTGGAGTTAAATCATCTTTTGCTGTAAGTTTTGATAAATCTATCGCAGAAGTCATCATATTTTCAACCTTTCTTTAAATTTCTTTTTATTTTTTAAGAAATCGTATTATTCCATAAAAAACTAATAGTGAAGTTATACATCATTTAAGATGAAATCAATTTATATCTTTTAATATAGAAAATATTTTTAAGCTTATTATAATAATTGAGATTTTATGAAAATAATAAACTCTTTGGTAGAATGTTTGGAAAATTTTAGTAATGTGGTATGTGTAAATTTTGCACATACTACTAAATATGTATCAATATAGAGTAAAATTCAGCAAAAAGATACTATTGTGAATATTTTACAATAAGGGGAGAAAATGAAAGAAATAGAGATAAAGGTTGGAGAGTTTTTACAAGAACATGCTCAAAATCTTGTAAATATGTGCAAAAAAAATTCTACTGAACTTAACAACTTACAAAATATAGAATATACAAAAACTACATTTGGTTTAAAAAATAACTATGCTTTATTTAAAAAATTGTCATCTTTTGAAAATAATATAAACAGATATTATGCAAATAATTACGATATAAATGGTGAAATATATAGACTAACTAGCCAGTTTGGTGGAAGAAATATTATTGAAGGGAAAACAGCTTCTCAATATCATGGAGAAAAAATATATGATTATTTGAATAAAAATGGTTTGCTTTTAGATAAATACAAAAATAAAAGAATTATTTTTATAGTTGGTAAAAATGGCAATGAAGAGAATAAAACATATTGGTTTGTTGGTTCAATGATAGATAATAAAGATTTTATAGATGATTTTATTGAAAATTCTTATTGGAAAAGTGGATTTGTAGATACTCCTGAAATTCAAGGAAAAATGCAAATAGGAGAAAAAATTGCTATAAAATCAACTTTTGTTCGTAAAAATAATTTACCTTTTGATAATGCTCAAAAAGATGTATCTGTTATGAGTATTAAAGCAGTTGGTACTATAAAAGAAATTATTGAAAATGGTAAAAAAATAGTAGTGAATTGGGAAAGATTAAACCCTATAAAAGAGTGGTATTTTTATACATATAGGCAAACTATTTGGGCTTTAAAATATGATGATGAGAAAAATAGGGCATTAATTGATTTTACTTTTAAAGATGAACCACAAGATATTAACTATTTTTTATCTTTACCTTATTGGAATGGAAGATATGAAAACTTAGAAAACAAAGGGAGTTTTACTTTGAAAAATCAAGCACTAAACCAAATTTTATTTGGAAGTCCAGGGACTGGAAAAACTTACAATACTATAAATAAAGCTATTGAAATTATAGAAAATAGAGTTGTAACAGATGATGAAAATAGAGAAGAGTTAAAAGCAAAATTTGAAGAGTATAAAAAAGCTGGACAAATTGAGTTTATAACATTTCATCAAAGCTTCTCTTATGAAGAGTTTGTGGAAGGGATTAAAGCAGAAACAAAAGATGATAATATTACTTATGAAGTTCAAGCAGGAATTTTTAAAAAATTATCAAAAAAAGCTTTACAAAATTTTAATCAATCAAAAGAAAATTCTATAAATAAAAAAGAGTTTGAAACAGTTTTTAAAGAGTTGGTTTTAGATAAATTAATAGATGATGAAAAACTTGAAATAAAAATGAAAAAGAGTAGTTTTTTTATTAAAGAAGTAGATGAAAATAAGATTAGCTTTGATAAAGCAGGTGGTGAATCACAACATGTTTTACTGATTAAAAATTTAAAAACTATGTATGAAACGGAAGAAAATAAAATTATTATTGGTGGATTATCACAATATTATAATCCTTTGTTGGATTATTTATTAAAAAATAGTGAGATAAAAAATAAAGATAAAGAACCACTAAAAAACTACATTTTAATAATAGATGAAATAAATAGAGGAAATATTTCTAAAATCTTTGGAGAACTTATAACTTTAATTGAACCATCAAAAAGAGTAGGGGCAGATGAAGAGATTAAATTAAAACTTCCATATAGTGCAGATGATTTTGGAGTACCTTTAAATTTATACATAATTGGCACTATGAACACAGCTGATAGAAGTATCGCTTTAATGGATACAGCACTTAGAAGAAGATTTCATTTTGAGGAGATGATGCCAAATTCTAGTTTGCTTGAAAACTTAGTAATTGATGGAATAAAAATAGATAATCTTCTTGAAACTATAAATAAAAGAGTAGAGTATTTATACGATAGAGACCACACTATTGGACATGCTTATTTTATGAGTTTACAAAATTTAGAAAGCGAAGAAGATAAAAAAGCAGAACTTGAAAATATCTTTAGAAATAAAATCATTCCACTTTTACAAGAGTATTTTTATGATGATTGGGAGAAAGTAAGATTGGTTTTAGGTGATGGTTTTGTAGAAAAAACAGAAGTAAAATCAGATATTTTTGATGAAAATGTAAGAAAAGATAGTGAATATCTAGAAGAAGAGAAATTTATTTATAACATAAAAAAAGAGTTTGATTTTTCTAAATTTAAAGATTAAAAATGAAAAAAGAGTTGATTTTAAAAGAGTTTGAATATCTTCAATACAAAGATGATACAAAAGATAATTTTATAAAAAAAGAGATTTTTGACTCTTTAGAAAAATTTGTATTAGAAAATGAAAAAACAGCACAATATTTAAAAATAACTACAAAAAAAGGTTTTGGAAAAGTTTTACAAGCTCAAAATTATGTAGGATTAATTCAAACAAAAGATGGAACTACAATAGAGATTTTGCCAAAAATTAAAAATGTAACAAAAGAAAAATCAAAAGAGATTTTAATAAAAATGTTAAAAACTATAAAAAACTCTCCATTTAAAAATTTTAGTGTTGCAAATTTAAAATCATCAAAAATGCCACTTCTTGAAATTTTTATCTCAATGTTTTTAGAGGAATTGGCCGCATTAGTTCGAAATGGAATAAAAAGTGATTATATAAGTAAAGAAGAGAATCTAAAATTTCTAAAAGGAAAACTAAAAATTTCAGAACAAATAAAATATAACACTATTCATAAAGAGAGATTTTTTGTTCAATACGAAGAATTTATGAGCAATAGAGTTGAAAATAGGCTTATTAAAACAACTCTTCAATATTTATATAAAAAATCAAAGATAAATAAAAATCAACAAAGAATTCGAGAGTTTTTATTTGTTTTTGATGATATAAAAGTTTCTCACAATATAAAATCAGATTTTTCAAATATAAAGTTAAATAGACAAATGAAAGATTATGAGCAAGTTCTTTTATGGTGTAAAACTTTTTTGCTTGAAAATTCATTTTCTCCATATAAGGGAGATAATGTAGCTTTTGCACTTTTATTTGATATGAATTTACTTTTTGAGAGTTATGTATATGATTATTTAAAACGAAATTTAAATTTTAATGATATTACAGCACAAGACAAAACACATCACTTAGCTTATGAAAATGGTATTGGAAGATTTAGATTAAAACCTGATATTGTAATAAATGGTGGGAAAATAATAGCAGATACAAAATGGAAGATTTTAAGTGAAGAAAAATCTTACAATGGAGTTTCTCAAGATGATATGTATCAGCTTTATGCTTATGGTACAAAATATGAAAATTGTGAAAAAATGTATCTAATTTATCCTTTTGATGAATTATTTATAAAAAATTCATACAACTATTTTAAAGATAAAGAGCTAAAGCTAGATATTTTATTTTTTGATGTAGATAAAAAAGAGTTTGTAGAAAAAAATATAGAGACCTAAGCTCTATATTTTATAATCTTGTAAAAACTTCAACTCACCAAAATAATCTTTTAAAAACGGTTTTGAAATCTCTTCAAAACTATCTTTATCTTCATACAAATTTATAAAAAAATCAAAATCTATTTGTCTATTTTTCAAGGCTTCAATTGAGAGTAAAGTATCATTTATACTTCCTAGTTTTGAAGAAGTTATTAAAAAAGTTTTAACTCTTAACTCTTTTATAAAATCAATCATAAAAAAATCTTTTTTAATAGGTACAAATAATCCACCAGCTCCTTCAACTATCAAAACATCACAAAAAGTTTGTAAATACTCTTTTTTTTCTATCAAAAAATCAATATCTAAAAAAGTGTTTCCTTTTGCAACATAAGGAGAAGCAGGAAGAGTAAATTGATAAGGCACAATATCATTTATGGTAAGTTTTAAAAAATTAGGATTTAACTTTTTTACAAGTTCAAACATTTTCATACCATCAAGCGGAGAGTTGTTTAAAACTCCTGTTTCAATAGGTTTAAAATATCCAACTTTTAAACCCTGTTTTGCAAAATATTTTAAAAAAACTTCGCTAGCAAATGTTTTACCTACATTTGTATTTGTTGCTGTTATAAATATTGTTTTTCCTATATAATCTTGATGGTTAATCTTCATAATAATCTCTTTTTCGTTATAATTTCAAGCTTTTTAAAAAGCGATATTAACATATTAAAATATGGTTTACAATTAAGGGTTTTAAGTGAGTAATGAGATAGAAATTGAATTAAACGAAGATTTAGAAGTAGAAGAGCCAAAGAAGTACAATGTTTTTTTATTAAATGATGACTATTCTACTATGGATTTTGTAATAGATGTTTTAGTAAAAGTATTTAGAAAAAATCAAAATGAAGCAGAAGCAATAATGCTAGAAGTTCACAACAACCAAAAAGGTCTTTGTGGAGTTTATAGCTTTGAAATTGCCTCTACAAAAGTTGCACAAGTAAAAACTTTAGCACGAGAAAAAGGGTTTCCCTTAAAAGCCACAATGGAAGAAGATTAAAAATGATAAGTAAAGATTTAAGGCATGTTTTTGCACAAGCAATAAACTATGCAAAAGCAAATAAACACGAATATTTGACACTAGAGCATATTTTTTTAATGCTAATCAACAATTCAACAATAGAAAATATGTTTTTTGATTTAGGTGTTGATACAAAGATTTTATTTGATGATTTAAAAACATATATAGACGCAAATACCCCAAAATTCCCAGATGATATAAAAGATGATCCAATAGAAACAATAGCTTTATCTTCAACTATCGAATATATGGTAGCACATACTCAAAGTAGTGGAAAAACAAAAGCAAATATTGAAGATATGTTTGTAGCAATTTTAAAAGATGAAAAAGCATACTCTACATATTTATTAAAAAAATTGGGCATTCAAAGAGTTGATATTCTTGAAGAGATTTCTCACAAAATAGATGATGAAAACTTTGAGCAAAAAGATGAACAAAGTGATAAAAATGAAAAAATCTTAGAGCAAAATTCAACTGAGCTTGTAAGTATTGCAAAAAAATCAAAAATAGATCCAGTTATTGGAAGAGATAAAGAGCTAGAAAGAGTCATTGAGATTTTAGGAAGAAGAAAGAAAAACAATCCACTTTTAGTAGGAGAGCCTGGAGTTGGAAAAACAGCAATTGCTGAAGGTTTAGCTTTAAAAATAGCAAACAATGAAATACCAGATTTTTTAAAAGATTCAAAAATATTCTCTCTTGATATGGGTTCTATGTTAGCTGGAACAAAATATAGAGGAGATTTTGAAAAAAAACTCAAATCACTTTTAAAAGAGATATCAAAAATCCCAAAAGCAATACTATTTATAGATGAGATTCATACAATTGTAGGAGCTGGAAGTGTTGGCGGAAGTGCTATGGATGCTTCAAATATATTAAAACCACTTTTGGCAAATGGTAGTATAAAATGTATAGGAGCTACAACTTTTTCGGAGTTTAGAAATGATTTTACAAAAGATAAAGCTCTTAGTAGAAGATTTGCAAAAGTTGATATAGATGAACCAAGTATTGAAGACTCTATTTTGATTTTAGAAGGCTTAAAATCAAAATATGAAGAGTTTCATGGTATTAAATATTCAAAAAGTGCAATTATAAGTGCAGTTGAACTTAGTAAAAAATATATTCAAGATAGGTTTTTACCAGATTGTGCAATAGATGTAATAGATGAGGTAGGAGCTAGTAAAAAAATTGAGTTATCAAAAACTTTAAAAACAAAAAATGATTCCAATATAACAATAACTTCAAAAGATGTAGAAGATGTTGTCTCAAAAATGGCTCATGTTCCAGCAAGAAGTGCTACAAAATCAGATTTATCTCTACTTAAAAACTTAGAAAAAAATATGCAAAAAAGAGTTTTTGGACAAGATAAGGCTATAAATTCAATAGTTCAAGCAATAAAAATCAACAAAGCAGGACTAGGACTTGATAAAAAACCAATAGGAAGTTTTCTTTTTACAGGACCAACAGGAGTTGGAAAAACAGAAGTTGCAAAGGAATTGGCACTTCAAATGGGGATTCATTTTGAAAGATTTGATATGAGTGAATATATGGAAGCTCATGCAGTTTCAAGACTAATTGGAGCACCAGCTGGTTATGTTGGTTTTGAGCAAGGTGGACTTTTAACTGAAGCTATTAGAAAACATCCTCACACAGTTTTACTTTTAGATGAGATTGAAAAGGCACATCCAGATTTGATGTCAATTTTGCTTCAAGTTATGGACAATGCAGAATTAACAGATAATAGTGGAAATAAAGCAGATTTTCAAAATGTTGTTTTAATAATGACTTCAAATTTAGGGGTATCAGAAGCAAATGTTATGGGATTTGCAAAAAATGAAAAACTAAATGAAGGAAAAGCTATAAATAAATTTTTCGCGCCAGAGTTTAGAAATAGACTTGATTGTGTTGTTAGTTTTGATAGTTTAAGTATAGATATTGTTTCAAAAGTTGCAGGTAAGTTTATAGAGGATTTAGAAAAACAGCTTGAAAACAAGAAAATAGAAATAGAAATTAGTAAAAAAGCAAAAGATGAGTTAGCAAAACTTGGTTACGATAAAACAATGGGAGCAAGACCTCTAAATAGGGTAATTTCTGAAAAGATAAAAAAACCTTTAACAGATGAGATTTTATTTGGAAAACTTAAAAAAGGTGGAGTAGTTAAAATTGATTTCAAAGATGATTTTGTTTTTATTTATGAATAACACAATTATTTTACAATCAATTTGATACAATTCCAAAAAAATATTTAGAAAAAGGGATAAAATGAAAAAAGGTATTGCAATTGTAGCAACTTCGCTATTACTATTTGTTGGTTGTACAGAAGAGAAAAAAGAGACACAAGAACAAACAGCACCAAAGCAAGAAATTACTCAAAATGTTGAAGAAAAAGCTAAAGAAGTTAAAACAGAAGTAAAAGTTGAAGAAAAACAAGTAGAAGTAAAAATTGAAGAGCCAAAACAAGTAAATGAAACTGCTTTAATTGAGTTAAATGGAGAAGCTTTATTTAAAACATGTGCATCGTGCCACGGTTTAAAAGGTGAAAAAGAGGCTTTAGGGAAATCTCAAGTAATTACAGGTTGGGATAAGAATAGAGTAATAAAAGCTTTAAATGGTTATAAAGATGGAAGTTATGGTGGAGTTATGAAGAATCTTATGAAACCTCATGTTGAAACAAAAACTCCAGAACAAATTGAAGTTTTAGCAGATTATATTTCAAAACTTTAAATAAATTTGGACTTTTGTCCAAATTTATTGTCAATATTAATTAAACCAAACATATATTTCTTTTATAAACCCCTAAAATACGACTTTTATAAACTAAAAAACCCAATAAAACTACAAATTCCAAAATTTAACCAAACTTTAAGCGGCACCTCTTGACAAATAGAAAAAAAGGCACTATAATTCCCGTCCAATTTGACCACAGGGTTGAGATTGAGTTCTTTAAAATATGTATGAAGTTTAAGAAGTAATCTTTGTAAACTAAATATAATGATTGTTAAAAGTAAAAAAAATGAAA
>NZ_NXGI01000043.1 GCF_002993025.1 Arcobacter cryaerophilus gv. crypticus | reverse complement strand
GCTTAACACATGCAAGTCGAACGAGAACGGATTATAGCTTGCTATAATTGTCAGCTAAGTGGCGCACGGGTGAGTAATGTATAGGTAATATGCCTCTTACTAAGGGATAACAATTGGAAACGATTGCTAATACCTTATACTCCTTATTAACCTAAGTTAATAAGGGAAAGATTTATTGGTAAGAGATTAGCCTGTATTGTATCAGTTAGTTGGTGGGGTAATGGCCTACCAAGACAATGACACATAACTGGTTTGAGAGGATGATCAGTCACACTGGAACTGAGACACGGTCCAGACTCCTACGGG
>NZ_NXGI01000042.1 GCF_002993025.1 Arcobacter cryaerophilus gv. crypticus | reverse complement strand
AGAAATGTTTTATAACTCAAAAAGAAGACATAGTTTTTTAGATTTTATAAGTCCAAATGAATTTGAGAAAAGATACAATGATAGTGTTACTCAACCCAAGGTGTTAACTGAATAAAAAAGTGTCTACTATCTTGGGGTCATTCCATATTGTTTTTTTTATTTTCTTCAACCTTATTATAATAAAAATCTTTGAATACCTTAATATCTTGCAAATTAATACCATCATTAATATTTTGTTGCTTTTCTTTATAATAATCTGGGCAAATAGTATAGATAATTTCTTGCAATGTAATTCTTACATATTCTGTTTTATATATTATTACATCTTTCAATTTTAAAGTATAATTAACTGCAGGTTCATAAATAAATTTATCTATTTTTTTTTGATCATCTAATGTTCTAATAAAAAAACTATATAATAGATTATTTACTCAACTTTCGCACATAAAAAATCTTCAATTTCTTATATATAAAAGCTATAATAAAGCCCATAAATAGGCACTTTTTGATATAATTTCATCACTACAATCAACTATATAAAGGGCTTTTTTATGGGACTTGATGATTTT
>NZ_NXGI01000041.1 GCF_002993025.1 Arcobacter cryaerophilus gv. crypticus | reverse complement strand
TAAATATAATGATTGTTAAAAGTAAAAAAAATGAAACAAGATATAAATAGTAAAATATTTATTACTTGTCTATAAATTTGAGTGATAATTTTGTAATTAAGTAATTAAAAACAAAAATGTCAGTTTCAACACTACATAAAGATTAAATAAGATTTAATCAAAAATTTATGGAGAGTTTGATCCTGGCTCAGAGTGAACGCTGGCGGCGTGCTTAACACATGCAAGTCGAACGAGAACGGATTATAGCTTGCTATAATTGTCAGCTAAGTGGCGCACGGGTGAGTAATGTATAGGTAATA
>NZ_NXGI01000040.1 GCF_002993025.1 Arcobacter cryaerophilus gv. crypticus | reverse complement strand
TCCTATTCTAATTCCTGATGTTACAAATGGACTTCTTGTCTCACCTGGAACTGTATTTTTATTTACAGTTATTCCTGCATCTCCAAGTGCTGCATCTGCTTCTTTTCCTGAGAATGGTTTATTTAAGAAAGATACTAAAACTAAGTGATTATCTGTTCCACCACTTACTATATCATAACCTCTACTTACTAGAACTTCTCCTAGTACTTTTGCATTAGCTTTTACTTGTTTTGCATAATCTTTCCATTTTGGATCAAGTATCTCTTTAAATGCAACAGCTTTAGCAGCAATTACATGAACAAGTGGTCCACCTTGAAGTCCTGG
>NZ_NXGI01000039.1 GCF_002993025.1 Arcobacter cryaerophilus gv. crypticus | reverse complement strand
CATGAGAAAGTTAATTTTACTAGCACATTCCTTGTATAAAAATAATGTAGATTATAATCCAGAGCAGTTTAAATTAGAAAAAAGAGTTAAAAAAGGAGAGTATGCATCATAGTATTTAAGTAGTTTTTAATGTGGCAACTGTGTCAATAAGATAAAATATTGAACATAGAAGGAAGAACAGATGAAAATAGAAATAGATGTAGCAGATTTTGCAGCACAACTAAAAGCTGGTAAAGGCATTGGTGGTAAAGATGGAGCGTTAGCTCCATTAATTAAACAACTAACAGAAATGGCTTTACAAGCTGAACTTGAAACTCACTTATCACAAGACCTTGAGAGAAATCGTAAAAATGGTTTTAGCTCTAAAACCATGAAATCTGCGAATGGAACATTTGAGTTAGAAACTCCAAGGGATAGAAATGGTAGTTTCGAACCAGAACTTGTTAAGAAAAACCAAACCCATATGAGCGATGAACTTGAATCAAAAATGCTCTCACTATTTGCACTGGGTAATAGCTATTCTCAAATAGCAGATCATATTGAAGATATGTATGGTGTACACTTCTCTAAACCAGCAATTACAGCTATAACTGATAAACTAATCCCAAAGCTTGAAGAGTGGAGAAAAAGACCTTTAGAATTAATTTATCCATTTATTTATCTTGATGCAATTCACTATAAAGTAAGAGATGAAGGACATTATGTTTCAAAAGCCTTTTACACAGTCCTTGGAGTAAATTTAGAAGGTAAAAAAGAGATATTAGGACTTTATCTTAATGAAAGTGAAGGTGCAAAATTTTGGTTACAAGTACTTACAGATTTACAAAATCGTGGTGTAAAAGATATTTTAATAGCATCAGTTGATGGACTAAAAGGGTTTCCTGAAGCTATAAACGCAGTCTTTCCAGATACTGAAGTACAACTGTGTATCGTACACCAAATTAGGAATTCTCTTAAATATGTAGCTTCTAAAGATCAAAAACAATTTGCAAGTGAACTCAAAGCTGTTTATCAAGCTTTTACGAAAGAAGAAGCCGAAACAGAACTAGATAAACTTGAAGAAAAATGGGCTAAAAAATACCCAATTATATTTGAGTCTTGGAGAAATAAGTGGGATAATTTATCTAACTATTTTAAATATGCAGAGCCTATAAGAAAGGTAATCTACACCACAAATATCATTGAATCAGTACATAGACAATTTAGAACTTTAACTAAGACAAAAGGTGCATTTCCAAACGATAATAGCTTATTAAAATTGCTTTTTGCTGGTATTCAAAACGCTGAAAAGAAATGGACAGTGACAATACGAAACTGGAGTTTAACAATCTCTCAACTTAATATTCATTTTAAGGAGAGATTGAAAAACGCTTTAAATTTGGTATAATTTTAAGAGAATTTAGGTGCTGACACAGTTGCCACATTAAAAACTACTTAAATACTATGATGCATACTCTCCTTTTTTAACTCTTTTTTCTAATTTAAACTGCTCTGGATTATAATCTACATTATTTTTATACAAGGAATGTGCTAGTAAAATTAACTTTCTC
>NZ_NXGI01000038.1 GCF_002993025.1 Arcobacter cryaerophilus gv. crypticus | reverse complement strand
ACCCAACAGAGGGTGATACAGTAACATTTAAAGTAAGCCTAGAAGATTTAGATGGAGTTGGTGGATTAGATAGACACACAGGAGTAAAAGTAACTCTAAGTAATGGTGTAGTAATTGAGATTCCAGCTGGTGAAATTGAAGGAACAGGAACAACTACAATGGTAGATCCTGATAAGATCTTTGTAGGAGATTGGACTCAAGATGTAACAATTACAAATATCGAACAACTAGGTGCTGAGAGATTTGAAGATTTAGTTAAAGGTGATGATAAAGTAACTCTAAATGTTACAGATAAACCAGGGACAGAAGATCCAGACCCAGAAAATCCAACTGGTCCACAAAACAATGAGATAATAGTAGGTATTACTACTGAGAATGTAACTGAAGATAAAGATTCAATCTTTACAATTAGCATTAATAAACCAGTAAGCAAAAATGTAGAAGTAATATTAAGTAATGGAGACACTGTAATAATCGAAGCTGGAGAAACATC
>NZ_NXGI01000004.1 GCF_002993025.1 Arcobacter cryaerophilus gv. crypticus | reverse complement strand
AATCATCAAGTCCCATAAAAAAGCCCTTTATATAGTTGATTGTAGTGATGAAATTATATCAAAAAGTGCCTATTTATGGGCTTTATTATAGCTTTTATATATAAGAAATTGAAGATTTTTTATGTGCGAAAGTTGAGTAAATTATTTAAAATTGAAAATTAAAGTTTGCTTTTATTTTGCTATTGAGATAGTATAAATTCATAAATTAATTATACGAGGAATTAACATGATAAAAAAGATTTTAATAAAACTACTATTAATTAGTCCACTATCATGAAACCTCTGAGGTATAAATATCAAACAATTGAGGTTGGTGATAACGATATACATTTAAGAACTTTAAAAGATAGACAACAATTTTCTGATCAAGATAACAAAGCAGAAAATATAGGTATATCAAGTGCAACTTGGTCTTTATTTGGTGTTGTTTGGCCATCTAGCGAAGTTTTAGCAAATTTTATATTTGATTATGATTTTAAAAATAAAAGAATTTTAGAAGTTGGATGTGGAATTGGTCTATCAAGTCTTATTTTAAATAGATTAAATGCTGATATTACAGCAACTGATTATCATCCTGAGGCTGAAAAGTTTTTGGATATTAATACAGAATTAAATAAAGATGATGAAATACCATTTGTGAGAACTTGCTGGAGTAATGAATATCAAGATGAGCTTGGTAAGTTTGATTTAATTATTGGAAGCGACTTATTGTATGAAAGAGATCATGTAGTTCTTCTTTCAAATTTTATAAATGCTCATTCAAACGATAAAGCGAAGGTTATTTTAGCAAATCCAAATAGAGGTTATCAAGCAAAATTTACAAAACAGATGGAAAGTTTTGGTTTTGTATCTAGTTTTATTGAGCCTCAAAATACAGATTTTTTGCAAGAGCCTTATAGGGGTAAAATATTTAAATATTTAAGAGAGTAATAAATATAAAACTCTGATAAAAGCTAAAAGCTTTTATCTAGCTGGAATTGAAGTTTTCTCTTGAATTTCAATCGCACTGTTTTTTGCTGGCTGTTCTAAATATGCAAAAATTGCACCTAAAACAAGAAGTAAAAGAACAATTAATCTTACAGTATTTCTCTTTTGTTTAGATTCATTTCCATTATAATCATCAATTTTTTCTAAACTCGGTTCACCTTTATTTTTACTCATGAACATCTCCTTTTGTTTATTATGAAACTATTTTACCTATTTTTGCTTTTAAAAGCACTTTCAAATCTTTTGGAAAAACTTCAATATCTAATCCTCTTTTTCCACCACTTATAAATATAGTTTTAAAGTCCTCAACACTTATATCTAAAACAGTTCTTAAAAGCTTTTTTTGTCCTAAAGGTGAAATTCCTCCAAGCAAATATCCAGTTACTTTTTGTGCTTCATCTTTTTGTGCCATTTGTGCTTTTTTTACTCCAAAAATATCAGCAACTTCTTTTAAGCTTAGTTGATTTGAAACAGGAATTACACAAACAACCAACTCTTTTGGAGTAAGTTCCACAAGCAAAGTTTTATAAACTTCCTTTGCATCTAAACCCAATTTTTCTACTGCTTCTTCTCCAAAATTTGTACAAGCTGGATCATGTTCATATTTATGAATTTTAAAATCGCATTTATGTTTTTTTAGTAAATTAATTGCTGGTGTCATTTAAGAAAAACTCCTCTTTTAAAACTTCTACACCATTTATCAAAACTCCTATAAAATGGGTTCCAATATAGTGTTTTCTTGTTGTCATATTTTTAAAACTCTGTTTTTTTTGAAATATTTTTTTATTTAATTTTATCTCATTTTGACTTATCATAAAAACTTTTTTATTATGATTATTATTTGATTTTAGATAATAAATTGCATACTCAACTCTTATATTTCCAATAGGTTCATCTGAATTTATCTCAAATGAAAAATTAAAATCTTCATTCAAAAATATGGTTTTATCGCAACAAAAATTTGTGATATTTATATGATGAGATTTATCAAAATTAAATAAATCTAACACCTCTTTATTTGCTGTTTTCAAAAGAGTACGACAGCCGTGTTTACAAATCCAATCAAGCTCTTTGGAGATTTTTAAATTATTTCTTACAAAATTTATTACCATTTTAGGATTATCTTTTGATATGTCATTTAAACTGTTTGCTACACTTTTTTGAACATATTTTGAAGAGTCATTTTTAAGAAGCTCAATTATTTCAAATACTTTTTTTGGATTTTTCTTAAAATTTAGCAAAGCAATAGCCCAAGGAAGTCTAGGTCTGCAACCCTCACTTGATAATCTTCTTATATGCTCATTTTGTGATTTTGCCCAAAGTTTCATTTGATTTATAGTTTTATCTTCATATTTTAAAATAAATTGTCGAATAGCAAATTCACTGCTTGAATCTATTGTAAAAACTTCTAAAGCTTTCATAGAAACTTCAAAATCATCAAGTCCAAAAACTTCAACAAAATCTTGAAAAATCATAGCTTCCAAAGCTTTGAAATCTTGTTTTGCTTCTATTAAAATATCTATTTGCTCTTTATATGAAAATGGCAAAAAAGCTTTCAAAGTTTTTGAGATGTGTCGTATTCTTTGTTTTAGTTCAAAACTTTCCCAACTATTTATAAAAATAGCTTTTTTAAACTCATCTATTTTAAAATCTTTGTAGTTTTTTTGTAAACTATTTGATAGATTTTTTATAAACTCTTGTGAATATATATTTTTTAATTGCTCTGCCATTTTATTTTCTTCTTGTGTTTTGGCGAATTGAAACTATGAATTGATAGATTAGATATGCAATTATGATTTTATAAAGAAGTTGTGCTCCATTTATTGGGTCATCTGTTTGCATTAATGAAAAGGGGTTAAGTGTTTTTGAAAAACATTCCAAAAACCAATCTTCTGTAAAGATTGAATATATACAATAATATATGAAAATAGAGATTAGATAATAAGCTTTTTTAGTATTTGCAATGTGAAAATTAATAAAAATTATTACTATAAATATAACAAACGATAAAATAGATTTATCCAATAATCCAACAGAACTATTAAATATTTTTTCTATAAATACAGATAAAAATGTAAATGAAATAATCCAAAAAAGAGCTAAAAGCCAATCTTGAGAGTGATTTGAAGATATTCCATGGATTTTAAAAACCAACCATTCAAAAAAGTTTTTGCCATTTTTTAAATCTTTTTCAAGCTCTTTTTCTCTTTCTTTCATCTCCAAAGCATAATATTTGTTTGCTTCTATAATATTATTTTGTTTTTCAAAAGAGTCTTTTATTATTCTTGCTGTTTCTCTATTTCCAACCTTTGAAAGAGTCATATCTAAAAAATTTGTCTCTTTTCTAAAAAATATATTTTTAAAAGATAAGTTTTCAATCTTGCTATTACTAAACATAGCATTATCATCAAATCTTACTCCATCAAAAGTTAGATTATTTATACTATTTTCTATAAAAAAACAAATACTTTTAAATTCAATATTAAAAAAATTAATTTCCTTTAATACCGTATTTTTTTGAAATACAAATTGTTCTTGATGAATTATAGTTTTTACATCTACATTTTTATGAAAAGTACAATGTGTAATTTCTAAATTTTTTGCAGAAAATAAAGGAGTTAAATAAATATAATCAAGAAAAATACAATCTTTAAGAATTAAAAAATTTATTTTTTGAAGTTCTACTTCAATATATTTTTTATCTTTACCCATTGAAGGGAAAATTATATTTTCTAAAGTAAATTTTAAAAAGTTATTTTCAATATTTTCTTTTAATTTTTTATTAAAAGTATTCCAAAATAAATCAATTTCTTTATATGAAGATACCCAATTATTTAAACAACCAAAAATATTAATGAAAATTTCTTCATCTTTTTGATTAAAATTATTATGTTTAAACCAGTCATCTTTTTTGCAATGTAAAATACATTTATCACTATCTTCAAAAGCTTCTAAATCACAATTTTTACAAATACACTTAGCCATATTATCTCTTTAAATTTTTATTATTAATAAATGATTTTAACCAATTTTATTTAATATTGCAAAGCCTTAAAATGGCATTTTTGATTTTAAAGTATTTTCGATATAATCCCTTTCTATTTTGGATATTCAGGCTTAAGGTTTAAGCAACAAAGATATTTTCCAAATCTCTTCTTTGTACACTTATCCAATTTCTATTAAAAAAAGGAAATTGAATGAAAAAACTGATTTTATCAATCTGCACACTTTTTGTTTGTTCACTAAGTGCAAACAGTGACTTAGACCTATTCAAAGGTTTAAAAGGTACTTTAAATATTGCTGGTGGAACTGCTCATATAGCTTCGCAAAAAGAAGCCATGAAAAATATTATGCAAGCAAATCCTGAAATTACGATGACAATCGCTGGTGGTGGAACTGGGGTTGGTATTAAGCAAGTAACTGAAGGTTTAGTTGATATTGCAAATGCTGGTCGAGCTCCAAAAAAAGATGAGATTGAAAGAGGCGATTTAAAAAGCTTCGTTTTTGCAATGGACGGAATTGCTGTTATAGTAAACAACAACTCAGATATTAAAAATCTATCAACAGAGCAACTAATCGATATTTTTACTGGAAAAGTAAAATCGTTTAAAGATTTAGGTTTAAAAGGTGGAAAAATAAATCTTTATGTAAGAGATTCTTCAAGTGGAACAATGGAAGTGTTTACAAGTGAAGGTATTAAAAATGCTCAAATTTCTCAAGATGCAAAAGTAGTTGCTTCAAATGCAGCAATGAAAACAGCTGTATTATCTGATAAAAATAGTATTGGATTTATCTCATTTGGTACAGTTGATGATAGTGTAAAAGCTATTTGTATAGATAATAAATGCCCAAGCAATGATACAATCTTAAATGGTGAATATCACATTTCAAGAGGTTTATATATGGTTACAAAAGGTGAGCCAAAGCCTTTAGCTAAAGCATTTATAGATTATATGAAAAGCGATAGTGGTGCAGCAATTACTAGTAAACTTGGATTAATTCCTTATCAAAAGTAGTAGATTGTACTATTTATTTAATTTTGGGCTTGTTATATCAATTTTTATAACAAGCTCTCTTGTACTATTTATACTATTTTTTTTAATCTACTTCTCCTTTCCACTTATTACTTCGGGAAATTTTTTGGAGTTTTTTACTTTTGAGTGGATTGAGCAAAAAAATCTTTATGGCTTAATGCCAATGATTTTAGGAACAATTTATATAAGTGTTCTTGCAACACTAATTGCAACTATTATGAGTTTTTCGTTTGCATCACTTATGGCATTTTTTCTTCCAAAAAATATTACAAATATATTAAATAAATTTATGCTTTTTATATCAGGAGTTCCAACAGTTTTATATGCTTTTATAGCTATATTTTTGTTGGTTCCTTGGTTAAATGATATTTTAGATGGACAAGGTTTTAGTATTCTTACCGCATCTTTTGTATTAAGTTTTGTAGTTCTTCCTACAATGACAATAATTTTATTTAATACATTTAACTCAACTTCAAAAAAAACAATTTTTGCCGCTAAATCTTTAGGTGCAACAAATGAGGATATATTTTTTGATTTAATATTAAAAACTTCAAAAAAAGGGATACTTAGTGCTATTATCTTAGGATTTGCAAGAGCTGTTGGAGATACAATGATAGCTTTGATGATTGCAGGAAATAGTTTAAAAATTCCAAACTCTATTTTAGATAGTGCAAGAACTTTAACTTCTCATATTGCACTAATAAATGCAAGTGATTATGAATCAACTTCTTTTAAAGCAATATTTTTGTGTGGATTGCTACTTTTAGTATTCTCTTTTTTAACAGTTGTTAGTTTAAAACTTATAAATAAAGAGGCAAAATGAATAGAAAAATTATTATATCTTTATTTTTTTTAGTAGCTATATTTTCTATTTTAGTACTTACAATATTTTTTGCATTTGTATTTTACAAAGGTTTTAGTAGTTTCTCTTTAGAAATTATTTTTGATAATATTCCAGTTTTAGATGCAATTTTAGGAAAACAAAGAGTTTTTGATGGAATATTTAATGCAATAGTGGGTTCACTTTTTGTATCTTTATTGGCTATTATTTTTGCTCTACCTTTAGGATTTTTAAGTGGAGTTTTTATAGCAATTTTTGCATCAAAAAAAGTTAAAGAGATTTTTAGTTTCTCTTATGAACTTTTAGCCTTTGTCCCATCTATTGTTATTGGACTTTTTGGATTATCTGTTACTATATATTTGCACAAAATGTTTTTTGATGATTTATACACTTGTCTTTTAATATCTTCAATTTGTTTGGCAATTTTAGTAATTCCTTATATTGTAAAAATGACAGAACAAGCACTTTATTCAATTCCATATCAAATAAAAAACTCTGTATTAAATCTTGGAGCTACAAAGTATCAGAATCTTTTTTTAGTACAACTTCCATATATAAGTAAACAGCTATTTAGTAGTGTTGTTTTATCAATTGGAAGAGCTGTTGAAGATACTGCTGTTATTATGATGACAGGAGCAGTTGCTATGGGAGGAATTCCAAACTCAATATTGGAAAAATATGAGGCTATTCCATTTTTTATATTTTATGTATCTTCACAATATCAAGATATTTACGAACTAAACAAAGGTTATGTAGCTGCTGTGATACTTCTTTTTGTATCACTTAGCCTTTTTATTTTTGCATTTATTTTACAGAAAATAGCTATTAGAAGGAGTCAAAAAGTTGAGTAAACATATTTTGAAAATAGAGAATTTAAATCTTTACTATGATAAAAAACAAGTTTTAAATAACTTAAATTTAGATATAAAAAGAAACTCTATAACAGCCATTAGTGGTCCAAGTGGAATTGGCAAAAGCTCTTTACTTCTTGTATTAAATCAGATGATAAAAGAGTATGAAAATGCTACTTTTAGTGGAAAAGTATATTTTAATGATGAAAATAAAAATATTGATATTACAACTTTATCAAATAAAGAGCTACCAGAACTTAGAAAAAAGATTGTTTATGTAAGCCAACATCCAGATATTTTACCATTCTCTATTTTTGAGAATTTATATTTTCCTTTAAAACTTCAAAAAGTAAACAAAAATGATGCAAAAAAGCTAATAACAGAGGTATTAAAACAAGTTTATTTATATGATGAAGTAAAAAATAGATTAGATGATAGTGCGTATTTACTCTCAGGAGGTCAGCAACAAAGATTGATTTTAGCAAGAGCTTTAATATTAAAACCAAAAGTTTTACTTCTTGATGAGCCAACTGCTTCCCTAAATGAAGAATTATCCTTAAAAATAGAGAATTTATTGTTTGAATTAAGAAAAAGTATAACTATTGTGATAATTTCTCATTTTAAATCACAAATATTAAAACTAGCAGATTCTATATTTTCTCTAGAATATTAGATTTTATAGAAATAATTAACTTTACCATAGTTTAAATATCTTATAATCACAAAAATTAAAAAAGGAGTTACTTTATGAAATACAGAAGCTTAAAAGAAGATATAAAAGTTTTAGAGCTAGGTCTTCCACCAAAAGAAAATGATGGATTTATTGGTGGAAATTTAGACCCAAAAGAGGCTAGCTTGATTTTAATCCCAGTTCCTTGGGAAGCTACTGTTTCATTTGGAGAAGGAACTTCAAAAGCACCTGATAATATAAGGTTAGCAAGTCATCAACTAGATGTTGAAAATTATCACTATATTAAACCATATAAAGCTGGAATTGCTATGCTTGAAGTAGATAAATATTTACTAAAACTTAGTAATAAAACTAGAAAAAAAGCTTTAAAAGTAATGGAAGCAATAGAGTGTGGTGAAAGTTGCAAAAAAGATTTAAAATATGTAAATGAAGTTTCAAAAGCAATAAATTCACATGTGTATGAAGCAGCTTTTAAAAAAATAAAAAAAGACAAATTTGTAGCAGTTGTTGGTGGTGATCACTCTTGTCCACTAGGACTTATAAAAGCTTTAGATGATACTTCTAAAGATAATTTTGGAATACTTCATGTAGATGCTCATCACGATTTAAGAGAGGCTTATGAAGGGTTTACTTATTCTCACGCATCTATTTTTTATAATGTTTTAAATGAGTGCAAAAATGTATCAAAACTTGTTCAGATTGGAATTAGAGATTATAGTAAAGAAGAAGCACAAAGAATGATTAAGCTAGGAAATAAAGGAGCTTGTCTTTACGATACAGCTATGCAAGCGCAAATTGCAAGTGGAAAATCTATTGAAGAAGTTTTCACTCCATATATAGAACAGCTTCCAAAAAATGTCTATATCTCTATTGATATAGATGGTCTTGAGCCATTAAACTGTCCAAATACAGGAACTCCAGTTCCTGGAGGATTAAGATATGGAGAGTTAGAGCATTTAATTTTTATGGTAGTAAAAAGTGGAAGAAAGATTATAGGTTTTGACTTAGTTGAAGTTGGAGATAGCAAAAATGGCTGGGATGCAAATGTTGGCTCTCGTGTGTTATATAATCTTTGCGGAGCTTTATTAGCAAGTCAAGGTAAAATAGAGTTTAGATAAAACTCTTTTTTATCAAAACTATCTAACTCTTGACCAATCTCTTGATACCTTTTGAAATAATACTCTACAAAAGATTTTATATTTTCATCGTTTGGCATAAAATATTTATCTTTTTTAGTAGCATAAAGATTCAAAAACTTTGTAGCATCTAGTTTTTCTAAATAGTGTTTTGCTAAGCTTGTATAATTTTTTATATACCAAGCTTTTAGTTTTTCAAATTTTTCATCTTCTAAATCAATTTTTAGCTCTTTTTTCTCTTCATTCCAAGTCAAAATACCACTTTCAAAAAGACCTGCAAGATGAATTAATCCTTCACAATAGTATGGTTGAACTTCATCCACTTCCATCCAAGAGATAAGTCCTACGCTTCTTTTTATCAAATCTATTAAAATAGCTTCTTTTAGATGTTTTTCGTCATCTTTTTCATCAAGTAAATATGAGATTAATCCACCAGTTGTTGCTTTAAACTCCTCAATATTTTTAAAATTTCCTGTTTTATTCATAAAACTCTCACTCTCTTCATCGCACCATAAAATATGTCCATATTCATGCCCAATAGTTGTAATATCATAAACACTATGCCAAGAATCTGTTTGTTTAAAAAGAAAGTTTCTATCTTTTGTTAATAACTCTTGCCCAAATATTTCACGGCTTAGTTGTAAAAATGGTTTAGCACGACTACTTTGTAAAATCTCATCAGAAAATGCAAAGATTTTTTTACCCTCTTCAAGACTTACAACTTCATCATTTGGTACAACTTGTGCTGAAAAAAGACCATTTAATTCTGCACCAAAAAATAGTGCAGGGCGACCTACATAAAGTTGTACTTTATCGAGTGATTTGAAGCTAAAATCAAATATTTTTTTATAATTTTCGTTTGCTTCAAAGCTACTAAATATTTTTGTAAATGATGATTTTATCTTATTTACTCTATGGTCATTTTGTGCAAATTTTGGATTTGTTAATCTTATATCCCACTCCAAAGCAACTGCTTTTCTAAAGTGGTCTTCATAATATTCAAGTGGATGTCCTATTTGAATAGGTGTTGTGATTTTCATCCAAGCTCTATCTACATTTGCCCATTTGTTTACAAGTTCATCTGTTTTATCTTCACTAAATGCCACAATCAAACTTTGAATATATCTTACATAATCCCACTTTTGATTATAAATCTCATCTTCAAGCTCGATTAATTTATCTACAAACTCTTCAAGAGCATCTACAGTTTTTGTAACCTCTTTTTTGAAAGCTTTTATATATGCTTTTGAAGTATAATTCTCACCTTCTTTTACTAAAGCAGAGTAACATCTATCAGCAACTATCCCACCATGTCCTAAATCAAGAAGTTTCTCATCTTCAAGATATTTCATAATTTTCTCTTCATTGCCTTCAAATTTAGCACTTAGTTCTTTATTTATTTTATTTATTATGTGTGCTGTCCAAGAGCTTTGCCAAGATGACATAGCAAGACCAACATTGTAAACTCCTATAAAAATCTCTTGATAAAAAGGAGTTAAAAGATTGTTTTGAACTATAAAATCTATTAAGTTTTTATGTTTTTCGTGCCAATATTGTTTTACAAATTGATATGCTTTTTCTTGAATATCAATAATCTCTTTTTCACTCTTTTCAAGTTTTTTTAAAACTTGAACTAAGCTATCATCTCTTAAATTTACAAGTCGTGTAACTAGAGCAAATCTTAAATCATCACTCATTTTCAAATCTAAACTCTTTGCAAATTCATCTATAATAGTTAGTTTTTCAAACTCACTATTTTCCAAAAATTTTAATAACTCATTTGTTTTTGCTTTTTGTTCATCTAAATAGTCATAAATTTTTTGTAAATCATCTATAAAATTTTGTTTTGTCATAAATTATTCCTTTTCTTCTATCTTTTCTAAAATATCTAAAGCTTTAGAGTATTCAAAATCATCAATAAAATCTTTTAGAGTTTTTATTTCTTGAGTACTCAAGCTATTTTTTAAATTTAAGTATAGCTTTTCTAAAACCTCTTCAAGAATTACACTACCATCTTGTAAATCTTTTTTTATACTAATCATAAACTTTTTAAATTCGCTTTTAGTCAAAAGATTTGTATCTTCTTTATTTGATTCATTTTTTATGCCATCTAAATGTTTTAGCTCAAATTTAACTTTTGCTATTTCTTCTTCTAAAGTTGAAATTTCTATTGAATTTAATGCATTTTTATTTTTAAATTTACTATCTATTTTTTGGCAAATTGCAAAAAGTGAATTTGCTCCTAAGTTTCCACTAACACCTTTTAATCCATGAATTAAAGATGGGGCATCACTGCTATTTTCTGTAACTTTTTCTACAATAAAAGCAAAATCTGTATTTAGTTGTTCAATAAACTTATTTAAAAGTTTATTTATTAGTTCTTTATTGCTTAAAGATTTTTCTAATAATTCCCAATCCAAAACAATATTTTCATCACTTTTTGCTACAGAAGGTATAAGATTTTTTTTAGTAATTTTTTTTGAGTATTTAATAATCGTATTATATAACTCATTACTATTTATTGGTTTACTTAAGTGGTCATTCATTCCAAATTTTAGAACTTTTTCTTTATCTTCTATCATAGCAGCAGCAGTAAGAGCAACTATTGGAATATTTTTGTCAAATTCACGAATTTGTGTTGTTGCATCATAACCACTTAAAATAGGCATTTGTAAATCCATTAAAATTAAATCATATTTTCCTTGATTTTTTTTATATATCTCAACTGCTTCTAAACCATTGTTTGCAACATCTACTTCAATTTGTGCTTTTTGTAAAAACATTGAAGCTACTTCTTGGTTTATTTCATTATCTTCAACTAACAAAATTTTTAAACCAAAAAGATTTGGAGCATCTTTGTGCATATCTGAAGAATTTACCTCTTTTACGATACCTTTTTTTATTTGTGCTAAGGCATCAAAAAGAGTTGAACTTGTAACTGGTTTAGTTAAAAAATTGTCAATATGAATATCATCCAAATTTATTTCATCTTTTGAGTAAGCTGAAACCATTAAAATAGACGGAATATTTTTTTTAATCTCTTTTTGATTATACAATTCATAAATTTTTTTAATTGCTTCTTTTCCATTTAATCTAGGCATATTCCAATCCATAAGAATAAAATCAAAAGGTTCATTTGAAGCTTCAGCTTCTTTTACCATTTCTATTGATTCAATTCCATCTTTTGCTTCATAAGTAATGTAACCAAACCTTTCTAGAATATCTTTTAATATTACCCTTGAAATTTCTTGGTCATCAACTATTAAAATTTTAAATTTTTTATTATTTAGTAAACTATCTTTTGACCACTCTAAAACTTCCATATTTATAGTAAAACTAAATTCAGTTCCTAAATCTTTTTGACTTTGTACCTCTATTGTGCTACCTAAAGAGTTTACTATTCTTTCAGATATTGATAATCCTAATCCAGTTCCTCCATATTTTCTAGTTGTAGAGTTATCTGCTTGAACAAAAGGTTTAAATAGATTTGAAATTACATCTTTACTCATTCCAATTCCTGTATCTTGAACACTAAATTTTATTTTTGCACTGTTTTTAGATATTTTTTCAAGAAGTTCTATTTTTAAAGTAATATTTCCTTTATGTGTAAATTTCAAGGCATTGCTTACAAAATTTGTTAAAACTTGTAATATTCTTAACTCATCACTTAAAACAATTTTTGGAGTTCCTGATTTATTGTAAAAATATAATTCAATATGCTTGTAATTGTCAAGATGAGAAAAAATTACTCTTAATTGAGATAATAAATTCTCCAAAGAGAAAGCTTTTAAATCTAAATCAAAATTACCTGTTTCAATTTTTGAGAAATCTAAAATATCACTAATAATTCCTAAAAGTAGTTTAGAAGAAGTATTTATTTTTTTTATAAAATCATACTGTTTTTCATCAATTTTTGTATCAGCCAAAAGTTCACTCAAACCAATAATTGCATTCATTGGAGTTCTCATTTCATGACTCATATTTGCCAAAAACTGATTTTTTGACTCATTTGCTTTTTGTGCTATATCTGTTTGAAGTTTTAACTCTTCATTTATTTTTTGTAATATTATTTCACTATCTTTTAATTGAGTTTGATCAAACATATATCCTCTTATAGATTCAATCTCTCCAGAAGAGTTTTTTATTACATGATTAAAATCATAAAACCAACGATACTCTCCATTTTTAAGACGAATTCTATAAGATTGTTCATAAGAATTTTTATCTTTTGTATAAAAACTAACCTCTTTTGAAACTCTTTCTAAATCATCTTTATGAATTATTGATGAATATTTGAAATTTTCTGAAAGTATCTCCTCTTTTGTATATCCTAAAACTGTTTCACAGTTTGATGATATATATTTTACAGTCCAATTTTTATCAAATTTCCACTCAACTACCACAACTGGACCATTAGAAAAAAGATTTCTCTCTTTTATCAAAGCTTTTTCTGCAAGTTTTTTCTCTGTAATATCTAGTATTGTCCAAATAAATCCTTTTGATAAATCACTATTATCAAGAGGTGTACCAAAAAGAGAGCAAAAAATAGTATTTCCATTTTTGTGTTTAAGAGGAAACTCAAAATTTGTTAAAATAGAGTTTTCAAATTTTTTATACTCTAGTGAGAATTTATCAAAAGATTCTTTTGAAAGATGAATTATTTCAAAACTTTGGTTAAGTAGTTCCTCTTTTGTATAACCAAAAATTTCACAAGCAGTTTTATTTATATTTAAAATAACTCTACTAGATGAAGCTAAAAATATAGCAACAGGTGTATTATCAAATAGTGCTTGATTGTATTTTAAACTCTGTTTTAATAACTCTTCATTTTCAAGCTCTTGTGTAATATCTTCAAAAGTAACTACAGCTTCATTTTGCTTAAAAGTTTCAGTATCTATTTCTTTTATAAAAACTTTAAAAGTATAAAGTTTGTCATCTTTTTTCATTTTTGCAAAGTGAGTTTTATTTGGATTTATTGAAATATATTCAACCCAACTTAGTTCACCTATTTTTGAAGTTAAATAATTTTCTTCTTCTATAAAATGGTCACAAATACAGTTATATTTATTTGTAAACTCTGAAATAGATTTAAGATTGAAAAACTTTAAAAAAGCTTGGTTTGCTTGTGTTAATTTTTCACCATTACTACTAACTATTACTATACTATTTGAAGAGTCTAATATTTTTTCTGCTCTATTTTTTTGAATAGAGATTTGTTTATAAAAGATTTTAAAAGTATAAATAACTAATAAATATATAATAAAAATTGTAAATAAAGATATTAAAATTAAGTTTTTAACTACATTGTAAAAATCATCATAATATTTTGTTAAATCGTGAAAAAATATGAAATTTCCTAAATTTTTACCATCATTTGAAAAGATATTAAAAAATTGTAAATTTAAGTGTTTATTGTCAAACTCAATATCTTGATTTTTATTTTCATATTTAAATTTCTCTAGATATTCTAAAAATTTTGAATCAATAGATTTTGATGCTAAAAAGTTATTGCTATAATTGTCATAAAAAACACCTTCTATGTTATTGAAAAAAGTAACAGTATCTAGTAGTTTTTTTGTAGAAACACCTATTTCAAAAACTCCTATAAAATCATTTTGATTATCAAATAATGGAATAATAACTCTATAAGACAATCCAGTTAAACCATTTTCAAAACCAGAAACAACTTTTTTTGTATTAAATGCATCATTTAAAAGAGGTCGATTGTCTTTCTCTTCTTCTCCTGATAAATCTAATTTTTGAAGTCTTAAAATATTTATTTTATCTTTTGAAAAAAAGTTCATTTGAGTTATGTATTCATCTTTTTTTACTAAAACAGCATATTTTTCTGCTGTTATTTTTTCTAGTTTTTCTCTATCTTTTTCTTTTATTGCTGATTTTATTTCATAATCATCTTCACTATCAAAAATCTTTTTAGCAATATCAAAGTAGTAATTTTTAAGATGTTTTTCTATATTTTTATTAAAAGAGTTATCTATTTTTGCAATTTGCTCATCTTTTAAAATATTTAATTTTTCTTTTTGAAAATCGTAGAAAATATAAAAAAAAGCAATAAATGAGCTTACAAATAGAAATATTATTAAACCTAAAAATTTATATTTTAAAGAGTAATTTTTCATAGTTAAATCTCAACTATAGCAAAATTATTTCTGCCACTATTTTTAACATTATATAAAGTTTCATCTGCTTTTATCAATAACTCTATTTTTGTAATATCAGAGATTGAGTTGTAAAAAGATACTCCAATACTTACTGTTATATAGTTTTCTATTTTTGAAAATTCATGAGTTATTTTTAACTCTCTAACTGCATTTAAAAGATTATTTGCAACTGCTTCAACACCTTCTTTGTTTATATTTTTTAATAAAATTACAAACTCTTCTCCACCATATCTTGCTACAAAATCAGATGGTCTTTTTATAGTTCTTTCAAGAATTTTTGCAACTTTTCTTAGAGCTTCATCTCCTTGACCATGTCCGTAATTGTCATTATAAGGTTTAAAAAAATCTATATCTATCATCAAAACAGCTAAAGACTCTTTATCTCTTTTTATTTCATTAAATGTTTTCTCAAAAGTTTCATCAAAAAATCTTCTATTTCTAATATTTGTTAAACCATCATACATTGATAGTTTTTCAAGCATATCATTTTTCATTTTCAAATCAAGATAGTTTTTTAATCTTAGTTTTACAATTGCTTTGTTAAATGGCTTTGTAATATAGTCTATGGCTCCTAGATTTAAACCATACTCTTCATCTTCTTGGCTTGTTTTTCCTGTTACAAAAATTATTGGAATATTTTTTATTGTTTCGTTGTTTTTTATTCTTTTACAAACATCATAACCATTAATATCAGGCATCTCAATATCTAAAAGAACTAAATCTATCTCATTTGGTGATTCTAAAATTTCAAGAGCTTTTGTGCCATTTTTTGCAATTTTTACTTCATACGTATCCTTTAGTAAATCGTGAAGTAAAAGTAGTGTTGTTGTCATATCATCAACAACTAAAATGGTTGGTTTTTTGAATTCCATAATCTCTCCCAAGAACTTTTTTTAAATTTGTAAATAAAGCTTTTATTTTATAATCATTATTGTAAATATAATATAAATCTTATAATAAATAATAATAAATAATAATTTTTCTCTAAAATGTATATTTTTAGCACTCATTATGCAATAGTGCTAAAAAAATAAAAAACTTTAGCCAAGTTTAATAAAGGTTTGATAAAATTCCCTTTTGAAATTTAAAAATTTATAATATATATAAAAAAGGAGATTTTTTATGGCAAAACATCAATTTCAAACAGAAGTAGGGCAACTACTTCATTTAATGACACACTCTTTATACTCAAATAAAGAGATTTTTATAAGAGAGCTTGTATCAAACTCAAGCGATGCTATTGATAAATTAAACTATCTAAGACTTACAGATGAAAAGTTAAAAGAGAGTTTTGCTTCTTGGAGTGGTGAGATTAATATCTCTTTTGATGAGAAAGATAAATCTTTAACTATTTCAGATAATGGTCTTGGTATGAATGAGCAGGATTTGATAAACTCTATTGGTACTATTGCAAAAAGTGGTACTAAATCTTTTGTTGAAGCACTAACAGGTGATGCAAAAAAAGATTCAAATCTTATTGGTCAATTTGGAGTTGGATTTTACTCTGTATTTATGGTTGCAGATAAAGTTGATGTAATATCAAAAAAAGCAGGTGAAGAGACTGCTTATAAATGGAGTTCAACTGGAACTGGAGAGTTTGATTTATCTGCTTGTACAAAAGAGAGTGCTGGAACAGTTATTTATATCAAACTAAAAGATGATGAGGTAAGTGAGTTTGCAAGTAAATATAGAATAAAAAATATAGTTGAAAAATATTCAAACCATATTGCTTATCCAATTTTCTTAAACTATGATGAAGAAGTTACTCTTGAGTTAAGCCAAGAGGATAAAGAAGCAGGAAAAGAAGCAGTTAAAACTATTGAGAGAAAACATGAGCAAATAAATGAAGCAACAGCGCTTTGGACTCAAGCTAAAGCTAAATTAAAAGATGAGGATTATAATAGTTTTTACAAATCAATTTCTCAAGATAGTTCAGATCCACTTCTTACAATTCATACAAAAACAGAGGGTGTAAACGAATATACAACTCTATTTTATATTCCTAAAATTGCTCCAATGGATATGTATAGAGCCGATTATCAAAGTGGAATTAAACTATATGTAAAAAGAGTATTTATAACAGATGATGATAGAGAACTTTTACCTACATATTTAAGATTTGTAAGAGGAATTATTGATAGTGAAGATTTACCTCTAAATGTAAGCAGAGAGATTTTACAAGAGAATAGAATTTTAGCAAATATCAAACAAAGTAGTGTTAAAAAGATTTTAAGTGAGATTAAAAAATTATCAAAAGATGAAGAGAAATACTCACAATTTATCTCTCAATACAATCGTGCTTTAAAAGAGGGTGTTTATCAAGATTATACAAATAAAGAGTCTATTTTAGAACTTTTAAGATACAAATCTACTGCTGATGAATCAAAACTTACTTCTTTGGAAGATTATAAACAAAGAGCAAATAGTGAGCAAAAAGCTATATATTATATTGTTGGAGATAATGAAAAAGTATTAAGAAACTCTCCACTACTTGAAAGTTATAAGAAAAACAATATAGAAGTTTTAATCTTAGATGATAAAGAGATAGATGATATTATAACTCCAACAATTGGAGCATTTAAAGAGTGGCAATTTACAGATATTACAACTGCAGAAGCTCCAAAAGTTGAGGTAAATGAAGAAGAGAAACAAAAAATTGAAGAAGAGTTCAAAGATATAGTTTCAAAAATAAAAGAGAAATTAGCAAATGAAGTAAAAGATGTAAAAATTACTTCAAGACTTGATAGTTTTGCTTCTTGTATTACAAAAGATGCACAAGATGCTCAAATGGCTTCTATGGCACATATGTTTAGACAAATGGGACAAGAAATGCCAGAGGTTAAACCTATTTTAGAGATTAATCCAAATCACGAAATAGTAAAAAAATTACAAGCTTCAACAAATGATGAATTAATAGAAGATGTATCTTGGATTTTACTTGATTTAGCAAAAATTAGCGAAGGTGTAGATGTAAGTGATAAAGTTGCATTTGCAAAAAGACTTACAAAAATAACATCTCTTGCTATGTAAATAAAAAATCCAGAGTTTTTCTGGATTTTTTTTTATAAAAATATTAAAAAAAATAATACTTGCACAATACTATATTTTTAGCTAAAGTTACAAAAAATCATCAGGAGCTAAAAATATGTTTCGTACTATATTTGACCTTTTTAAATTTATTTTTAAAAAAGTTACAAAATTATCTATTCCATATTTTAGTGTTGAAGAAAATGATTTAAAATTTAAAATCTCTACAGATAGTTATTATAAATATACACTTTATAATATTGTTATAAAAGTAAGACATGACCCTTATGTTTACGAAGCTTACACACTAAAAGCAAACAATATTTTTCTAGAATATATTCATACCTTAAATGATGTTATGTGGAATTCACAAGCATTTTCATATTTTTTAAATCTTCTAAAAGATGAACTAAAAATATATAGTTTTGAAAATCTAGAGAAAAAAAGCCATACTCATTATGAGTTTAATATTTATAGAGTAAATAATGAGTTTAATATATATTTAATCTATATCTATGAAATGAATAAAGAGATTTTTATAGTTGATACAAAAGGTGAATTATATGAAAACCTTTTAAGGAATTTTGAAAAATCATATAGTTGTAATTTTGAAAAAAATCAAACAAATAATCTTGATTTAAATATTAGTTTAGCTAAAAATAATGCTTTGAATAACTATTTTAAACTAGCTTCAAGTTAAGCTTTCGCTAAACTTTTACTAGTTTAAAAATATTTTATTTTCCAAATACTTGTTTTAAAATTGAACTAGTTTGTTCAACAGGATTTGCTCTAATACCAGCTTCTTTTTCACCTATCATAGTAAAAAGACCATCAATAGCTTTTTGTGTAACAAAATCATCTAAACTCTCATCAGAGCTATTTGTATTTACTCCTAAATTTTTTGCTAAACCTGAAATTGCACTATTATTTAAAAGTGGTTTTGCACTTGATTGATAAAAATTATTTGCCATATCGTAATATTGTGCAACATTATTCTCTTTCATACTAGATTGAATAATTGGTTTAATCATTTTTTTCAAAGAGTCTGTTGTATTTTCTTTGAAATAATCTGTTGCTCCATTTTCTCCACTATTCAAAATCTTTTGGGCATCAGTTAAACTCATTTTTGAAATAGTATCCATAAAAATATCAGCAGTTTTTGGAGCTGCTTGTGAAGCTGCACTATTCATAGATTTAATTAAATCATCAGCCATTTTATCTCCACCAGCTTTTCTTATAAGCATTTCAGCATTTGCTAAATTATCAGGAAGAGGAATTCTTACATCTTTGTTGTTTAAATAACCATCTTTTTTCCCAAGTTGTGTTGTAGCAAATGTTACACCACTTTTTAAAGCCTCTTTTAAACCGCTAGAAATTGTACTATTGTCTAAGTTTGATTTATTTTGTGATTGATTAGTAGTTGAAGGTATATTTTTTCCAACTTCTGTAGCAATACTTTTTAAATCAAACGCAAAAATAGATGTTAATAATATTGATGATATCAAAACTGTTTTTTTCATAAAATCTCCTAAATAAATTTTTTTATTATATAAAATTTATACTAAATTTAGACAATAGCTATAATCAAACAAGATTTAGATAAAATAATAACTTTAATAAAATATAGGAAAGTTATGGAACAGTTTATTCAAGATTGGGGCTATATAGCTCTTTTTTTATATTCATTTGGTGGCGGTTTTTTGGCTCTTGCAATTGCTGGGGCTTTTTCATTTGATGGTACTTTAAATATTTATATTACAGTTATAGTTGCTGCTGTTGCAAATATTATTGGTAGTCAGTTTCTGTTTTTTATGGCAAAAAACAATAAAAGTTATGCTCAAAATATGATGAATAATCATAAAAGAAAAGTTGCCCTTGTACAACTTTTATTTAGAAAATATGGTCTTTTTGTAATAATTATTCAAAAATATATTTATGGAATTAAAACTTTAGTTCCGCTTGTTATGGGTTTGTCGGATTATAGTGCTTTTAAATTTACAATTATTAACTCTATAGCTTCTATATTATGGGCATGTACTATAGGATATGCTAGTTATATTGCAGGTTCATTTTTACTTGAATATGCAGAGAATATTAAATATGTAGGTCTTGCTACAGTTGTTATAGTGCTTACAATTTTGATTATTAGTTTTAGACCAAAAAAGAAAAGAAAGAGTAAAGAAAATGATATTTAGAGATTTAAATTTAGAAGAAAATTTAATAGAAAATCTTGAAAGTTTGGGTTATAAAACATTAACTCCTATTCAAGAAAATAGTTTAAAACATAGTTTAGAAAAAAAAGATATTATAGCTCGTGCAAAAACAGGAAGTGGAAAAACTCTAGCTTTTTGTTTGCCAATTATAAATAACTTAGATAAGAAAAAATATAGAGTTCAATCTTTGATTTTGGCTCCAACAAGAGAGTTAGCAACTCAAATTGCAATAACTTTAAGAGAAGTTCTAAGATCTACACCAAATATAAAAGTATTAACATTGTGCGGAGGAGTTCCTTATCGACCACAAGTTGTTTCACTAGAACACGAAGCTCATATTATTGTAGGAACTGCTGGAAGAGTATTAAAACATATAAGTGAAGGAAATTTAAAACTAGAAAATATAAATACTTTTGTTTTAGATGAAGCTGATAAAATGCTAGATATGGGATTTTTTGATGATATTTCAACTGTATGTTCATTTTTGCCAAAACAAAGACAAACTCTTCTTTTTTCTGCAACATTTCCAAGTGAGATTAAAAATTTAGCATTAAATTTTTTAAATAATCCTGTAAATATTGAAATAGAAAATGAAGAGCAAAATATTATAAAACAAGTTTTTTATGAAGTAAATTCAAGAGATTCAAAAGATAATTTAATAGAAAAATTGATAAAAAAGTATCAAGCAAACAGTACAATAATTTTTTGTAATCAAAGAGTAACTTGTGAAGAGTTAGCAGATTCACTTTTTGAAAGAGATATTGATGCAATTACACTTCATAGCGATTTAGACCAAAAAGAAAGAGATGAAACTCTTACTATATTTTCAAATAAAAGTTATCCAGTTTTAATAGCAAGTGATGTTGCAAGTAGAGGAATTGATATAAATGATATAGATTTAGTAATTAACTATGATTTAGCTTTGAACTATAAAATACACACTCATCGTATTGGAAGAACAGCAAGAGCTGGAAAAGGTGGAGTTGCTACTACTTTTGTTTTACCAAATGAAGCCAAAAGTGCTTTAGAGATAAAAGAGCATTTTCCTGATATTGAATTTGAAGATGAAAAAGAGATTGTTTTTGACAATAGTTTTGAGATAGATTCTATTTTTAGGTCAATTTTTATAAATGGTGGGAAAAAACAAAAATTGAGAAAAGGTGATATTTTAGGAGCTTTAACAGCTGGAATTGGTTTAAATAAAGAAGATATTGGAACAATTGATTTATTTGATTTTTGCTCATACGTAGCTATAAAAAAAGATAAACTGCATTTTGTTTTAGAAAAGTTACAAAATACAAAAATAAAGGGTAAATTGTATAGAGCTTATGAAAAATAATAAAAAAAATATGATAGTATCTAAAAATAAAGTACATTTAAAAGGAGAACTTGGTGTTTAAAAATAGTTTATTTTCAAAAATAGTCCTAATTTTTACTATTCCAGTCCTTGGAATTTTGTATTTTAGCTTTATTACAGTAATGGAAAAAGTGGATATTTTAAATGATTTTAAACAAAATGAAATTCGAATTGATTATTTTAAAGAGAGTCAAAATATTATATTATCTTTGGAAAAAGAGAAGATTTTATCTCTTGATTTTCTTAAAGATTCTCAAAAGTTAGATTATTTACTTGAGCAGCAAAATAGTACAAATCAAAAAATAAACAAATTTAATAATTTAATTGATAACTTGCCATGGAAATCTGAATGGAAAGATTATTTATCGCACTTAAAATTATCTTTTTTTAACCTTGAAGATTTTAGAAAAAAAGTTTTAAAAGATGAAGTAGATGAAGATAGTATAAAAAAACATTATAATGCTATACATAAATCTTTGATTGATACTCTTTTTTTATTGAGATTTAAAATTCAAAGCACAAATTTTCAACAAGAACTTTTAAAATTAGAAGATATTATTGTTGGAAAAAATAGTATTGAAAAGTTATCAAATAGTTTTAATTTTACACTTTACTCTTTATCAGCAGAGTTAAAAGGGTTTGAAGAAAAAGTTAAATTTGAAAAAAATTTAAGTTATCTTTTCTTTTTCTTTTGTATTTTTACTTTAGTTCCACTATTTTTTATTTTAAGAAGAATAATTTTTGAAGAACAAGACTCATTTTTTAAAATACAAAAACATAAAAATATATACGAGCTTTTAAATCATACAAATAAGTTTTTATCCAAAACATTAAAAAAAGATGATTTATATTTTGATATTAGTGAGCTTTTAAGCGACAGTAAGAATATTACTTTTAATTTTATTTATGATTTAGAAAATAAACAAATTATTGCTAAAAACAGTGAATATAAAGATATTGTAATAAAACATTCAGATAGTTTTGCAGATTTTTCACAAGAAAACATAATATCAAAAACAATAAAAAGAGAGTCTAATATTGTAGTAAATGATTTTAAAGCTGAAAATGTATCAGTTTTTTACAGTAAGGCAAATGAGTTTAATATAAGCTCAATGGCAACTTTTCCAATAAAAAAGTTTAATAAAGTTGTTGCTGTAATGATTTTATATTCAAATGAATTAAACTTTTTTGATAGTGAAGCTGAGATACTTTTTGATAAGTTAGTTCTTGATATTACAAATTGTTTAGAAAAAATAGATTATGAAGACAGAAGAATGAAGCAAGATAATGAATTAAAACTTTCATCTTATGCTTTTGATTCATCATCTCCTATGTTAATTACTGATGATAAAAATAAAATCATAAAAGTAAATCAAGCATTTTGTAAAATTATGTCTTACTCAAAAGAAGAGTTGTTGGGAGAAAATCCACGAATCTTTAAAACAGCCCATCAAGATAATGTTTTAATAGATAGATTATGGAATGATTTAAAAATAAATGGTACTTGGACTGGTGATTTGTATAATAGAAAATCAGATGGAGAAATTATTGCTTTAAGAGCAACAATCTCTGTAATAAGAGATGAGAATGACGATATTACAAATTATCTTGCTCATTATATGGATATTAGTGAACAAAAAGATAAAGAGAAAATTTTAGAGTATCAAGCAACTCATGACAACTTAACAGGACTTCCAAATAGACTTCTTTTAACAGATAGAATAGAAAGAGCAATTACAAAAACAGTAAGACACAATATTTTTGGTGGTTTGATTTTTATAGATTTGGATAATTTTAAAGAGGTAAATGATACTTTAGGACATGATATTGGAGATGTTCTTTTGATTACAGTTGCTAAAAAATTAAAAGAGTGTGTAAGAGAAGAAGATACAGTTTCTAGAATTGGTGGAGATGAGTTTATAGTTTTACTAGATAATTTAGGAAACAATATAGCAGATGCTAGAAGAAATATAAACTTTTTGGCTGAGAAGATAAAAGAAGCATTAAATAGTATAACTCATCTTCAAGGTCATGTAAATGTTTCAACTCCAAGTATTGGAATAACTTTGTTTAGTGATTCAAGTGTTAGTGTTCAAGATATAATAAAACAAGCTGATACGGCAATGTATAGTGCAAAAAAACAAGGAAAAAATACAATAGAGTTTTTCTAAACTTTTATTGTATTTTAATCATCTGATAAAATAAAAAACTAGAATTTTTATTTAAATTCTTTCATCTTTTAAATAATCATCGTATGGGTCTAGATGAATATTTACAATCCAATTTCTATTTTTATCAATAACTTTTATACTCTCTTCTATATTTTCACATATTTTATGTGCTTCCATGAGAGTAATTTGCTGAGACTTAAAAACTATATGAGCTTCTACAAATGTTTTATTTGCAGCTTCTCTTGTTTTTAATAAATGGAAGTTGCTCAAATTTGGATTATTTTCTAAAATATCTTCTATTTTTAAAACTAAATCATCATCAACTGAAGCATCAAGTAAAACTAAAATACCTTTTTTAATAAGAGAAAATGCTGAATAGATAATATAAAAAGATATTAAAATACCTATAATCACATCAAATATTTCAAGATTTGTAAAATGAACCAAAATTAACGAGCATAAAACTGCAAGATTACTTAAAACATCTGTTTTATAATGCAAGGCATCTGCTTTTATTACCATCGAGTTTGTTTTTTTTGCAACACTGTTTAGATAAATAACTAAAGATATTGTTATTATCAAAGAAATTATCATAACATAAATAGAAATATCAAGATATGAAGAAGTCTCTTTATATATAGCTTTTTTTATTGCTTCATAAAATAAATATAAACCAGAAATTGTAATTACAATACCTTCGATAAATAAAGCCAAAGCTTCTATTTTTCCTCTTCCATAATTAAATTTTTTGTCTGCTGGTTTTTCTGAGTTTAAAATTGCAAAATAATTGAAAATTGATACAAACATATCTAAAACAGAATCAACAGCAGAAGCTAAAACAGCAACAGAACCACTAATAATTCCTAAAGCAAGTTTTATTAAAATTAAAATTGCTGCAACACTTGAAGATATTATTGTTGCTTTTTTTTGAGGTGAAATTTTATTTTTTGGCATATTTATGGAGCCAATCTTGATATTGTCCATTCACCATTTTCTTGCAGTTCATACAAAAATCTATCATGAAGTCTATCTTCTCCTCCTTGCCAAAATTCAATTCTTATAGGTTTTAAAATATAACCACCCCAAAAAGATGGAAAGGGTATCTCTTTATTTAAAAATTTTCTTTTCATTTCATCAAATTTTTGCTCCAATAAAGCCCTTGAACTAATAGTTTCGCTTTGTCTTGAAACCCAAGCTCCAAGTTGGCTACCTTTTGGACGACTTAAAAAATATTTTAGAGAATCAGTTTTTGATATTTTTTCAATATTTGCCTCTATTTTTATCTGTCTTTCCAATGCTAACCATGTAAAAAGTGCAGCAGCTTTTTGATTTTGTTCAATTTGTTTTGCTTTTTTACTCTCATAATTTGTGAAAAATACAAAACCCTCATTATCAAAATATTTTAATAAAACTGTTCTAATACTGGGCATCATATCTGAACCAACAGTTGATAGTGAAAAAGCATTTGGTTCTAATAAATTTTCATTTATAGCATCATTAAACCAACTCTCAAACTGTTTAAAAGGATTTTTATTTAAATCTTTTATATCAAAATCTTTTGTAGTATATTTTCCTCTTATGCTTGTTAAATCCAAAATTAATCCTTTTTATAAATAGTAAATTCAAAATAGTGCAGCATTTTATATCTTATTTATTTAAAACCTCTTTATCTCTGTTTTTTTATGAACAAATATAAAATAATAATTATTTTAAAAATATTATAGTATAATCAAATTTCAATTTCTAATTAGCTTAAAAGAGGAAATATATTGATATTTACAGTTTTAGAATACTCACTTTTTCTTATAATCATTTTATTACTTACTTTTTTAATAATAAAATATTTTAGTTTAAAAAAATTACAAGCACAACAAAAAGAACTTCAAAGAAAATCTAATATTTTAAGACAATATAATAAAGCCACAAAATCATCAAATATTGTTTCAAATAGCGATTTAAAAGGAAATATTACTTATGTAAATGATACATTTTGTGAAGTTTCACAATATAAAAGAGAAGAGATTATAGGAAAACCACACAATATTTTAAGAGGAGAAGAAGATTCAGAAGTTTTTAGAAATTTATGGGAAACTATAAAAAGTGGAAAGATATGGAGAGGAAATTTAAAAAATAAAAAGAAAGATGGTACATTTTATTATATAAACACTACGATATCTCCAATATTCGATGAAAATGGAGATATTTTTGAGTATGTTGCAATAAGACATGAAATTACAGATTTAGTTTTAAAAACAGAAAAATTAAATAGAATTTTAAGAGAAGATTATCTGACTGAAATAGGAAGTAGATATAAACTTATTGAAGATATAAGTAAACAAGAAAACTTAAGTATATCAATATTAGATATAAAAAATTTTAGTGAGGTAAATGACTTTTTTGGCTATAAAATAGGAGATTATATTTTAAAATTGCTTGCTAAAAGAATAGAAGAGTTAGTTATTAAAAAACCAAGTTATAGTGTTTATAGACTAACTTCAGATGTTTTTGCGATATTAGCTTCAAATGAGAGTAAGAGTGATTTTATGAAAAGTATTGATGATATTTCAAAAATAATATCTTCAAAAGCAGTTCGTGCAAAAGGAAGAGAGATATTTGTTTCTATTAATTATAGCTTCTCTTTTGAGCCAAAAAGTTCACTTCTTGAAACTGCAAATGTTATTAGAAAATATACAAAATCAAATCCAAATCAGATTATTTATGATAGAAATTTAGAGATAGAAAAAGATTATGAAAAGAATATTTTTTGGACATTAAAGATTAAAAAAGCTTTAGAAAATGACGATATTATTCCATATTATCAAGCAATATATAATTTACAAACAAATAAAATAGAAAAATATGAATGTTTAATGAGATTAAATGATTCTGGCAAAATTGTGTCTCCATTTTTCTTTTTGGATATAGCAAAAAAATCTGGACAATACTTACAACTAACAAAAAGAATGATAGATTGTAGTTTTGAATATTTTAAAGATAAGGATTTTGAATTTTCTATAAACTTTACATTTGAAGATATTTCAAATGAAGGAATTTCTAACTATGTTATAGAAAAAATAAAAGAATTGAATATTGGAAATAGAGTTGTTTTTGAAATTGTTGAGAGTGAAGAGATTGATGATTTTAATCTAATTAATGGTTTCTTTTGCACTGTTAGAAAGTTAGGTTGTAAAATTGCAATAGATGATTTTGGAAGTGGATATTCAAATTTTGAGTATTTGATTAAACTAGAGGCTGATTATATTAAAATTGATGGCTCTTTGATAAAAGATGTTTTGGTAAGTAAAGGAAATGAAAACATAATTACTATGATTATAAATTTCGCCAAAGAACAAGGATTTAAGACTATTGCAGAGTTTGTATCTAGTAAAGAGATTTTTGAAAAAGTAAAATATTTGGGTGTTGATTATGTTCAAGGTTATTATATACATGAACCTAGTGATAAAATTGAAGATTAAATAATGAAATTAGCATAAGGATAAATATCCTTATGCTCTTGATAATTTTGTAAGATTTTGTAAGATTGCTATTGCACTATTTTTATTTAGATGTTTATCATAAGTTGTTAAAATCTCTCTTGCTAAAATATTTGCACCTAAGTGTTGAAACATAATTCTCATAGCTTGAAGACCTTTTTGACCTCCACCTCCACTGTGTGTTGCAAGAGCTACTATTTTATCATCAAAAGCATCTCTCCAGTTTTTTGTAGCTCTTGATGTCCAAGCCATTGCATTATTTAAAACAGGTGGCATAACACCATTATACTCAGGAGCTACAATAATAAATGCTTTTAAATCAATTATTCTTGTAGCTAAATCTAAAACAGATTCTGGAATTCCATTTTTTTCCTCTTCAATTGTGCTATAAAGAGGTAGATTATAATCTACTAAATTTATAATTTCACTATCATAGTTTAGTTCAATTGCTATTTTTTGAAGTTCGATAGCTAGTTTTTGGTTGTTGTTTGAACTAGCAACAATTATTCCAATTTTTGACATAAAAATCCTTAATAATATTTTAAAGAAATATTATACCTAATGATTATTTTAAATATGATTTTGTGATATTTTTTTAAAGTGGTGGCTCGAGACAGAATCGAACTGTCGACACAAGGATTTTCAATCCTTTGCTCTACCGACTGAGCTATCGAGCCACATGAATTTTAAAAGTGGTGGTGAGAGAAGGATTTGAACCTTCGAAGCCGTAGGCGGCGGATTTACAGTCCGCAGGATTTGACCACTCTCCAACCTCACCATAATAAAAAGACTTAAATTTTTTGGATGGGGTAGAAGGATTCGAACCTTCGAGTGACGGTACCAAAAACCGTTGCCTTACCGCTTGGCGATACCCCATTAATTTAAGTGGACGGTATTGTATAATCTTAATTATTAAAATTAGCTAAAAAGTTAGCTTTTTATGAAGGTTATTCATAAAAAGCAGGAAGTGGAGGAAAAGTATCAAAAGACCTTTTAATAGCAAAAGAGATTGAATTTTTATTTTTGTGATTTTGCATAGGATTTGAAAATTGAAGATATTTTATTGATTCATCAACAGTTTTCTCTTTTTTGTAAGCAAATGCTACTTTCTTACCACTTTTTACACAATTATCATAGATTGTTCTTGCGTAATCTGATATATTTGAAAACTCTTTTGCATTTATTTTATCACCCCAACAAAAATATACGAATTTCCCAAAAGGAAGATAGTTTTGAGCATCTAAATACATAATATCTCTATCAAATTCTGTATTTTGAGTTGAGTTGTATTTTTCTAAATCTTCATTAAATTTTGATAAAAGAGTACTTGAGTCAACATGTCCTTCGATTAGATTAAATAGGTTTTTTATTTCTACTATTTTTCCTTTACAATTATCTTTCATTGCTTGTTTGAAAACAGTTATATATCCTTCACATTTTAGTTCAATTAGTTCATCAAAAGTTTTGAAATCTTGTTCTAGCAAAAATTTATTTGAATCAAATCCAATAGGAGTAACAACTGGATTATAGATAAATACAGTTCCTATAATATTTTTTTTTCTATCATCTTTTGTTTTTATTAGATTTTTTAAATCTTTTGCACAAATATTTTCATCTTCATCTTTTTTGAAATACATATAACTTTGTGTTAAAAATACCTCTTCATATTTTGTTTGTATCTCCCCAAAGTATTGCATATTTCTCCTTTTATTTTTTTGCTTTAGATTTTAAGTCGGAAATTATATCATATTTCATTTTCTTTAATTTAAAAAATACTATTTTTAATCTTTATCTTCTTTGTAATCAAGTTTTAAATCAGCTAAACTTATAACAAATTTAGCTCTTGAAGCAGCCACATAATATATATTTAACTCTTCACAAATTGAAGCAAAACTAAGATTTTTTTTTCTATTTAATATATCTTTTTTTGTGATGAAATCATCTGTCATAATTACTTGATTATACTCCATACCTTTTGCTTTATGTGTTGTTGTGAAGATAATATCTGCTTCATCTTTATTTGAAACTAAATACTCTTTAATTTTTTTATTTATTTCAAAAATATTATCACCGTAGTTATTTACAAATCTAATAATATTTAGATAATCTTGATTTTTTGTCTCTTTTGCAAATGTCTCAAGCTCAAAAATTGTATCAAAATTTTTTATTTCATCAACAGTTATTTTTTCATTTTTTCTATTTTTTAGATAAAAAATAGAGTAAACAGTTTGATTCATAAAAGAGTAAGAGTTATAACCACCTTCGAAAAATAATCTCTTTTTATTGTGAATATGTTTTATTAATTCTTGAATTAATCCAAAAGTTGTTCTAGAAATTATTGTGAATGGTTTGTTAGAATCTAAAAACTCTTTTCCTATTTTTGTAGTTATTTTATTGTCATCAATTCCATTTAAAAAAATATTCTTTGAACCATTTAAAGTATAAAGAGAGTTTAAATAAGATTGTAAAAATTTTGCATAGCTATTTGAAAATCTAAAGCTAAAAGTTAATTCAAAAGATGGTAAATCTATTTTATTAAGTGCATTTGAAGCATATCTAAAACTATAAATTTGTTGAAAACTATCTCCAACATATATTTTTCTACATTTTTGATTTTCAATTATTCCTATCATCACATCACTTATATCTTGTGCTTCATCAATTAAAATTAAATCATAATTTAGGTTTGAAGATATTTTTTTATTTAAATAGAACATTTTTAGATAAAAATCATGAATAGCCTCTATTTTTCCTAATTTCATAGAGCTAAGAGCTAATTTTAAATGCTCTAAGAGTTTTTTTTCTTTTTTGTTTAAAATATCTAATATTTTTACTCCAAAATCATTTTGCTTTTTAAACTCTTCAAGAAGTTTTAAATCAAGTTCTATTAGATTTGAATTGCAGTAAAAATTTACAAGGTTTTTTAGAATTGTTGTATATTCCAAACTAGGGTAGTAGCTCTTTTTATTATCTTGAAATTCGTGATTTACTATTAGTTTTTCTAAAATATTTGTTTTTAATTCAGGTGTTAGTTTATATCTGTACGCTTCAGTTTTATTGTATGCTAAAGAGTGAATTGTACTTATATAAAGATGTGGTAAATGATAATCTTTTAACTTTTCATTTAGAGCAATTTGTAAAGATTTATTATAAGCTAAATACAAAATTCTTAAATTTGAATTCTTTTTTGCATACTCAAGAAGAGTTGTTGTTTTACCGCTTCCAGCAACAGCATTTATCTTAAACGAGCCTAAAGAGCTATTTACAATTTTTTCTTGCTCAGCAGTTAATAACACTTATATAAATACTTTTAAAAATAAAAGATTATTCAAAATCTAAAGTTGTTTGAATCTGTCCATTGCTTCCAAACTCATTGTCAATATCAAGAGCTATTTGTTTAAAATCAACTCCATTTATCTCTTTTAAACCTTTTAAAATCTCTTTTTTCCCGCTTATTAACTCTTTACTTTTTATACCATGCGAAATTGATAAAGATGCTTCAACAAAAGCAGATAATTTATCACATTGTTTAAGAGCTAAACCATCTATTGCTTCATATTTATCAAGATTATATTTACTTATGTCATCAACTTCTGTTATATTTCCATCTATTTTAACTTTATTTGCAAATTCTTCTTTTATTCCTTTTGAAATTCCTAGAATATAAGAGAATTCTTCTTGAATATTTATAGGAATATTTGGCAAAATATCATCTTCTATTTTTTCAACTTCATATTCAGAAATTATCTCTGAAAGTTCATCTACACTGTATTTTACTGGACTTATAATATCTCTTGTTAGAGCTTCTGGTAAATCATGAAATAGTGCTGTAAAAAAGTTATTTTGTAATCTTTTGTCACAAGCCTTTACTTCTAAAGAGTAAAAATATGAAAACAAAGCAACTGTTAGCATGTGTCCTAAAACTGAAGTTTCAGGAATTCTTGGAGTTTGAGCCCATCTTTTTTGAAATCTTAATCTTCCACTTAAGTCTACTATTTTTGCTAACTTTTTATTTAAAGCAATTTTTCGTACACCAATTAGTTCATAGTAATCTTCAATTTCAGCATCAACATCTTTTTTTACATCTTCAATATCACTTAAAAATTGACTTGTTTGATAAACTATTGAAAATTCCCATTTTGTAGATAAATATGAAGCGGCTTTTAGTATAAATCTCTCTTTTTTGTACATATTTGGATCACTTAAAAATTCTTCAAATTTTTGTAAAAAGTTTCCATTATCTATATTTTCAATAGAGCTTTTTAGTTTGCCTACAACCCATGAGTTAATCTCTGTTGATTTTTTTTGTAAAGCTTTTCTAAAAACATCAGGTCTAATATCTGTAACAACAACTCTTCTTAAAAACTCAAAAATTCCAGCTTCTATTAAGTGTGTAAAATTTATATCATCTTCGAGTTTTGCTATAAAATATGCAATTATAAATTTATGTGCTTGTTTGTCAAGTTCTACTAAATCAACCATTCTTGGATAGTCATTCCATCTTTGAATAGATGCACTTGAAAATATATAGTCGATAATTTTTGGATTTATCAATTTTTGTCCTTGTTGATTTTTTTATCATCACTGTTTTTTTTATTACTATCAAAAAACATAAGTTTTTTTCCTAGAAGCATTGCTGCAACAATTGCAGACATCATTAAATAAACTTGCCAATCAGCCATAATATTTCCCTTGTGTATAAAATTAAAATTATGCTCTACAACTTCCAATTTTACTTAAAGAGTTTATTTTTTCAACTCTTTGCGTGTGTCTTCCCTCTTCAAATTCTGCTTTATCCCAAGCTTTTATTATAGCTTCAATCATACCTTCACCGCTAACTCTTTCACCTAGACAAATAACATTTGCATCGTTGTGTTTTCTAGCCATTCTTGCACTGTATTCATTGTGACAAAGTGCTGCTCTTATTCCATCAAATTTATTTGCGGCCATACTCATTCCAATTCCACTTCCACAAATCAAAATACCCATTGAACCACTATTTTCTAAAACTTTTTTACAAACTTTTGCTGCAAAATCAGGATAATCAACTCTATCTTTATTATATGGACCTAAATCTTCAACTTCATGTCCTCTTTGCTCAAATAAATCTTTTACAAATGCTTTTATTTCAATTCCAGCATGGTCAGCACCGATAAAATATTTCATTAATAAATTCCTTCCTCATGCTTAATTTCAGCTGTTATATCAATATCTTTTTCTAAACTTTCAACAGTTCTAAAAACTCTATCCCATCTAATTTTATAATCATCATCCCACGAAAAATAGATAAACCAAGGTTTCCCAACTATATATTTATAATGTACACTTCCCCAAAATCTTGAGTCATTTGAGTGGTCACGATTGTCTCCCATCATAAATGTTTCGTCTTCTGGTATAACAATTTCTTGCATATCAAATAGCTCTTTTGGAGCTACTAGATTTCTTGTAACATTTTGGTCATTATGAATTCCTTTATGCTCTTTTTCGTAAGGACTTACAACAAAAAGTTTTCCATTTGAATCAATAGTTTCATAATCTTTAAATTCAGTTTTTACAAACTCATTTCCCTCTTTTGGATGAAGATATAAAATTTTATTTTTTAAAAATATAGTATCACCACTTGTGGCAACTGCTCTTTTTACATAGTGAATGTCTGGATCGTGAGGATATCTAAATACTACAATATCACCTCTTTTTGGTCGCTCCCCTTCTATTAAATGACCATTTCCTTTAAAATCTGGTAAAACTTTTACTTCAATCCAAGGAATTGTAGGAGTTGGAACTCCATAAGCAAATTTTTTAACAAAAAGCATATCACCTATTAGAAGAGTATTTTTCATACTTCCACTTGGAATTACAAAGGCTTGAGCCACAAAAAATATAATTGTAAGTACAATTACTATTGTACCAGTCCAAGAAGATGACCAGTTATAAATTTTTTTTAACATCTATTTTGTTTCTCTTTTTTCTCTTAATTTTGCAGCTTTTATTGTATTTTTAAGCAACATTGCAATTGTCATGGGTCCTACTCCACCTGGAACTGGAGTTAAAAAAGAACATTTGTTTTTAAGTCCTTCAAAATCAGCATCACCTACAAGCTTACCAGTATCAAGTCTATTGATTCCAACATCAATTACAATTGCTTTATCTTTTACCATATCTTCTTTAAGTAAATAAGGAACTCCAACAGCAATAATTACAATATCAGCTCTTAAAGTGTGAGATTTTAAATCTTTTGTTCTACTATTACAAACAGTAACTGTTGCTTTTTTATTTATTAAAAGTGATGCCATAGGTTTTCCAACAATATCGCTACTTCCAATAACTACAACATCTTTTCCACTTAGTTCAATATTATGCTCTTCAAACATTCTCATAACACCAAATGGAGTTGCTGGTAAGAAAGAATCAAGATTAGAAACCATTCTTCCAACATTATATGGATGGAAACCATCAACATCTTTTAATGGATTTATAGCTTCTAAAACAGTTGTCGTATCTATATGTTTTGGAAGTGGAAGTTGTACTAAAATACCATCAAGTTTTGGGTTATTGTTCATCATATTTATAGTATCAAGTAACTCTTCTTGAGTTATGCTTTCTGGCATTTCATGCACAACTGAGTAAATTCCTGCATCTTTACAAGCTTTTGCCTTACTTGCAACATAAGTTGCACTTGCTGCATCATTTCCTACAAGAATAACTGCAAGTCCTGGAGTTATGTTTTTCTCTTTTACAATTTTAGTAACTTCAATTTTTACCTCTTCTTTTATCTTTGCTGATAGCGTTTTCCCATCTAGTAGTACCATGTTTTTTACCTTATAATTTAAGTTATTGATTTTTTTAGAGTAAATTGTATCTAAAATTGAATTAAAATATTTTTTAGTTTATTAGATGTTTTATCTTTACAAATTTAGCTTATATTTTAACCTAATATTTAGTAAATCTTAAATATAATCCGCGTTCAATTTAAAATTAAAACAAAGGACTAAAATGTTAGAGGGTATCGTAAGAGATAGTATAACTAAACCAGCTGTAAAGGCTTTAAGAAAAGATGGATATTTAATTGCAAATATCTATGGAAAAGGTCTTGAGAATATTTCTGCAGCATTCAAAAGAAATGAGTATATTAAGTTTTTAAAAAATAAAACTACACTAGCTTTTGATGTAAAAGTAGATGGAAAAGTTTTAAATGTAGTTGTAAAAGAGTACCAAAAATGTCCAATTACTTCTGATTTATTACATGTTGATTTAATGATTGCTCAAAAAGGTATTAGAGCTTCATATTTTATCCCAGTTGTAACAACAGGAAGTGCAAAAGGTCTTAAAAATAAAGGTCTTTTAATGCTACATACTAGAAAAATTCCAGTTAAATGTGCAATTGAAAATTTACCAAATAATATTACTTTAGATGTTACAAATTTGGATACAGGAGATAATATTCTTTTAAGAGATATTACACTTCCAGAGGGTGTTGATTGTTATTTAGACCAACGAGTTCCAATCGTTGGTATAATAAAAGCTAAATAATCAAAACATATGTATTTGATTGTTGGTCTTGGAAATATTGGTGATAAATACCAAAATACAAGACACAACATTGGATTTTTAGTCGTAGATTTTATGACTAAAAATCTAAATACAACTTCTATAAACAACTCAAATTTTCAATCAACTCTTTTAAAATCAGGATATAATCTATTTTCTAAACCAACTACATATATGAATAATTCAGGAATTGCTGTAAAAAATATTATGGATTATTACAAAGTTGATTTAGAAAATATTATTATTATTCATGATGATATAGATTTGCCTTTTGGAACTGTTAAGTTTAAAATAGGTGGTGGTCATGGTGGACACAATGGTTTGAAATCTCTTGATAGCCATATTACAAAAGAGTATATAAGGGTTAGAGTAGGAATTGGAAAACCAAAAGATAAAGAAGATGTTGCAAACTATGTTTTAAGTGATTTTAGTAAAACAGAGTTTGAAGAGTTAAATAACAAAATCATTCCACATGTTGCTTCTTGTGTTGAAGCTTTAAAGCAACTTAGTATTGATGAAGTTAAGGCTAAATTTACATTAAAGCAGTCTATATGAGTATTTTAACAAAATATATAATTGAAAAGTATCTTAAAAACTTTATTATCATTTTACTATCTTTGGAGATATTTTTTGTAGGAATTGACTTTTTACAAAATTTCAAATCTATACCTCAATCAGCAAATTTACAGTTGCTATATATCTTTTACAATGCATTTTTTACACTTACTTTAACTCTTCCTTTATCAATAGTTTTTGCTTGGATTTCAACTTTAATAACATTTATTAAAAATAATGAATATGTTGCATTTTACTCTTTAGGGGCTGGAAGAACAAATATATTTTTGCCTATATTGTCTTTAGGTTTAATATTTTTAGTTGTTTTAATATTTTTACAAATGACACCTTTGGCATACTCTTATGAACAAAAAAAGAAGATTTTAGACAATGAATACTTCTCAAGTACAAAAAGTGATATATTTTTGAAATATAATGATAATTTTGTATATTTCCAAAAGCTTTTTCCACTTGAAAAAAGAGCAGAAAATATACATATTTTTAAATTAGATGGAAAAGATGTTGTTGAAACTATTGTTGCACAAAAAGCATATTTTCAAAACAATAAATGGTATATTGTAGATGCAAAAATTACTACAAAACCAAAAGAGATTGATATGAACTCTAAACTCACAATAAAATATGAGAAATTTTTAAATACATTAGATGGTTTTCAGCCAAAGATATTGGACAATGTATATGAAGCAAGAAGTGACTCTTCACTGCTAGATGCAGTAAATGCTATGTTTTTATTAGAAAAACAAGGTGTAAACACTTCAAAAATAAGAGGGAATATATATAATCAGCTATTTGTTCCATTTTTTATAATACCACTACTTTTTTTGCTATTTGCATATAGTTCTTTAAATAGTAGATTTTTTAGATTAGGAATTTTTGTATCTTTTGGTATTTTTGGTACTTTAATTGTTTGGGGAGTTTTTTTCTTTTTATTTAAAATTACAAGTTCTGGCGTTTTAAATCCAGAGCTAGCTTTATTATTACCTTTGATTATTTGGTTTGCAATAGCCATGTATGTTTATCAATCTAGAATAAAAACTATATAGGATTTAAAATAATGAGTCATACAAAAACTTATGGAATAGTTCCATATATTGTAACAAAAAAAGGTGTTAAAATTCTTTTATGTTTGGATGTTGCAAGTGATGATAAATGGGGATGTTTAAAAGGTACAAAAGTAAAAAATGAGACTGCTTTTATGTGTGCAAAAAGAGAGTTTTTTGAAGAGAGTTCAATTTCTATTGATATTGAACTTTTTGAAGAGTACTTTGAACAGATAAATCAAGAAAAAGATATTGGAGTTTGGCTTGTAAACTCTTCAAATATTGAAGATATGGATAGATATTTTAATGGTAATACTTTAAAAAGTGAATATCTCTCTTGGGAAAACTCAAAAGTAAAATTCTTTTCATTAAAAAAACTTCCAAAAATAAAGTCAATGCAAAAAAAATTGGTATCACAAATTAAGGATTTTTTAGAAAGTAAGAATCTATTCCATTAGCAATACCATTTGCAAGTACTTGCTGATAATCTTTTTCATATAATCTTTTACTCTCAACAGGATGAGATATAAATCCTAACTCAATAAGAATAGAAGGCATTTGAGCACCAACTAAAACCCAAAATGGACCCTCTTTAACTCCAGTATCTTTTACATCTTTATATTTTGTTCTAGCTGCTTGCAAAAGTCCTGATTGAACATCTATTGCAAATTTATGAGAAGCTGTAATTCTTGGGCGGTTTAAGCTCTCTAAAAATACATTTTTTGAACTTTCACTCATCTCTCTAATATCATCTTTATTTTCTAAAGCAGCAACTCTTTTTGCTCTTTCACTTCTTGCTGGACTTAAGAAAAATGTCTCAATACCACTTGTGCTGCTAGCTTTCTCTTTTGGCATAGCATTTGTGTGTATAGATATAAAAAGATCAGCATTTTTCTCATTTGCCAAAATAGTTCTATCCATAACTTTTATAAATTTATCAGTTGATCTAGTCAAATATACTTTATATCCTCTTTGTTTTAGAATATTTTCAAGATATCTTGCTACTTCTAAATTTATAACTTTTTCATACTGTTTGTTTGGTCCAACAGCACCAACATCATCTCCACCATGTCCTGCATCTATAACTATTGTTTTATTTATAGAATTTTTTGATGTTGTATTTTGAGCTTGTTTTGAACTTGTAGTTGGAATATTAGATTTACTACTTGATTCAGTATTATTTTTAGGAATTTGTATTTTTTCACTTTGAGTTTCCAAAACTTCTATAATAATCTCATTTGATTTTAAAATGTATTTAATTTTAGGGTTGTTTTTATTTATTAATCTAATTTTTACACTATTTGTATTATCTGTAGTAATAACTTTATCTATGCTAGTTAATTTTAGTTTTGTAGGCTCAACATATTTGTATTTTCCAGTAATATCAAAAATATATTCAAAATTTCCATTTTGTTTAAGAGTAGAATACTTTAAATCTTTTTTTGATATTTTTTTATTAAATTTTACACTAATCAAATCTCCACTAGATGAAATAGAACGAATAGAATTTTTTAAATCAATCATATCTTCACTATTTGAACTGATTTTAGCTTCTGGTTTTGAAATCTCTTTTATTTGTTCATCTTTTTTTATTGATTGTTTGCTATTTATATCTATTATTAGTTGTCTTTTTGTTATTTTATAAGATGTATCTGGATTATTATTTCCTGAAACTACAATTCTTAAAACATCTGGTTGAAATTGTCCTATTGTAATTTGTTCTTCACCTTGAATTGATAACTTTGTAGCAAGAGCATCTTTGAAATAACCTTTTATATCAAAAACATCTCTATGTAAAGGAGAAGGTTTTAGTTCAAAAAATTTAATATCATCTTTTTTGATATCAACATTAAAATCAATTATTATTGAGTTATTTGAAGTTGTAACATTTTTTATAGAATATAAAACATTTGATTGTTTATTTTTTGATTGGTTATCATTTTTAGTATTCTTACTTTTGATATTTTTATCTAAAACAGATAATTTTTTTTCATCTGGTCTTATATCTTTGTTTAATTTTTTTCCTAGTTCAATAATTCTTTTTAAATCATCAATTTTTTGATTTTCATCTTTTCTAAGTGAAGATTTTAAAAACTCTATCCTTGCCTCTTTATACTGCTCTTCCAAGCTAGAGGCAAAAGATATATTGATAATAAGCGTAAGACATAGAAAGAATTTAGTTAAAATAACTACTCTCCTTTAGTTAATTTTTCCATTAATTCTTTAACAGAGATTATCTTATCAATTTTATATCCATTTGAACCAGAGAAAAATAGACCAGTATCTACATCACCTTTGTATGCAGCTCCAAGTCTATCAGCAATACAATAACCAACAATTTTTGCTTCAGTTCCACGATTACATGGAGCTACACAGTTTGAAATACATTGAACTTTTGGAGCTGTTTGGTTTTCTATTGAGAATTGAAGATTTGTTTTAACTCCACGTGCAGGAAGACCTACAGGAGAACTCATTAAGATAATATCTTCTTCTTTTGCATTTACTAAAACATCTTTGAATTTAGCATCTGCATCACACTCATTTGTTCCTATAAATCTAGTAGCCATTTGAACACCAGCACAACCTAAAGAGATAAATTTATCAATATCTTTTTTATCCCAAACTCCACCAGCTGCAATAACAGGAATATTCCCCCAGTTTTTAGCTTCTTCAATTACAGGAGTTACAATATTTTCTAGTTGAAACTCTTCTTTATAACAATCTTCATACTTAAACCCTTGATGACCACCACTTAAAGGTCCCTCAACAATTACAGCATCTGGAAGTTTGTTGTATCTTTGCCATTTTTTACAAATAAGCTTTAAAGCTCTTGCGCTTGAAACTATTGGAACCAATGCAACATCGGGAAAGTTTTTTGTAAATTCTGGCATATTTGTTGGAATTCCAGCTCCTGTAATTATTATATTAGCACCAGCTTCACATGCATCACGTACTACTCTTCCATAATCATTTATAGCATATAAAATATTACAAGCAAGTGGTGAATTTTCACAAATTTTTCTAGCATTATCGAATATCTCTTTTAGTGCATCTTTGCTATAAAAATTTAAAACCTCTTTTGGTTTATCTTTTTTCATAATAATATTTACTTTTGGGCTAAGCTTTTTATAGTATCCTGTACCAACTGCTGAAATTACTCCTAAACCACCTTCAAGACTAACATGTCCTGCTAATTGATCCCAGCTAATTCCAACACCCATACCACCTTGAATTATTGGATGTTTTATTTCATATTTTCCTATTTTCACAATTAGCCTCTTCTATTTTATTATTATTTTTGCAAAACTTTTTTTGCCTTTTTGCAAAATGTGTTCGCCAGATGTTAAGTTTATCTTATCATCACTTATTTTTTCTTGATTTATTGATACTGCATTAGATTTTATATCTCGTCTTGCTTGAGAAGTTGAATCAACTAAATTGCTATCAACCATAGCTTGGCAAATCCAAATTTCATTTTCAAATATAAACTCTGGCATATCAGTTGGAATATCTTTTTTAGCAAAAACTTTTTCAAATTCTAGCTTTGCATCAATCCCAGAACCAACACCATGAAATCTATCAACTATTTCAGCTGCTAAATCCTCTTTTACTTTTTTAGGGTGTAGAGTTCCATTTTCTACACCTTTTTTAATCTCTTCAATCTCTTTTAAGCTTTTACTTGAAAGAAGTTCAAAGTATCTCCACATAAGTTCATCTGAAATTGATAAAACTTTTCCAAACATATCAAAAGGCTCATCTGTAACACCAATATAGTTACCTAATGATTTTGACATCTTTTGCACACCATCAAGACCTTCAAGTATTGGCATCATTAAAACTGCTTGTTGTTTTTTACAGTTATATGCTTTTTGTAGAGTTCTTCCCATAAGTAAATTAAACTTTTGGTCAGTTCCTCCAAGCTCTACATCACTATTTAAAGCAATTGAGTCATAACCTTGAAGTAGGGGATATAAAAATTCATTTACAGCAATTGGAGTGTTTGAACTATATCTTTTTGAAAAATCATCACGCTCAAGCATTCTTGCAACTGTTAAATTTGAAGCTAGATTTATAAGTCCTGCTGTTCCAAGCTCATTTAACCAAGTACTATTAAAAACCACGTTTGTTTTTTTTGGGTCTAAGATTTTAAAAACTTGCTCTTTGTAAGTTTCAGCATTTAGTAGTACATCATCTCTACTTAAAACTTTTCTAGTTTCACTTTTTCCAGTTGGATCTCCAATAGTTGCAGTGAAATCTCCAATTAAAAATTGAACAATTCCACCATATTTTTGAAAAGTTGCTAGTTTTTGTATCAAAACTGTATGTCCTAGATGAATATCAGGAGCTGTTGGATCAAATCCTGCTTTTACATAGAAATTTTCACCTGTTTCAAAATATTTTTTTATTAATTTTGTAATAGCTTCAATATCAATAATTTCAGCTACGCCTCTTTGAATTTCGTCTATTGCTTCTTTTATTTTATTTTCCATATTCTATTAAACCTTTATTTATTATATGCGTCTTTTTTTGACATAAAATCTATAACTTTTATATTTTTTTCAACAATTTGTCTAACTTCATCTACATTTGAATTATTTATTTCAAACTCTATATCACAATACTGGATATATGAGTGTTTTTGTCTTCCAAAAGTACAAGCTAAGATATAAAAATCACTTTTAGAAAGATATGCTAAAACTTTTGCTAATTCACCTTTTGTATTTGGAATACTTATTAGCATCTTGTATTGAAAAACAGAGTTTTTTGCCCATTCACAATATAACATTTGTTCATTTTCTTTGATTTTAGAATAAGCTTTATCACACATTTTATGGTGAATTATTGCATTGTTAGATTTCCTAAATGCAATAATATCATCTCCAAATTTTGGGTGACAACAGTGATCAAATGATACAGAGTTTATATTAAAGTTCGAATAAATAAGCATATTGTCAAATTTAAACTCTTTTATTTTACTTGTGAAGATTTTAAATCTTCCCATAATCCCTTTCTCTTTTAATACTTTTTTTTCTACAATCTGTTTTGCATTTTTTAAAAAAGGTAAATTTGTTGGTACTTTATATAGACCTTTTACTGGATAATGTTCTAAAATATCAACATAATATCTTGAAAATATAGTATTTATAATATTTTTTCCAGCAAGCTCATCTATCTCTCTTTGTCTTTGCATGCATAGAAATTTTAACTGTTTTTTTGCTCTTGAAGTTTTTACCATATCTATCCAAGAACATCTTATAATTGCTTCATTTCCTAGTTCTATTTGTATAATATCTGTACTTTTTAAAACTGTTAAAAGAGGTTTTTTAATTTTATTTATATAGCAAGAAATTGCTTTTTTCCCGACATTTGTATGAACAGCAAATGCATAATCATAAGCAGTTGATCCAATAGGAAGAATAAAAACTTCACCTTTTGGAGAATAAACTATTATCTCATCGTTAAATAAGTTTTCTTTTGTTTCATTATAAAACTCTTCTATATTGTCATTAGAAAACTCTAAAGATTTTAACCAATTTAGATTTGAATTTGCTGCTGTTGATTGGCTAACTTTTTCACCATTTTTATATGCCCAATGTGCTGCTATTCCATACTCTGCAACACTATTCATATCAAAAGAACGAATCTGAATTTCATATATTTTTGAATTATAAAAAACTGTTGTATGAATAGTTTTGTATCCATTTTCTTTAGGTGTTGCTATATAATCTTTAAATCTTGAAACAAGCGGTTTAAATTCTAAATGAATATGTCCTAAGGCTTTATAGCAATCTATATCATTAGGAACTAATATTCTAATTGCAAAAAGATCAAGTACTTCTTCAATTGTAATACCTTTTCTTTGCATTTTTAAATATATTGAGTAGTGGTGTTTAATTCTTGAATAGATTTTTATATCATTTTCTTCAAAACCATTTTTCTCTAATAAATTTTTTGTAATAGCAATGAAAGTATTGAAACTAAGCTGTAGTGCTTGTTCACTTTCTTTTAAAAAATCATCAATTTTTTTATATTCATCTGGATAGATATAAAAAAATGCTAAATCTTCTAGCTCATTTTTAAGTGTTGAAATACCTAGCCTATTTGCAATTGGAACATAAACAACTAAAGTCTCTTCAGCTATTCTTCTTTGTTTATGTTGCGGTAAAACAGCAAGAGTAAGCATATTATGAAGTCTATCACAAAGTTTTACTATTAAAACTCTTGGATCATCAATTGATGCTATTAGCATTTTTCTAAACGTAAGTGCTGCTTGAACTATTTTTGTATCGCTTGAATCTTTTGAAGTGATAAAATTTTCTTCTCTAATATCTGCTACTTTTGTAAGACCTTTAACCATATTAGAGACATTTTTACCCCATTTTTCTTCAACGAATTCTAATGTAAAAGGTGTATCTTCTACAACATCGTGAAGAAGTGCAGTTGCAATAACATCTTCATCTTTTGAAAAAGTACTAGTTATTGTTGCTACTAAGATTGGATGAACCGAATAAGGTTCACCGCTTTTTCTAAATTGACCTTCATGAGCTTCGATAATAAAATCAATAATCTCATATAGTTTTGGGCTAATATCAATTTGCTTTTTAAGCTCGTTTATTGCCCCTTCAATTGTATTTACTAGTTGTAGCTCTTTGAAGAATAAATTCATAAAATCTACTAAGTAGAAATCTATTTTTTTTCAGTAAGACCGTTGATTTTTAGCAATCCACTTGCTATTTCATCAATTGCGATATCTGTATATTTCATTTTTTGAGTATTTTGGCTTAAAAGTGGTTTTGCACCTTTACTTAACTCATCAGCTCTTTGTCCAACTGCAATTGCTAGAATATATCTATCATTATCAACTTGTTTTAAAGCTCTTGAAATTCTCTCTTCTAATCTTTCCATTTTTTAATATCCTTTTTAAAATCTATTTTGAACTATTTAACTATAGAACATTTGCTATAATCGCCTTGTACAATTCTTAGCAAATTTCCTTTTTCATTCATATTTGTAACTGCAATTGGTAGTTTATTATCTTTTGCTAAAGCAATAGCAGTGTCATCCATAACTTTTATATGGTCTTCTAAAGCTCTATCGTAAGTTAGATTTTCCAATTTTACCGCATCTGGATATTTCATTGGGTCTTTATCATAAACTCCATTTACTTTTGTTGCTTTTATAAGTAAATCAGCACCAATTTCAGTTGCTCTTAGTGTTGCCCCAGTATCAGTAGTAAAATATGGATTTCCAGTTCCTGCACCAAATATTACAACTCTTCCTTTTTCAAAGTGTCTCATAGCTTTTCTTACAATAAAAGGCTCGGCTATCTCTTCCATTTTTATAGCAGTTTGCAATCTTGCACTCAAACCTTTGTATTCCAAAGCTTCTTGCATAGCAACACCATTTATTACAGTTCCTAGCATTCCCATATAATCTGCACTTGTTCTTTTAATAACACCATCAGCAGCAGCAGTAACACCACGAATAATATTTCCACCACCAATAACAATGGCAACTTCAACACCATATTCAACCAAAGTTTTAATCTCTTCAGCAATATAATCTAATATTTTTGTATCAATTCCATATCCTTCAGTTCCAGCCAATGCTTCGCCTGAGAACTTTACAAGAACTCTTTTAATCATCTATTTTATCCTTCAACAATTTTTGGATTCTATCTAAAATATAATTAACAAAAACTTAGTCTATTTTATTGAAGAGTTTGTTGTTGTAATAATAGTTTTTTGATTTTCTTTTTTTGATTTTTTTGGTTGGTAAAGCATATGATGCCATAGTGCAAAGCCACAAAAAGCAACACCTGCAATAATATGAGTATTTTTGGCAATTTTATTTTTCATAAACATTGAAGTTACAACAGTTGCACCCAAAGTTGCGCTCATTCCAATTTTTGCAACTTCTTTTTGAAGCTCTAAATCAAATTTTAGCTCTTTCATCTCTCTTTTTTCTTCTTTCATAAGTTTTTATAGTTTTATTTACAGTTTTAACTGTCAAAATACCTGTGATTAAAGTCGCTAATGGTAATAAAATTGGCATAAAATATATCCTTTAATAAATTACAAGAATTGTATTATTTAATTTCTTAAACAAAACTGATAACTATTATTAAAATCTATTTTTTTGCTAATTTTACTCCTTTTATCGAATTTAATAGCAATCCAATTGTTGTTCCATTGTGTAATATAGCTGTTACAATCGGAGAAAATAAACCAAAAGTTGCACCTAAAAGAATTACACTATTTATTCCAACTGTTGCATTGAAGTTAGTATTTATCAAATTCATAGTTTTATTTGCAAACTCTTTTGCTTCAACAACAGCAGCAATATCATCTTTTAATAGGCTAATATCAGCAGTTGCTTTTGCTATATCAGCTCCACGACTCATTGAAATTCCAACATGAGAAGATATAAGTGCTGGAGCGTCATTGATACCATCTCCAATAAAAGCAACCTTTTTACCCTCTTGCATCAACTCTTTTACAATATTTGCTTTATCTTGAGGTAAAAGTTCTGCTTTTACTTCATTTATACCCAACTCATCAGCAATTTTTAGAGCTTTTGCTTTTGTATCTCCTGTTAACATTACAATATTTTTTACACCAAGAGATTTTAATTTTTTTATACTCTCTTTTGTATTTTCTCGTAACTCATCACTAAGCCCAATCGTTCCTAAAAGTTTGCCATCGTACCCAACATATAGTAAAGTATCACTTTTTCTTAAAGAGTTTTCAATCTCTTTTTTGTATGAAGAAAAATCTATTTTTTCATCATCTTCTAAAAAGTGCCTGCTTCCTATAACTACATTTTTACCTTTTATTTCTGTTTTTACACCGTGAGCTACTATAAATTGTACCTCTTCGTGATGCATATGTACGAAACCTCTCTCTTTGGCTGCTTTTACAACAGCTTCAGCTACAGGATGAAAATAGTGTTCTTCTGTTGAAGCTGTAAGATTTAAAAGTTTTTCTTCACTCCAATTTTTATCATATGAATCAACACTTATAACTTCTAGTTCACCACTTGTAAGAGTTCCTGTTTTATCAAAAACAAAAGTATCAGCACTACTTAGTGCTTCAATAGATTTTGCACCTTTTATCATAATTCCGCTATGACCAGCTTTTGAAATTGTAGATTTAAAAGCAACAGGAGTTGCAAGTTTTAAAGCACAAGAATAATCAGCTTGAAGTACAGATGCAACTCTTTGAAAATCTTTTGTGAAAATATAAGCAGCAGTTGCTAATCCTAAAGTAACAGGAACTAGCTTGTCCGCAAGACGATTTGCTTTTAGTTGAGCAGATGATTTTTCGTTTAAAGAGTTTTCTATATAATGTTTTATTCTTTGAGTTGCAGTATTTGCACCAACTTGCTCAGCCCAAATTCTAAATCTTCCTTCTTCAACAATAGTTCCAGATATTACTCTATCCCCTCTATATTTTGCGATTGGTTCGGCTTCACCTGTCATTGATACTTGATTAATTGTACCAGCTCCGTCTATTATATGTCCATCTATACAAATAGTACTTCCAGCTCCAACAACTACAATATCACCAATATTTAGTTCAGCTGTTTTTACTAAAACTTCTACAATTTTTCCATCTATTTTTTTTTCAACCCAAGCTTCTTCAATATTAGGTCTAGCTAGTTCTTTTAGTAAATCATCACTTTTATGAACTGTTGTTTCTTCTATGTATTCACCAAGTTCTAGCATAGCATTTGTTGAGTTTGCAGCAAGATAATCTTTTCTATAAATAGAAATAGCTACAGCTGCTGCTTCAAGTACATGAGAAGTTAAACCATCCTTGAATAGCTCTTTTGTACCATCAATTAAAAGAGGAATTGAAGCAAGAGTTGTAATAGTAGCTTTTAAACTATTATTTGTAACCAATCTTTCGGCAACTAAAGCACTACTTGCAAGTAGAGTTCCTTTTATAGATGGCTCTTCGCTTGTTACACAAGATACACAAACACTAGCTTCATTTTTTGATGCAGATTTTAAAAGTGTTTCCAATGAGATACTTTTTAATCTCTTCTCTATTTTTTCAAAGATATCTTTTTTTAGTTCAAAAATTATTGAGTATGCTTTTTTGTTTACTCTTATACTTTTTATCTCATTAAATTTATTAAAATATCCTTTTAAAATCTCTTCATCTATAAAATTATCTTTTAGTATTTCAAGCTTATATCTAGCTCTAAGTCCTTTTTGATGAACTTTTATAAATTTGTTATTCATTGTTTTTAGAACTCTTGTTCATTTACTTTTGAAGCTGCTTTTGCATCTTCAATTCTCTCTTTTAGCTCTTCAAATCCAGCAGTTGCAAGATTTTTTGCTTTATTTATTGCTTCAAAAATACTCTCTTGCGCATTTTTATTTGTTAAAATGTAAGTTGCTACTGCTCCAATTAATGCACCTTTTATAAAATCACCATTTAAAAAAGAGTTTGACTGATTTTGTGCTTGACTATTTGTATTTTGTCCTATAAAATTTTGATTTACACCGCTGTTTATATATGGATTTTGGTTTATATTTAGTCCATTTTGATTGTTATTTCTTGTATTGTTTATATCTGTGCTGTATTGATTAAAATTTTGATTGTTATTAGTCATTTGAGTTTTCCTCTAATTGTAGATTTTGGTTTATTAAGTACTTTTGCTCTAGTTTTTCTTCAATTATTTCTAATGCATAAATTCCAGCCATTCCAATAGATGCTGATGTTAAAGCTCTAAGATAGTTTCCTTCACCAATATAGTTTGTTGTTGCAATTGCACTTCCTGTCACAATAGCACCTTGAGTTGCTTTTTTTGTTATATCTTTTATTGCTTCACATTTTTTTAATTGACCGTTTTGATACTTTTTATAATTTATTGCACCACTAATAACAGCACTTGCTATTGCACCACTTATTACATGACCTAAAACATTTCTAGGTGTTCCTGTATTTATATTTTTCATCAATTTGCCTCTTTAGTTTGAGTAGTTTTTGGTTTTTTAACTACCTTTTTTGTATCTTCTTTTTCAAACTTCTTTTTTGTTTGTGAAATTTTTGTTTCAATATCTTTTTTTAAAATCTCACCTTTTTCTTTTGCATCATTAAAAAAAATCTCACCCTTTTTTTTAATAATTTCTCTATTTTTATAAGCAACAACTCCCAAAGCTCCAAGAGCTAAACCAGCTATAAATGGTAATGCCATTTTTTACTCCTTGTTTGAATTTTGATTTTCTAAAAACTGATTTAAAAGCGCTATAATTGCGGCTCCACTAACAGCTCCACCTAAAAATTGAAAACTTATATTTGAAAATAGTTTTGAACTAAGATTTGAAATTGTACTTTCATCTATATTTCCACTCATAAGATTATTTACAATCTCTTGATACTCTTGCATTTTTTGCATAATATCCTCACTATTTGAAGAAGAGCTAAAGGCATTGTAATGATTTATTACACAAGATCTAAAAGCTGGTAAATGATTGTTAAAAGAAGCAGCTTGAAGTCTGAAAAGTGTATCTGTAATATCACTTTTTGTTGAGTTTGTTAAAAGATTATTGTACATAGCAATATTTTCAATTTCTCCTGCAACTCCTAATTCATAACACTCTATTAGATTATTTGGTATTTCTATTTTATCTTTCCAGTCATTAATTGGAACTTCTACACCATATTTTTCTGCCAATTTTATAAGCATACTATAGTGTACTGCTTCAGACTCTTTTATATTTATAAATGGATTTATATTTCCAAAAGATTCAATTATTTTGCTGTAAGTTTCGTAAGCTTTAAACTCATCATAAATAGCAATTTGTAAAATCTGCTCATCAATATTGATATTTGAATTTAAATCAACTCTTTTTTGAATTAAAATGTTGTAGTCAATCGCCATTAAATAGACTCCTTTGCAAGATTATTTATTATTTGTGTTATTTCATCTATATTTTCATTTTTTATCAAATCTTCCCAAAGTTTTGGCTTAAAAATAGTGGGGTTATATGTAATTGTAACTGAGGCTATAATTTTATTTATTTTAATCTCTTCAATACCAGATATTTTTTTTGGTAGATTTGTAATATCATCTAAAGATATATTATCTCCTTCATTAACTATTTTTGGATTTACTCTAACTCTTAATCTTCCAGGACTATGAGCAATAATAGTAAAATAACTAGAAAGTTTTATTATAGTTTCACTATTTATCATTTAGACCTTCTAGAAACTCTTTTTGAGTCTCTTTTTTTCCTAGAATTATAAGAAGAAGTACTCCAATAATTGCAGCACTAATTGAACTAGCAAAAATACCAATTTTTACAGCACTTACAATATGTGGATCATCAAAAGCTAGAACTGAGATAAAAATTGACATTGTAAATCCAATTCCTGCTAAGAATCCAACAGCTAAAATTTCACTCCAAGTTACATTTGATGGTTTTTCACTAATTTTAAATTTTGATGCAATATAAGTTGAAGCTAAAATACCAATAGGTTTACCAATAAGTAAACCTAAAAATACTCCAAGAACAATTGTTTTATTATCTACAACACTTGCAAAATCTAGCTCAACACCTGCATTTGCAAAAGCAAAAATAGGCATTATGATAAATGCACTAAAGTTATGAAGAGCATTTTCAACTCTTAAAAGTGGACTTTTTGAGTTATGCTCTTCAATCTCTTCAACAGTTGTATTTTTTGCTTTTAAAGGAATTACAAAAGCTAGAAGAATTCCAGCTACTGTAGAGTGAATACCAGAACTATGTATAAAAATCCATAGAAAAATACCAACAAATAAGTAAGGCATAACACGTACTAAATTAAAATAGTTAAAAATCATAAGAATAAAATATGTTAAAACTGAATAAATTAAAAAATCATAATGAAGTTCACTTGTATAAAATATTGCAACTACAACTATTGCACCTAAATCATCTACAACAGCTAAAGTTACTAAAAATACTTTTAAAGATAGGCTAACTCTTTTTCCTAAAAGCATTAAAATTCCTAAAGCAAAAGCAATATCTGTAGCCATAGGAATTCCAAATCCTGTTGGATGAGATTGATTTACACTTAAATATAGTATTGCTGGAATAACCATTCCGCCAAGTGCTGCAATTATAGGGAAAGATGCTTTTTTAATGCTTGAAAGCTCACCTATTAGCATGTCTCTTTTTATTTCAAGACCAACAACTAAGAAAAATAGTGCCATTAAAACATCGTTTATCCAATGCTGAAGGCTCATAGAAAAAGTATGTGTTCCAAAAGAGAAACTAAAATGAGTTTTTAAAATTTCGAAATATTGTGGAGCAAATATAGAGTTTGCTATGTAAACAGCCAAAACTGTTACCAAAAAGAGCTGAATCCCACTTAAAGTTGCAGTTGATATAAAGCTTCTTATAAATTTGTATTGATTTTTTATGTTAACAATTTTTCTTAAGTAGCTAGCAGAAAGTATTTTAGCCATTTTTATTGCACTCCTTACATTTTCCTTTTAGGATAATATTTTCAATTTTATAATCTTGTAAAAGAAAATTTGGTTTTTCAAAAATGCACTCAATATTTGAGCAGTTATTGCAAACAAAGTGTGAATGGTCTATATCTTTTATTTCAAAATATCTTTTTTTATCATTTGATTCAAAAGAGTTTATAAGATTTTCTTCTTCAAAAATTGTGATATTTCTGTAAAAAGTTGCTTTATCCATAGATATTTTATCTTTTATATCTTCGTAACTTAATGGTTTACTTGAGTTTATAAGTATATCCAAGATAGATTTTCTGGCACTTGTAAGTTTTATATTTGAAAAATTTTCTTTTATCATAAATTTATTCTAACTAAAATTTAATTAAGTGCTACTAAGTTGCATTAAAGAATAAAAAGTTTAGAATGTCAAAAAATTTGCAACCTAGTTGCATAATATACTAAACACAAAGGATAAATATGAGAAATTATTTAGTAGTTTTTATGTTGTTTACAACAATTTTATTTGCTTCAAAGCAGGAGTTAACAGTTACAATTTTACCACAAAAGTATTTTGTACAAAAAATAGTAAAAGATAAATTTGATATTAATGTTATGGTAAAGCCAGGAAGTTCTCCTCATAATTTTGAACCAAAAACATCTCAGATGAAATCTTTGGGTAATTCAAAAGCTTATTTTATGATAGGTGAACCTAGTGAAAAAGCTTGGATTAAAAGATTTAAACAAAATGCAAAAAATACAATTTTTGTTGATACAACTATTGGAGTAGAAAAAATTGCTATGGTTGAACACTCTCATCATGATGAAGAAGATGAGCACAAAAAGCATAAGCATTCTCATGATAAACATGAAAATAAAAATAAACACTCTCATGCAGAAGATGGACTTGATCCTCATATTTGGTTAGACCCAATAAGTGTAAAAACTCAAGCAAAAAATATTTATGAAACAATGATTAAAATAGATGAACAAAATAGTGATTTTTATAAAGCTAATTATGAAGAATTTGTAAAAGAGCTTGATGGTTTAGATAATGAAATAAAAAATATTTTAAAACCATATAAAGATTCTGCATTTATGGTTTTTCATCCATCTTGGGGATATTTTGCTAAAAGGTATGATATTGAGCAAATCTCTATTGAGATGGAAGGGAAAGAGCCAAAACCAAATGAGTTACTTAAATTAGTAGAAGAAGCAAAAAAACATAATATAAAAATAGTATTTGTCGCACCTCAATTTTCACAAAAAAGTGCAAAAACAATTTCACAAAATATTGGTGCAAATGTAGTATCTATAAATCCATTAAGTGATGATTGGTACAATAATATGCTTCTAGTAGCAAATGAGATTGCAAAAAGTTATAAATGATTAGATTTCTAGTTCTATTTTTTATTGTAAAAGGCATCCTTTTTGGATGTGCTTTATGCTCAGTTTATACTCCAAAAACAAATATCTTTACAGATATAAAATTAGAAAATGATAGTATAAAAAACATAGATATAAAATGGGAATTTGAAAAAGAGTTTACGGAAGAATTACTTTTAATTTATGATTTAAATCTAGATAAAAGTTTTGATAATAAAGAGTTAAAGCTTATAGAAGACTCTTTAGTTGAATATCTGTTTTCAAAAAACTTTATAACAAATATCTATTTTGATAATGGAAAAAAAGAGATAAAATTAGATTTTGTAGTTAAAAAATATCAAATTAGTTTTCAAAATGGAATTTTGAGATTTGAGTATAATATTGAATTAAATCAAATAATTTATGATAAATCTAGTATTAAAATTGTAATTTTTGATAAAGATGGATATTTTTTTACAATATTTGAAGCAAAAAATCAAAAAATTGATACTTTTTATGAATTTAACAAATCAACAAAGATAAATGAAGTAAATTATATTTTTAATGATAATAAACTAGCTTTAAATTTTGAAGATATTAAAAATGAAGATTCAATAAACAATACTTTTAATCAAGAAAAAGAACAAGATATAAAGTTTGAAGAAGAGCAGGGTGATGCACCAAAAAATAGAGTTGATAGATTTACAGAAGATATAAAAAAACATTTAGTAGATATTGAAAATGGAGATAAATTTGCTTTATTTTTCTATTAATAGCATCTTTTCTTTATGGTGTTATTCACTCTATTGGACCAGGACATGGTAAATTTTTTGCATTTTCATACTTCTCATCTCAAAAAAGTACATATTTTGAAGCTTTTATAATCTCTGTTTTAACAGCGTTTGTACATATATTTGGAGCTTTGATTATAGTTTTAATATCTATTTTAATTCTTCAAACAGCATTAAGTGGTTTCGTATCAAATTCGGCTACATATATTACAGCTTTAAGTGCTGTTATAATTATGTTTTTAGCAATTTTTATTTTGTATAGAAAATTAAAGAAAAAATATTGTTCTTGTGTGGTTTGTAAGTCTGATACAAAAGCAACAAAATTTTCTTCAAATTTTCAAAAAATAAATTTTATAGCACCTTCTAAAAATAAGCCAGTAATTTTTGAAAAAAGAAGTAAAAAACAAGATTTAATATTTGTTTTAACAGCTGGAATAGTTCCATGTCCAGGAACTATTTTATTATTTATGTATGCTTGTTTACTTAAAACTTATTTTGCAGTATTTTTAGCTAGCATTAGTATTAGCCTTGGTATGGCTGTTGTGATTTTTTCTTCATCATTTTTTGGAGTAAGTTTACATAAAATATCTTCAAACTCTAAAAATATTGTAAATATATTAGAGATAGTTGCACCTATTTTTATGTTTATTCTAGCATTTTTGATGCTTATTAGCTCTGGAATTTTTTCTTAAAGTATTTTTAATATTATAAAATTTAGTTAATAATAGAGCTTTAAATTTCAATTCCAGAAAAATTTAATAAAGTTATTATTCATCACTATAAACACAAACATTAAAATCTTTTACAAGTCCATCTTTTAAAACACAATGTTTATGAAAAAACTCTTTGATATAAGGTTTATTACAGTGAAGCTCAAAAGCCTCTTTTGATTCCCAAATTTCATTAAATACTATTGGAAAGCTTTTTCCAGTTGCATTTGGATGACTTATATGTTTTGTAACAATATATTGAATACAACCATCTTCTCTTATAGTTTGTGGTTCTAAAGATTGCAGTACTTTAAATAACTGTTCGTTTAAACCTTCTTTTGCTTCAAATGAAGCTATACAATATATTTTTTTTGACATCATTTTTCCTTTTATAAATTTAATTTTTTTATCATATGATAAAAGTTGCTTCCTGAAACTTTAAGTATCTCATTTTTTTCAAAGCCTAATTTTTCATATAAAGCCAATGCTTTTTTATTTTCAAAATCAACCAAAAGTGAAAGTTTTTTAAATCCTAGCTTTTTTGCTTTATTTTCAATAAAACTAAATAACTCTTTTGCTATTCCATTACCTTGAAAATCTTTTAGAACACTAATTGTATCTATATAAAACTCATCTTTAAAGCACTCTTTTTCAAAAGAGTCTAAAAAAATATTTTTTGTTTTTAAGTGCTTGAGTATTGGATTATCTAGTTTTTCTACATCATTTGAATTATAGGCAATTATTAAGGCAATATTTTGATTATCTAGCTCATAAACCCAAATATTTTTGTAACTCAATCTATTTATATCCATTTTTGCATACAAATCTAAAGTTTCAAGTATTTTTTTTTCTTCATTTTCACCTGTTAAAGTATTTGCAATATCGTGAATTGCATCGTAAATAAGTGTTGAAATATTTTCTATATTATTTTTATTCGCTTGTTTTATCATCTATTTTTTAAACCTAAATATTATTTATTTTTTCAAACTCTTCAATAATATCTTCTATATTTTCAACCCCAACAGATATTCTAAGAAGATTTATAGGAAGATTTATTTTTTCTAAAAACTCTTTACCCTCTTTACTTACTATTAAATCATAGTGTGCTAAATATGTATAGGGCATAAGAAGTGTAAATTCAGTTCCAAGGCTTGGACCTTTTGGAAAGTTTAAACTATCATAAACTTTTTGGAAATCTTTTTTAAAGGTGATTGATATTATTCCACATAGACTATTTTCATCAATCATAAGTTTTTCATAATTCTCTTTATATTTTGGACTTAAACAGTAAAAAATTTCATCTATATAAGATGATTTTTGAAAATATTCGACTAACTTTTTTGTATTTGAAGATATTTTTTTAACTCTATTTTTATAATCTTGTATTTCTAAAGCCAATCTTTGAATATCTTTTATATATGGTTCATCACAGTGTTTAAAAAACTCTTGTGAAATATGTGAGATTTTTGAGTTTTTATTTAAAATAATTGCACCCATTAAAACATCTGCATTTCCACAAGCAAATTTTGTCAATGATTCAACATAAATATCAGCATAAGAGTTTAAATTAAGATTATATGGTGTTGCAAAAGTAGAGTCTATAACCAAAGGAATATTATAAAATTTACAAAGAGTTTTCAGTTTTTTTAAATCAACTGTTTGCACAAGTGGATTTGTAGGAATTTCTGTAACGATTGCTGAAACTTTTAATCCATTTTTTTTTAAAAAATTTTCAAAGTTATCAAGATTTGTAACATCATAAAATATTTTACTCTCTTCAAAATAGTGATTTACAATATTCATAGTATCAAGATAGAGCCATCCTAGTTGAACTAAAATAGTTCTTCCATTTTTTGCTTGAATATTTTTAATTCCTTTTAAAACACAATACATTGCATTCATTCCTGAAGGAGTTAAAGATATGTTTTTCTGAGGTTGATTATAGGCATTTGATAAAGTTGAAATTAGAATATTTTTTGCTTTTGTTTCATCTGCAAGCTCTTCTTGATGAATATTTGAAATAATTTCTAGATTATATAGATAATCTTCTGCTAATCTTGAAGATAAATTGTACCCAACATGTTGAATAAATTTTAAAACTTTTTGGTACTGTCTTCCTTTTAAAACCATAATTACACCAAAATCTTCATCAATATCTATTGGATTATTTATATAAAATCTAGAACTTACAACTTTTACTGCCTTTTTACTACTAAGAAGTATAAGTTCATATTTATCACTAACTTTATATTTTGATTTTAAATAAATTGCAAGTTTTTTAAGATAAGGATGAACTATAAATCTAGGATATGCAACTGTTATTTTTTCTAAAATCTGCGGTGTTTGTTCCTCATAATCAATTACATCTTGAAGTGTTGGCATAGATGTAGAAACTGCATGAATATTATTTACTGGTAAAGTCTCACCACAAGAGATTGGTTTAAAAATAGACTCTTTTATCATTTTATAGCTTCTAATAAATCCTCTTTTAAATCTTTTAAATCTTCAAAACCAATAGAAAATCGTACTGTACTATCAGATATTCCAATTGCTTTTAATTCCTCTTTTGAAAAAGATGCATGAGATATTTTAGAAGGTATTTCAACTCTACTATCAGCACTTCCAAAAGAGCATTTTTCTCCAAATATTTTTGCATTTTCTATGAATTTTTCTGCTAGTTCTACACTTTTAAAATCAGCACAAAAAACACTAGGAATTATCTTCATCTGTTTTTTTGCTAAAGCTCTTTGCGGATGTGATTTAAGTGCTGGAAATGTAACTTTTTCTATAAAATCTTGTTTTTCAAGCCATTTAGCAAATTTTTTTGCTAATTTTTCGCTTGCTTTCATTCTAACTTTTAGGCTACTAATTCCAAGTGATATTAGATGAACATCAAGAGGATTTTGATTTCTTCCTAAGGCATTTGAGTAGTAGTGAAGTTTGTCTGAGTCCTCTTTAGTTTTTGCAACAATAGCACCAGCAATTACGCTTCCGTGACCACTTATAAATTTAGTTGTAGAAAAAAGTGAAAAATCAGCTCCTAAATCAAGAGGTTTTTGACTAATAAAAGTTGCAAGTGAGTTATCAACCGCAAAAAGTGAGTTGTGTGTTTTGCAAAGCTTTGATATCTCTTTTAAATCTATTATTTTTAAGCCTGGATTTGTAGGACTTTCACATAAAACTAAATCTATATTATTTGTTTTTAAAATATGTTCAAGCATATTTAAATCTGTAAAATCTGTAAAGTTTACATCAATATTATATTTTTCTTTAAATAGTTTTAAAAGTCTAAATGTTCCACCATAACAATCAGCTTCAACTAAAATAGATGAATTTGCTTTTAAAACAGTTTCAAAAAGAAGTGAAACAGCTGCTATTCCTGTGTGAGTACAAACAGCTCCAGAACCATTTTCAGCAAAAGCAAAAAAGTTTTCAAGTGTAGCTCTTGTAGGATTATCGCTTCTTGTATAATCATATATCTTATCGCCATTTTGGTTTTTTAAATCAAAAGTTGCTGTGTTGTATATTGGAAAGTGTGAAGAGTTTGTAGGCTCTTTAAAAGGTGCAAAATCTTTTAAATGGCAAAGCATAGTTTCTAAACTTTTATTCATAAAAATCCTTAAATTGGCTAATTTTTGGGAAATTGTACCCAAATAAATTTAATCTTATTTGATACAAAATTTTGCTATAAATTTATTTGAAAGTTTATTTATATAAAAGGATAAGAGATGCTTAAAAGTATATTATTATTAATATTTATAATATTTTTTCAAGCTTGTGCAACTTGGAGTGGAGTAAAACAAGATAGCAAAACAGCTTGGAAAGCTACAAAAGAGACAACAACTGAAGTTGTAAAAGATGTAAAAAAATCAATTCACGAAGCAACCGAGGATTAAATGCTATTCAATTTCTCTAACTCTTAAAAATGAAGCAAATTTTGGTTTAGCATTTTTTGTTAAACCATAATATTTGAAAGTTACAAACTGCCCGATTTTTGGTGGATTTAATCTATCTTCTTTTTTAAATCCACCACCTAAATTAAATACAGTTTTATTTTTTAATTCTATTTTTAAACTTTTAAATGAACCATCTTTATTAAAATTATGTCCAATAACTTTCCCTTCATCATCAAGAAACTCTTTTACTTTTAAAGAGTTATTCGTTCTTCCAGTTTCATAAGATAAATTTGGATTTTTTATAATCACTCCTTCTGAACCATTTTTTAAAAGTTCTTGTAAAAATCTATTTAAGTGATTTTGATCTTTACAAACTATTTGAGGAATAATTTTTATATATATACTTGGATTTGTATCTAAATAGCTTTGTAAAAAATCTAATCTATTTTTAAAATTTCCATTTGCATTTGGAATTTCAAAAATATTGTAAGTTATTTTTTCCCAATTTTTTGACTCTTGTTGGCTTAAAACTATGCTTTGAATATTTTCAAAATCACCTCTTTTTGTCCATAACTCACCATCAAGAGGAAATGGTGGAAAATCTTTTGTAAACCAAGAGGGAGCAAATATTTTATTTCTGTTTTTTGTAAATAACTCTTTTCCATCCCAATATGCTCTAATACCATCTAGTTTTTCACTCATATACCAATTTGAAACATCAATAGAATCTTTATAATTTGAAGGTTTTTGTAAATTTAAAGCAAAAGCAAAATTTATAAAAAGAAAGAGTGTTAACAAAACTTTTATAAAATTCTTAAATAGTTTGATTTTAAACTGTATCATAATTTTATTTTAGCTAAAATAATTGTACTTTGAATATAAAAGGGAAAACTTTGAGTAAAGAGATTTTAACAGATTACGAAAAAAAGGTTTTAATAGACTCTATAAGAACAGTTGAGGATTTTCCAAAACATGGTATTAGCTTTAAAGATATTACAACACTTTTAAATAATAAAGATGCATTTGAGCTACTTATGAGCCATCTTGAAGATAGATATAAAAAATATAATTTAGATTTTATAGCAGCAATTGAAGCAAGAGGATTTTTATTTGGAGCGGCACTTGCTTCAAGACTTAAAATTGGATTTGTACCAATAAGAAAAAAAGGGAAACTTCCAAGTACAACTTTATGTGAGAAGTATGAACTTGAGTATGGTTTTGATGAGGTTGAAGTTCATTTTGATGCTTTTAGAGATATAAAAAATCCAAGAGTTCTTTTAATAGATGATTTGGTTGTAAGTGGTGGAACAGCAATAGCAGCAGCTAATTTAATAGAAAAATTAGATGCTTCTTTAGTTGAGGCTTGTTTTATTTTAAATTTCTCTATCTTGCCTGGAAAAGCAAAGTTAGAAGAAAAAACTCCTGTGTATGCGGTGCTAGAAATATGAGTAACTATATTCCAAAAAAAAGTAAATTTGATCCAAATTCAAATGGTGAATTTGGTGTTGGTGGTGAGTTTGGAATTTTTGGTGGACAATATGTTCCTGAAACATTGATGCCTATTTTAAAAGAACTTGAAGCTACTTATAGTAAATATAGATTTGATAAAGAGTTTTGGGCTGAGGTAAATTACTACTTAAAAGATTATGTTGGACGTGAAAATCCACTATATTTTGCAAAAAACATAAGTGATGAAATTGGTGCAAAAATCTATTTAAAAAGAGAAGATTTAAATCATACAGGTGCTCATAAAGTTAATAATGTAATAGCTCAAGGTTTATTAGCAAAAAAAATGGGAAAAACAAAAGTAATAGCCGAAACAGGAGCAGGGCAACACGGTGTTGCAACTGCTACAATTGCAGCACTTATGGGTTTAGAATGTACTGTTTTTATGGGTGCTAAAGATGTTGAAAGACAAGAGTTAAATGTATTTAGAATGAAACTTTTAGGTGCAAAAGTAATTGCGGTTGAAAGTGGAAGTAAAACTTTAAAAGATGCTATGAATGAAGCAATTAGATATTGGGTAACAAATGCAAGAGATACTTTTTATATAATTGGAACAGTTGCAGGTCCTCATCCATATCCTATGATGGTGCGGGATTTTCAAGCTGTTATTGGTTATGAGTCAAGAAAACAAATTTTAGAAAAAGAGAATAGACTTCCTGATTATGTAGTTGCTTGTATTGGTGGTGGATCTAACTCTATTGGTATGTTTTCACACTTTTTAGAAGATAGTGAAGTTACTTGTGTTGGAATAGAAGCTGGTGGACTTGGACTTGATACACCTAATCATGGTTCTTGTTTAGCTTTGGGAACTCCTGGTATTTTACATGGACAGTGTTCATATTTACTTCAAGATGAAGATGGACAAGTTTTAGAAGCTCATAGTATTAGTGCAGGGCTTGATTATCCAGGAGTTGGACCAGAACATAGTTTTCATAAAGATAATAAAACAGTAATTTATGACAATATAACTGATAAAGAAGCTCTTGATGCTTTTGTTTGGCTGAGTCAAAAAGAGGGAATCATTCCAGCATTTGAATCAGCTCATGCAATTGCATATTTGAAAAAAGCAAAAGAAAAATTAAAAAATAAATTAGTAATAATTTGTCTATCTGGTCGAGGTGATAAAGACATGATACAGGCAAAAAGCTTATTAAACTTCGACTAAGGATAAAAATGAGAGAACTTTTTAGGAAAATTCAGCCATATACAGGAAAGATTTTTGCAGTAGTATTAATAACATTTTTGTCTTTTCTTTTTTATAATCTATACAATGCTCCTGTTGATGGATTTGAAGAAAAATTTATATATTTACTCAAACAATATGGATATGTGATACTTTTTGTATGGAGTATGTTAGAGGGTGAGATGGGGCTAATTATGGCTGGACTTATGACCCATGATGGCTCTATGAACCTATTTTTAGCTATTTTTGTTGCAGGTCTTGGTGGATTTGCTGGTGATCAGGTATATTTTTATATTGGTAGATTTAACAAAGAAGGTGTTTTAAAAAGATTAAGAGGACAAAGAAGAAAGTTTGCCTTTGCTCATTTACTTTTAAAAAAACATGGTTGGCCAATAATTTTTACTCAAAGATATATGTATGGAATGAGAACAATTATTCCAATTTCTATAGGACTTACAAGATATGATGCTAAAAAATTTGCATTTATAAATTTAATAAGTGCTTGGTGTTGGGCTGCTATTACAATTGTTCCTGTTTGGTATTTTGGAAATGAGATTATGGTTGTACTTCATTGGGCAAAAGAGCACTGGTATTTAGCAATTCCAATAGCAGCTATTTTTGGTGGAGGAATTGTATATTATTTTAATAAGGCAACAAAAAAAATTGAAAAAAGGGTAATGCATGAAGATTAATATTGTAGAAATATCAAAAAATAAAGAGTTTGATTTAGAGATTATTTTAATAAATAATCTAAATGAAATAGAAAATGAGCAAGATAAAGAGATTTTAGAAAATCTTGAATTTAAAGTAAAAGATGAAACAGCAGTTTTACTAGCACAAAGTAAAAAAATATATGTTTCTTTTGAAGATTTTTCATACGATAGTTTAGCAATTGCTATGGCAACTGCAATTAAGAGATTTAACTCAACAAAATATAAGAGTGTAAATTTATTATTAAATAGTATTTTAAAAAATAACTTTAAAGCTTTAGTCGAAGGTGCAATTTTAGGTTCATATTCATTTAATAATTATAAGAGTGAAAAAGAGAGCAAAAAACAAGAGTTAACTTTTGTAGTTGAAGATAAAGATTCTGAATTAATTTCTATTTTAAAAGAGTCACAAACTATTTGTGAAGCTGTAAATAGTGCAAGAGATATGGTAAATACTGCACCCGCTGATTTTACACCAAAAAGTTTTGTAAAAGAGGCACAAAGTATTGCAAAAGAGTTTGAACTTGATTGTGAAGTTTTAGGTGAAAAAGATTTAGAAAAACAAAAAATGATGTCAATGCACAGTGTTGGAAGAGCTTCAATTCATGAATCACAACTAATACATATTAAATATAAACCTAAAAAAGCAATTAAAAAAGTTGTACTTGTAGGAAAAGGTTTGACTTATGATAGTGGTGGATTATCTTTAAAACCAGCTGATTTTATGGTTACTATGAAAGCTGATAAATCAGGAGCGGTTGCTGTTTTAAATACTATAAAAGTTATTGCAAAATTAAAATTACCTATTGAAGTGCATGCTATTATTGGTGCAGTTGAAAATATGATTGGTGGAAATGCTTATAAACCAGATGATATTTTAAGAGCGAAAAATGGAAAAACAATTGAGGTGCGAAACACAGATGCTGAAGGAAGACTAGTTCTTGCTGATTGTTTATGTTATGCACAAGATGAGATTAAAGATATAGATTATATTTTAGATTTTGCAACACTTACAGGTGCTTGTGTTGTTGGACTTGGTGAATATACAACAGGAATTATGGGAAATAATGAAGAGCTTAAACATCAAGCATTACTTTCTGCACAAAGCTCTGGAGAGTATGCTACAAAACTTGATTTTAATAGATATTTAAAAAAATGTATTAAATCTGAGATAGCGGACATTTGTAATATCTCAAACACAAGATATGGTGGAGCAATAACAGCTGGAATGTTTTTGGATAACTTTATTTATGAAGAAAATAAAAATAAATGGATACATTTTGATATAGCAGGACCTGCGTTTGTTGAAAAAGCTTGGGGATATAATCCTCATGGAGCAAGCGGAACTGGTGTTCGAATGGCTGTTCAATTTATAAAAGATTTAACAAAATAGTAATTTTAAATAAATCAAACTAAAGTTGGTATAAAATATACCAACTTTTACTATTTTAATATATCTAAAATCTCTCTTGTATCTTTATAAATTCTAAAAACTTTATTTTCAACTTCATAAACTTCAGTATTTTTTATTCTTGGATATTTACTTGTAACAATTCTTCCATTACTCAAAATATCGCTATTAGCAAATTGTCCTTTTTCTATTTTTTTCTGCCAACCAGGAGGAAGAGTTCCTCCATTGTTTACTTTTTTTTGTAAACCATGAGGAATATCTTTTTGTTTTTCATATTTTATTTTTTTATCATTATAATCTTTATTTTTTTGATAACTATTATTATCTTTATGGTCTCTTTTTTTATTTCCTTTTTCATCATCAACTTGCTTTGCATAAATATATGAACTTAATAAACAAATTGTTAAAAATGAAATAATAAATCTTTTATTTAACATAAATCTCCTTTTTTGAATTTTAAAATTTTACTATAATATATTGAAAATAGGTAACTTATATTTTAAAATTTATTAAAAAAATAGAAAAAATTATATTTGAGTTTATAAATAAATAGATTGTTATAAAAATGAGATAATAAAAGTTGGTTGCGGAAACAGGATTTGAACCTGTGACCTTCGGGTTATGAGCCCGACGAGCTACCGTGCTGCTCTATTCCGCGATAATAAAAAAGATTCATAAATTAAAATTTTATAAAATTAATATAAAAAATTATTTTAGTGGATGGGGTAGAAGGATTCGAACCTTCGAGTGACGGTACCAAAAACCGTTGCCTTACCGCTTGGCGATACCCCAGAAGGACTGTAAATAAAATAAAAGTGGAGCTGGTGAAGGGAGTCGAACCCCCGACCTGCTGATTACAAATCAGCTGCTCTAGCCAACTGAGCTACACCAGCACTTTTTATTTATATAATGGTGTCAAAAGAGAGACTTGAACTCTCGACCTCCGGCTTATGAGACCAGCGCTCTAGCCAGCTGAGCTACTTTGACCTATAAATTAAATAATTGGTTGCGGAAACAGGATTTGAACCTGTGACCTTCGGGTTATGAGCCCGACGAGCTACCGTGCTGCTCTATTCCGCGGTAAATAAAAATAATAAAGAACACACTAAACAAATTAGTGGAGCGGGAGACGAGACTCGAACTCGCGACAGTCTGCTTGGAAGGCAGAAGCTCTAGCCAACTGAGCTACTCCCGCATAACCTCTTAAAAAAGGATTGAAATTATACTTTAAAATAATTAAAACAAACTTAATATTTTAAAATGTATATTATTAATCAAAACATTTCTTAAATTGGAGTGGAACTATAATAGATTAAATATTAATAAACACTTAATTTGAATTAGTAATTTATAAAAAATATAGTTAATATTTGTTTTTAATAGCTAAAATGGGTAAATATAGATAAATATGTATTTCTTATAATAAATATTAGATTAATTAATCTATCTTTAAAGTTTATTTTATAAAATGTATGTTCGTTACAAAAAAAGGGATAATAATGAATATCAATTCACTAAAAATAAAACTACTTCTAATAACAATTGTACCTTTTACTATAGGAATCTTTGTTCTTTCAGGAATTAACTTTGAAAAAACACAAAATACTTTAAATAATACATTAAAAAAATTTGAAACTACTATTACAAAAGAGAAAGAGTCATTAATCCAACATCAATTTGAAGTTGCTCAAACACTTATAAAAACAATTATTGATAAAGAACAAAATATAGATTTAGCAAAACAAAAAGTTATAGAACTTTTAACAGGTGTTAGATATTTAGATGATAAGAGTGGATATTTTTTTGCTTATGAACAAAGAGGTGATGATTATTATTTTGCTTTTCATCCAGCAAATCCAAAGCTAAACAATATAAAAACAAATATAAAAGCTCCAGATGCAAAAGGGTATGCTTTTAGAGAAGATTTAATTAAATTTTCAAAAGATAAAAAATACATAACTTATCATTATGAAAATCCATCAACAAAAGAAGTTGTATTAAAAATGGCTTCATCTATTTTTATTCCAGAATTTAACTGGATTTTAGTAACTGGAATATATGCAGATACTATTCAAAAAGATATAAATGAATTACAAGAAGAGATGAACAAAGATATAAATACACTTTTTTGGATAGCTATTTTTGTTACAGTTTTATTAAATATTGTTTTAATTTCTATAATTGTTCCATCTATAAATAAAATTATTTTAAAACCACTAAATATATTTCAAACAACTTTAGAGTCATTTTTTAAATACTTAAATAATGAAAGTAATGAAGTTCAAGCTATAAAAAATTACTCAAAAGATGAAATAGGTCATATGTCAAAAATTCTTGATAAAAATATTGAGATTGCTAGAAAAGAAATAGACGATAATAATTTGTTTATTGAAACTACAATAGATATTTTAGAAAAATTCCAAAAAGGAGATTTATCTCAAAGATTAAATATAGAAGTTGATGATATTAATCTATCAAAATTAAAATCTGTTATGAATCAAATGGCGCAGGAATTAGAAAAAAATATTGTGAATGTTTTAAAAGTAATAGATGAATATAGTAAATATGATTATGTAAATAGAGTTGATACAACAAAAATTTCAAATCATATATTACAACTTGCAAATGGTGTTAATATTTTGGGAGATTCAATAACAAAAATGTTGATTGAAAATAAAAATAATGGAGAAACTTTATCAAATAGTTCAAATATACTTTTAAGTAATGTTGAAAAACTAAATGAAAGTTCAACTAGTACAGCTGCAAATCTTGAAGAAACAGCTGCTTCTTTAGAAGAGATGACTTCAAATTTAAGAAGTAGTACTCAAAATGTAGAGAAAATGACAAGTATAGCTTCAAGCGTAACTTCTAGAGCAAAAAATGGAGAAAAATTAGCAAATCAGACTGTTTTATCTATGGAAGAGATAAATACTAAAATTTCATCTATAAATGAGGCAATAAGTGTAATAGACCAAATAGCTTTTCAAACAAATATTTTAAGCCTAAATGCTGCAGTTGAAGCTGCAACGGCTGGAGAAGCAGGAAAAGGGTTTGCAGTTGTTGCTGGTGAGGTTAGAAATCTTGCAACTAGAAGTTCTCAAGCAGCAAATGAGATAAAAAATATAGTTCAGATTGCAACACAAAAGGCAGATGAAGGAAAACATATTGCAAATAGTATGATAAATGGTTATAGTGAATTAAATAGCGATATTATGCAGACAATAGACCTTATAAAAGAGTTTGAAAATTCAAGTAAAGAACAACTTTTAGGAATAGAGCAGATAAACAATGCAGTTGCCATTTTGGATCAAAAAACACAACAAAATGCAAATGTAACATCACAAACAAAAGATATTGCAATATCTACAAACAGTATTTCAAAACTTATTATTGAAGATGTAAATAATAAGAGATTTAAAGATAAATAGTTTTTTTATATTTTTAAGTTTTCTAATAGTTTAATTGAGAGTTTATGAAAATCTAAATACTTAGATTTTTGCTCTCCAATAAATTTATAAAAATCAACTCCTTTTATAGATAAAATTTTTTCAAAATCTTCTTTTTTTAATTTTTCAAACTCAAAATGAGTATTCATATATTTCTCTTGATAATTTTCAAATATTTCATCTTCAAGGTTTAAGATATTATCTGCTTTGTTTAATTCAGGACATGAGTTGTCAATATAGATAAAATTATCTATATTTGGACTTAAAGGATAAGTTCTACACACTTTTGGTCTATTTTCATAAATTGTACATTTAAAATTTTTTAGGTGTGGACAAAAATCAAAACCATTTGATAGTAAAATTACAGGTTTTACAAAACCTAAAGAGCCAAAAATAAATAAAATAGGAAAGTTTTCATAAACATCTTCAAACTCCTCTTTTAGAATTTGTGAAAAAATAGAACCAAAAACTCCACTACAACAATGAGCAGCACAATTTTTACAATCTCCAAATTTAATATTTTTGTTTTCAAGTTTTACAAAGTTTTTCATATGTGCAATTTTACATACATTTTAAAAGAATTAGATAAAATAGTAAAAAATTTAAGGAAAATTATGCAAAAAAAACTTATTCAAATTATAAAAAAAGCTGGAAAAATTTTAAAAAAAGGTTACTATTCAAATAAAGATGTAAATTTTAAAGCAAAAAAAGATTTAGTTACAAAATATGATTTGGCAGTTGAAAATTATTTAAAAAAAGAGTTTTCTAAATATTTCAAAGAGTTTAATCTTATAGCTGAAGAGTCAGATAATAGTTTGGTAGAGTTTGGAAATTCAATAATAATTGATCCCATAGATGGTACAACAAACTTTGTAAATGGTGTACCTCATACTGCTATTTCAGTTGGAGTTTATAAAGATAAAAAGCCATATATTGGAGTTGTATATAATCCTATTTTGGATGAGTTATATTTTGCAAAACACAAAAAAGGTGCATTTTTAAATGGTAAAAAAATAAAAGTAAGTTTACAAAATGATTTACAAAAATCACTTCTAGCTACAGGTTTTCCATATAGTAGTGGTGAAAATACAAAAGATTTAAAAGATGTGATAAAAAAGATTGAGAATATTTTGCCAGAGTGTCAAGATTTAAGAAGACTTGGAAGTGCTTCTATTGATCTTTGTTTAGTAGCACGAGGTGTTTATGAGGGGTATTATGAGATGAATTTAAAACCTTGGGATGTTAGTGCTGGAATTATAATTTTAAGTGAAGCTGGTGGAAGAATTACAAATATTAGAGGTACAACTTTTGATATGTTTAAAGATAAATATATAGTTGCAACAAATAGTAAAATTCATGATAAATTATTAAGCAAACTAGATATTTAGTTTGCTTTTGATAAAATCTTATATTTTTAAAATGATATTTAAGGACTTTTTATGTGTGGAATAGTTGGTTACATAGGAAAATACGATACAACAAAGATTTTATTAGATGGTTTAAAAGAACTTGAATATAGAGGTTATGATAGTGCTGGAATTGCTGTTTTAAATGGAAATGAAATCGATGTATTCAAAGCAGTTGGAAAGCTTGTAAATCTTGAAGAAAAAGTTAATGAAAGCAATAAAGATAGATATAATCTAGGAATTGGACATACAAGATGGGCAACTCATGGAAAACCAACAGAAGTAAATGCTCATCCACACTTAGGTGAATACTCTTATGTTGTTCACAATGGAATAATTGAAAATTATAAAGAACTAAAAGATGAGTTAACATCTTTGGGACATAACTTTGTTTCTCAAACAGATACAGAGGTTATAGTGCATCTTTTTGAGCACTACAACAATAAATTAAATGATGCAAAAAAAGCATTTCAAGAGACTATAAAAAGACTTGAAGGGGCTTATGCTATTTTGTTAATTACAAAAAAAGAGCCAGAAAAAATATTTTTCTATAAACTTGGAAGTCCTATGATTGTAGGGCATGGTATAGAAAAAGATGAAGTACTTTTTGCATCTTCAGATTCAGCACTTATTGGACTTGCAAGTGATGTTGTATATCTTGATGATAAAATTGGTGGAGTTGCTTCTAGAGATGGGATTGAATTTTTTAGTAAAAATATTGTTTGGTCAAAACTTCCAACATCAAAACAGTTTGCTCAAAAAGATGGTTTTAGATACTTTATGGAAAAAGAGATTTATGAGCAAAGTGTTGTTGTAAGTGATTGTATGCTTGGTCGTGTAAAAGATAGTGAGATAAATTTTGATGAAATAGATTCAAAAATATTAGATGGAATAAATGAGATTAAAATTTGTGCATGTGGAACTTCGTATCATGCAGGTCTTACATCTTCGTATTTATTTGAAAGATTATCAAAAATAAAATGTAGTATTGAAGTTGCAAGTGAGTTTAGATATAAAGAGCCACTATTGACAAAAGATACACTATTTGTTGTAATTTCTCAAAGTGGAGAAACAGCAGATACTTTAGAAGCTTTAAAAATGGCAAAAAATGCAGGTCTTAGAACTTTGGTAATTTGTAATGTTGATAACTCTTCTATGACAAGAGTTGCAGATTTTACAATTCTAACACGTGCTGGAATTGAAAAAGGAGTTGCATCAACTAAAGCATTCTCTACTCAAACTACTGTTTTATGGATGTTAAGTCTATATTTTGCGCAAATTAAAAAAACAATATCAAAAGATAAGCTTGAAAATGAGGTTAATACTTTAAGAGAAGTTCCAAAAGCTTTAAAAGTTCATGAAAATATTCATGAAAAAGCAAAAAGATTATCAAAAAGATATTTACATGGGCATGGATTTTTCTTTATTGGAAGAGATGTATTTTATCCTTTGGCACTTGAGGGTGCTTTAAAGCTTAAAGAGATTTCATATTTACATGCTGAGGGTTATCCAGCTGGTGAGATGAAACATGGACCAATTGCTCTTGCAGATCCAGAACTTTTTACTATTGCACTTATGCCAAAAAATATGTTGTATGATAAAATTAAATCAAATGTTGAAGAGTTAAGTGCAAGGGACAGTACAATTTGTGCAATATCTTCTGCTGATTTTGAACTTGCAGATGATTTTATAAAAATAAATAAGTGTGATCACTATATGCTTGAATTTTTTGAGATGTTAGTAGCTCTTCAAATTTTATCTATGGAGATATCAATAAGACTTAAAAATGATGTAGATATGCCAAGAAACCTTGCAAAATCAGTAACAGTTGAGTAGATGAAAAAATATCTCTCCTACATACTTTTAATCTTCTTAGCGTATTTACTTTATATAAATGAAGATTCTAAGTATATAGTTGCTGGAGTTGCCGTTTTTATAATTGGTATGCAATTTATGGAGGATGGGTTTAAATTTTTTAGTGGTGGAATTTTAGAAAAACTAATCGCTAATAGCACAAATACAAACTCAAAATCTATCTTTTTGGGAATAACTGCAACCGCAATTTTGCAAAGTTCATCTTTAATTGCAATTATTGTAATTTCATTTTTATCCGCAAAAATAATATCTCTTGCAGGTGCTCTAGGAGTTGTATTTGGATCAGCAGTTGGAACAACTGCTACAACTTGGATTGTCTCAACTCTTGGAGTTAAGATTGATATAGCAGCTTTTGCTCTTCCTATGATAATTTTTGGTGTAATTTTTAGATTTTATAAAAATAGAAATTTTCAAGGTGTTGGAAATATTCTTTTAGGTCTTGGCTTTGTCTTTTTGGGTATTGGATATATGAAAGATGGATTTGAAGATTTAAAACAAGGAATAGATTTAGCTCAATTTGCAATTGATGGATATGCTGGAATTATAATATATACAATTGTTGGAGCTCTTGCAACAGTTATTATTCAATCAAGTAGTGCAACAATGGCACTAACTGTAACAGCTTTAGTAACAGGTCAAATCATATATATAAATGCTATGGCAATTGCTGTTGGAGCAAATATAGGAACAGCAACAACTGCAGCTTTAGGAGCTATGGTTTCAAATGCAAATAGCAAAAGAATGGCAGTTGGATTATTTATATTTAAAGGAATAACTGCTGTAATTACTTTAGCATCTTTATATCTTATGATTGATTTTGTTGATTATATATCACAATATTTGGGAATAAAAAGTGATGATTGGGCTATGAAATTGGCTGTTTTTCATACTTTATTTAATTTGGTTGGTCTTATATTTTTCTCATTTTTTATTCCAAGATTAGTAATTTTTCTTAAAAAACTATTTGTTGAAGAGAAAGAGAGTTATATTTCTAAACCAAAATTTCTTGATATGGAAGTTGTTGCAGTACCAAATGCAGCATTAAGAGCTACAAGAAAAGAGACTATTCATTTATATGACAATGCAAGTGAAGTTTTAAGTCATGCAATTATGCTTCATAGACACAGATATATTGGAAAAAGTAATATTTCTAAAGTTGTAAAAGAGTCATCGGATATTATAGATTTAAATATAGATGAGTTTTATGAAAGCAGAATTAAGTCTTTATATAGTGATATTATAGATTACTCTACATATTTTATAAGTGAACTTGATGATGAAAAAAAACTATATTTGAATGATTTAAGAAATGCTTGCAGAGATATAGCTGAATCTGTAAAAAATACAAAAGAGCTTCAAAAAAATATAAAAAAATATATCTCAAGTAATAATGACTATATAAAAGATGAGTACAACTTTATACGAGAAGCGATTGCAAAGACTATAAATACGATAAACGAGATGAAAAATAGTAAAGATGATATAGATGTTTTAGCAAAATCAGAGCTTTTAAAAGAGTATTTAAAAGGTTTAGATGTAATTGCAACTAGAAGAATAGATATATTAATTAGAGAGAAAAGAATTGATAAAAAAATGGCAACAAGTCTTTTAAATGATAGTTATCATGCTAATTTAATAATTAGTCGTTTAATAAGTGTATCAAAAGTTTTATGGATTCAGGATTTAAGTATAAAAGAGTTGGGAGAAGATTATGAAGCTAGCAAAAATTCTTGAAAAAGCAAAGAATTATCTATTTTTAATACAAAACAATGAAGATATTAAGAAAAGAAAGATTGAAAAATTAAGAGATAAAATAGAAGATAAGATTTTAAAACTTGATAAAAAAATAAGAGATGAAAAAGATGAAGAGGAAAAATTAAAGCTAAAAGATGAAAGAATTATGCTTAAAAATTTTAGAAAACAACTAAAGCAAAAAAAGTAAATAAAAGAAATCTTTAGCTAGAATACAAAACTTTTTGCTTTTAAAGCAAATCGAACTCTTTAAATTTTAATTTAATTTTTATAAAAAAAACTAAATGGAAAACAAAAGATGGAAAACAATGCAAGCAAAGCTTGTGGAAAACAAAGGATGGAAAACAAAATGGAAAAAAAATCACAATACTTATTTACAAGTGAAGTTGTAAGCCCTGGACACCCTGATAAATGTGCTGATATTATTGCTGATAGTATAGTTGATAGACTTATTATTGAAGATAGTAATAGTAGAGTTGCAAGTGAAGTGTTTGTTGCTGGAAAGCATGTTGTTATTGGTGGTGAAGTTAAATCAAATGCCAAGTTATCACAAAGTGATTATGAAAAAATAGTAAAAGATGCATTAGCAAAAATTGGATACGATGGTAAAAGTGCCTTTACAAAAGAGCAAGCACTTCATCCAGATGATATACAAGTTCAAGTTTTATTAAACCAACAAAGTCCTGATATTTCTCAAGGAGTTGATCAAACAACTGGAGAAATTGGAGCTGGAGATCAAGGTATTATGTTTGGATTTGCTTCAAATGAAGCAGCTGAATTTATGCCCGCAGCCATAGTATATGCTAGAAGACTTTGTGATACAGTATATAATTATGCTTTAAAAAATAATGATAAGTTTGGTGTTGATATTAAAACTCAAGTTACAGTTGATTATGTAACAAAAGAGAATTTTGAAAATGGACTTCCTCAAAAAATTCATACAATTGTAGTTTCAGCACCTTGTGTTGAAGGAATGAAAATAGAAGAAGTAAGAACTATAATTCAAGAATTAATTGATAATTCTGGACTTCCAAGTAAGCTTTATGATAAAAATAGCACAATTATTCATATTAATCCAACAGGAAGATATGTAAATCACTCATCTTTACACGATAGTGGATTAACAGGAAGAAAATTGATTGTTGATAGTTTTGGTGGATATGCACCAATTGGTGGTGGAGCTCAAAGTTCAAAAGATTATACAAAAGTTGATAGAAGTGGACTTTATGCAGCACGATGGATTGCAAAACATATAGTTGCTTCAGGACTTGCAAAAAAAGCAATTGTACAAATATCTTATGCTATTGGTGTTGCACGTCCAACTTCAGTTGCTGTTGATACAATGGGAACATACACAAAACATAATGATGATGTTTTATCAGCATTTGTAATGGAAAATTTTCCTTTAACTCCAAGATGGATTACAGAAAAATTTAACTTAGATAAACCAAGTGCTACAACTTTCCTTTATGCAGATGTTGCTGCTCGTGGTCAAGTTGGACAACCTGATTATCCATGGGAAAAACTAGATGAATTGGATAAATTTAAAAATATTTAGTTAGATTTAACTATAATATTGCTTTAGAAAAAAAGGAGAAAAGGTAGTGGATTTAAAAAATCTATTTAGCAAAATTTCATTTGATAACAAAAATAAAGAGCAAGCTACAAAAAAAGATGCTCCAAGTCACTGGATAAAATGTCCTAGTTGTAGCTCTTTGATGTTTTTCAAAGAGGTTGAAAATCAAGATAATGTTTGTCCCAAATGTGAATTCCATATGAGAATAGGGGCAAAAAGAAGAGTAGAAATCCTTGCAGATGAAAATAGCTTTGTAGAGTTTGATACAAATTTAAAACCAAATGACCCTTTGAAGTTTGTAGATAAACTCTCTTATAAAAAAAGAGTTGAAGATGGATTTCTTAAAACTGGAAGAGTTTCAAGTGTTATTAGTGGTGAGTGTACAATTAATTCAATTGGAGTTCAACTTGTAGTTTTTGATTTTGCATTTATGGGTGGAAGCTTAGGTAGTGTTGAGGGTGAAAAAATAGTAAGAGCCGTAAATAGAGCTATAGAGAAAAAACAAGCAGTTATAATTGTATCAGCATCAGGTGGTGCAAGAATGCAAGAATCAACTTTTTCTTTGATGCAAATGGCAAAAACATCTGCAGCTTTGAAAAAACTTGATGCTCATAAACTTCCATATATCTCTATATTAACAGACCCTACAATGGGTGGTGTTTCTGCTTCTTTTGCTTTTTTAGGAGATATTATTATTGCAGAACCAGGTGCTTTAATAGGTTTTGCTGGACAAAGAGTAATTAAACAAACTATTGGAACTGATCTTCCTGAAGGTTTCCAAAGAGCTGAATTTTTACTAGAAAAAGGCTCACTTGATATGGTTGTAAATAGAAGAGAGATGAAAAAAACTCTTACTGATTTATTAACTATTTTTGGACAAGAAAAAATTAGCTAATGCCTTCAAATTTAGAAAAAGCTTTGGGATTTAATCTTGAAGCTTTTAACTATCTTTATGTTTTGTGTGATTACGAAACTCTTTTAAAAAAAAATATAACTCTTGAAATTTTTTTAGAAATTTTGAAAAAATATGATGTAAAACTTCTACAATATAGAGATAAAATTTCATCTTTAGAGATACAAAAACAAAATCTTATTTTTCTTAGACAAAATCTAAATATTCCCATTATTATAAATGATAAAATAGAGTTAATCGATTATGCAGATGGTTTGCATGTAGGTCAAGATGATGTATTAAAAATACATCAATATAAAAATTTAGCTATAAAATTTTTAAGAAAAAAGCTAAAAAATAAACTTTTAGGACTTTCAACTCACAATGAATTAGAAATTCTTGAAGCAAATAGCTTTGATCTTGATATGATAGGTTTAGGGGCTTATAAAGCTACAAATACAAAAGATATTTCAAATATTTTGGGTGAAAAACTGCAATATTTGGCAAAAATATCTAAACATCCTGTTTGTGCAATTGGTGGAGTAAAAGTTGATGATATTATCAAAAATACAAAATTCAACTGTGTTGGAAGTGCTATTTTAAATGAAAATTAATATTTACTCAATAGTAAAACCAAGTAACGATGATTTTGATAAACTTATAAAAGAGTTTATAAAAATGTCTAGTAAATATTCAAAAGTTGAAATCTTTTATATATTTAATAAAGATATAGCAAAAGCACAAACTATCGGAGAGAGTGAATCAAAAAAGATATATACAAAAAGTTATTTACCATATTTAAAAGGATATAACATAGCTCTTGATGTTTTGGGTAAAAGTGTAGATAGTTTTGCTTTTTCTAAGCTTTTAGAAGATAAAAATGAAATAAACTTCTTTATTGGTGGAGCTTTTGGTTTTGAAAATGAGTTTTTATCTCTTTGTGATAGTGTAATTTCTCTAAGTAATCTTACATTTGCACACAAAATTGCTACTTTAATATTATCAGAACAGATATTTAGATCTTTAAGTATTATAAATAATCATCCATATCATAAGTAATTTATAAACTTTTTTGTATAATAAAACACAATTAACTCTTCAAAAAGGAAAAAAGAAGATGGGTCTTAAAAGTTATATAATTTCAACAATACTGTTAATAATCGTATTGTTCGGTTTTGTTCATAGTTTAGAGTTTGGAGAATATACTCTTAGTTTGTTTGGTTTTACTAAAACATTGCCTGTATCTGTTTGGTTTGTTTTACCTATAATTTTTTTAAGTCTTTTAACTTATATTCACATTATTTTCTACGGGCTTGTTAACTATTTTAAACTTAGATTAGTAGATAGCGATTTGGATAATATGGTTGAATTAATCAAATTAAAGCTATTAAACAAAGAGAATAAAATTGGTTTTAGAACAAAAAAACAAAAAGAGTTGGCAAATATTTTAACTCAATTAAATCTTGAAGTTCCAAAAGAGATATTTAGCTCTACAAATGAAGATTTAAATAAAACTGTTGCTGCTATACAAAATGTTAACAATGGTATTTATGTTGATAAAAATCTAAAAGTTGATGAAAAATCATCTTTTGGAAAACAGAACTTAATCAATAAAATAAATTCACAAGTTGATTTTGCTGTTGATATTGTAAAAAAAGCTGAAAAGTATGATAGTGATATTGTAAAAGTAGCATTTTTGAAATCTTTAAGTGAAAAAAGCATGACAACAATTAAAAAGATTTACAAAAATGTAAATCTTGATAAAGAGCTTACAATTAAACTTTTAGAAAAAAATATTGAAAATAGTGAATTTGGATTTGAAAATAGTGAGATTTTAGAACTTGTTAAAAATATAAAACTTTCAAAAGATGATTATATTCAGCTTGCTAAAAAGTATAAAAATATTTTAAATCCAGATGTTTTAATAGAACTTTTTGAAAAAATTTCACAAGAACAAGAAGAAGCTACAACTGCATATTTATATATTTTGAGCGAATTTGAGATGAAAGATAAACTAAGAGAAAATTTAGCAAATACACAAGATACTGATTTTGCACCTTTTAAAGCACTAATTGAACTAAAAGATGCTGGAAAACATTATAGTTTAGAAAGCTTGTCGTATAAATAAAAATGAAAAAAAAACTTGATTTTAGCAAGCCACTAGTTGTGCTTGCTCCACTTGCTGGTTATACAGATTTACCTTTTAGAAGTGTTGTTAAAAAATTTGGAGCTGATCTTACAATTTCAGAGATGATAAGCTCAAATGCTTTGGTTTATAAAAGTGCAAGAACACTTAAAATGATAGAAAAGTCTCCAACAGAAGATCCATATTTTGTACAAATTGCTGGAAATAGTGCTCAACTTGTAAGAGAAGCAGTTGAAATATTAAATGATGTTGAAGGAATTGATGGTATTGATTTAAACTGTGGTTGTCCTGCTCCTAAAGTATTCTCTCATGGTTCAGGTTCTAATCTTTTAGGTGATTTAAAAAAGCTTGAAGAGATTTTAAGTACTATCAAAAAATACTCAAAAAAAGAGTACACAAGTGCAAAAGTAAGACTTGGTGTAAATGAGAAAATTCCAGTTGAAATTGGAAAAGCGGTTGAAGCTTGTGGAGTTGATTTTGTATCAGTTCATGGAAGAACAAGAGCTGGAAAATATAAAGCCCCTGTAGATTATGATGCAATTAAACAGATGAAAGAGGCTATTTCAATTCCTGTTATTGCAAATGGTGATATAAAAGATTATAAAAAAGCAAAAGAGGTTTTAGAGTACACAAAAGCTGATGGTGTGATGATAGGTCGAGGTGCTATTGGTAAACCTTGGGTTTTTTATCAATTAAAACATGAGCTTGAAGATATTGATAATTCTATAAAAAAAGAGATTATTTTAGAACACTATGACAAAATGCTTGAGTTTCACGGTGATTATGGAGCTATAATTTTTAGAAAATTATTACATGCTTATTCAAAAGGTTATACTGGAGCGAATGAGTTTAGAGATTTAGTAAATCAAATTAGTGACAAAAATATAATGAGAGATTTAATAGAGAGCTTTTTTTAGATTTAATTTGATTAAAAAGTTATTTAGGTAGAATATTGAGTTTTTAAAAAAATATAAAGGAATTTTTATTTGTCAAAAGAGTATTTTGAATTACTAATAAAACCAGAAGATAATTATGAGCTGTTTTTAAATCTAATTTTATCACTTACAGATGATGCAATTGAAGAAAATGATGGTGAAATAATTATTAGAAGTGAAGAGAGCCTTGAAGATTTCAAGGAACCACTTGAGAAATTTGCAAAAGCATTAGATACGAAATGTTATATTAAATGTGAGAAAAAAGAGAGTATTGATTGGATAAAAAAATATCAAGACTCTATACAAGCTGTTGAAGTTGGAAGTTTTTATGTAAGACCATCTTGGAGTGAAGCAAAAGAGGGTAAAATTGATATTTTGATAGATCCAGCACTTGCTTTTGGTTCAGGACATCATGAAACTACTTCTTCTTGTTTATTAGCAATAGATGAGTTTGTAAAAAAAGATGATAGTTTGCTAGATGTTGGAACAGGAAGTGGTATTTTAGCAATTGCAGCAGCAAAAAAAGGTGCCGTTGTTGATGTTTGTGATACAGATGAAATTTGTATAGAGAGTACACAATCAAATTTTATTTTAAACAATCAAAAGATAAATAACTCTTGGATTGGTTCTGTAAATTTTGCCAAAGAAAAATATGATGTAGTTCTAGCAAATATTATTGCAGATGTTCTTGTTATGATTTCAGATGATTTGATAAATTCTACAAAAGATGGTGGAGTTATAATAGTTTCTGGTATTTTAGATAAGCATGAAAAGAGAGTTTTAAGTAAATTTTCTAGTTTAAAAGAGCTAAAAATTATTCACAAAAATGAGTGGGTAACGATGGTATTTAAAAAATAAGAGGAAGATAAATGATAAATAAACAACAAAATAACAATCCAAACAATAATCAAAACAACAACAATAATTTTTTTAACAATAATCCGCTTTTGATTTTTGTTGCATTTTCGCTTGTAACAATTTTTGCATTTAAAGCAATTTTTCCTGATAGTGAAACAAATGCTACAAACTCAAATATTCAAGCTTATGGAAGTAATGTAAACAAAACAGTTACATATTCTGAGTTAAAAAAACTTATTTCAAGTGGAACAATCGAGTATGTTGGTATTGGAAATACACAAATTAGGGCTGTTGGTAAAAATGATGGAGCTCAAAGAATTACTTATACTGCAAGAAGAGTTGTTCCAGATGAAACATTGGTTCTTGAGCTAGAAAAAAGTGGTATTTCTTATGGTGGAATAAGTGAAGAGAATGTTTTATCTGATATTCTTTTTGGTTGGGTTTTACCAATATTCTTATTTTTTGCTATTTGGATGTTTTTGGTTAAAAGAATGCAAAAATCTATGGGTGGTGGAAGCGGTGGAATTTTAGGAATTGGTTCATCTAAAAAGATGATAAATTCTGAAAAACCAAATGTAAAATTTGATGATATGGCTGGAAATAAAGAGGCTAAAGAAGAGGTTAGAGAAGTTGTAGATTTCTTAAAATCACCAGATAGATATGTAAGACTTGGTGCTCAAATTCCAAAAGGTGTATTACTTGTAGGTCCTCCAGGAACTGGAAAAACTCTTTTAGCAAAAGCTGTTGCTGGAGAGGCTGATGTTCCATTTTTATCTGTTTCTGGATCTGCATTTATTGAGATGTTTGTTGGAGTTGGAGCTTCTAGGGTTCGAGATTTGTTTGAGCAAGCAAAAAAAGTTGCACCTGCAATTATTTTTATTGATGAGATTGATGCTATTGGTAAAAGTAGAGCAAGCGGTGGTCCTATGGGTGGAAATGATGAGAGAGAACAGACTTTAAATCAGCTTTTAGCAGAAATGGATGGATTCTCTACTGAAACAGCACCAGTAATTGTGTTAGCAGCTACAAATAGACCTGAAGTTTTAGATCCAGCTCTTTTAAGACCAGGAAGATTTGATAGACAAGTTTTAGTTGATAAACCTGATTATGAAGGAAGAGTTGAGATTTTAAATGTACATATTAAAGATGTAAAAGTAGCTAAAGATGTAGATTTAAAAGAAGTTGCTAAGATGACAGCAGGTCTTGCTGGGGCTGATTTAGCAAATATTATAAATGAAGCAGCTCTTCTAGCTGGACGAGCAAACAAAGATGAAGTACAAGCTAGTGATTTTAAAGAAGCTGTAGAGAGACAAATTGCAGGTTTAGAGAAAAAATCTAAAAGAATATCTCCAAAAGAAAGACGTATCGTTGCTTACCATGAAAGTGGTCATGCTTTGATAGCTGAAATTACAAAAGGTGCTAAAAAAGTAAATAAAGTATCAATTGTTCCAAGAGGTTTAGCTGCACTTGGGTATACACTTAATACTCCTGAAGAGAATAAATATTTAATGCAAAAACATGAGCTAATAGCTGAAGTCGATGTTCTTTTAGGAGGTCGTGCTGCTGAAGAGGTATTTATTGGTGAGATTAGTACAGGTGCTGGAAATGACTTGGAAAGAGCTACAAATATTATAAAATCTATGGCAACTATTTATGGTATGAGTGATATTGCTGGACTTATGGTACTAGAAAGAAGAACAAATCAATTTTTAGGTGGGCAAACTCAAAAAGATTTCTCTGATGCTATGGCAAAAGATTTAGATGATCATGTTAAAAACAGTTTAAATGAAAGATATAAAATAGTTCTTCAATCTTTAAGAGATAATAAAGATGCAATTGAGCAAATGACTTCTGAATTACTTGAAATAGAGGTAATTACAGGAGAAAGAGTAAGAGAGATTATCAAAGAGAATGGTGGAATAGTTTTTGAAGGAGACGATTTGCACAGTGATAGTTTGGATAAAACTGATGTAAAAGAAGGTATTCAAACTAAAGAATCTGATACTGAAAAAAATGAAGAAAAACAGGAGAATAAAAAAGAAGAGCAATAATCTCTTGTGTAAAAAAAATATCTATTAGGGGGAAATTTAAAATTGTTATTAAATAAATTATATATTACAAAAACTGTTGCAGTTACAACATCTTGTTTGCTTCTATTTGGTGGTTGTGCTGCAGTTCTAGAGCAAAATGCTGGAAAAATTGGTGGAACTGCTGTTGGAGCTGGAGCTGGAGCTGTTATTGGGAAACAACTAGGTGGTGATGCTGGGTTGATAATTGGTGCATTAGTTGGTGGTGGAATTGGATATTTAATTGGAAATGAAATTGACACTAGAAGAGAAAATTTAGCAAAGTTAGCTCAAGAAGAGAAAATTGAAGTTGTATCTCAGAATATTGTTCAAAGTAACAACCAATTTGTATCACAAGATTCAAATGAAAAAGTTGATAGTAAAAATGTAATAGGTGACTCTTTTACAGTTTTTTCAAATGAAGAACAATTTGCAGTAAATTCAAGTAATTTAAGTCAAAAATCTGAAAAAGTTTTTAGTAAAGTTGCAAATGAGTACAAAAACAGTGATAAAAAAATCTTAATAATTGGTCACACAGACGATAGTGGAAACTCATCTTATAACCAAAAACTATCTGAAGATAGAGCCAAAAATGTAGGTAATATTTTTAGTTTAAATGGTGTTAAAAAATCAAATATATATTATTTGGGAGCTGGTGAAAATAATCCTATTGCGAATAACAATACTACTCTTGGCGCAACTAAAAATAGAAGAGTTGAAATTGTTGAATTAAAAGATGAAAATGATATTGTAAATTATGCTTCAAAAACTTCAAATCCTGAGTTCTTCAAAAAAGTTGAACCCAAAGTTGTTATCGCAACAAAAAATAAAAAATTAGATAATGTTACACAAATAACTAAATCAAATTCTGCTAAAAATGATAAATCAGGAAATAATGAAAAAACTACAAAAATAGAAAATAAAAAATTATCTAAAGTTGATATAGAATCAACAAATATAAATGAAAAAGATAATTCAAAAAAAACAGATACTTCAAAAGATATTTTTGATTTTCAAGGTAAAAAAGTTGTAGACAATAGCTTTGCATTAAAGACAAATTTTGGAGAATCGGTTGTTTCATCTAGTAGTTTTTCTTTTATTACAAAAGCACAAGCAAGTGCATCTACAAGTATGTATCAAAATTGTTTAGCCGATAAACCAAGAGCAAAAGCAGATGTAAAATCTCTTGAAACTAATAAAGTTGTTTATAAAACTATTGACTATAAAAAAGGTTTAAATAGTGTACCATTTGTTACAAATATAAACGGAAGTTTGATTGCTATAAATCCAGTCGCTGTGTTGGAAAATGGCTCAGCTGCTTCAACTTATCCAAATGCAAGCTTTTATAATGATTTTAAAGGTGAAAAAGATGCAAAACCAACTTTAGAGCTAGCAACATCAATAAATACTTATCAAGGAACTCAAGGGCTTATTTATAGAGTATTTTTTGATGAAACAAACTCACAAATGAAATGTATGGATATAGTTTTTGATGATAAAAATGTAAATAGTTCAAAAGGTGTTTTATATTACACAAAAAATAGTCAAATTCTTGAAAAAGAGTTTGATATAGCAAGAATAAAATAAAAGGGAGAAAAGATGGTAGAGTTTTTAGAAGAGGTTTTAGTAACACATAAGACATTATTATCAATTATTGTATTGACATTAATTGCAGCTGTTATTATAATGAAATATTGGGATAGAGTTAAATTTTGGTGGACTTGCACTTGGTATAGTTTTCCAGTAATTGGAAAAATTTCTAAGTTATCAAAAGATATTACAAGTGTTGATGAAAAAGGATGGTTTAGTAGTGAAACTACACTTTGTTCTGCTTTCCATAGATACTATGATAGATTTGATAAAGATCCAGAACATTACGACAGATGTAAATCATATTTATCAAAAGCTGATGAACTAGGAAGAAAACCTTTTCCTTTAATTATGTGGTTAATTGTTTTTGCATTAGTTATTTTAGAAGCTTTAGGGTTTGCTTATGTTTTAGCTGGATTTACAATTCCAGGGGCTAGTGAATCTTTACAGCAATATGGTGCATTTGGTATTGCTTTAATTATATCTATTATTTTAGTTGGTTTTACACACTGGACTGGTTATGAGATTTATAAAAATAGTATTTTAAAGAAAATAAGAACTTACTATTCAAATGATAGAAGAGAAGATAAAAAAAATTTAGAGCCAGATAGTAGAGTAAAATTAGAAAATAATAATCTTGATGATGAAGAAAAAAATTATTTACAACTTTTAAATAGAGTCACTACAAATGCAACTGTTACTCCAACTTGGATTATTTCAATTGTAACTGCTATTTTTGTTATTGTAATTGCAATTGGTGCTACATATGTAAGAGGACAGGTTTTAGAAAAACAACTTACAGAAGAAAAGTCGATGACGCAAACAAATGTTTATGAACAATCTTTACCTAGTACTATAGTTAAATCTCAAGAAAGTGCAGATACAAAAGCTTTTGATGAAGTACAAGATAGTGATAGAAAAGGTGGTTGGGCTACATTTATAGTTTTAGCAGTTCTTTTTGTATTTATTCAGCTTCTAGGTATTTTATTTGGATTTAAGTGGGGATTTGTAGGAAAAGAGAGCCAAATTGCTTTTGAAGATTCAAGTGATTTTAGAACGAAACAAGATTTTGTAAACTATTTCAAAAGAGAAAAAGATACTATAATAAAAATTGCTGAACAAAAACTGAAACTTTTACAACAAAAAATGTATCAAAAAGGGAGTATGATTTCTACCTCTGCAAAAGAGATGGATATGTTAAAAACAAAAGATTATAGAACATTTAAAGAGTATGTAAAAAATGAAGCCAGAGAAAATATAAATTTTCATAATGACATAGAAAAAACAAAAGAACAAACTTATACAAAAACTGATTTAAAAAAAGATATAAAAGTCGGTAATATAGAAAATCATGTTACTTTATGTACAAACTGCAGTTCTGTTTTAGATACAAACTCTAAATTTTGTAACTCTTGTGGAACAGAAGTAAAAAAAGATATACTAATTTGTAAAAAATGTAATACTAATTTAGATGAAAATTCAAAATTTTGTCCATCATGTGGAGAGAAAGTTGTATTAAAAGAGTTAGTACCAACTTGTCCAGAATGCAAGACAACTTATGAAAATAGTGTTAAATTTTGTTCAAACGATGGAAAAGAGTTGGAGTTAGTATGAGTTTTATAAAATATTTTATTTTATCTACACTAGCTTTTTTATCTTTGAATGCAAACAGTTCTTGTTATGAAATTTATAAAACTGAAGTAAAAGCTGATACAAAAATTAATAAGGCAATTTTTGTACTTATAGATGAAACAACATTTTTTAATGATAGCCTACAAGATCAGATTTTAAAAAACAGTATAAAACATATTGAGGCTGGAAATTATATTTATATTGCTAAATTTTCTGCTTTTATTGGAAATCACTACAATGAAAAAGTTTTTGATTTTAAGCTAGATAAACCACTAGATGAAAAACAAAGATACAATGAGAGAAAAGATAGTTTAAAGAAAATTGATAAATGTTTAAAAGATCAAGTTGGTTTTGCAAAAGTTCAAACTATTGAAAATATAAAAAAATCATTTTTAAAACCAAATGAAAATATTGAAAAATCTGATATATTTTATGCTTTAGATGATTTTGGTAAAAATGTAATTTCAAGAGTAGAAGCAGATGAAAAAATAGTTATTTTAGCTTCAGATTTACTTGAAAACTCAACTATAAGCTCTTTTTACTCAAAAGGAACTACAAGAATAATTGATTCAAAAAAAGAGATACAAATAGTTGAAAAGAATAATCTTATTAGCGATTTTGGAGGAGCTGCTTTGTATGTTGTTGGAACAGGAATAGTAACTGGAAAAAATAGTACAACATATAGAGACCCAAAAATTTTAATATCTCTAAAAAACTTTTGGGAAGAGTATTTCAAAAAATCAAATGCAAACTTAGTAGAGTTGGGGCAACCAGCTTTAAAAAATGAAATAAAATAAAATTAAAAAAAGGGGTATAAATGAAAGGTAAAATTTTAGATTATAATATTCAAGAAAGTACAGGAATAATATCTGGTGATGATGGGGAAAGATATAGTTTTTCAAACAGTGAGTGGAAAGCAAGTGAAAGTCCAAAAGTAAATCAAACTGTTGATTTTGAAATAGATGGTCAAAGTGCAAAAGCTATTTATTTGCTCAAAAGTCAAGTTACAGATTTTGCAAGTTCTTTAAATATAGATGGAAGTGAAGCTAGAAAAGGTGCAGTTTTTGCTGCTATTGGCTCTGGATTGACTTTTTTGAGCATTATTCCTATTCTTGGAATTTTATTTCTAGTAGGTGGTATTATTTTAGAATTTATAGGGGTAAAAAAACTATCTGATAATGCACCAAAACAAAGAGATATTTTTATAAATTTTATTTGGGGTTATGGTGCTATTATTCTTGGTACTGTTATTATGACTATGATTCTTGGTGCTAGTATGATAGGTGGCGCTATGAATATGGATAATGCTGGTTCTGGTATTGGAATGGGTGGTATGTTTTTTGGAATTTTTATCTACTTAGGATTTGCTATTTATGGGGTTATAAAAATGTATAAAGCTATTAACTCTATTGGAATTGAGTACAATGTATCTTTGATGAAACTAGTTGCAAAAGGTTATGTAATTGGAATTGTTCTTGTTCCTTTGTTTGGAATAGGTTATCTTGTTTTATTTATTACATTTATTTTGAAAATCTTTGCTTATCTTAAAATTGAAAAACAATAAGGAAAAAAATGAAAAATATATTTAAATTAATATTTATAACAATTATAGGATTGTTAGTTTTAGCAGGATGTAGTGATAATAGTCCAAAAGGTGCAACTTTGGGATTTTTAAATGCTATGAAAGATGGAAATGTTCAAGATTTTAGAAAATATTCAACTGAAACGACTCAACAAGTTATGGCATTTGCTCTATCTATGCAGTGTAAAGGTGCTATTAAAGAGGATAGTGCATTATCAACTTGTTTAAAAAATATAACTCAAGATATTTCAAAATACAAAGTTGTTGATGTACAAGATAATGGAAAAACTTCAGCTATTGTAACAGCGGAAATTTATACTAAAGATGGAAAGATAAAAAAAGAAAGTTACAACTTAGAAAAATTTGCAGATGAATGGAAGATAAACATAAGTAAATAGTGAAAAATAAACTATTTTTACTGATTATAACTACTACCTTGGTTATATGTGTAGTTATTAATTTATTTCAAGAAAAGATGAGTCACAAAGAAAATGACTTGTCTTTTAGCTTACATAGTATAAAAACTGGAGATATAATATTTAGAAAAGAGAGTAATTTTCTGAGTGATATGTTTTCTAATATTGATAAATCAGAGTATTCTCACATAGCAATTGTACTTAAAGTTGATGAAAATCTAAAAATATATCATATTGAATCAAATCAAGAAAAAGATGATTTAAAAGTAGATACTTTTGAAAAATTTACTAAATTTTCTTCAAAAATAGCAGTTTATAGATATTATAAAGAAGTAGATACAGAAAAAATAGCACAAATTCTTGAAGAATATGAAAAAAATAAAATAGAATTTGATATGGATTTTGATTTAAAAAATGATAAATTATACTGCACAGAGCTAATAAATGATTTATTTTTAAAACTTTTTAATGAAAACATATATAGCTATTTATATGATTTTTATGGAAAAAAAGGAATTACAATAAATGGAATACTTAAAAACAAAAATTTGAAAGAGATTTTACAAATCGAGATAAATCAAAAATAGTTTCTAAACAATAAAAATTATCCTTGACAAATAAACTAAATTAAATTATACTTCTAGCCTAATTAAAAAAGGAGAGTAAAAATGAAAATATTTAGTATTTCAAAAAGCAATTTTCTAAAAAGTGTAAACTCTCTACTCCTTCTTAAATATTCACTCTAAATTTATAAATTTTATAGTTTAAGTTTCCAAAAAAATCTGTTTTTCTTTTTTTATTTAAAAAAAGATATAATCAAATGTTAAATTAAAAGGTAAATATTATGGATAAAAATAAAATTATTGTATTTGATACTACTTTAAGAGATGGAGAGCAAAGCCCTGGTTGTTCTATGAACACAGAAGAGAAATTAAGAGTTGCTTTACAGTTAGAAAAATTGGGAGTTGATGTTATTGAAGCTGGATTTGCAGCTGCTAGTCCTGGTGATTTTGATGCAGTTAGTCAAATAGCCAAAACTATTAAAAATGCTAGCATTTGTTCATTAAGCCGTGCTATTGAAAATGATATAAAACAAGCAGGACTTGCTGTTTCTCATGCGCCAAAACATAGAATTCATACATTTATAGCTACAAGTCCTATTCATATGAAATATAAATTAAAAATGAGTCCAGAAGAAGTTATAAAAAGAGCAATTCATGCAGTACAATATGCTAGAACTTTTGTAAATGATGTCGAGTTCTCTTTAGAAGATGCTGGAAGAAGTGAAATGTCTTTTATGAAAGAAGTTATGGATGCAGTTATAAGTGCAGGTGCTAGTACAATTAATTTACCAGATACTGTTGGATATAGATTACCAACAGAGTTGGGTGCTATGGTTAAAGAGTTAAGCGAATTTGCAAATAATAGAGCAATAATTTCAGTTCACAATCACAACGATTTAGGACTTGCAACTGCAAATACTTTAGCTGCTGTTGTAAATGGAGCTAGACAAATTGAAGTTACAATAAATGGTTTAGGCGAGCGTGCTGGAAACTCTGCTTTAGAAGAAGCTGTTATGGCTATAAAGGTGCGAAAAGATGTATTTGGAGATTTATATACAAATATAAATACACCTGAAATTTATGCAACTTCAAGATTAGTTGCTACAATTACAGGTGTTGAGCCACAGCAAAACAAAGCAATAGTTGGAAAAAATGCATTTGCACATGAGAGTGGAATTCATCAAGATGGTGTTTTAAAACATCAAGAGACATATGAGATTATGAGACCAGAGGATGTTGGAGTTATTAAAGATAGCACATTGATTTTAGGAAAACATTCAGGACGTGCAGCATTTAAAGATAAGATTACACAATTAGGTTTTGATAGTGTAAGTGATGTTGAGTTAAATGCAGTATTTGAAAGATTTAAAACTTTAGCTGATAAGAAAAAAGATATCACAGATGATGATATTAGAATGTTAATCACTGATGAAGCTTTAAACCACGATAAAATATATGAGTTAGTAGGATTACAAATAAGCGATTGCTCAGAGGGTTTACCAATGGCTGCTGTATCTATAAAATATAAAGATGAAATTATAAAAGATGCAGGTTTGGGTGATGGAACTATGGATGCTATTTTTAAAACAATAGATAGAATTACTGGTTTTGCAGGTGAATTAAAAGATTATAAAGTTATATCTGTAAGCGAAGGAAAAGATTCTCTAGCAAAAGTAACAACTAGAGTTTGCTTTGAAAACAGTACATCTTTTGTTGGTCATGGTTTGAGTATTGATACAATGCAAGCAACTGCAAATGCATATTTGGGTGCTTTAAATTCATATTTATCACAAAAAAATAGGCTTACTAAAAATTGCGGACATCAGGTATAAAAAGATAGGAGTTTTCCTATCTTTTTAAATTTATGATAGAAATAAATAATAAAGAAGAACTTTTAGAGATTTTAGAAAAATCAAATTGTGTTTTACTATATTTTGGAGCTACAAATTGTAGTGTTTGTGAAGTTTTGAGACCAAAAATAGAGATGAATATTTCTTGTAATTTTTCTAAAATGAAGCAATATTATATAAATAGTAATCAAAATTTAGATATTACTTCACACTTTAATATTTTTTCAAGTCCGACTATTTTGGTCTTTTTTGAAGGAAAAGAGTTTAAAAGATATGGTAGAAATATTAGTTTAGATATTTTTAATAATGAAATAAAAAGATTATATGAGATGGTATTTTAAAATGAATAGAGCTTTGATAATTTGTTTTGTAGTTTTTGTATTGATGCAGTTTATAATACCCCAAAAAGTTGAATATAATGAGGATAAAACATATGAAATAGTTTTGCCTGAAGATATAAAAGAGATATTTGTAAGAGCTTGTTATGATTGTCATTCAAATAAGATTAACTATCCTTGGTACTCAAATGTTGCACCTTTTTCTTGGGTTGTTGCAAATCATACAAATGAAGGTGTAAATGCTTTAAATTTTTCAAATTGGGAAAAATATACTAAAACACAACAAAATGAAAAATTAAAGGCAATTTATAGAACAGCTCATTCATCAATGCCTCTTCCTGCTTATACATGGGCTCACATTGAAGCAGAACTTTCAAAAGAAGAGAGAGAAAAAATTAGAGATTGGACAGGAGTGCGAAAATAGTGAGAGAAGAAGTAACTGCTCTTTTACAAAATAGAAATGAACTTCTAACTATTACATATTTTAAGATTCAAGAGTTATTTGATAAAAAGTATGGAGAAAATGCTTTAGTTCTTATGGAAATTGGAACTTTTTTTGAAGTTTACGAAGTAAACAATGAAAAAGAAAAAATAGGAAAAGCAAAAGAGATAGCAGAACTTTTAAATATTCAATTAACAAGAAAAAATAAATCAATACTTGAAAATTCAAAAGAGAATCCAATTATGGCTGGAGTTCCAGCAATTTCATTTGAAAAACATCTAGCACGTATTATTGCTGAGCAAAAATATACAATAGCAATAATACGACAAAAAGGAACTCCACCAAATGTGAGTAGATATTTGGATGTAGTTGTAAGTCCTGGTACAAACTTTGATTTTGTAGTAGAACAAGATGATAATTTTATAACTTCAATTGTAGTTGATCAAATAAGAGGAAACTACTTAATAGGTTATAGTGCTATTGATGTAACAACAGCAAAGTGCTATTACAACGAAGTTTTTGGAACGCACGAAGATAAATTTTTTGCACTTGACGAAGTCTTTAATTATATGAATATGCACAAAACTAGCGAAATAATAGTTACCCTTGTAGATAAAAATATTAATCAAAAAGAGATAATAGATTATTTGGAGTTAAATTTAAAAAGTTTTCATTTAAGAAATTTTAGACCAAAAATTACATATCAAAATGAGCTTTTTAAAAATGTTTTTAGTATTGAGTCACTTTTAACTCCAATAGAGCATTTAGATATGGAAAGATGTCCACTTTCTAGTGAATCATTGGCAATTTTAATAGACTTTGTAATAGCTCATGATAGTGCAATTATTCAAAAACTCTCAAATCCTATAAAATTAGATGTGAGCAGATACATATATATTGGAAATAATGCTTTAGAGCAGTTAAATATTATAGATACTACTCATAATTTAAGTCTAATAAGATTAATAAACAACACTTCAACTGCTATGGGTAAAAGGCTTTTAAAAGAGAGAATTACAAATCCAATAAAAGATTCAAAAGAGCTTTTACGAAGATACAGTCTATCAAAAGAGTTGTACGATTTTCACACTCCAATAGAGAATGAACTAGCAAGTATTTACGATATAGAAAGACTTACAAGAAGAATAAAGTTATCAAGACTACACCCTTTTGAGTTGAACTATTTGTATGATTCTTTAGTTAGTATAAAAGAGATTGTGAAATTTATGGAGAGTTATAAATTTATAACACCTCCTTGTAGTAGTGATGAGATAAACTCTTTTTTAACATCGATTAACTCGACTTTTGATTTAAGTATAAGTGGAAGATTTATGCTAAAAGATGTAGATGAAAATATGATAACAAGTGGAATTAATCTTCAAATTGATGATTTAAATAGACAAAATAAACTACTTTTAGATAAATTGGAAATTTTAAAAAATCATATTTTATCTTTTTTTAAATCAGATGAAAAAAGTTTTGTAACTGTAAATAGGCTTGATAAAGAGGGTTTTTATATCTCAATAACAAAAAATAGATATAACCTTATAAAAGAGGAACTTTTAAAATCACATCTTATAATTGATGATAAACTTCTACTTTTTAAAGATTTTTCAATAAAAACTCAAACAAATAGTGTAAAAATATCTTGTTCTTTAACTGATGATATTTCAGATAAATATGTTCATAATCTTAAAAAAATAGTTGAGATAAATAAACTTGTATTTAAAGAAAAACTTCTTGAATTCGAGAAAAAGTTTTCAACGCTTTTAAGTGAACTTGTAATGTTTATAGCTGAAGTTGATTTAACTGTTTCAAATATAAAAACTAGTAAAAAATATAACTACACTTGCCCAAAAATTGTAAAAACAAAAGACGATGAGAATTTTTTAGAACTTATAGATTTACGACATCCAATAATTGAAGCAAATGAGGATAGGGGAGTTTATGTTACAAACGATATTGTTTTAGGAGAACTAAACTTAGTTAGCAAAGAGTATGAAGAGAATATTATAGTAAAAAATTCAAATCCTACAAATCTTCAAAGTAATAAAATGCATGGAGTATTACTTTTTGGAATAAATAGCTCTGGAAAATCATCTTTAATGAAAGCAATTGGAATAAGTGTAATTTTAGCTCAAGCTGGATTTTTTGTACCTTGTAAATCTATGAGATTTTCAATATTTGACTCAATTTTTACAAGAATTAGTGGAGCTGATAATATTGCAAAAGGATTATCAAGTTTTGCAGTTGAGATGATGGATTTAAAAAATATTTTCAACCGTGCAAGTAAAAAATCTCTTATTTTAGGTGATGAGATAAGTCACAGTACAGAAACTTTAAGTGGTTTAAGCATAGTTGCAAGTGCTATTTTAAAACTCTCAAAGCTTGAAGCCCTTTTTGTATTTGCTACACATTTGCATCAACTACCACAAATTTCTGAGATTGAAAAACTTAAAAATATAATTTGTCTTCATTTATCTGTGATGTATTGTAACGATGAAGATAAATTAATTTTTGATAGAAAATTAGCTTTTGGAAGTGGCTCATCTATATATGGTTTGGAGTTTGCAAAATCTCTTCATATTGATAAAGAGTTTTTAAATGTTGCAAATGATATTAGAAAAAGATTAGCAGATGATTATACAAAAATTGAAAGAATTTCACAAAAAAATAGTTCAAAATATAATACAAATTTATACACAAGCACTTGTATAGTATGCGGTCGTGCTTGTGATGAAGTTCATCATATACAAGAGCAAAAAAAAGCAAATAAAGATGGATTTATAGGACATATAAATGCAAATCATAAATATAATCTAATACCACTTTGTAAACTTCATCACAAAATGGTACATGATGGAAAGATAAATGTAAACGGTTTTGTAGCAACTTCAAAAGGACTGGAACTTCACTACACTATGATTGAAGAGTAGAATTTATTTTTTTTAATGATTAACCACTCTTTTAAAATATAAAAGCTAGAATAAGCCAAAAATTAGCTTACTATAGGAAAAATCATGGATTTTTTTATTTCGACTTTTATTAAAATGTTTTTTATTATGACACCATTTTTTGTACTTACAGTTTTTTTAACTATCACAAATGATGCTACACTTATTGAGAAAAGAAAGTTGGCAATTAAAGTTACACTATCAGTTGTTGTTATCTCTTTAGTTTTATTATTTTTTGGACAATATATTTTCAAAATCTTTGGGATAACTTTAGATGCTTTTAAAATAGGTGCTGGAGCTTTGCTATTTTTAACAGCTGTTGGGCTAATTTATGGAAATAAAGATGGACAAAAACCAACAGATAAAAACTTATCAGATTTAGCAGTTGTTCCTTTGGCTTTGCCTATTACTATTGGACCTGGAACTATTGGAGTTTTATTGGTAATGGGAGTTGAGTTTAATAGCTTTTCAAAACTAGTTATTGGAAGTTTGGCACTTCTTTGTGCAATTTTGTTAATAGGTTGTATGCTCTATTTATCTAGCTTAATAGAGAGATTTATTGGAAAAAATGGTCTTTTGATTTTATCAAAAATTACAGGACTTTTTTTGGCTGCATTATCTGCTCAACTAATATTTGATGGAATAAAAAGTTTCTTAGGATTATAGTGTTTATAAAGAGTAAAAGTTTAAGAAATTTATCTTTTTTAATATCTATAATATTTTTAATAAATCTTTTTTATATGATTTATAGCTCTTTTTTTATAGTTAAAAACCAGTTTACAGATATTGGAAAATCAACTTATGTAAATCAAGTAAGAATAGATGAATATACAAAAAAGTTAGCAGATTTTTTAGCAAAAAACTGTAAACAAGAGCCTATGTGTGAAGTTCAAAATATATTAGATTTTGTTACACAAATTCCATATAAAATAAATGAAAGTATTGCAAAAAGTCCAAAAAAAGTAGTTGAACAAAATTTTGGAGATTGTGATGATAAGTCAAATTTACTTATTTCACTTTTGAAAGTAAAAGATTATGAAGCATATTTTGTACTAGTTCCAAATCATATTTTTGTGATAATAAATCTTGAAGATATAAATTTAAATAAAAAAGCACTATATGTAAATAATAAAAAATACTATATTTTGGAAACAACCGCAACAAATTCAAAAATAGCTTTTCCATTGAAATATAAAATTGAAGAGATTGAGGCTGTTATAAATCCATTTATAAATAAAAAATTAGTTATAGAGAAACTAGAGTATAAATAAATTTTATACTCTAGTTTAGGAAATTTTTATGAATTATAAAATTTAGTAGTCAATCTTATCATCATTTTTCAAAATATCTTTTGAGAATTTAACAACCTTGTTTCTTCCCGTTGCTTTTGCTTCATATAAAGATATATCAGCATATTTTATACATTTCCAGAACTGATCTGTATCTGTTGGGAAGAAAGAGTATCCAATACTTACAGTTTTTGAGAAACTATCTCCGCCATAGTTAAATATTATTTTTGAGAAATCAGCATTTATTTTATTTGCTAACTCTTTTGCACTCTCTTGTGTTGCATTTTTCATTAAGATTAAAAACTCTTCACCACCATATCTAATTAAAATCTCATTTGAAGAGATTGATTTTTTCATAGTAATTGCAAGTTTTCTTAAAATATCATCTCCAATATCGTGTCCGTAAGTATCGTTTACCATTTTAAAGTAATCAATATCTAAAAACATAATTGCATAAACAACACCATTTTTCATATCAAGGGATAGTTGTTTTTCTACAATTTCATCTAAATATTTTCTATTGTATAAACCTGTTAGAGAGTCCGTAAGATTTTTTTGTCTTAATGCTTCCATCAAAATCTTACTTTCTAAAATTGGTTTTGTCTCTTCAAGATATTTTTTAATAATTCCTATTTTATATTTTAAATTATTTAGTTCATCTTGTGATTTTGAAATAATATGGATTACAATATTTTTTTGTTCATTTACATAAAAAGGAATACAAATATAGTTTTCACCAGTTTTACATTTTGCAACTCTACAAATTTCTGGGAAGTTTTCAGAAGCAACTATACTATTTATTCTTTCTGCTCTACAAATATCTTTAATATTTTGTTTTAAATCACAACAAGCTATAGCACCATCTGTTGAATATATAGTTTTTCTTATATCTTTTACTAAATCAGTCTCAAAAATTATAAAAGAATCTATTTCTAATTTATCTTTTAAAACTATAATTAATCTATGATAAATATCATCAATAGTTAAATCATTTTCAATAGTTTTTTTGTAGTGATAAATTTCACTAATATCTTCAATTATCTCTTTTGCTGTAATTAATTTATCATGATTTACATTTGATGTTCTATTATGAACAAAAGATGTTAAATTTTTCTCAATTCCAGTTAATACTGTTTCAAGTTTTTCTATTAATTCATTTAACCAATTTGAAACCTCTTTATCCTCTTTTAAAACACCAGCATTTGCTCTAACAGAATAATCTCCTTCATGAACTTTTTTTAATACATTTGCTAAAGAGTCAAAAGAGTTTGTGTACGGAGTTATTCTTTTTCTAATAAAAATTAAGAAAATAATTAAAAATATAGAGATAGTTCCAATGATATATAGTAAAACCATAACATTTGAACCCCTATCTTCACTTATATCAAAGCTTAAAGAGATAGCTCCTAAAACTTCTCCCTCTTTTGCATTGTGACAAGAAAGACAATTTGGTTTATCTAGTGAAGATGCTGTATATGGAATTGTAATTCTAAGATTTGCAGTGTATAAAGACTCTTCTATTACAATTTTTTCAAGCCCAGTGTTTAAAACTTCTAAATCAATATCATCTTTTGGTTTTTCATTTGCTAAATTAGAATTTCCAAACTGGTCACTAACACTTTTGGCTCTAACAAGCCACAAAGATTGCACATTTTTTAGTTGACTCATACTATCTAAAAATACATCTCTTTGAGACATATTTCCATTTATCATATGTGAAGTAAGAGAGTTTTTAACTATATCAGCTGTTAAATATGCTTTATTTTTAACTCCATCATATCCTATTTGTCTAGAACCAATTGCAACTAAGACAACAATAATTGAAGTTAAAAGTACAACCATAGAAAAAATAATAAGTGTTATTTTTGTATTTGATTTCATTTTTTAACCTTTTATATTATTTAATTAAAATTTTAAAAGCTTCTTCTAAATCTAAAGTACCTTCATAAAAAGCTTTTCCAACAATAACTCCACCAATATTTCCATTTGCTTTACAGTTTTTAATATCTTCAATATCTTTAACTCCACCACTTGCAATTGTGTAAACTTTACTAGCAAGTGCGATACTTTCTGTAAATTCAACATTAACTCCACAAAGCATACCATCTTTGCTTATATCTGTACAAATAATTGCTTCAACACCAGCATTTGCAAACTCTTGTGCTAAAGAGCTAGCTTCCATATTTGAAACTTCTGCCCAACCCTCAACTGCAACCATACCGTTCATCGCATCAATTCCAACAGCGATTGGATATTTTTTTGCCATATCTTTTACAAATTGAGGGTCTTTTACAGCAATAGAGCCTAAAATTAATCTATCAACTCCAAGTTCTAAATACATTTGAATAGTTTTTTCATCTCGAATACCACCACCAAGCTCAATTTTTAAATTACAGTTCTCTCTAATTTTTTTAATCTGCTCTAAGTTTGCTGGTTTTCCTTCAAATGCTCCATTTAAATCAACTATATGAACCCACTTACTTCCAAGCTCTTCAAACCTTTTTGCTACTTGCCATGGCTCATCTGAGTAGATTTTTGCACTATCCATAAGACCTTTGCTAAGTCTTACAGCTTTTCCATCTTTTAAATCAATCGCTGGTAATATATCCATAATTTCTCCTTTTTAAATAGTTCCTATTTAAAAAGGAACCTTTTTCTCAATTACTACTTTTTATAGCGGGGATTGAAAATCCCCTAAAAAGTAGCAAAAACCTAAAGGGCTTTCTCACAGAGAGTGCCATAGGCACAAGAGAACAAAGCCTTTTTTATTATAAATTTATAAAGTTTTCTAATATTTTAAGTCCGTTGTTATGAGACTTTTCTGGATGAGGTTGAAATCCAAAAATATTATCTTTGTTTACAGCACTTGCAAACTCATATCCATAATTTGTTTTTCCAATAATATTTTTATCATCTGTAATAATATGATAAGAGTGTACAAAATATAAATATGGATTTTTTAAATCTTTAAAAAGTTGATTCTCTTTATTTTCTATTTTATTCCATCCCATATGTGGAATTTTTAAATCACTACTCATTTTTGATTTATCAAACTTCACAACTTTTCCTTCAATTAATCCTAAACCTTTTGTATATCCAAACTCTTCAGAACTTTCAAACAAAAGTTGCATTCCAAGGCAAATTCCAAGAAGTGGTTTTTTACTATTTGCAAAATCTAAAATAGCATCTTTTAAGACACTATTTTCTAAATGTTGCATAGCATCTTTATATGCTCCAACTCCTGGAAGTATTATTTTGTCTAAATTTTTTAAATCATCTGCATTTTTTACAATTTTTAAATCTTTTGTAAATTTTGAACAAGCGTTATAAACACTTGCCAGATTTCCCATATTGTAGTCTATTATTCCTAGCATCTAAATCCTTTTAAAGCGTAGATTATATCTTTTATTAATTTAAAAATGAGCATAGAGTAAGAGCAAACAAAACATTCACACCCTCTTTTTTTAAAGCTTTTTTAGCCTCTAAAATAGTTGTTCCTGTTGTAAGAACATCATCAACTAAAATTACATCACAATTTTTTACTCCACTATAGATAAATTTTCTTGGATTTTTTTGTCTAAACTCCAAATTTTTCCCAGCATATTTAACAATATTTTTAGCTTTTAAAGTGTTGAAAACTGGTTTTATAAAAGAACTTTTTAAATGCTTTGCCAAAATAGCAGTTTGAGAGAAATCGTGTCTTGTGTGGTCATCTATTGGAAGAGCCAAAATAGGGTGGGTGAATTCAAAATTTGAAGCAAATTTAGTAAAACTAAGTTTAGCTAAAATATTAAAAACTTTATCTCCATAAAAGTGATATTTGCTTTGGATTAAATCTTCCAAATCTTTGTAGTCATAAAAAGAGTAGACAAAAAAATCCTTTTCTAACTCTTTTTTATAAAAGTTTGGAGCAAGAAGTGTAGTTTGACAAGTTTTGCAAATGATTTGTAAAGATAACTTGTCACAACTTGTACACTTCAAAATAAAACCTTTTAGATTTTTAAAACAGCCATAAAAGCCTCTTGAGGAACATTTACTTTTCCTATAGATTTCATTCTTTTTTTACCAGCTTTTTGTTTTTCAAGAAGTTTTCTTTTTCTTGTAATATCTCCACCATAACACTTTGCAGTTACATTTTTCCCCATAGATTTTACAGTCTCTCTAGCAATTATTGTACTTCCAACACTAGCTTGAATTGCTACTTCAAAAAGTTGTCTAGGAATTAGCTCTTTTAGAGCTTTTACAAACTCTCTTCCTCTTGAAACAGCTTTATCCTCAGGAACAATAATAGATAGTGCATCAACTATATCTCCAGCAACTCTAACATCAAGTTTTTTTAAATTTCCAGGTCTAAATCCAACTGGGTCATAATCAAAAGATGCATAACCTTTAGTTGTAGATTTTAACTTATCATAAAAATCCATAACAATTTCATTCATAGGTAAGTCATATTCAAGAAGAACTCTTTTTCCTATGTAATCCATTTTTAACTGAATTCCTCTTTTATCGTTTAAAAGTTTTATAACATTTCCTAAAAACTCATCAGGAACTAAAATAGTAGATTTTACATATGGTTCAAAAATTGTCTCTATATAGTTTGGTTCAGGAAGTTCACTTGGATTTTGAATTACGATTTTTTCTCCATCTCTTTTTAAAACTTCATAAATAACTGTTGGAGCAGTTGCTATTAAATCTAAATCAAACTCTCGCTCAAGTCTCTCTTTAATAACTTCCATATGAAGCATTCCTAAAAATCCTGTTCTAAATCCACTTCCAAGAGCCATTGAGCTTTCAGGTTCAAAAGATATTGATGAGTCGCTTAATTTTAATTTATTTAAAGCCTCTCTTAAATCTTCAAATTTATCTGTTTCAATTGGATATAGTCCTGCAAAAACAAATGGTTTAGCAGGTTCAAATCCATCAATAATCTCTTTAGTTGGGTTTTTTGCATCAGTCATTGTATCACCAACTGCAATTCCATCTAAAGTTTTAAGACCAAGCACAACAATCCCAATCTCACCTGTTTTTATCTCTAAAGTATCTTCTTTTTTTAGTGGATGAGGATACATCAAACTTAAAACTTGATGCTCAACTTTTGTATTCATCATTCTTAAAGTTTGACCTTTTTTAATACTTCCATCATAAACTCTTACAAGTGCCAAAGCTCCCAAATAATTATCAAACCATGAGTCATATATTAAAGCTTTTGTAGGTGCACTATCGTCTCCAACTGGAGATGGAACTCTTTTAATAATAGCTTCAATAAGCTCTTTTACTCCAAGTCCTGTTTTTGCACTTATTAAATTATGCTCTGTACAATCAACTCCTATAGCCTCTTCAACCTCTGCTAAAACACGCATTGGATCAGCACTTGGTAGATCTATTTTATTAACAACTGGAAGAAGTTCTAACTCATTATCCATTGCAATATACACATTTGCTATTGTTTGTGCTTCAACCCCTTGAGTTGAATCAACTATAAGCAAAGCACCTTCAGATGATGCTAAAGAGCGGCTTACTTCATAAGAGAAATCAACGTGACCTGGAGTATCTATAAGATTTAGAATATATTTTTCTCCATTTAAAGTGTAGTTTAATCTTACACTTTGAGCTTTTATTGTAATTCCTCTTTCTTTTTCAATATCCATATTGTCCATAACTTGAGAAGTCATTTCTCTATCACTTATTCCTCCACACTCTTGAATGATTCTATCTGCAAGTGTTGATTTACCGTGGTCAATATGAGCTATGATACTAAAGTTTCTAATATTTTTTTGCAATTTTTTTCCTATAATTTTAAAAGATTATTTGTAAAGTGGCAAGATTATATCTAAAAAGCGGTAAGTTTTTTGTTAAATAATTTTTAGAATAAAAAAAAGGGGCTAGAATTTCTAGCCCCTTTTATAATTTAAGTGAAAAACTAAAATTATTTAACTATTACAGCGTGAACTCTTCTGTTTTCTGCTTTACCTTCTGCAGTTTCGTTAGAAGCTATAGGATTAGATTCCCCATAACCAACAGCTTTTAATCTTGATTTATCAACACCTAAATCTGTTAAAGCTTTAACAACTGAAGCTGCTCTTCTTTCTGATAATTTTTGATTATATTTATCTGAACCAACAGAGTCTGTATGACCTTCTATATCAGCTTTTAATTTTTTATCTGTATTCATAGCTTTTGCAAAATCATGAATTTTTGTTCCATAGATATCTTTAATTTCAGATTTATCTGTATCAAAATTAACATTTAAATTAACTAGAGTCATACAACCAACAGTATCAACTTTTGCACCTTTTATTGTATCTGGACATTGATCTAATTCATCAATAATTCCATCTGCATCACTATCTTTTGGAGCAGCTTTTGCAACTACAGGAGCTACTGCTACAGGAGCAACTTTTGCAGCTTTTTCACCAAATGGAATAGCTAAACCAAAGTTATATAATAAAGTACTGTCTCCATTTTGTGCAGATATTAAATGTCTTAAATCAAATTTTAAAGCCATTGCATCTGTTAATTGATATTTTAAACCAACTCCATAGTTTCCAAATAGACCATCTTTTTGGTGTTTAGTTAATTCATTATCAAAAAACTCAACTCCAAGTCCTGCTAATGCATATAAAGATAAATCAGTAGTTAAACCATAATCTTTAACTAAGTTACCAAACACTCTAGTAATTGAAGTATCTTGATTTCTTACAGAATTTTTTCCATCAACATCTTGAACTGTTCTTAAAAAACCTAATTCAAATTGGTCAATTATTGAATCCTCTGATTGATTAAAACCTAAAGCTAATCCAGCATTTGCATAATTTCTTTCTAAATTATGATTACCTTCACCTAGAGCTCCTCCTATTAATGGAGTAATCTCATATTTATAGTCACTATTAGCAGCAAGTACTAAAGAAGCACAAGCTAATGAAGATAGTAATATTTTTTTCATTTATTTTCCTTAAATTTAAATTATCATACGCGAATTATATCTATAATTTATTAATTTTTTATTAATTATTAAAAATTGAATTCACTGACTCGTTATTATGTATTCTTCTTATTGCTTCGCCTATTATTGTTGAAGCTGTTAGAACAGTTATTTTTTTTGCATTTTTTTTAGTTGGAATTGTATCTGAGATAACTAATTCATCTAAAACACCATTTGCAACTCTATCATAAGCTGGACCACTTAAAACTCCATGAGTACAACATGCCATTACAGATGTTGCTCCTTTTTCTTTTAAAACTTCAGCTGCTTTTACTAAAGTTCCTGCTGTATCAACCATATCATCAACTAAAATAACATCTTTGCCTTTTACATCACCAATTATGTTCATAACTTGAGACTCATTTGCTTTTTCTCTTTTTTTATCAACAATTACTAAGTCATATCCTAATTTATCAGCATATTGTCTAGCTCTTGCAACCCCACCAATATCTGGACTCGCAATAATTGGATTTTTTAAATTTTTACTTTTAATATAGTTTACAAATAAAATAGAACCAAATAAGTTATCAGCAGGAATATTGAAAAATCCTTGAATTTGAGCAGCATGTAAATCAATAGTTACAACTCTATTTATTCCAGCTTTTTCTAATAAATCAGCAACTAATTTTGCGCTAATAGGAACTCTTGGAGCAGCCTTTCTATCTTGTCTTGCATATCCATAATAAGCAATTACAGCATTTATTGATTTTGCACTTGATCTTTTAAGTGCATCTATCATTATTAAAAGTTCCATTAAATTATCATTTGCAGGAGCACAAGTTGGTTGAATAATATAAACATCTTGACCTCTTACACTTTGAGTTATTTGAACAGATATTTCACCATCACTAAATTTATTTAATTTAGCATCAGATACATTCATTCCTAAGTAGTCACCGACTTTTTTTGCAAATTCAGGATTTGCACTTCCACTAAAGAGTTTAAAAGTAGACATAAAAATTCCTCTATTCTTTTGATTTTTTTGTTTAAAATAGTATCGAAAATCTACTTAATAAAAATTTGTTGATAATTAATAAAAGATTAATAAATTACTCAACTTTCGCACATAAAACCTAACTGTTTTTTAGTGTAAACCCTTAGCATTAAGATGATTTGTTCTAAATCTTTATTTCTCTTGACAATTTTTTGGACTTGAACTAGTTGTTCTAATATTTTTAAAAACAGTTCCATTGAA
>NZ_NXGI01000037.1 GCF_002993025.1 Arcobacter cryaerophilus gv. crypticus | reverse complement strand
AATAAAAAAGCTTACCTTGACCTACTATTGTTTTTCTTAGTAAGACAAGATAAGCTCTTGGGGGGATTTGTAAAACTCAATGAGCTGGCAGCGACCTACGTTTCCACAGGGGGACCCTGCAGTATTATCGGCGATGAAGTGCTTGACTACCAGGTTCGGGATGGGGCTGGGTATTTCCACTTCTCTTTAACCACCAGCAAATTTGAGTGATAAAAGCTTGTAGTAAACTCTTAACACTCAAATTGTGATTTGAGAAATTTAATGCTAAAGTCTTTAATAGCTGTAAAAGCTAATTTCATATTTGTATATCTATATATAATCAACACAAATTAAACATAATAAACATATGCTTAATAAGATAGTAAACCAAAGAATTTGTTAAAATAAGCCAAACGTTCTATTAGTACTGGTCAGCTAAAGGGCTTACACC
>NZ_NXGI01000036.1 GCF_002993025.1 Arcobacter cryaerophilus gv. crypticus | reverse complement strand
CACTTCATCGCCGATAATACTGCAGGGTCCCCCTGTGGAAACGTAGGTCGCTGCCAGCTCATTGAGTTTTACAAATCCCCCCAAGAGCTTATCTTGTCTTACTAAGAAAAACAATAGTAGGTCAAGGTAAGCTTTTTTATTGCTTTTAGTTCCCTCTTTATATTATTAAAATTATAAATCATATTATAAATTATGAAAATAAACTAAAAAAAAATAAAATTTATGCTACTATTATAAACTTATAGAAAAAGGCAAATAAAATAATGACAAAATGCGGGTATGTTTCGGTTGTTGGTCGTCCAAATGCAGGTAAAAGTTCACTTTTAAACTGGCTTGTTGGTGAAAAGATAGCTATGGTTTCACATAAGGCTAATGCAACAAGAAGAAGATCAAATATTATAGTAATGCATGAAGATGATCAAGTTGTATTTGTTGATACTCCAGGAATTCATGAAACAGAAAAACTTCTTAATAAATTTATGTTAGATGAAGCTTTAAAAGCTATGGGAGATTGTGATTTAATACTTTTTTTAGCTCCTGTGACTGATAGTTTGAAATATTATGAAGATTTTTTAGAAAAAAATAAGAAAAATACAAAACATATTTTACTTCTTACAAAAATAGATTTTGTTAATAATGATGAATTGATGACTAAATTAAAAGAGTATGAAAAGTATCAAGAAAAATATGAAGCAATGATACCAATATCTATAAAAAAAGCTACAAAAAAATCAGATATTTTGGATGTTGTAGTTAAGTATTTGCCAGAGCATCCATATTTGTTTGATCCTGAGATTATGACAACTGAACATTTGAGAGATTTGTATAAAGAGTTTATTAGAGAGTCTGTTTTTGAAAATATTAGTGATGAAATACCTTATGAAGCTGATGTAATGATAAATAAGATAGAAGAAAAACCAAATGTTGATGTAATTAGAGCTACTATAATTGTCCAAAAAGATAGCCAAAAAGGTATGATTATTGGACAAAAAGCTACTGCTATTAAAAGAATAGGAAAAGCTGCAAGAATTAAAATAGAAAAACTTAGTGGTAAAAAATGTTTTCTTGAGCTATTTGTTAGTGTAAAGAAAAATTGGACTAAGAATAAAGATGCATTAAAATCTATGGGTTATGATATGGATATATAGTTTTAAACTATTTTTAAATCTATTTTTTAGGGGAAAATATGGTTTTCTTTGCTAATAGTAATGATATTGTCGTTGTTGATATTGAAGTTACTGAAAAAATAGATTATAGATATTTAAAAAGTTTTGTTTTATCAAACTTAAAATTAAAAAATATATCTTTAGAAAATAGTGATAAATTGTATGTAAACTATCTTGAATATGCAAAAGAGTATCAAGTTTTTGTAGTAAATTCACAATTTAGTTTTTTTGATTTTGAAGTATTTTATACTTACTATGAAAATAGAGATTTTGAAGGTTTTGAACTTTTAATTTGTAGTAATTTTTTTGTAATTTTCAAAGATAAGAGATTTTTTTATTATCAAAAAATAAATCAAGATTTAAACCAAGATGATTTTGTAAAGTTTTTAAATAAAAAATTTAATATTAATATTTCTAGTATAAAAATAGTTTCAAAAGATGAATTTGAAAAGCTAAAGAAAGACTTTATTAATAAAAATCAAATAAATACTAAATATATAAATAAAGAAGGACTAAAATATATTGATTTAAAAGCTAATTTCTCATTTTATATCTATATATTTTATCTTTTATCTGTTTTATTTTTTGGATACTATTTTTACAATACATACTTTAATATTGTTGAAAAAAAAGAAGAACCTATAGATTTTGAATCAATAAAATCGAAAATTGCTTTTAATAGTTTTGAAGAAAAATTTTATGTTATATCAAAAAATATTGATAAAAACAGATTAGTTCTAAACTCTTTTGACTATAGACATGGTACGGGAAAAATTGTTGTAAGCTCTTCAAATAAGCAAAATATTGATAAATTTTTAGAAAGCTGTGACAATGTAATATCATCTTCTACTCATTTTATAGAAGAGAGTAAAATTTTTGAGGCTACAATTGATGTTGGCAAACTTTAAAAATAGTTTTGAAAATAGCTCTTTAAAAATAAAAATAGAGCTTTATTTACTACCTATTCTTTGTTTATTCTTACTATATTTACTATTTTATGATGAAAAAATTGTAGAACAACAAAATAATCAAAATAGTGAGCTGTTAAATATAGAAAATAAAAAATTCACTGATTCTGTTTTGGAACTGTCAAATAAAATCGAAGATATTGCAAAAAATGAAAATTTGATTGTTTATAAAACTCAAAGTTCAAAAGATGAAATTATAATTCAATCAAAAGGTAAAAGAGATGATTTATTAAATTTTTTAGAAAAGATTGAAGAAATAAATAATTTTACAAAAATTGTTTTTTTGAGTTTGAAAAAGCTTGAAAATGATTCTTATTTAATAGATTTAAGGGTCGATATATCAAAATATTATTTTAAAAATAAAAAAGCTAAAGAGAAAATAAATATAGAGCAAGAAGAGATAATTGAAACTAAAAATGATGAACTTTTAGAAGAAAATATAGTAAAGCCAGAATTTAAAATAAATGCAATTGTAGGTAATAATACTTTTATAAATGATACTTGGTTTGAATTAAATGATGATGTTTTAGGATATAAAATAGAAACTATTGCTAATGATTATGTGATATTGAAAAATGATAAAGATATTATAAAATTGGAGGTAAATAGCATTGAGTATTTTAAAAACAAAAATTGATTACACTTTATTTGAAAAATATGACAAAGAGTATTTTGTACAAAATAAAATTGTGCCAATATATGAAGATAGTATTAGTTTAAAAATAGCTATTTGTTCTAGTTCGAAAATAGATAATATAAAAGATGATTTTGTAAAAATTATAAATTTTGTAGAAGAAAAAGAGAGTGATATTCTTTTTATTTTAGCAAATATTGAAAAAAGAGTGATACTTCACAAAGCCGCACAAAAATCTATATCTTCAAATGATGATGAGAAGTTTACATCATATTTTTTAGATGAGTTAATACTTTACTCAATTGAGCAAAGAGCAAGTGATATTCATATTGAGAAGTATCAAGATTTGTGTTTGTTTAAATTAAGAGTTGATGGAAGATTGAAAATCTTTTTTAGTTTTGATAGTGAGTTATTTAGAGTTTTTTCATCATTTGTAAAGCTAATATCAAATCTTGATATGACACAAATTCGTTTGGCACTAGATGGAAGATTTTCAAGAAATATTAATAATAAAAAGTATGATTTTAGGCTTTCAACAATGCCAACAATTGAAGCTGAATCAATTGTTTTAAGAGTTTTAGATAATAAAAATATAGATAAAAGATTAGATGATTTAGGTCTTAGTCAAAATATTTATGAAGATTTAAAAGATATATTAAAACTTACTCAAGGTTTGATTTTGATTAGTGGACCAACGGGAAGTGGAAAAACTACAACACTTTATTCCATTTTAAAAGAGCTAAATTGTGATGAGAAAAAAATAATAACAGTTGAAGACCCGATTGAATACAAAATCGATAGCATAAACCAAGTTCCAATAAATAACAAAGTAGGGCTTAGTTTTGAGTTGGTTTTAAAAAATATTTTAAGACAAGATCCTGATATTATTTTCATTGGTGAAATAAGAGATAAATTTTCACTAGATATTGCCCTTCAGGCTTCATTAACAGGACATTTAGTACTTGCAAGTATTCATTCCTCAAGTTCTATAGAAACCATTACAAGGTTAATAGATTTAAAAGCTGATCCATTTTTAATCTCAACAACTCTTAAAGCAGTTATGGCTCAAAGATTGGTTTTGGCTCACTGTAAGAGTTGTGAAAATGGTTGTAAAGAGTGTAATTTTACAAAGTTTTATGATAGAACTTCTATTGCTGAGATTTTAAAAGTTGATGAGAATATTTCCTCTTTGATATTTAAAAAAGCTAGTTTTAATGAATTAAAAGAGTATTTAAAAAATATAAATTTCAAAACAATGTTAGATGATGGGAAACAAAAGGTTAAAGAAGGTTTTACTACTTTAGAAGAGGTTTATAAAGTGGTAAATTATTAATGAAAAAGTATAGAGTAAAATATCAAGAAAATGGCAAAATCAAAGTAGATATTGTAGATAATGATAAACTTTTGCTGATTAAAAAATCCAAAAATATTTTAGAAATAAAAGAGATAAATAGGGTATTTAATATATTAAAAAAAGAGATTAGAATTGATAATAAGAGATTAGGACAACTATTTTATGAATTAAATTTGATGCTAAAATCAAATATAAATATAAGCGATGCTTTGGAAATTTTAACAAAAAATAGGAAAGATAAAAAAATTGTAGAGTTTTTAAAAACTATAAATTATGCATTTTCAAACTCTAAACCAATAAAAGAGGAGTTAAAAAGGTTTAAAATTGACCATATAGTTAAATCATTTTTACAAATTTCTCAAAATAGTGCAAATTTAGATTTGAATATTGAGGCAATTTCTATACTTTTGAATGAAACAAAAGATATAAAAAAGAGTTTTTACAAAGCTATTTCGTATCCAATATTTTTATTAATTAGTTTTTTAATATCAATTTTCATAATATTTTTATTTGTTGTTCCAAATTTTAAAACAATATTTGCACAATCTCAAAATAATCTTCCAGTTGCTACAAAAATTTTATTGGCTACGGAAGATTTCTTTTTAAACAATACTATTTTTATAGTTTCTATTCCTATTTTATTTATATTTTTTATTTGGATTTTCTATAAATTGAGCAAGAGTTTTAGTTTTTTTGCAGATAGATTTTTGTTTAAAACTCTTCCAATAAGTAGTAAAATATACCAAAATTTTGAATTTTATAAACTATTTTTAATGATTGATATAATGCAAAAATCAAAGTATGAATTCCACAAAGCATTTGAAAGTTCAAGGCTTTTAGTAAAAAACAAATATTTGTTGGATAAAATACACACTATTGATAATTTATTACAAAATGGTAAAACAATTAGTTATTCATTTAAATATGTAGATGTTTTTGATGATATAGTTTTGAACCTTTTAAATACAGGTGAAGTTTCAAACTCTTTGGAGCTTACAATTTATGAAGTTAAAAAGATATATAAAAATAGATTTGATGATAGTGTAAATTTTATAATTTTATTGATACAGCCCATATTTCTTCTAGTAATGGCAAGTTTAACTTTATTTATAGTTATTGCTATATTTACACCAATTTGGGAAATGGGAAGTTTGATTAGATAAAGGAGAAATCTTGATTAATTGTTATATAAAAAAACAACACAGATTGACTGTAGTCGAGGGTGTTGAGTATCTAAATGATATTGAAGATAGAAGAAATGTTATTTGGATTGATATGCTTTTTCCGACTATTGAAGAGGTAAAAGCTATTGAAGGTATTTTTAATATCGAGTTTCCTACAAAACAAGAGAGTGAAGAGATTGAGCTAAGTTCTAGATATTGGGAAGAAGATAATAGAATCGAGATAAATAGTTATTTTCTTATAAATGATAGCAAAGAGCCTGTAAATGAGACAGTTTCTTTTATTTTACAAGATGAACTTTTGATATCTGTTCGATATAAAAAACTAGCAAGTTTTGATGAGTCAATAAGAAAACTACTTGCAAGTCCAAGAGAGTATAAAACAGGATATTCGATATTTTCACAAATTATAGATATTAGAATCGATGCAGATGCTGATATTATAGAAAATTTAGGAAGAGATATTGCAGCAATACGAAAACAAGCATTTAATGATGATGTAGATAATGAAGATTTATTAGAACAGATGTCAGCATTTGAAAACTTAAATATGAAAATTAGAGAAAATCTTACAGATAAACAGAGGATTTTGAACTCTTTGCTAAAATCGCAAAAAAATTCAGATGATAAAAGTGAACTTCCTGTTATGTTAAAGGATATTAGGTCTTTGATTGATCATACAAATTTTAATTTTGAAAGACTTGATTATTTACAAAGTATTTTTGTAGGACTTTTAAGTGTTGAACAAAACAAGGTTATAAAAATCTTTACTATTGTAAATGTTATTTTTCTTCCACCTACGCTAGTTGCTAGTATTTATGGTATGAACTTTGAGATTATGCCCGAGCTTAATTGGGATTATGGATATTTATTTTCAGTTGGTATTATGATTTTATCAGCTATTACACCTTTGATAATCTTTAGAAAAAAAGGTTGGATATGAAATTTTTAAAAGGAATAATATATTATGGATAAAGAGTTAGAGTTTGAAAATTCAATAAAGAGTATTTTAAATTATATTGATGAAGATGTTACAAGAGAAGGACTTTTGGATACTCCAAAGCGAGTAAGAAAAGCTTATGAGTTTATGTTTAGTGGATATAAACTTGACCCAAAAGAGATTATTCAAAAAGCACTTTTTACATCTACAAATGATGAGATGGTTGTTGTAAAAGATATTGAGTTTTACTCATTTTGTGAGCATCATATGTTGCCTATTATTGGAAAAGCACATGTTGCTTATATTCCAAATGGAAAGGTTGTTGGACTTTCAAAGATTCCTAGAGTTGTAGATGTATATGCTAGAAGATTACAAATTCAAGAGCAACTTACTGAGCAAATTTGTGATGCTTTAAATGAGCATTTAAAGCCAAAAGGTGTTGCTGTTATTGTTGATGCAAGACATATGTGTATGGAAATGCGTGGAGTGCAAAAAATATGTTCTACGACTATTACATCTTCTTTGCGAGGGCTTTTTAAAAGTGATAAAAAAACAAAAGATGAGTTTTTGAGTATAGTTTCGGCTTCTTTTCAAAAGTAGATTTTGAAATAGAAGGAAACATAAATTGGAACACGATAAATTAGCCACTAGATTATCTCTCATTATTTATAAACTAAATCAAGGTGAGAGATTAACTATAGAATCTTTAGCCCATGAGTTTGGAGTATCAAGAAGAACAATAGAGCGAGATATGGCTAGATTTTCATATTTTGATATAAAAAAAGAGGGCAAAGAGTTCTTTTTAGATGAAATTGCAGTTGGTAAACTAAACTTTGATGATATTAAAAACTTTGCAATTTTTAGTGGTATAAAATCTTTGTTTCCATCTTTGACAAATCAGTTTTTAAAATAAATATAAGCGATATTCGCCTATAATCTATAAAAAATTAGGTGTTTTTATGACTCAGCAACAAATAGTCAAATTATTAGATTTACCAGAAAGAACTTTAAGAGACTGGAAAAAATCAAGAATTAGGCTCTATACACTTTTAGAAAATATTGACTATGAAGAAGCAAAAAATAAAATAGCAGTTGTAGATTTAGATGATACTATAGAGTTTAATCCAAAAGATTTTTCTGTAAACATTTTTTGGCAAACAAATCAAAAAAGCTATCAAAAAGTTTATTCTATAATCTCAAACTATTTGGGAACTTTAAATAGAGAAGATATTAATACTCTATGTGGAAAGTTTGGTAAAAATATGGTTAGAGCTGTACTTGAAGATAAATATAAAAAACTTTATAAAAAAGGTTATATTTCAACAAGTGGAGTTGATATAAAATTAAATGGAAACTATAAAGAAAATCCTATTTATAAAGAGATTTTAGGAGTTATAAATGACTTCTAGTGTAATAGATGTTTTGGACAAAATAAAAGATTTAGATATTTTTGAAGATGAGTTATATTTTGTAGGAGGAACTGCACTATCTTATTATATAAAACATAGAGTTTCAGAAGATATTGATATAACTTCTCCAAAAATACTTAAATATAAAAATATAATTTCTGCTATGCAAAGCTTAGGAGCAAAAAAAATAGAAGATGAAAATGTTTTTGCTCTTCGTTTAGCGGGACTTTTTCCAGATGAGTATATTTTAAAATTTATCCTTGACGATGTAAAAATAGAGTTTTTTTGTGCAAATAGAGCTATACAAAAAGAGATTTTAAAACAATCAGAGTTTATAGCTTATGATAACTCAAAGTTAAAAGTTTTGGATATAAAAAGTATTGCAAAACTTAAACTTGTGGCATTTTTTCAAAGAGATAAAAGTAGAGATATGTTTGATTTTGGAGCAATTTTAGAAAATAAAATAGCTTCTTTTCATGAGATTTTACTTATTTCTAAAGAGCTTAAAAATATATCTTCAAAAGATGAGTTAATAAAATTTATTTTAGATAAAAAAGAAGCAAAAGATGATGAAGCTGTATATCTTGATGAACAAAGTAGAGTTAATTTATCTTTTGAAGAGATAAAAAAAGAAGTACTTAAAAAAATTTGAAAAATTTGAAAAAACAAATTGCAAAACCTAATAACCCTATAGAACCGATACTATGAAAAGATTGAACAGAGTAAGAATATTATTTTAACAATCTAAAATCTTAAAATCTTATCTTCAAAGTTTAATTTTACATTTTGCCCAATTTTTAGGTTATCATCAAAACTATAAACAATCAAATCTTTGTTATTTGCAACAACTGTAACTTCATAAAAACTTCCATAAAAGACAATATCTTTTATCATAGCTTCAGTTTTACCATCTTGGCAGATTTTTATATTTTCTGGTCTTATATATGAATTTTCAGATATTTGTGAGATTTTTCCCAAAAAATTTGCACAGTATAAATTTGCTGGATTATTATAAAGTTCTTTACAAGTACCAACTTGCAAAATATCTCCACCATTCATAATTGCAATTCTATCAGATAGGAAAAAAGCATCTTCTTTGTCATGCGTGATAAAAAGTGCAGTTATATTGAACTCTCTTATCATCTCTTTTAGTTCAAGTCTTAAAATATTTCTCAGTTCCGTATCTATGTTACTTAAAGGCTCATCAAGTAGGAGTATTTTTGGTTTGTTTATAACAGCACGTGCCAGAGCAACTCGCTGTTGCTGACCACCACTTAGTTCATGAGGGTATTTATTTTCATGCCCTTTTAGTTTTGTTTTTTCTAAAATCTCTTTTAATTCATCTTTGCTAGCACTGCTTCCAAAAGTTATATTTGAAGCGACATTTAAGTGAGGAAGAAGAGCATAGTTTTGAAATACAATAGCTACTCCTCTTTTGTTTGGTTCTACATCAACATCTTTTGAAAAAACTATATTTCCATCTATTTTTATTTCACCTAAATCAGGTTTTTCAAGTCCTGCAAGCATTCTTATAAATGTAGTTTTTCCACTTCCACTAGTTCCTAAAATTGTAAAAATTTCGCCTTCTATTAAATCAAGATTTAAACTATTTGCAACACAAATATTGCCTTTACAAAATATTTTTCTTAAATTTTTAATTTCAACTATTTTTTTCATTTTTTCTTTCTTTTGGGTTTAAAATTTAAAAGCAACACAGCACTAGCAGTTGTAATAACCAAAATAAGTGATGGAAAACCAGTTTTATAAAGCATCTCATTACTTGCTAACTCATAGATTCTTACTGCTATAGTATCAAAATTAAAGGGTCTTAAAATCAAAGTTGCTGGAAGTTCTTTTGCAATATCAATATATAAAATCAAAAAACCACTAAGCAAATAAGGTTTTAAAATAGGAAGATATATTTTAAAAATAGACTCTTTTTCATTTTTACAAAATATACGGCTTGTATCATCTAGTGAGCTATTTATTTTGCTAAAACCATTTTCAACACTACCAATACTTGCTGCAAAATATCTTGTAGTATATGCAAAAATTAAAATTATAAATGAACCACTAAAAAACATAAAACCTAAACCTCGGTCTAAATAATTTGCTATTAAAAGTAGTCCAACTGCAACAACAGCACCAGGAATAGAGTATCCTAGCATTGAAACTTTGTGAGTAAAGCTTGATACTTTTGTAGGGAAAAATCTTAAATAATATACTATAAAAAAAGCCAAAGATATTATAAAAGAACTAGAAACTATATTTAATTTTAAAGTATTAAATAGATATTCAAATGCAGTAAAATCAAGAGTATTTATATCCAAAAAAGTCCAATAAAGTAAAACAGCAGTAGGAATAAAAAGTGTAAAAAGTGAAATTATAAAAGATATTAAAAATGCAAAAAAATTATATTTTCCTTTTAATTTTATTTTTAATGCTTTCTCGCTGCTGTTTGTTGAGCTAGAAAATCGAAGTTTTTTTCTAATATTATGCTCTACTAAAAGAATTAAAAATACAAAAACAAGTAAAATAATTGCAATATTTATAGCTCCACCTAAATCGTTATAACCAAACCAAGATTTAAAAACTCCAACACTAAAAGTTTCAATTCCAAAGTATAAAACTGTTCCATAATCGCTTAAAGTTTCCATGATAGCTAAAATTGTTCCAGCAAAAATCGCTGGATATGTTAAAGGAAGATAAACTCTGAAAAAAGCTTTTATTGGATTTAATTTATACAAAGATATTAACTCTACAACTGATTTTGATACCATTCCAAAAGATACACGAGCTAGTATAAAAACATATGGAAACATTGCAATTGTAAAGATAAAAATAGCTCCGCTCATATTTAAAATATCAAGTTTAATAGATGTGTCATTTAAAAGTTGTGATAAAAGTCCACGAAATTCAAAAAAACCAACATATGTATAACCAAAAATATATGCAGGATATGCCAAAGGAAGTATGAAGCAAACGGAGAAAAACTTACTACCAAAATACTCAAATCTAGCACTTAAGTAGGAAGTTATTACACCAATTATTACTACAAATATTGCAGTACCTATTATTAAATACAATGTATTTAATGAATATTCTAATAAAAAATTATTCTCTAAAAACTCTTTATTAAAAGAGCCATTAAAGAGAAAATATATTATTAGTATTAAAATCGGTAATGAGATTAGTAACCCCAAAGTTGGGGCTACTAAAAGCTTTATATTTTTTATCTCCAGTTTCCTTTAGTTGCTATTTCAACAGCTTTTCGTGTCTGTTTTCCAACTTCATTTAAAGGTATTGTATCTTCTTTGAACTCTCCCCAAGAAGCAACAATTCCAGCTGGTTTAACTTTTGGATTAACAGGATATTCATAGTTTCCTTCTGCTAATTGTCCTTGAGCTTCAACACTTGTCAAAAATTCAATTAATTTTATAGCATTTTCTTTATTTGGAGCAAATTTTGTAATACCAGCACCTGAGATATTTATATGTGCACCTGTAGTTTTTTGTGCAGGAAAAAATACTTTTACCTCTTTTGCTATTTCTTCATCAACTTTATCACCACTATTTGCCATAACTCCTAAATAATAAGAGTTTACAATAGCAATATCAGCTTCACCTGAGGCAACTGCTCTTATTTGATCCTTATCAGCACCTTTTGGAGCTCTTGCAAAGTTATTTACCAAACCTTTTACAAACTCTAGTGATTTTTCTTCACCGTGATGAGCAATAATTGAAGCAAGAAGTGACTTGTTGTAAGCATTTGTTGAGCTTCTAGTTATCACTTTTCCTTTAAATTCAGGTTTTGTAAGTGAAAAATAGTCATCTAGTTGTGCAGGATTTATAGTTTTTGGATTATAAACGAAAAGTCTAGCTCTTTTTGTAATAGCAAACCAGCTTCCATTTTCATCTCTTAGATGAGCTGGAATATTCTCTTCTAATATTTTTGAACTAACACCTTGAAGTAAATCTCTCTGTTTTGCTTCATATAAATTTCCAATATCAGCAGTTATAAGAATATCTGATGGGCTATTTGCACCTTCAATTGATAATCTTGAAACAAGCTCTTCCGCTTTTGCAGTTATAAGGTTTACTTTAATACCAGTTTTCTCTTCAAATTTTTTGAACAAAGCTTTATCTGAGTCGTAATGTCTTTGTGAATATACATTTACTTCACTAGTAGCAAATAAAATATTTGCAAAAAATAGCGAACAAAGTAGCGATTTTTTAAGCATTTAACCATCCTTTTTTATTTTATAATATCTAATTTTTAAATTTAAAAGGAAATAGTATAGTAAGAAAGCTTTAATAACTCTTAATATTAAGAATGATTATCAAAAGTATGGAATTTTATATTTTATGATTTAAAAGATGATTTTAATGAAGTCTTAATACTTCAACTATTTTTTTCATTGATACTTTCTTCAATTCTACTCCTAAAATGTTTTTTAGAAGTATATTTAATCTAGAAAATATCCTTATCTTAAATAAAACTGATTTTTTGGTTTTATTTAAAAAGTGTTCAAATGTTTCCGTTTTTTGAAGCTACTCAAGACGTATTGAATAATTTGTACCCATAATTAAGTATTTATACTAATATTTTTTTAACAATCTAATTTTAAAAGAGTTTTAAAGATATAATATAAGTTACATTTAGTATGGAGGATTTTAAATTGAATAAATTTGAAAAGATTGCAACTGACTATTTAAACCAAAATAAGAATACTTTTTTACAAAAATATACAGCAAATATAAATCCTATTGATGAAAAAATTGCTATTTTTACTGCTGGTATGAGTGGCGTTGGTAAAACTGAATTAAGTATTTTTTTTAAAGAGACAAATCCAAATTTTTTACATATTGATACAGATACTATAAGAGATTTTTTTAAACCTGTTGGATATGATGGTCAAAATTCAGATTTATTCCAAAAAGCTTCAAGTCGAGGATTTAACGAACTCTTTAATTATTCTCTAAAGCAGGGTTTTTCAATAATTTTAGATTCAAATTTATCCAATGTTGATTTGGCTTCTCAAAATATTGAAAGACTGATAAAAAGATGCTATAATGTCGACATATATTATCTTTATAACGATCCAAAAGTTTGCTTTGAATATGCAACAAGAAGAGAAGTTGTAACACATAGGAAAGTTCCAAAAGATGTATTTATAAAAAGTAATATAAACTCTTACAATACAGTTTTGGAATTAAAATTAATATTTCAAGAGAGTATAAATCTACATTTTATAGACAAGACGAATGATTCTTTTTATAAAAATGTTGATGATGCTTTTATTATAAATAAAATAGGAGAAAATTTTGAAATTAGATAATGATTTTATGAAAAATGCATTAAATAGAATAAATGAATTACAAAAAGACATAATTGATAAATCCAAAAATATAGCTGGTGCTGAAGAGTTTGTACAAAAGAAAATGGCTCTTTATGAAGAAGATGAAAAAATTAGACAAATGGCTAAAAATATCCAGCTACAAGAAAAAATAATTACGGAAAACTTTTTTAATAAATAAAAGAATAATTTGGTTTACTAATTATTCTTTAGGAAAAACTATTCTAGGTTTTTGAGATTTACCAATTTTTCTGTAAGCTGGTAAACCAACCCCTTCTCTTAAAAGCCTATCAAGAAATGATAGGCTAATTCCAAGTTCGACTGCTGTCTCTAGCCTTGTTAATCCTAATTGTCGATATTTATCAATCATTTCAATTTGATAACGAATAAAAAGGTCAATTTTATAAGATTTTTAAAGTAAAAAAATAAAAATAAGAAACTTAATTGCTGATATACACTTGTAGTAGATAATTTTCTAAATATAAATTAGGTACAATCTAAAGATTTTTTGTTGTTTTATATTTTGCTACCCAAAATAGTCTATAACGGTATAAAAAATACAAAAATGGGTAGCTATAGGGTAGCAAAGATTTGAATAAATTTAAAAAAGATTTCTTAAACCCTTATAAAATAGGGCTTTAATAAGGATATAGACAAATGATTTTAATGATTGATAACTACGATAGTTTTACATACAATATTGTTCAATATTGCTTAGAACTAGGAGCTGATTTAAAAGTTATAAGAAATGATGAGTTAAGTTTAGATGAAATTATTGCACTAAATCCTAGCAAAATTATAATCTCACCAGGACCTGCTACTCCAAATGAATCGGGAGTTTGTTTAGAAGTTATAGAGTATTTTGCAGGAAAAAAACCAATATTTGGAATTTGTTTAGGACATCAAGCAATAGCTCAGGTTTTTGGAGCAAAAGTTGTACGAGCAAAAAATATGATGCATGGTAAAACATCAAAAATAGAGGTTTTAGAAAATACGAAAATTTTTGACACCTTGCCAAAAGAGTTTACACAAACAAGATACCACTCATTGATTGTAGAGAAAGAGGATTTACCAAAAGAGATTATTGTAACTTCAAAAAGTATTGATGATGGTGAAATTATGTCTTTAGAGATAAAGGGTAAAAATATTTATGGAGTTCAGTTTCATCCTGAATCAATTATGAGTGAACATGGACATAAAATTATAGATAACTTTTTAAAGATATAAAATGCTTATAAAAAACAAATATACAATCTATTTTTATCTAATTTTATTTTTTATTGTATCTTTGTTGCTTATAACAGCAAATTACTCTTTAAGTATCTCATATAAAGAGGCTTTAAATTTATATTACAACAGTTCAATACTGTCGATTATCACAAACTTTTTTACATATATTTTTGGACACAATGATTTAGCTTTGCGAGCACCTTTTATTATTTTCTATTTTTTAAGTGTTATTTTAATGTTTTTGATTACAAAAGATTATTTCAAATATGAAAAAGATAGATTTATATCTGTTTTGATTTTTATGTCTCTTCCTGGAGTTTTGAGTGCTTCATTGCTTGTAAATACAGCTATTATTGTTACTTTTTTTACTCTTTTATACATCTATTTTTATCAAAAACATAAAAAGCATTTATACTATTTATTACCATTTTTACTACTAGTTGATAACTCTTTTGCAATACTTTTTTTAGCACTATTTTTGTTTTCATTAAAAACAAATGATAGAAAATTGTTGTATATATCATCAATATTATTTGTAATTTCACTATTTATTTATGGTATATCAACGGATGGAAAACCAAGAGGCTTCTTAATAGATACTGTTGGAATTTATGCAGCTATATTCTCTCCAATACTATTTTTATATTTTTTGTATGTTATTTATAGATTAATAATAATCAAACAAACGGATTTAACGACTTATATTTCAGCAACGGCACTTATTTTATCTATATTAGTATCTTTTAGACAAAAAATATATATAGAAGATTTTGCCCCTTATGTTGTTATTGCCATACCATCTATGATGAGAATGTTTTTACATTCATATAGAGTAAGATTAAAAGAGTTTAGAACAAATTACAATATTATTGCAATTTTAATAGTATTAATGTTGGGGATAAATGTTGTTTTTACATTTGTAAACAAACCTCTTTATTTAATAATTCAAAATCCTCAAAAACACTTTGTTTATCAATACCATATTGCTAAAGAATTATCAAATGAGCTTAAAATTAGAGAAATAAATAATATAGCTTTAGATGATAAAGATTTGTTATTGAGACTAAAATTTTATGAAATTCAAGAAGGAAATGATTACTATTTATCAACGAAAGAGTTTTATAATTACGATGATAAAATATCTATATACTATTACGAAAAAGAGTTATTTACAATTTACATAAAAAAACTAATATGAAAAAAACATTTTTAATCCTAGAGTTAGTTTTTGTAATTGTAATTTTAGGTATTTTATATACAGTTTTTACACCAAAGTTGCCAAATTATAAGCTTGATGAGGTCACAAATAGAGTTTTAATATATTTAAATTATGTAAGATACAAAGCTTTAGTAGATGATAAATTTGAAATGTTTGAACCTGAAGCAAATAATTGGTACAAAGGTCGATGGACACTAAAATTTATGAGATGTAGAGAAGATGAAGGTGGTGGTATCTATTTTACTATATATAGTGAAACAAATGACAAAGGACATCCTGGTCAAGAAGAGAGTTTAAAAGACCCACTTACAAATAAATATATTTTTACTTCAAATTATTGTAAAAAGAATCCCGAAAATAGCCCTTTTGTACTTTTGAAAAATTACAATATAGAAGATGTCCAAATATCTTGTAATACAACAACTTCTTTAGGACAAATCTCTTTTGGTGTTGATGGTAAGATATATACACAGTTAACAAGTGAAAATCTAGAACTTAAAAAACCATGCACTATTAGATTTATTTCAAAAACAAAAGAGTTTAAAGATATTATAATTTATCCAAAAACAGGCTATATAGAAAAAATAAATTAGCATTTTTAACAAATTCCAAAATTTAACCAAAATTTAAGGGAACACTCTTGACAAAAGGAAAAAAAGGCACTATAATTCCCGTCCAATTTGACCACAGGGTTGAGATTGAGTTCTTTAAAATATGTATGAAGTTTAAGAAGTAATCTTTGTAAACTAAATATAATGATTGTTAAAAGTAAAAAAAATGAAACAAGATATAAATA
>NZ_NXGI01000035.1 GCF_002993025.1 Arcobacter cryaerophilus gv. crypticus | reverse complement strand
AATACAGCCTAGTCAAAACTGGCTTTGTTGCCACTCAAGTTTTACGTGTAGCTATCCAACTGTGTCACAATCTTATTCAACTCGAATAGATTCAGAATTTTTGTCGATATGCTACTTGAATTCTCTCTTTGGTATTATAAGAGAATATTGAGCAGTACCTTCTGGTGTGATAGGATTTCTCCTATCAGAATTACTTTGACACGAAATATTTAACGGTCTCAAAAAATTTATTTCTATTTTGTCATTCTATCTATCATTTTTACTACAACTCCACTACCAGGAACCATGCCATTTGCAATTTCTCCACCTATGTCAAAAAACATATCTCTTGTCATAACTTTAGAGACTCTCTCTTTTAACCAAACACCTTTTTCACTAATTTCTCCATTTAAACCATCAATTTCAATAATACCAACTTTATTCTCATTTGACCAAATAAATTCAAAAGCATAAACTATTAAGAAGCCATAATTAAAAAATTTTACACATATAGTTACTTTATTTAAGATAATAGAAGAAATTATATGCAATAATTTGCACATATTAATTATAAAGGTTTAAGTGTGAATCAAATTTTTGTTAATCCAACTGAAATAAGAATATTTATTTCAGAACTAAAAAAGTTAAAAGGTGATTTAGAAAATAATCAAAAACAAACTTCAGGAAAACTGAGAAAACTTAGCGAAAGTTGGAAAGATGCTGAACATAAAAAATTTGAAGAAAAATTTACAGAATATTTAAATAATATGAGACCAATAATATCTAATATTGATGAATATTGTGCATTTTTAGAAAGAAAAGCTAATGCTGCAGATAATTATTTGAAACAAAGATAATTATGAACAATATTGATATTAATCCTGAAATACTAAATAAAATAAATTTGATTTTTAAAAATGTTTTTAATGAAGTATTCGATTTAGATTATCGTGTTGATAAATATCTTTTGACAAAAATAGAAGAAAAAAGAAATAAAATATCTAATTTATTAAATATATTAAGAAGTATTGAATCATCAATTTATCAAGTTGAAACAAGCCTAAGAGAAGCACAAATCAAAAATGAAAGAAATATTCATATGGCAAATAAAGTAACTTATATTGTTAATGATTTATTACATTTTCATGCAAAACTTAGTAGATTGATAGATGAAAAAAGACAAATAGAATTTGAAATAGAAGAATCTAAAAAAAGACTTTATTCATATGAGAAAAATTTTGAACAAGCAAGATCAAATAGAAAAAAACTTGAATTAAAATCATCTAATTTACTAGAAAGAACAAGTAATAAAATTTATTCTATACAGAAAAGTACTACATTATATCAAAATACAAAAATGCAAGATGTAACAAATAATATATCTAATTTTATAAATCATAAGCAAAATGAAAATTATACACTTGAAAATACGAATAATGAACATTATAATAATGATATTCAAATAGATGATTTGAATTTTAAATTAAATTATGAAAATAATATTTTTGAGATATTTATCCCAAAAATAGAAAAGAAATTTTTTATAAAACATAAAAATTCTGAAATTGTAGTTTTGAATAATGATAACAGTATTATAAATTCTATAGAAATACACTATTTTCAGCTACTTGAAAATGTACTACTAAAATTAAAATCAAATAAAATTAAAGTTTGGGTAAATGAAAAAAGTGAAATAGATATATATCATAATTACGGATATATAAAAAATGGTATTGTAACAAAAGAAGGTGTTGAAATGATATGGGAAAAAAATGAATAATTTAATTTATGAAGATAATTTTCATGAAATAATAAAAAAAACACAAATGGAATTAGAATTAATAAAAAGTGAATGGAAAGATGAAATTCAAAAGAAATTTTATAATGATCATGTAGAAGAACTTTTTAGAATTTTAAATCAGCATAAGAATCAACAATTAGTAATTTTAAGTAATAAAAATCTCTAATGTTAGAAAAAGTTATTTAATAAGAGGAGTTTAGAAATGTTTGGTTTATTTAAGTCAAAAGATGCAAAGCTTATTGACGCTGTTAAAAAAAATAGTTATATTAATGTTTTAATGTTATTACAAAAAGGTGCTGATATAAATATAAAAGATAAATATGGATATAGTGCTACAGAACTAGCTACTAAATATAATTATGATAAATTGGAAGATACCCTAAGATTTATAAAAAAAGGGTATACCCCTCTTCTTTGTGCATCAAAGGATGGTCATATATCTGCCATAAAAGTTCTAATTAAAAATGGTGCTGATGTTAACGCTAAAAATAAAGATGAAGATACTGCTTTAATTCGGGCTTTAAATAAAGGTCATAGAGATATTGTAGAACTACTAATTAAAAATGGTGCGGATGTTAATGCTAAAGATAAAGATGGAAATACTCCTTTAATTTGGGCTTCATATACTGTTCATAAAGATATTGTAGAACTACTAGTTAAAAATGGTGCGGATGTTAATGCTAAAGATAAATATGGAGATACTGCTTTAATTTGGGCTTTAAAGCTTGGTCATAAAGATATTGCAGAACTACTAATTAAAAATGGTGCGGATGTTAATGTAAAACGTAATTTTGGAGATACTGCATTAATTTGGGCTTCAAAGAATGGTCATAAAGATATTGCAGAACTACTAATTAAAAATGGTGCGGATCTTAATGTTAGAGGTAAAGATGGAGATACTGCATTAATTTTGGCTTTAAAGAATGGTCATAAAGATATTGTAGAACTACTAATTAAAAATGGTGCTGATGTTAATGCTAAAGATAAAGATGGAGATACTGCTTTAATTTGGGCTTTAAAGAATGGTCATAAAGATATTGCAGAACTACTAATTAAAAATGGTGCGGATGTTAATGTAAAAAATACCAAAGGAGATACTGCATTAATTTGGGCTTCATATAATGGTCATAAAGATATTGTAGAACTACTAATTAAAAATGGTGCGGATGTTAATGCTAAAACTATCTTTGGACAACCTGCATTAATTTCGGCTTTTGATAAGGGGTATAAAGATATTGTAGAACTACTAATTAAAAATGGTGCTGATGTTAATGTAAAAAATAGTTTTGGAAATACTCCTTTAATTTGGGCTTCAGATAATGGTCATAGAGATATTGCAGAACTACTAATTAAAAATGGTGCGGATCTTAATGCTAAAGATAAAGATGGAAATACTCCTTTAATTTGGGCTTCAGATAATGGTCATAGAGATATTGCAGAACTACTAATTAAAAATGGTGCGGATCTTAATGCTAAAGATAAAGATGGAGATACTGCTTTAATTTTTGCTTCAAAGAATGGTCATAAAGATATTGTAGAACTACTAATTAAAAATGGTGCTGATGTTAATGTAAAAAATAGTTATGGAACAACTCCTTTAATTTGGGCTTCATATAAGGGTCATAAAGATATTGCAGAACTACTAATTAAAAATGGTGCGGATCTTAATGCTAAATATAACAATGGAGATACTCCTTTAATTTTGGCTTTAAATAATGGTCATAGAGATATTGTAGAACTACTAATTAAAAATGGTGCGGATGTTAATGCTAAAGATAAAGATGGAGATACTGCTTTAATTTGGGCTTTAAATAATGGTCATAGAGATATTGTAGAACTACTAATTAAAAATCATGAGTTAATAAAAGAAGAGTTTGCAAGTATTGAAAATTATAGAAATAATAAAAATAATATAATTTTAGCTTATGAAAATAATTTTATAGCAAAAGAGTACAATATTACAAATAATTCTTTATTATTAATAAAATATGACACTTTTAATAATGTGAATAATCTAATAACTTCTTTAGCTTTAAAAATGGCTTTAAAACTTCCTGATAGTCAATGTGAGTTTATTATTATTGATACTTTTGATATGGGTAAAAATTGTGGACTTTTACTGAATTTAGATATGAAATTAAAAAAAGATATTTTTACTCAAAGGGATGATATTGATAAAGCTTTATTTATGTTGGAAAAATATACTTCAGAAATACATACAAATTACCTGAAAGGATTTTATAAAACATTAGATGAATATAATGAAAAAAATCCTGAAATACCTCAATCAAAAAAAATAGTAATTATATATAACTATTTTAAATGTGCAAATAAGGAACAACAAGAACGATTTATAAAACTTTTTTCTGATGCAAAAAACATAGGAATAAATTTTATATTAAGTTCATCAAAACAAGACTTGGATATAAATATTAAAGATTTAAATCAAGAGTATTCTAAATTACCTTTTTTAGTAATAGATTTTGACAAATTTACTTATCCTTATCCTTGTATTTTGAATAATGAAAATTTGACAGAAACTATACTATATTTAAATAAACAAATATCTAATTTTGAAAGCCAGAAAGTTGAATACACTAAAATAAAACCTAAAAAATTATGGTTGGAAGATAGTTCAAAATTAATTGAAGCAAATATTGGTAAAAATGGTAAAGATAATATAGTCTTGAAAATAAACAATGAATTAGAATCACATGCCTTATTAATTGGTCGTTCTGGAAGTGGAAAAAGTAATCTACTTCATATTTTGATTAGTGATTTAATTTTAAATTATTCTCCTGAAAATTTAAAACTTTATTTAATTGATATGAAAGGTGGTACAGAGTTTATAAAATATGCAGACCCTCAAATAATACCTCACCTAGAAATAGCTTCAATCACAAGCGATAGGGAAATGGCATTAACTATATTGAGAAAACTTGAAACAAAGCTAAATGATAGAGAAAAATTGTTTTCATCTAAAGGTGTTCAAAATATAGAACAATTTAATAAAAAGTTTATAGATGAAAAACAAGAAAGAGTACTACTTGTTTTAGATGAATTTCAAGAGCTATTCGTACAAGAAGATAATATAAAAAGAGAAGCTACAAGTATCTTTGATAGAATTTCAAAAAAAGGTAGATCATTTGGTATTAATATGATACTAGCATCTCAATCTTTAGGTGGTGATACTCTTCCATCTAATACAGTAAATCAGTTTGCTATTAGAATTGTATTAAAGTGTAGTGAAGATGATTCAAGAAGAGTTTTATCATTTGATAACACAGAAGCTAAAAATCTTACAAAACCAGGAGAAGGTATTTATAACTCACAAAATGGTAGTGTACAAGGTAATATCAAATTCCAAACATATTGGCTTGAAAATCAGGAACATAATGATATTTTAGAAGAAGTTGTATCTTATTCTAAAAATTTTGAAAAAGAATATAATTCGACTATTTTTAGAGAAGATATTGTTCCTACATATATTGATAATTATATAAATTCTAAATTTAATAATTCATCGAAAAATATAATATTTGGACAGCCATATGGTCTAAGTGATAATGTCTCTTTAAAATTAAAAAAAGAATCGAGTTCTAATGTTTTAATTTGTGGTAGTTCTCAAGAATTGGCTACTAATATATTATCAATATTTTTATTATCGTTATCTATGGATAAAAGTACAAATAAAAAGTTTTATATTTTATTAAGTAATTCAGAGGAAACAAATTTATTAAAAGATTATTCTGAAATTCTTAAATCAAATAACATAGATTTAACATTTCTAACAAAAAAGAATATGATGGATGAATTTTCAAAAATAAGTCAGCTTATTCAAGATTGTATAGAAAATGATAGTAAGTTAGAACAAGAAATTTATTTATTTGTTGATAGTATTTATAAAACAAGAATTTTAAGAAAGACTCAAAATGAATATGGTGGAGAAAAATTAAGTGAAGAAACTGAAAAACTTAGTTTTATACTTAAAAATGGTTCAGAATTTGGTGCTCATTCACTAATTTATATAGAATCAATGAAACAATTTGATATGATATTTGATTATAATACTCTAAAACAAGACTTTAATAATTTTATTGCATTACAAATGTCTGAAGATGATTCTCAAAGACTTACGGGAAATTATGAGGCATCTAAATTAGGCATTAATAATGCTTTATTAATAATAGATGATGTAAATACCCAAACTAAATTTAGACCATTTGAATTACCTCAATTATCATGGTTAGAATATAAATTGAATAGATTGTAGTTAGTAATTTTATACATTAAATAGATATGATTATTTATATCTATTTAATAGTGATTGTTTTTTCATTTTTTTGTAGTATTCTAAAATTAAATAATAATTCGCATATATTTCACAATTTATATTTAAAATTCAAAAAAAATAAATAGGAAAATTCAGCGATGAAAAAAATAAAAATTATGGCAATTTGTACATCTTTGATAATTGCTTTTAGCTCTTTAAATGCAGAAGAAAAAAAACCTTATGTAAATGGAACAATGGTTACTTTTGATAGTTTTATTAATACTTATTACGAGAGAGAAGATTTAAAAAAATTTCTTGGAACTTGTGATGATAAATCAAAAGGATATATGTTTTGGACTCATTGTATGGAATGACCCCAAGTTAATAGACACTTTTAGACAACATAAATATTTTTTTACTATTATAAATCCTAAAATTTTTCATTCATTCAGTAAAATCCTAGGATTGTCTTTACTCCCAAAAATAGTAAACAAATCTAACTCAAACATAAAAATTTTTAATACCCGCTTTCATAAATTAATATAATCTGTTTTTTTGAATATTTTTTAAGCAGTTCTTCTCTAGTTTCAATACCTTCTATCATCCAAGTAGTATAATTAACAGCTTTATATTTTAGCTCAAAATTCATTGTTAGAGCTACTTTGCCATAGCAAAGTAGAATAGCTTTAAATTTATTCATTCGAAATCTTTGTAGGGACGCAAAGAATTTGGCCACCGCGCGCATTGACACTTGGCCACTTGACGCATAATGATTTGGCCACCGTGCGCATTTCAAAGTGAGCCATGAAATCTTTATGATGCGTCTATAAGGTTGAGCTAAGTTTTAGAGTATT
>NZ_NXGI01000003.1 GCF_002993025.1 Arcobacter cryaerophilus gv. crypticus | reverse complement strand
CACATTCCTTGTATAAAAATAATGTAGATTATAATCCAGAGCAGTTTAAATTAGAAAAAAGAGTTAAAAAAGGAGAGTATGCATCATAGTATTTAAGTAGTTTTTAATGTGGCAACTGTGTCAGCATTAGATAATTCCTAAAATTCTATCATAAATTTAAACTATCATCAAGCCGTCCTTCAAAGTGGATGGCTAGTTGAGACAGAGTTAAGCTCCAATTTCTTATTGGCATTGTCCATTTTTCTTGAGCATTTTTTATACCCATAAATAGTAGTTTTAGTAAGCTATCATCATTTGGAAAAGCCCCCTTAGTCTTAGTTAAAGTTCTAAATTGTCTATGAACAGATTCAATAATATTTGTTGTATAAATTACTCTTCTTATATCTTCAGGATATTGGAAATAAACAGTTAGATTTTCCCATTTATTTCTCCAAGATTGAAACACTATTGGATATTTTTTACCCCATTTCTCTTCAAGTTTATCAAGTTCATAAAGTGCTTCATCTTTTGTAAAAGCTTGATATACAGATTTTAACTCTTGTGCAAATTGTTTTTGGTTTATAGATCCAACATATTTAATTGAATTCCTAATTTGATGAACTATACAAAGTTGTACTTCGGTATTTGGAAATACAGAATTAATTGCTTCAGGGAAGCCTTTTAATCCATCAACTGAAGCAATAAGAATATCTTTAACACCTCTATTTTGTAAATCAGTTAAAACTTGTAGCCAGAACTTAGCTCCTTCACTTTCATTCAAGTAAAGTCCTAATACCTCTTTTTTACCATCAACTCTAACTCCTAAAACTGTATAAAAAGCTTTAGCGATATATTTCCCATCTTCTTTTACTTTATAATGAATTGCATCAAGAAACACAAATGGATATACTGATTCTAGAGGTCTTGTTTTCCATTCATTTAGCATAGGTATTATTTTATCTGTTACAGCACTTATTGTAGCTTTTGAGAAGCCTACACAATAAAAATCCTCTATATGTTTTGCTATTTGTGAATAGCTATTACCTAGTGCAAACAAAGATAATATTTTATCTTCAATTTCACTTGTCATGGTTGTTTGATTTTTCTTTACAATTTCTGGTTCAAAGTTACCATTTCTATCTCTTGGAACATCTAGTTCGAATGTTCCATGATCACTTTTCATAGTCTTTGAGCTATATCCATTTTTTCTATTATTACTCAAATCTTGAGCAAGATGTGAATCTATCTCAGCTGCAAGTGCAGCTTCTGTTAATTGTTTGATTAAAGAGCCTAGAGCACCATTTGCTCCACCGATACTTTTACCAGCTTTTATATCTTTAGCAAATTGCTCTACATCTATTTCTATTTTCATCTTTGTGTCCTTTGGTATTTTTTATTTTACCTAATTGACACAAAATTATGAACGGTCCCGGTTTGATAGAGAGAATTTAGTTTACATTTGGAAATTAATTAATATCTATATTTAAATTTAAATAATTCTTCATCCTTGATTTTTAAAATATCTTGAATATCTTCAATACAATCAAGCCCTCTTAAAACATCAATAAATTTTTCTAAACTTATTTTCCCGCTAATCTCAAACTCTTGATAACTTCTAAAACTCATTCCTATATGTTGTGCAAACTCTTTTTGAGTACCGTATGTTTCTATATTTTGTTTTCTTTTTCTTTTTGCTCTAGAAGCGAACTCTTTGATTATCTCTTGAGTTGTTGATAAACTAAAATCTATATCTCTCACTTTTTTATTTCCTTACCAAAGTTATCATCTACTATTTTTGTTTCATTTAAAATATGATTTGCTAAATTTTTAGGTATATCATAATTTATAAATTCTTGAACTAATTTTTTATACTTTATATCTATCATTTTTTCTATATTTTCTTTTAAAAATGATTCTTTAATATTGTATGGTTCAAAAGCATTTTTTAAATCTTCAAATAAAGCTCTATTTAAAACTTTATTTCCAAGCAGCATTTGATGGTATCCATTGCTTGTATATGTCAAATCATAAGCAGGTGCAAAACTCCATTTCCCTTTGCTATTCATTAAAAACGAAAAGTTTTTTGAATGATCATCTTTGTTTCCAAAAATTGCATTAAATAAGATTACTTTTACAATATCTTCTTTATCTTTTTGTGATAAATTAAGCTTTAAAGATATTCTAAACATATCAATAAAATCATTATATGTTTCAGCTGGATTATAGTGCATCATGCCAGATAAAGAGTGAATATGAAATCTTTCATTATCTTTCAAATCAAATCTATAAGTTAAAAAATGGGTTCGTCCTTCTTGTTCTAGCAACTCACAAGGACTTATATTAACACCAGACTCTTTTGCAAATAAGTAATACAAATACTCCAATTTTGTAGCAATAGAAGCATCTTTGTATTTATTTGACAAAGTTGGATACATTGATATATCTTGGTCATCATATTTTATAATCACAGGATAGTAATCTTTTGGAAAATCTCCTTGTTTTCTAGTTAAACTTATTGTCTTGTCTTTAGGATTAAATCCAACAATTGCTTTTGATCTAGCACCTCCACCAGCAGAGTTTGAAACAGCAATAAGTGTTTTAAGAGTAAGTGTAGAGTTATTTTCTTTTTCATTTTCTTGATTTAAAATTTTTTTAGACTCTTCATAAACTTTTGATATATTTAAAACTTCTTTATACTCTTTTGCTTCTAAAGAAGGATGAAATTCTAAAGCACCTAAAGTATGAGTTCCTAAAAATTGTAATCTTTCAAAAATAGTGGGTTTTCTTTTTAGATATTGAAACATAAAACGATCTAAATAATTCATACCATAACTTCCAGGTAAACAATCACTTATCAAGCCTGGGAGTCCATATTGAAAATCAATATGGGAAAAATTATAGACTTGTCTATTTTTTATAGGAATTTTAATTGGTGAGAAATCAAGATTGTTTGAATCTAAATATTTAAACTTTATTACACTTTTATACTCTACTAACTGTGCTATATCTTTTTTCCAAGCTTTTATAGTAATCATTGAAATCCTTTTATACATTTAGAATGTATATTCTATCATATTTTTATAATAATATACATTATTAGAGTATATTTATATTTAATTGCATTATACTACACAAATATAGTATCTATTAAATCTTAAATACTTTTTTATGCATATTCAATATAGAATTTCCTAAAAAATATGATAAATGTCCATATTCTGAATTAACCTGAGCATGTTTTAAAAAAACAAGATACAAAGCTTTATTTTTTTTATTAATCAAAGGAGGAATATAACCTATTTTAATACATTGAGCAGCCATTATTATTCTTCCTAATCTTCCGTTTCCATCTCCAAAAGGGTGTATTGCTTCAAAATGAGCATGAGCTTTTGCAATATCTTCAATTGTTTCAATATCTTTATATTTAGAACACCAATATTCCAACTCTTCTGGTATATCTCTTGGGTCAGTTAAGTGTAAATCTTCACTTCCTGGAATAATTCTTATTTTTGTGGAATATTTACCAGCATCTGCTCTAATACCACTCATTAAAATAAAATGCCATATTCTTATTTTTTCAGTAGTTATTGGAAATACATCTTCTGTATTGTTTAATGTATCCATTATGATTTTATTACTCAATGATGATAAGTTATTTATAGAAAATATCTCTCTTTTGTTCAAGTCGTTTATTAACTCATTATTCTGGGAAATAACTTTATCAAATTTTTTCTCACTAATATCCGCCTCTTCAATTTCCAATGATCCAAATGATGAATATTTAGAGATTAAATGAACTATATCTTCTTCTTTTATATTAAAATATGAAAAATCGGTTTTATTTAATTGTGTTAAAACTCTAATAACTTCATTCGCATCAATAGATTTAAATCCAAAGGCTTTACAAAAAGCAACATCAATTTTAAGCTTATTCTCTTCTTTGATTGAACTATCATTTTCTTTCCATTTTAAAATAGATTGTCGACTTATTTCCAAATAATCAGATAATTTTGCTTGACTACCATGATGTATTAATAAATCGTTTATTTTTTCTGAATAAGTCAATTGTGTATAATCAAACATATTAGCTCCTTTTATAAGTATAATAGTTTACACTAATATGCTTTAAATGTAAAGTGATTTGACTATTTTACATTTTGGTTTACATTTTATATATTTAATAAGTCATTTAATTTATATAAAATTTTATTTGAGATAAAAGTAGAAAATTTAAATTGTAATAAATTATGAGTGGCGACCCCAGCATGATTCGAACATGCGTCACTAGGAGGAAATCCTAGGGTCCTTGGCCACTAGACGACAGGGTCTTAAAAAAGAATTTTGATTATAGTTTAGTTTGCGTTTTATTTTGCTTAAAATAAGACAATGCCTATCTTATTTTTTTTAACCTTTTTTTACCTAATTTATAAATTTTTGAAGAGGAAGTTTCAAAAAATCCTACATTTGATATAACTTCTACATCACATTTTTCAAAAGCAAAATCATACTCAAAACTTTTCTTTGTCTTATTTGCAGAAGTTGAAGATAAAACTCTAAATTTTTTTATAAAATCAAAAAATATAGACTCAGATTTTACAACTCTAAATGAGTTTAAATTTGGATATATAAATGTAGTTTTAAAACTATTTCGCACTATTTTTCTAAATTTTTTTGGAACTCTTACAAACTCTTTTAAAGTTACAAAACTATCCAAAGTTTTAAGGATTTTTTGATTTGAGGGTCTTTGTTTTATATTTGATAGCTTCTCATCATTTGATGATGAGAAACCAACAGTTGTATCTGTTTGTACCAAATATACTAAATCTGGATTCATTTTTAGTAGTTTAAATACTCTTGAATTGATTTTGGAGTTGAAACATCTGAAGTTTTCATCTCTTTGATTGCATCTGTAGCTGCAAACGCTGCAGCAACAGTTGTGAAATAAGGAACACTCATTCTTAAAACTGCTCTTCTTATCTCTTTTCCATCATCTTTTGAAGCTTCTTGCTCTCCACTTGTATTTATTGCCATTACAATATCACCATTTGTCAATAAATCTGTGATATTTGGTCTTCCTTCACTAACTTTTAAAACTTTCTCACAAGCAATTCCAGCTTCAGATATAATTTTTTCAGTTCCTCCAGTAGCACATATAGTAAAGCCACTATCAACTAAGCTTTTTGCAATAGTTGAAGCAAACTCTTTGTCCAAATCACATAAAGAGATAAACACTTTTCCACTTTTTGGAAGAGAGTTTTTAGCTGCATTTTGTGATTTTGCAAATGCCATTGCAAAGTTTGAAGCAATTCCCATAACCTCACCTGTACTTTTCATCTCAGGACTTAAAAGTAAATCTGCACCAACTAGTTTATTAAATGGGAAAACAGACTCTTTAACAGCAACATGATCTTTTAATCTTGGTTTTAAAACACCATTTTCTTCATATACAATATTTCTATCATACACTTTTAATGCATCTTTTAAACTCTCTCCCCACATAACTCTAGTTGCAATTTTTGCAAGAGGCATTCCTGTTGCTTTGCTTACAAAAGGAACAGTTCTTGATGCTCTTGGATTTACTTCTATTAAATAAATCTCTCCTTTATGAATTGCATATTGAGTATTCATCAAACCAACAACTCCAAGACCTAAAGCCATCTCTTTAGTTTTTGATTCTAATTGTTTAATTAAATCATCACTTATAGAAATTGGAGGAAGTGAACAAGCTGAATCCCCTGAGTGAATACCAGCTTCTTCAATATGTTGCATAATTCCACCGATATAAACTTCTTTTCCATCACAAATACAATCAACATCAAGCTCGATTGCTCTATCTAAGAACTTGTCAATTAAAACAGGAGCATCATTTGAAACTGAAACTGCCTCATCCATATATTGTTTTAATTCATCAGTAGAATAAACAATCTTCATACCTCTTCCACCAAGAACAAATGAAGGTCTTACAAGTACTGGATACCCTATTTTTTCAGCAATAACAATAGCTTCTGTAACTTCAACTGCTGTTCCATTTTCTGGTTGTAAAAGACCAATTTTTTCAACAAATGCAGAGAATTTTTTTCTATCTTCAGCTAAATCAATAACTTCAGCAGTAGTTCCAATAATTTTTGCACCAATTTGCGTTAAAGCATTTGCAAGTTTTAAAGGAGTTTGTCCACCAAAATGTACAATTACACCATCTGGCTGCTCTTTTTCAACTACACTTCTAACGTGTTCAAAATCAATTGGTTCAAAATATAAAACATCTGATGTATCATAATCTGTACTTACAGTTTCAGGGTTGCAGTTATACATAATTGTTTTAACACCCATTTCAGTTAATGCAAAACTTGCATGTACACAACAATAGTCAAACTCAATTCCCTGACCAATTCTATTTGGTCCTCCACCAATAATCATAACTTTTTTCTGAGTTGATTTAGGTATTTCTACTTTTGGAATTTTTGAAACATTTGTAGTTGAATATAAGTATTGATTTAGAGCTTTAAACTCTCCTGCACAAGTATCAACTTCATTGTATTCAAAATCTATATCCAAAGCTTTTCTTGCAATATATACATCTTCTTCAGTTTTTCCAATAACATTTGCAATAAATTTATCACTAAATCCATTTGATTTAACTTTTCTTAAAAGTGCTTCATCTTTTAAAATTGAAGGAGTCATAGAAAGTTCCATATTGTACATCTCTCTAAACTTAGCTAAAAACCAAGGGTCTATTTTTGATAATTCAAAAATATCTTCATTTGTTAAACCTTGTCTCATACCATCCATTAGATATTGAAGTCTTTTATCATTTGGTCTTCTAATCTCTTTTTTGATTAGTTCTAAATCTGTTGTAATACTATCAAATCCACAAAGTCCAGTTTCAAGTGAACACATAGCTTTTTGAATAGTTTCATTAAAATTTCTTCCAATAGACATAACTTCACCAACACTTTTCATAGAAGTTGTCAAAGTAGAGTTTGCTTTTGGGAACTTTTCAAATGTAAATCTAGGAACTTTTGCAACAATATAATCAACCGCTGGCTCAAAACTTGCCAATGTTCCTGTCATATCATTTGTAATCTCATCAAGTGTAAATCCAACTGCTAGAAGAGTTGAAACTTTTGCGATTGGGTAACCAGTAGCTTTAGATGCAAGTGCTGAACTTCTTGAAACTCTAGGGTTCATCTCAATTACAATCATTCTTCCTGTTTCTGGGCACATAGCAAATTGTACATTTGAACCACCGCTGTTTACTCCAACTTCTCTTAAAATTGCAAAAGAAGCATCTCTCATAACTGCATACTCTTTATCTGTAAGTGTAAGCGCAGGTGCAATAGTAATACTATCACCTGTATGAACTCCCATTGGATCAAGATTTTCAATAGAACAAACAACAATACAATTATCATTTGTATCTCTAATTATCTCCATTTCATACTCTTTCCAACCCAAAACAGACTCTAAAATCTCAATTTCATTGATTGGTGAAGCATCAAGCCCAGCTTGTGCCAAAGCTTTAAACTCTTCCATATTGTAAGCAACTCCACTTCCAGCACCCGCAAGTGTAAATGAAGCTCTTGAAATAACAGGGAAACCTATATCTTTTGCAAGTTTCATAGCCTCTTCAAGAGTATAAGCATTTTCACTTCTTGGTAAATCTAATCCTATTTTTTTCATACTTTCAGTAAAAAGATGTCTATCTTCACCTTTTTTAATAGCTTCTGGATGAACTCCTAAAAAAGTAATTCCTTCTAAAAGACCTTTTGAATACATTGAAGTTGCTATATTTAATGCAGTTTGTCCACCCATTGTTGGCAAAATAGCATCGATATTCTCTTTTTTAATTATATTTAAAACAACCTCTTCTGTAATTGGTTCTATATAAGTTTTATCAGCAAATTCTGGATCTGTCATGATAGTTGCTGGGTTTGAGTTTACAAGGACAACTCTATATCCTAGCTCTTTTAAAGTTTTTGTTGCTTGAGTACCAGAATAATCGAACTCACACGCCTGTCCTATAACAATTGGTCCTGAACCAATCAACAAAATGTTTTTTATATCTTCTCTTTTTGGCATAACTTTCCTTTCACTGATTTAAAAATTTGGCAAGTTTACCCAAAAAGCACTTAAGGTTTTGTTATAAAGCCCCTATTATATAAAGTTTTATAAAGAATTATTGCTTTGAGTAACAAAAATTAATTTTGCTTCTTCTAGTAGCTTTTGAGCAAGTTCTAACTCTTTTAAACCATCGTTATACAACTTTAATGACTCATTTATTGTAATTTGTGGGTTTGAAAGTTTTTCTAAAAGCTCTTTTGCTTTTGCTATTTTATCTTCAAAATTAATATCTTCTTTATTTTTAATATCTTCCATTTTTAATCCTTTAAAATATTTTTTATGTGTTCTTCAAATTTCTCAACTTCAACTAAAAAAGAGTCATGACCACTTGAACTATCTACTAATTTGAATGAAACTTGCTCTTTTTTACCTATTTTTATCATAATATCTCTAATCTCTTCCATCTCATTTGGAAAAAATAGCATATCATCTTTAAAAGCAATTAAATGAAGTTTTCCCTCTATTTTTAAAAATGAATCCTCTAATTTATCTTTATTTCTTCCTGCATCAAAAATATTTATTGTTTTACAAATATAAAGATAAGATAATGGATCAAAAAATTTGGGAAAACTATAAGAGTTGTGTTCAAGATATTTTTCTATCTCAAATCTTCCAAAAAGTTCATAAAGTCCATCTGTTTCAACATAATCTCTTCCGAATTTGTTTATAAATAAATTTGGACTCAAATATGCTATTAATCCAGCCATTCTTCCAACAGCAAGTCCAACTAAACCTTTTGCTTTTAAATCATCTTTTTCATAATTTCCATTTTTAAAATTTATATCGTGTCTTATTGCCTCAATGGCTATTTTATTTAAAGCTATTGCCCAAGGTCTTGTATATGCTGTTGTTGCCATTGGAATATAGTGCTTTGCAAAAGTTGGATGTTCGATTGCATAACAAAGTGCTTGCATTCCACCCATACTTCCTCCAATAACGGCAACTGCTTTTTTAATTCCTAATTTTTTATAAAGTCTCATTTGAGCATTTACAATATCTGAAATTGTTAGAACAGGAAATTTTAATCTATACTCTTTTTTTGTTGATGGATTCATACTTAAAGGACTAGTAGAACCATATGAACTTCCTATGTTATTTGAGCAAATTACAAAATATTTTTCTGTATCAATAGCTTTTTTATCTCCAATAAACTTATCCCACCAACCAGCTTTTGCCTCATTTTCATAACGACCAGCTGCGTGATGACTTCCAGATAGAGCATGACAAATAACTATAACATTTGATTTATCTTCGTTTAATTTTCCATAAGTTTCATAAACTATCTCAAACTCTTCAAGAAGTCTTCCGCTTTCAAGATAAAGTGGTTCATTAAATTTCTCTTTTTTTGTCTCTATTTCCAAAATATATTCCAAATTTTTCTATTTTTTTAGATTAAAGTCTATCTAAACTAAAATAAAAAAGCCTTTTAGTGACATATTTTTAAGAAATTTAAACATAAAAAACTTTTTATCCATATAATATAAGTAAATTTTTATATAATCATAGTTAAAAATTATAAAAAGGATTTTTGTGAATAAAATTGAAGAGTTAAAAAAACTTTTAGAAAAAGAGGTTTTACCAGAATTAAAAACTGAAATAGAGGCTTTAGAAAAGTTACTTTCAAAGAAAAATGATGAAGAGATAAAAGAGGAATTAAACTATTTTTTAGAAGTAAAAAAGTTTTATGATGAGGCTTTGAAACTTATAAATGAAAATAAATTAACTCAAAATGAAGCAGAAAATATTTTGCTTGATTTAGAAGACATGGAAGATGATGAGGAGGAAATTTAGTGTTTGATTTAGAAATTTATGAAATTGTTTTTATAGCATTTTTTGCTATTGCTTTTGTATTTGGTTTTTTTGCTCAACAAAAACAGTTCTGTTTTAGTGGAAGTTTAAAAGATTATATACAAATTAAATCAACAAAAAGAGCTGCTAGTGTAGTTATGGCTATGATTGTAGCTATTATTTCTACTCAAATATTTGCATCTTTTTTTGATATAGATTTAAGCTCTAGTAGCTATTTTAAAAACAATATAAACTACTTTGCTATCATTGTTGGTGGTGCTTTATTTGGTGCTGGAATGATGATAGCAGATGGTTGTAGTAGTAGAAGTATAGTAAAATTTGCTCAAGGTGATGCAAATGCTTTAGTAACTCTTCTTTTTATTGCAATTTTTGCATTTGCTAGCACAAAAGGGATTTTATTTGGAGTTGTAAATGGTTTTATAAACAATCAATTTATGATAGATATTTCAAGCAATTTATCAAATTTTACTCTAAATATTTACTTTGTTTTAGTTGTTTTAGTTTTGATTTTAGCATATTTTGTGAAAAATATAAAAAGAGTTTTCAGTTTATATGATGGTGTTATTATTGGATTTTTAGTTGGTCTTTCTTGGTTTATCTCTGGATATATTGGAGCTGAAAGTATTGAAAAAGATATTCAAGTTCAAGCTTTAAGTTATGTATTTCCTAGTGCAAAAACTTTAGAATTTTTTACTTTTTTTGAAATAACAGAGTTATCTATTGGAGTTTGTATTGTTTTAGGTGCAATTTTTGGAGCATATTTTTCGACATTTTTTAATAAAAAATATAGCTTTGGATGTACTTCAAAAATGAATTTTAATAAATTAAAATACAATATGATAGGTGGTTCTATGATGGGAATTGGTGGAATTATGGCTATTGGATGTACTGTAGGACAAGGTTTAAGTGGTATTTCTACACTTGTATTTAGTTCATTTTTAGCAATAATTTCTATTGGAGTATCTGGTTTTATAACAGGAAAAATACTTCATAAAAAAGATAAACTTCCTATGTGTTTCTTATTTGAGTGGGAAGATGATGATAAAAAACAAAAACCTTTGGATTACGAAATATAAATAAAAAAAGCATACAAGCTCAAATATTTGAGTTTGTATGCTTATATATTTTATTAAATAACTTTAATGAAGAGGATACTCTACTGTATAACCTCTCATAAGAGGTGGAGTATCAAGAGTGCTTTCAACTGCTTCAACTTTTATAGCTTCAATCTCATTTTCATCACTCTCTTTTTGTTCTTCTTTTATCTCATTTTTAGATTCAAATCCAGTTGCTATGATAGTAATTTTTACTTCATCTCTTTCAAAGTCTGTATCTGTTGTAGTTCCAAAAATAATCTGAGCATTTATATCTACTCTTTGATTTATGTTATTCATAACATCTTCTATTGCAAAAAGTGATATTTCTGGACTTATTGTAAAGTGAATTAAAATTCCTTTTGCTCCATCCAAAGGTACTTTTTCTAGTAAAGGAGAGTTAATAGCATTGTCTAAAGCTCTGCTTGTAGCTTCATCACCTTTTGCTTTTCCTATTCCCATCAAAGCAATACCTTTATGCTTCATAATAGTTTTAACATCTGCAAAATCGGCATTTATATCATTTCCACTACCTGGATTTAATATAACTTGGCTCATTCCATTTACAGCTTGATATAAAATATTATCTGTAACTTTAAAGGCATTTTTTATACCAATTGTCTCATCAACAGCTTCTCTTAGTTTATCATTTGCAATAACAATCAAAGAGTCACTAACTTTTTTAAGCTCTTCAAGACCTAAATTTGCCAAAGCAGCTCTCATTCGTCCTTCAAAACCAAAAGGCTTAGTAACAACAGAAACAGTCAATGCTCCAACTTCTCTAGCTGCTTTTGCAATAATAGGAGCTGCACCTGTTCCAGTACCTCCACCTAATCCAGCGGCAACAAAAACAATATCCGAACCTTTTAGTGTCTCTTTTATCTCATCATAACTTTCAAGTGCTGAGTTTCTTCCAACTTCTGGATCCATTCCAGCACCAAAACCATTTGTAAGCATAGGTCCTAATTCAATCTTTTTTGGAGCTTTTGAAATATGAAGAACTTTTAAATCTGTATTTGCAACTATTAAATCAATCATATGAGTACCTTCTTCAATCATATAATTAATCATATTACAACCACCTCCACCAACACCTATTACAGCGATTTTTGGAAGATTATTTGATAGTGCTTTTGTAGGCATATCCTCTTTTATTGTTATATCATCTACTCTAAATAGATTATGACTGCTACTATTTTCCATTAAAACCACTCCTCAATTTTTTTCCAAATTCCAAGACCTTTTTTCTTTTTATCTTTTGGTAAAGGGTCTAAGATTGTATCATTTGTTCGTATTCTCATATCAGGTCCAGCTTGTCCAATGTGTGAAGTTGTTGGAGCAATAAACTTATCATGAGCTTGACCTTTTCTAATAGGTCTAATCAATTTTTTACTAGAATCTAATTGATAACCTCTATTCATTCCTAAAGCAAACATAATTAATCCAACAACTGTTGCCATATTTGGTTCATCAAAACTAACTCTAAATGAATTTGGAAGATTTTTTGGAGCCGAAACTGTTACTGGAATTTTCTCAAAAATATTTTTTGTAAGCTCTTTTATTCCACCTAGTTCACTCATTCCACCTGTTAATACTATTCCTGAACCAATATTATCAAGTAAAGCATTCTTTTTTAACTCATTTTTAACTAAAACCAAAAGCTCTTCAACTCTTGCATGAATAATTGTTTGAATATGTCCTAGTGGAAACTCTTTAAAATACTCTTCGTCATTTATTTGAGAAACTCCAACATTTGAAGGTCCAACTTCTCCATTTCCAAAATAATCTTTGATTAAAGAACCATACTCAATTTTTATCTTTTCAGCTGTTCTAAGAGGTGTATTTAACATCAAAGATAAATCATTTGTAATGTTTTTTGAACCAACTGGAATAAATCCATTATAAATTATAGAATTCCCTTTATGATACACAAACTCAGTTGTTGAAGCACCTAAGTTAATAACAACTGCACCAATTCTTTTTTGTTGTTCATCTAAAACTGCCAAAGAAGCAGCATAAGAATCAAGTACAAATCTAACATCATCTATACCAAAAATTCTTAGTGCTGATTTTATGTTAATTAGTGCATTTCTTTTTGCAGTTACAATATAAACAGATGCTTCAAGTTTTGAACCATTCATATTAAAAGGATTTTCAACTTCTTGATCATCTACTTTAAAAAATAGTGGAATTACATGAACAACATCATATTCAGGCAAAATTATAGAGTTTGAAAGAGCCATTTGCATTGCTTGATTTATATCTGTTTCAGAAACAAGTCCATTTGGAATAGTTACATATCCAGTTGCTTTTATTCCTCTTGTATAATTTCCAGAAATAGATACAACAGTTGTTCCAATAGTCTCTGTTACACTCTCTTTTGCTTGAAGTATTGCATCTTTTATTGTTCTTGAAACATCTTCAATATTTGTGATAAGTCCTTTATTTACTCCAACACTATCTTGAACACCAAAACCTAAAATTTCAATACTATTATCTAAATCATATTTTGGTTTAGAAATTACTGCACTTGTAACACTAGAACCAATATTTATTGTAAGAAAAATATCATTTGTATTATTCAAAACTACTCCTTTGTTTCCATTAATGTTTTTATTGCAATACTATTTTCAAGTTTTTTAAGTAAATTTGACAATAAATCAGAATTTTGAACTTGTTTTATTTCATCTCGTACAAAACTATCTTTTGCTTTGTCATAAGAAGCCATTTTTGAGTCGTTTACTCTGTATAAAACAACTTTTGAACCAACTTTTGCAATTCCATCTTTTGTAGAACTAGCAAAAAGTTGTCCTAAAAACTCTATTGCTTCTTGCTCATTTAATCCTTTAATTTTAGCAGCACTAGCTCTGTTTACACCTGTTGCTTCATTTCCTTTAAAATCTTTTAGACTATTTTGTGCTAATTCATCTAATTTTTTTGATTTCAGATTAAGTTTAAAGTTTTCAAGTACTTTTTCTTTTGCTTGTTCAAAAGTTAAATTAACAGAAGAGTTTACTTTTGCTAGCTTTACTATATAAAATTTGTTATTTTCATAAAATGGTTTTAAAATCTCTTCTTTTTTTAACTCTTTAATTTTTTGAACATTTTCAGGTGAAAATGGAATTTTAGTTTCTAAATAAGTTACTTTTTTATCAAAATTATCTTCAGCTTTTTTAAGTTTTAAATAAAGTGTAAGAGCCTCTTTTTTACTAAAACTCTCATCCAAATCTTTTATAATCTCTTCTTTTGCTTCTTCAAAAGATTTTAACTTTCCATCTTCAAATTTATAGTCACTTTTAAATTTGTCAAAATGATTTTTTATATCTTCTTGCGTAGAAGTAGAAGTAGAAGTAGAAAGAGGAAACTCTTTTATCTCTAAATCATAAGAAACTTCACTTTTGTATGCATTTTGATTTTCATCAAAATATTTTTTAAGTTCATTTTCATCAACACTATTTACATCAACATCATCCAAAGTTAATATTTTATAAGTAATATCATCTTCTATAAATAGAAGTTTGCTAATATTTTCTATCTCATTTGGAGTTGGTTCTATACTAAAAAGAGCTTGGACTTTTTGAAAAAGTATTGAATTTTTAAGACTATTTTCAAACTCTTGAGGAGACATTCTATTTTGTTGTAAAACATTTATATATTGATTTTTGTTAAATTTACCATCTACTTTAAACTCTTCATAATTAATCAACTCTTTTGCAATCTCTTCATCAGTTACCATCAAACCTAAAGAGTTACCATAAGACATAAGAAGATTTTTTTGTAAAAGTTGAGAAAATGCAATATCTTTTAATCTTAATTGCTCTGCTAACTCTTTATTAAAAGATGCTCCAAAAATTTGTGAATACTGATTGTAAAGATTTGAATACTCTTGTTGGTACTCTTCAACACTAATCTCTTTATCTCCAACAGTTGCGACAACACCACCTTTACTACCATAGTTATATGAACCCCAGCCTACAAATCCAGCACCTACAAAGGCAATAGTACTAATCCAAATCGTAATAACCAACCACTTTTTATGTCTTTGCATCCAAATTATCATAAAATAAACCCTTAAAAAAATTTTAGGAATTATAATACAAAAATCTTGCTTTTATGTTATTTAAACACTTATAGATAAACTATTTGTTTCTATCTTTTTATCTTTATTGCACAACAAATCATTTATAACACTCTCTCTTATTGTTACTTCTATTTTTTTACAAGCACTTTTAAAAGCTTCTTCTTCTCCAACAATAAAACACATACTTCTTGCTCTTGTTATTGCTGTATAAAGTAGTTTTGTATTATGCATTATATAGTGTGAAAAACTCATAGGAATTAAAGCATTTTCATACTCCATTCCTTGTGTTTTGTGAATTGTTAGACAATATGCCAAATTTAAAAGATAGTGAATATTATCAAAATCATAAAATACAACCATATCATCATTTGGATACAAAACTACACATTTTTTTTCATCAAAATCCAATTTTATTACTAATCCAAGCTGTCCGTTATAAACTCTTCTTTCCATAAATTCAGTAGAATTTGATTTATACATACTCATAGTTTGAGCTTTCATATTTTCGTTTTTTATATGAATTACCTTATCTGTAAGCTTATATTCAATCTCTTTTATCTTCAAACTTTTATTTTTTGTATGATTAAACAGTCTTTGAAGTTCTATATTTAAATTTTCAACTCCTAAAACTCCACCTTTCATAGGTGTAATTACTTGAAATAAAGTAAGAGCTTTTCCTATATTTTTCTCTTTTATAAAATCATAGTAATTTTGTATATAATTACTTGCAATATTTAAAATATTATTTAAAATATAATCACTATTTTCACCTCTCATATCCGAAAACTCATTTTGGCTCAAGGAATTTTTCATAGAGTAATAGTTTCCTATTGATACATCAACAAACTTAAAATCTTCATACTCTTCTTTATAATTTGGCAATTCACCTTTTCTTATATCATTTGCAATTACTGCTATTGCTTGATTCTCATTTTGTCTATAAATTTTTGTAAGTTTACATATTGGGGCTAGTTCATATTTTATACTATCAGCTAAAATATTTCCAGCTCCAATAGCTGGAAGTTGACCATCGTCTCCTACAATTATAAAAATTGTATCATCACTTATTTTACTTATAATTTGAGAAAATGTAACAGAATTTACCATTGAAGCTTCATCTAGTAAAATAACTTTATATGGGAAAAAATCTTTCTCTTTATGTTTTACTAAAAGGCTTTGAATTGTACTTGAGTTATAACCTGTTGTATCACTTATTCTTTGACTTGCAATTCCACTTAAAGCAATAGCTATAATATCGTCATAGCTTACAATCTCTTCAAGAAGTTCCAAAATAGCTCTACTTGAAGTAGATTTTCCTGTTCCTGCATATCCTATTAAAAATAGTGTTTTTTCTCCAGAATTTATTAATTCAACTGCTTTTTGCTGTTCACTACTTAAAGTAAAGCCAAGAGTTTTTTGTTTTTTTTCTAAATATTCATCAAAACTATCTATAATTTTTTTATTTTTATTGTCTTTTCTTATATTAAAAAAATCCAATATTTTCTTTTCACAATAATACAACATTGAAAGCGCAATACGATTTTCACTTGTAGCAAAAATCTCCTCTTTTGCTAACATTTCAATCAAAATATTTTCATAAAGTAACTCTTCTTTAAAAAATCTCAAACCATCATCTAAAAGTTTATAAAGATGAAATTTATCTATTGAAGAGTTACCGTTGTTATCGCAATACTCTCTTAAAGTATAATTTAAACAAGCTTTTATTCTAAAAGGTGATTTTACATCGATTCCTAAAGCTTTTGCTATCTCATCTGCTCTTTTAAATCCTATTCCTTTTATGTTTATCAACATATATGGATTTTGTTTTATCTTTTCGATTAAGTTTTCAACTTCACTAAAAGTTGAATATATTTTTGTAATTAGATTTGAAGTAACTCCAAATTTACCCAAAAAAGCACCCAATTCTCGAAGATGCTTAAAAGAGTGCCAAGAATTTAAAATAGATTTTAGTTTTTTCTCTTTTATACCTTTAAAATTTAAAAGTTCATTTGGATTTTCATCTAAAATCTTTATTAAGCCTTCTTCTCCATATTTTTCTAAAATTTCTGTTGCTGATTTTTTTGTAAAACCTTTAATTATTTTTGTAAGGAAAAAAAAGAGTTCATGCTCTTTTACCTGTAAAGTATTAAACTCAAATTGAACTCCATATTTACTATGAGTTATCCAATTTCCAGTTAATATTATCTCTTCTCCAACAAGTTTTCCAATATCTGCATCAAAATAAACTCCACATATTTTTTGGTTATTTTCCAAAACTGCAATAGTATATTTTGTTTCATCATTTTTGTATAAAACTTTTTTCAAAACTCCACTAAGATTGAAGCTTTTTTCACTAGTTTCCATCATCATACTTATCTTTTTTATGCTTATCTTTTTTATATGAACTTTTATTTTTCTCTTTTTGAAGTAAATTTGCCTCTTTTAAAAGTATAGCTCTCTCATCTTCAAAACTTTCGCTATGATTTTTTGTAAAAGCGATAGTTTTTTCAATAAAACTATTCAATAAAGAGTAATAATCTGAATAAAGATCAACTTTTTGAGATTTACACATATCTTCGTAATTTTTTAAAGTTCTTTTTAAAAAAAGTTCTTTACTGAAATTTTCAAGTTTCAACAAAGATATTGTTCTTGTTAGAAATTTTTCAACAACTCTTATATAACGAATTCTTAACTGTTTTTCGTTTATTTCAAAACCCATTTTTTAACTTTAATATTTTTTGAATCATATTATTTTTAATATCACTTTTTTTTAAATTATCAGATTATAACCAAATCTATTTTAAAATAGTTAAAATATTACAAATTGTGATGTTTTAATTATAGTTCAAAAGCACTTTTAAATATATCTATTCCAAATTTTTCTCTTAGATTTTGTATATTTTGACTCAATTTATCTTTTTTTAAATCATCTTCATACTCAAATAAATTATAAGTGTGTTCTCCTTTTTTTGCAAAATTAAAAACTGTAATATATAGTTGAATAACTCCATGATTTTTGTGCTTATCTGCTTCTAAAAATAGTTTAATTATAGAGTTTTTAAAATCAAATTCATTAAAAATTTTATTACTATTTTCTTGTGCCTTTGATTTAATATCAAACTCATATTTTATTTGAATTTGAAAAGACAAAGGATTGTGTCCATCTTTTTTTACTATAAAACTCAAATATCTACTTAAAATTATAGCTCTTCTTTTAAGCTCATCTCTATTAAAAACAACATCAAAACTTCTTCCAATACCTATACTTTTTTTCTCTTTTGCTATATTTAATTTACTATCTTTTATACCGCAAACTCGATTATATGTATCAATTCCAACTTTTCCAAAAGAGTAAAATAGATTTTTATTTTTTCTAATATCTCCTAGAGTTTTTATATTATAACCACTTAGTTTTTCACAAAAAGACTTGCCTATACCTGTGAAATTTTCTATCAAAATATTTTTTGTAAACTCTTCAATATTATCTTTTCTCAAAAGCTTTATATTGTTTGGTTTTGCTTCATTTGTCATAAGTTTTGATAAATATTTTGTATTTGCTAAACCAATAGAACAAGGAAGATTTAACTCTTTAAATATTTTATCTTTTAACTTTCTTGCAAACTCTTCTGCTTCATCTTCTTTTATATAACCACTTAAATCACCAAAAAATTCATCAATAGAAAACTGCTCTATAAGAGGAATTTCAAGCTCCAAAAGCTCTTTTAATTTTGAAGATAAATCGTCATAAAGATTATATTGCGGAACTACCATCTTCAAGTGTGGACAAAGTTTCAAAGCTTCATTTACACTCATAGCTGTTTTTACTCCAAAAGCTCTTGCCTCATAAGAAGCTGATGTTATAATTCCTCTTATTTTATTATTTTCATCAACAAAATAATCTGTAGAACTTTTTTCATCTTCGTTATCTAATATTTTGCTAGAAAAACTAGCACGATTTGTTGCCATTGTTCTTTTTATTTTTGTATTTGAAAAAATATCTGTGTTGCTTTTTCCACCAACAGCAACTGGAATATTGTGTAAACTTTTATCAAGAGTTCTCTGCGCTGATACAAAATAGCAATCTAAATCAATATGAATAAACATAATGCAATATTACTATCTTTTTTATAAATTCATTAAAAAATATTGCATTTTGCAATACTTTATAATTAACCTCTTATTAAAAACTGAGAAGAATCTACACATAATTTTTTTTTATAATTCTATATAAGATATATTTAATATTTTAAATTTTTATTAAGTTTATTAAATTATCATTCATTTGTATTTGTTATATAAAAGGAGAAGATAAAATGAAAAAACTGGCATTTTTACTTGCGACTTTCGCAAGTTTATCGTTTGCTGTAGATTATGACCCTGTAAGAGGTGAGATGCTATCACTTTCTTGTGCAAACTGTCATGGAACTGATGGAAAATCTACTACTGCTATTCCAAAAATAGCTGGATTGGATAAAAATTATATGTATCAAACTTTACTTGATTACAAAACTGGAAAAAGAGTTGATACACACATGATGCAAAAGCACACAAAAGGTTTCACTGATGAAGAGCTTGAGCAACTATCTTACTACTTTTCAAAAGTTAAATAAGCAAAAAGGATAAACGATGATAAATAGAAGAGATTTCGGAAAATTAGTTTTAGGAGCTACGGCTCTATCTTTTACTGCTTGTGGTAGTTTAGCGAGTGGTTTATCTACAATTCCTGCAAATAAAAAAAGAGTTGTAATTGTTGGTGGAGGTTTTGGTGGAGCTGCAACTGCTAAATATTTGAGAAAATTTGATTCAAATGTTGAAATTGTTTTGGTTGAAAAAAATAAAGAGTATTACACTTGTCCATTTTCAAATGCAGTAATTGCTGGTATGGAAAAAATGGATTTCATAAAACACGATTTATCTACTTTAGCAAAAAAACATAATATTAAAGTGGTACATGCTAAAGTTGCAAAAATTGATGGTGCAAATCAAAATGTTATTTTGGAAAATGGAGAAAAAATCTCTTATACAAAAGCTGTTGTAAGCCCTGGAATTGATTTTAAATATGAAAAAGGTTATACAAAAGAGAATGAAAAACATGCACCACATGCTGTAAAAGCAGGAGAGCAAACTACAATTCTTCAAAAACAACTTGAAAATATGAAAGATGGTGGAACTTTTGTAATGGTTGCACCAGCAGATCCTTTTAGATGCCCTCCTGGACCTTATGAGAGAATTTCACTTGTAGCTCACTATATTAAAAATAATAAACCAAATTCAAAAATAATAGTTCTTGACCAAAAAGATAAATTCTCAAAACAAGCACTATTTACAAATGGTTGGAAAGAGCTTTATGGTGATTTGATTGATTGGAGAGCAGCACAATTTGGTGGTAAAGTTCTAAGTGTTGATCCAGTTAAAAAAGTAGTTGTAACTGAAGATGAAGAAATTCAAGCAGATGTTTTAAACTATATTCCAAATCAAAAAGCTTCTTTATTAGCATTTGATTCAGGTCTTGTAGCTGCTGGAAAAGATTGGTGTGATATTCATCCAAAAACTTTTGAATCTAAATTAGTTAAAAATGTTCATGTTATTGGAGATGCTTCAAATGCAGCACCTATGCCTAAATCAGCATTTAGTGCAAGTACTCAAGGAAAAGTTGTAGCTCTTCAAATAGCAAGAATGCTAAAACAACAAGAGCCTTTAAATCCTCCAAAACTAGCAAATACTTGTTATAGTTTATTAAGTCCAAACTACGGTATTTCTATTGCCGCTGTTTACAATGCACTTGATGATAAAATACAAAATGTTGATGGAGCGGGTGGAGTAAGTCCTGAAACTGACCCAGATGGTCATATTAGAATTTTAGAAGCGAAATATGCATATGCTTGGTATGAGAGCCAAACAGCTGACATATTCAAATAAAAGTTTTAGCTAGGTGCTTTCTTGCACCTTGCTAATTTTTAATTAAGACAACTCACTCATTTTTTTATCAAATTCACTATTTATACTCTCAATTTTTTGCATAATTTCTAAAATTTCATTTTCTACTTTTGTTTTATCAAGACCAAAAAGTGTAGAAGCTTTAGACTCTAGTTCTTCAAGCTCTGTTTTTAAAGGTTTTAAATCTTGACTTTTTTTAGCAACCAATTGGGCTCTTAATTGTTTACTCTCTTTTTTATTTATCTTTGGCTTATCACTTTTTTCGCTCTCTTTAGTTTTTGTTGGTTTTGCATCATCAATATCATCGCCCCAACCTATTTTTTCTAAAAATTCATCATAAGTTCCATTAAAATAATCAGCTCCATCATTTGTAAAAACTATCAATCTATCACAAACAGCTCTTAATAACTCTTCACTGTGAGTTACTATAATACTTGAACCTTCAAAATCTTTTATAGCAGCCGTAAGTGCTTCAATTGATTCAATATCAAGGTGATTTGTAGGCTCATCTAGGAAAAGAAGATTTACATCTTGTGCAATAATTTTTCCAAGCATTACCCTACTTTTTTCTCCACCTGAAAGAAGAGATATTTTTTTCTTAGCATTATCTCCACTAAACATCATAATTCCACAAATATTTCTTATAACTGACTCAGATATTTTATTGTTTACACTTTGTATCTCTTCAATAATCGTATGTTTTTGATTTAGATGATTTATATTTGTTTGACCAAAATGACCAAAAACTGTGCTTGGATGAAACTCTACACTTCCACTAAGAGCCTTTAATTCATTTGCTAAAACATTTAAAAGTGTAGATTTACCTTTTCCATTTTTTCCAATAATTCCCAAAGTTTCACCACGACTTAGTGCAAAAGTTATATCTTTAAAAAGGATATTATCTTTATCGTATCCAAAGCTTACATCTTTTACTTCAAGCAGATATTTTGCACTTGTATCTTTGTAGTTGAAATCAAATTTCAAATCTTTTTCATATACAATATCTTCCAAAATCTCTATTTTTTCAAGAATTTTTACTTTTGATTGAGCTAAATTTGCAGTTGATGCTCTTGCTTTATTTTTTGCAATAAACTCTTCGAGGTCTTTTATTTTTTTATCTTGAGCAATTTTTTGTTTTTCATAATGCTCTTCATTTGCTGCTAATTGTTCAAAAAATTTAACTGTGCTTCCAGCTATTATAAAAGCATTTTTTCTAATAATTCCCATAGTATGAGTACAAACACTATTCATAAAATCTCTATCATGCGTAATTAAAATAACTTCACCATCAAAACTTTTCAAAAACTCTCTTAACCATCTAATAGATAAAATATCCAAATAGTTTGTAGGCTCATCAAGTAAAAGCATATTTGGTTCTGTTAAAAGAAGTTTTGCTAGATTTATTCGTATTTGGTAACCACCTGAAAAACTCTTTGGCTCTTTTTGTAAATCTTCTTCACTAAATCCCAGACCAAACAGTATTTTCTCAGCTTTATAAATATTATACTTATCATCTTCACTTAAAGCAGTTGCTGTTTCATCTAGTAAAGTTTTCTCTTTGAAATCAAAATATTGTTTCAAAGCACCTATTTTATAGTTTTTTGGAGTTGAAACATCTCCACTATCAGGTTGTTCTTCTCCAAGAATCAGTTTAAAAAGTGTTGATTTTCCTGTACCATTTCGCCCTACAAGTCCTACTTTATCGCCTTTATTTAATCTTAGATTTAAATCTTGATATAAAATCTGTGTTGGGTATGATTTTTGTATGTTTATTAGCTCTATCATGTTTTCTCTATTTTTTTAAATTTTTAAGGCGGGATTATATTATATTTTGTGTTAGAGGTTGGTTATATTTGTTATAACTCTTCAAGAGTTCTTGGTCTTCCTTTTGGTCTTAAAGAAAGCTCAACACCTAATAAATCCAAAATTATCTCAACTTTTTTAATACCAACCTCATCTACAAAACCATTTTCTATTTTTGAAATTGTTCGTTTTGTAATACCTGAATAGTTTTCTAAATCATCTTGAGTCCAACTTTTCTCTTTTCGCAAGGTTTTTATCTCATTTGCAAGTTCAGTTAGTGTCAAATTTTTTCCTTTTATGAAGTATAATACATATTTTAAAGGACATTAGCTTAAATATGAATTATACTTCTTGTTAGATGGCCTTTTGAAATATTTAAGGCGAGGTTTTAAATTTTGTATTAGAGCTTGGTTATTTCATTTATTATAAATTTGTGATTTCTTAAATTTATATTTTCATATATCTATTTTTGAATATCTTTAAGTAACATAAAACTCTCTGCATATTCACAACCTGCAGTAGCTCCTCTTAATGTTGCTAAAGCTCTTAGATTTCTTTCACTTCTTGGAAAGGGATGTTCTGCTATTTCACTTTCAAATACTTTCATAATTTCAATTTTTTTTTCAAAAAATTCACTAATATCCACAAACACATTTGGAATAAAACTATCTTCTTTGGTACTTGGTGCAAATTCTGTTTCGCTTAGTGTTTCTATCATATATATTTTTTTGATAAATGGGTATCTAAATGATTTTGTGCAACTATAACTAGCTTCAAATATTTTTCTATGGTCACTGTGAACATCTCCTTTAAAAGGAAGATATATAATATTTGGTTTTATCTCATTTATCACTTTTGAGATTTTACTTACAAGTTCACTCATAGTATATTCATCTACTTGCATAGTTTTAAGTCTAAGATTATGCATAATACTATTAAAATTATATAGTTTTGATACTTCTTCTATCTCTTTTTCTCTTGTTTCATAATAACTATTTGATTTATCAATAGTTGTACAAATAAGCCAATGAACCTCATCTCCATTCGCTTTATGCTTAAGCAAAGTCCCACCACAACCTAAAGTTTCATCATCTGGATGAACTGCTACTATTAAAACTTTATTTTTCATATTAATTCTACCTTTAGAGGATCTTCAACTTTTGCTATCATAGATTTAAAGTCTGTTAATTTTATTATCTCATAAGCTTTTTTTGCACTATTCCCATTGCCATAAGAATTTTTCAAATCTTTTAAGTTTTCTAAAAAATCTTTTGATAATGCCTTATCCAAACCATTACTAATATTTTCAAAACTTGTTCCACAAAATATTACATTTTTATCTGCATATCTTCCAGTTTGTCTAAGTCCAACATTTATTGCTGGTATTTTTAAACTTGTAGCTTCACAAATTCCTGATGAAGAATTTCCTATAATAAATTTAGAATGTTTATAAATTGACATAAAAATTTCTCTATCTAAATTTTTATAAAAAATAAAGTTTTTATTCTCTTTATACTTATCTATAACTTTTAAAAGTTTTTGGTTACCTGGATCTACATTTGGATAGCTTATAAAAGTATTTATATTTCTTTGTTCAAGGTTTTTTAATATATTTTCAAAATATTCATCAACTTTTTCAATTTCTTCAGTAACTGGATGAAAAATCATCAAAGCAAAATCATTAAAATTTTTATCTATTTTAAAATATTGTTTGATTTCACTTTTTGAGATTGGTTTATATGAAACAAATTTATCAAGTGAAATATTTCCAATTAGAAAAACCCTTTTATTATTCTCTCCCATACGAACTAATCTTTTTTTATGTTCTTCTAGTGTAACAAAATGTGCTGTTGAAAGTTTAGAAGTTGCATGTCGAATAGGATTATCTATATATCCATCTTCAGTATGATCACCTGCAAATACATGAATAGTTGGAATATTTAAATATCCTCCAATCATTGCATACATAAGTACATCTTCTCTATCACCTGCATATATAAGTAAATCTGGATTAAACTTTGCAATAGTTTCTATACTGTTTTGAAGTAGTAAACTTGCACTTTTTACTCTTGATAATGCTGTATCTGAATTTAATAAAGTTTCAATTTCAAGCAAAATATCAAATCCATCTTTTCTAATTTGCTCAACACTATAACCAAAACTATGGGATAAATGAGCACCACTAACTATGATTTTAAAATCTATATCTTTATCTTCATGAAGTAATCTATAAAGAGATGACATCAAGTCATAATCAGAACGGATTGAACTAAAAGCTAATATTTTTTTCATTAAAATACATCCGACATAATTAAATCTTTTTTAAATTCAACACTTTCTAAAGAAGTATCAAATAATCTATAACCAAATATATAATCAAACTCTTTTTTATCTAAATATTTATTCAAACTATGCTCTAACAATAAATTGTATTTTTTATCTCTATCAAGATTTAAAAAATCAACACCATTAAAAACTATGTCAAAGTTATTTTCAAACTCTTTTAAAATATTACTCAACTTTCGCACATAGATTCCAATAAATTCATGAACTAAAGTTGATAAATAAAGTCCATAAGTAGGCACTTTTTAGTATAATTACGTTATCACTAACATCATTATAAAGGTCTATCTTATGGAACTTGCAAATTATATAGAAACTGCTATGAAGAGCATATTAAAAAATCCAATTTACGAAGTGTTATCAGAAATAAAAATCACAAAAATACTTAAACAAAGTAACTTTGTTAAGAGAGAAGTTGGATATCCACCATTTCAAATAATTTGGAATGACCCCAAGATAGTAGACACTTTTTTATTCAGTTAACACCTTGGGTTGAGTAACACTATCATTGTATCTTTTCTCAAATTCATTTGGACTTATAAAATCTAAAAAACTATGTCTTCTTTTTGAGTTATAAAACATTTC
>NZ_NXGI01000034.1 GCF_002993025.1 Arcobacter cryaerophilus gv. crypticus | reverse complement strand
AATTTCAATGGAACTGTTTTTAAAAATATTAGAACAACTAGTTCAAGTCCAAAAAATTGTCAAGAGAAATAAAGATTTAGAACAAATCATCTTAATGCTAAGGGTTTACACTAAAAAACAGTTAGGTTTTATGTGCGAAAGTTGAGATAATAATTTAATTATTAAGATAGGTTCTTTTAAATTAAATATAATTTTTTAGCGATTGCTAGATTTCTCTCTTATCGTTATAACTTCTAATAATCAAAAAGCTGATAAGTGATAAAAAAGTTATACTAAAAGCTATCACAAAAAATCCATTGTTATCAAAATTTAGAGCAATAGAAGATATTATAGCACCTAATCCAAACTGTAAAACACCAATAACTCCACTAGCAACTCCAGCATTTTTTGAAAAATGCTCAATAGCTAAAGACATACAATTTCCAAAAATAAATGCCATCATACTCATATATGAAGCAAGTATAATAACTGTCAAAATCAAGCTCATATCTTTGTGAATTAATAAAAATATAATACCAACAAAAAATTGAATCAAAGTTGCATACTTTGCAATATTTTTAGCTTCATAAGTTTTTAGAAGTTTAATATTTACATTTATCATAGCGATTAAAATAATAAAATTTATACCAAAAAATAGTGGAAAGTAGTCTGTTTTTATACCAAAATATTCAATATAAATATACGATGTTTTAGCAATAATAATAAAAAATGCACCAAAACTAATAGCAAGTACCAACATAGCTTTCATAGCTTTTTTATGAGTTAAAACAAGTTTATATGATTCAATAATATTTTGTTTTGTATATGTAAAACTTTCTGGTAAATCTTTATAAATAAAAAATGCAACAAGTAAAGCATAGATTGTTAAAAAGACAAAAACACCTTCCCATGGGAAAAAGTGAATTATAGCAGCACCAAATACAGGAGCCAAAAGAGGAGCTAAACTTCTAACCATCCCAATAAGTGAAAAAACCTTTGCTGCTTCTTGTCCGCTAAATCTATCTCTTACAGCAGCAGTTGCATTCACAACTGTAATTCCACCAAAAAATGCTTCTAAAAATCTATAAATCCACAATTCATAAATAGATGAACTAAAGATTATTAAGAAACTAAAAAGAGCATATCCTAAAAGTCCAACAATAGAACCGATTCTTCTTCCATATCTATCTGAAATTGGTCCACCAAAAATTTGTCCAACAGCAAATCCTATTAAAAATATAGATAAAGATAGCTCTACTTTGTGAATATTTACATCAAAATATTTTGCAATTTCTGGAATTGACGGTAAATATGTATCAATTCCCATAGGAGCTACTGAAGATAAAATAGATATAAGAATAATTAAATATAGATGATTAATAGATTTTCGCATAAAGACTCATTTGTAAAATATTATAATTTTTTTGATTTTAAAGATTAGAATTTAAAAAATTGATAGTAAAATTGTAGTTAAAAGAGGATAAAAATCCTCTTTTGTAGATTTTATAGCAAATATGACTATTTTTGCATATTCCCTAACATCCATAAATCTTTTTCAAGTTTTGCAACTTTTTCATCTGCAAATGCTTCAGTTCCTTTATCTCCTTCTTCACTAGCAGAAATACTTAGTTTTTTGAAAGATTTTAAAAGGTATTCAAAATCAGCACTTATTTTTTCTACTATTTCTCTTGATTTAAAGCTATCACCTTTTTCAGTCTCTATTTTTGTAGCTTTACTTAGCTCTTCAATAGTTAAATATGGTTTATCACCTAGAATAATTGCTCTTTCTGCCATATCATCGAAAAGAACTGACATTTCATTATAAAGCCCTTCTGTGTATGCATGAACTGGGTGAAAATCCATACCTTTTACATTCCAATGATAATTATGAACTTTTATATATAAAGCATGTGCATCTGCTTGAATTTGTTTTAACTGTTTAATTACTTTTGACATTTTATAACTCCTTGAATTTTGTTAAACTATTATAGTATCAAAAAATAAGCTTGTCAAGATTTATTTAAGGATTTCTAAAATCTCAAGAGGATTTGAAACTATAAAATCAGCACCAAAATCTCTCAACTCTTTTTCATCTCTAAATCCCCATAAAACACCAATTGCAGTCATATTTGCACTTTTTGCTGTTTGCATATCTATTTTAGTATCTCCTACAAAATAGGTATTTTCACAAGAGCTATTTAAACATTTTACAATATCAATTGCGACTTTTGGGTCTGGCTTTTTTGGAACATCTTCTTTTTGTCCATGAACTTCTTTAAAATCATAATTTTTAAAAAAATGGTTCACATATGAAACTGTAAATTCATGTGGTTTGTTTGATAAAACTGCCAAATTTATATCTAATTTTTTTAACTCATCTAATAAATCATAAATTCCATCATAAGGTAGAGTTTTTGAGTGCAGTTTTCCATCATACTCTATTTTAAATCTTTTTATTACTTCATCTTTTATATCTTTTGAATGATTGCTTAAAGCATTTTCAACTAAAATATCAACTCCCCCACCAACAAAATATTTATAATCTTCAATTTTATGAATTGGAAGCTTTAGGCTTTCAAGAACCTTGTTCATACTAGATGCTATATCTTCAATTGAATCCAAAAGTGTACCATCTAGGTCAAATATAATTGTTTTTTTCATTCTATAAATTCTCCTTTTATCTAAAGTGTAACTTTTTGTTAATATAAAGTTATAAGATGTGTAAATATAGTTAATATTATATAAAGAATAGTTTTAATATGGTTATAATATCATTTGTTTGTTAAGTATGAAAAAATATTATATTTTTTATATTTAAAATTAGCTATGAGATTTATTTTAAAACTATTAATCAAAACGGAGTGAAAGAAAGATGAATGCATCAGATTTATTTATAAAAGCATTAGAAAACGAAGGCGTTGAGTACATTTTTGGTGTTCCAGGTGAAGAAAACTTAGATTTCTTGGAAGCTATGAGAAAATCAAATATCAAACTTATTTTAACAAGACATGAGCAAGGTGCAGGATTTATGGCCGCAACTTATGGAAGATTAACAGGAAAAGTTGGAGTTTGTTTAGCAACTCTTGGCCCAGGTGCAACTAACTTTGCTACAAGTGCAGCTTATGCTCAACTTGGTGGAATGCCAATGATGATGATTACTGGTCAAAAACCAATTAAAAAATCAAAACAAGGTAGATTCCAAATCATTGATATCGTAAGAATGATGAGACCAATGACTAAATATGCAAAACAAATTGTAAATGCTAATAATATCCCTTCTGTTGTAAGAGATGCATTTAAAATAGCTACTACTGAAAGACCAGGAGCTGTTCATATTGAATTACCTGAAGATATTGCTGAAGAAAAAGTAGATGCTGATACAACTATTTATCCAGTACAAAATGTAAAATATCCAGTTGCAGTTGATGAGGTTATTGCTGAAGCAGTTGCTATGATTGAAAAAGCAAAAAGACCACTTTTATTAATTGGAGCTGGTGCAAATAGAACTAGAATTGGAAATACATTAACAGATTTTGTAAACAAAACTGGAATGGCATTTTTCTCTACTCAAATGGGTAAAGGTGTTGTTGATGAAAATCACCCAATGTGTTTAAGTGCAGCTGCATTATCAAAAGATGATTTTGTTCACTGTGCAATTGAAAGAGCTGACTTAATTATCAATGTTGGGCATGATGTTATTGAAAAACCACCATTTTTTATGTCAAATAAAGAGGGTGCAACAAAAGTTATGCACGTTAACTTCTTCCCAAGTGAAGTAGATGATGCATATTTCCCACAAATGGACGTTATTGGTGATATTGCTGGAAACATCCAAAAATTTACAGATAAAATTACTGTTCAAGCTCACTGGGATTTTGACTATTATACAAGATTAGCAGATGAAATTAGAACAAGATTATCAAAATATTTTGGTGACAATAGATTCCCAATTTTACCTCAAAGAGCTGTAAGAGTTATTAGACAAACTTTAGCACCTGAAGATATTGTAACACTTGATAATGGTGTTTATAAAATCTGGTTTGCAAGAAACTATAGATGTGCAAAACCAAATACACTTTTACTTGATAATGCACTTGCAACTATGGGAGCAGGACTTCCTTCTGGAATGATGGCAAAAATGATAAACCCTGATAAAAAAGTTGTAGCTGTTTGTGGAGATGGTGGATTTATGATGAATTCACAAGAGATGGAAACTGCAATCAGATTAGGTATTAATATGACTGTAGTTATCTTAAATGACAATGCATATGGAATGATTAAATGGAAACAAACAGGTATGGGATTTGAGTCATTTGGACTTGATCTTGGAAACCCTGATTTTGTTAAATATGCAGAGTCTTATGGAGCAAAAGGTTATAGACCAACTTCAGTAGAAGATTTTGAAAAAACTTTAAAAGAGTGTGTTAACTCAAAAGGTCTTCACTTAATTGACCTTGCAGTTGATTACTCTTTAAATCACTCAATCTTAAATGAGTTATTACCACAAAAAACTTGTATGATATAAATCATACTTTCAAAAAGGGGCTTTAGATTTAAAGCCCCTTTTTTTTAATCTTAAAATATATAAAAGGAAAAATTATGAGCAAAATAGATGTTACATCGCCATTTGATGGAAAAGTAGTAGGAAGTGTAAATTTTAATACTTACGAAGAAGTTGAAGCTGCAATTGATTTAGCGCATAAAACTTTTGTAAACAAAGATGGATGGTTACCAAAATATAAAAGAGTTGAGATTTTAGAAAATGTAATGAAAATTATGAGTTCTCAAGTTGAAGAGCTTACAATTCTTTGTGCAAGTGAAGGTGGAAAACCTTATATTGACTCTAAAGTTGAAATTTTAAGAGCAATAAATGGTATTAAAATAGCTATTGAACATTTAAGTGTGTTTGAAGGTAAAGAAGTTGCTATGGGACACACAAGTACAAGTGCAAATAGATTAGCTTATACATTTAAAGAACCAATTGGTGTAGTTGCTGCAATTTCTGCATTTAATCACCCATTTAATCTTGCTGTTCACCAAGTAATTCCTGCAATTGCTGCTGGTTGCCCAGTAATTATTAGACCAGCAACTCAAACTCCTATGAGTGCAGTAAAACTTGTAGAGATTTTAAAAGAAGCTGGTCTTCCAAATGGTTGGGCTCAAGCTGTTGTTTGCGATAGAAAAGGTGGAGAGTTACTAGCAACTAGTCCAAAAACTGCATTTCTAACATTTATTGGTTCAGGAAGTGTTGGTTGGTACTTAAACTCAAAAGCTAGTGATGGAACAAGAGTTGTTTTAGAACACGGTGGAGTTGCTCCTGTTATTGTTGAAGCTGATGCTGATATAGAAGATATGATTCCAGCACTTGCTAAAGGTGGTTTTTACCATGCAGGACAAGTTTGCGTATCTGTTCAAAGAGTATTTGTTCAAGAGTCAATTTGTGAAGAAGTAGCTTCTAAGCTTTCAGCTGCTGCTTCAAAACTAATAGTTGGAAATCAATTAGACCCAAAAACTGAAGTTGGACCATTAATTAATAATGGTGAAGTTGACAGAATCGAAGAATGGGTTAATGAAGCAGTTGCTAAAGGTGGAAAAATTTTAACTGGAGGGAAAAGAATCGGAGCTTCTTGTTTTGAACCAACAGTTATTTTAAATCCAGCAGAAGATGCTTTAGTATCAACAAAAGAGGTATTTGGACCAGTTGTTTGTATCTATTCTTATAAAGATTTAGATGAAGCAATTGCTAGAGCAAACCAACTTGATGTATCTTTTCAAGCAGCAGTATTTACAAAAAATATTGATAAAGCTCTAAAAACTGTAAAAAAATTAAATGCAACTGCAGTTATGGTAAATGATCATACAGCATTTAGAGTTGACTGGATGCCATTTGGTGGAGCAAAAGTATCAGGACTTGGAATGGGTGGAATTCCTCACTCTATGCATGATATGAGCGTTGAAAAAATGATGGTTATAAAATCACCAGTTTTATAATTTTTGATAAATATCAATTTAAAAGCTAAGGTTATTTTTAACCTTAGCTTTTTTTATTTTTAAAAATAGGAGAATAAATGGATTGGTTCGATGTAATTGATTTAGAAAAACAAAAAGATTATTATAAATCTTTAGAAAAAGAGATAAATAAAAGATATGAAACAACAACAGTTTTTCCACAAAAAGAGAATATTTTCAATGCTTTTAGTTTAACAAAACTTGATAATCTAAAAGTTGTAATCTTAGGACAAGACCCCTATCACGGAGCTGGACAGGCTCAAGGATTGGCATTTTCAACACCATCAAATATAAAAAATCCACCATCTATGCAAAATATTTTAAAAGAGATAAATGATGATTTACAAAAACCATCAATTTGTATTGATGGAGATTTAACTTTTTGGGCAAAGCAAGGTGTTTTACTTTTAAATACAGTTTTAACAGTTGAAGAAGCAAAAGCAGCTAGTCATAAAAATTTAGGTTGGGAAGTTTTTACAGATAATATAATTAAATATATTAGTCAAAATTGTGAAAATATAATTTTTTTACTTTGGGGAACTCCAGCAATTAAGAAAAGTAGTTTAATTGATAAAAATAAACACCATATCTTAACATCAGTTCATCCAAGCCCTCTTAGTTCATATAGAGGATTTTTTGGTTGTAAGCACTTTTCACAAACAAATGATATTTTAAAATCTTTAAATAAAGAAGCTATTATTTGGTAGATTAATTAAAAAGATTCATAACTCTTGATTTAATTTTTCCAAGTGAGAGTTTTATAGCTGAATATTTCATAACTCTTGCAGTTTCTTTCCATTTAGATTTTTCATAACATGGAGATGGACAGCTTCTACATCTAGGTTTAATCTCATGAGGACAGCCTTGTAGTCTATTAAAAGAGTAATTTATATCTTCAAAACATTTATTACAAAGATTAAGTTCCAAACTAAATTTCTTCTCTTTATAAAAAAGTTCAATAAAAATATTTTTTTGCTCTTCATGTTTATCTTTACAATAAAGCTCATAAAACTTTTTGAGTACATCTATCTCAACTTTGTATTTTTCATGTGTCATTTTATATCTTTAATTTTACTTTATATAATATTTGCATACAATAATTAACAGACAATTGATAGCAGTCAAGAAGGAGAAAAAATGGATAATATTTCAAAAAAACATGGAGATTATAAATATTTTAGTTTTTTAGAAGAGAAAGATTTAGATAAATTAAAAGATATATCTTTTAAAAAAACATACAAAAAAGATGAAATATTATTTTACAAAGGTGATGAGTCAAAATATCTTCATCTTTTAGTTTCTGGAATTGTAAAGCTCTATACTCATGATTTTAAAGATAATGAGGTTGTAATTCACAATCTGATTGGTCCTGCACTTATTGCTGAAATTATGAATTATGAAGAGATGGATTTTTTAGCAAATTGTTCTTTTGATACTGATGCAGAAGTTATTTTAATAGATTATAAAAAGTTTAAAGAGGAGTTTTTGCAAAAACCAGAGATTTCAATGTTTTTTATAAAATCATTAACAAAAAAGATAAAGTTTTTACAAAATTTCATAGATTATAATGTAAGCTTAAACAGTATGGAAAAGATTGCAAAATTTTTGTATGAAAATGAAGAACTTCTTAAAACTCTAAAACAGGTAAAAATAGCTCAAATTTTAAATATTACTCCAGAGACTTTTTCAAGACAACTAGCAAAACTAAAAAAAGAGAATATTATAGAGAATGAAAAAGGGTATATAAAGATTTTGGATTATAAAAAAATACAAAATTTTATAAGTAATTAATATAAGGATAGAGATGAAAATTTTATTTTCTCCTAGTGAGACAAAAAATAGTGGCGGTGATAAAAAGATTTTTGATGAAAATAGTTTTATATTTCCAGAACTTTTTAAGAAAAGAGTTGAAATAGTAAACTCTTATAATGAGTTTTTAAAAACGGCTTCAATATCGCAATTAGAGAAACTTTTTGGTACAAAAAAAGCTGATGTAATAGAAAAATATAGAAGAGATATTTTTAAAAGCCCACTTTTAAAAGCAATACAAAGGTATGAAGGTGTTGCTTATGATTATTTGTCTTACAATAATTTAGAAAAAAGTTCACAAAAATATATAGATGATAATGTTTTGATTTTCTCAAATCTTTTTGGAGTTCTAAAAGCAAGTGATGAAATTCCTGATTATAAACTAAAGCAAGGTGAAAGTTTTTATGATTTAAAAATAGAAAAATTCTATAACGATAATTTTAGTCAAGAACTTGATAAATATTTAGAAAATGATGATATTTTAGATTTAAGAGCTGGATTTTATGAGAAATTTTATACTATAAAAAAACCATATAAAACATTGAAGTTTATAAAAGATGGTAAGGTTGTAAGCCATTTTGCAAAGGCTTATAGGGGAGAGATTTTAAAAATTGTTGCACAAAATGATATAAAAACTTTTGATGATTTTATGAATTTAGAGTTAAAAGAGCTAAAACTTGAAGAAATCAAAGAGCAAAAATTGAAAACAGAAATTGTTTATAGCATAAATAAAAGGTAAAAAATGAAACCATTTCAAGGTTTTTTAATAGAAAAAGATGGAACAGCAAAAGAGCTTAAATATAACGATATAGCTAATGTAGAAAAAGATAATAAGATTTTGTGGCTGCATTTTGATTATACTAGTAAAGAAGCAAAAGAGTGGATTAGAAATAGCAGTAACATTGATACAGTTGCAGTTGAAGCACTTTTAACTGATGAAACAAGACCAAGAACTATTGTTTTAAATGATGCACTTCTTATTGCTTTAAGGGGTGTAAATTTAGAACCAAATTCAAAACCAGAAAAGATGATATCTATTCGTATTTTTATATCTTCAAATGTAATTATTTCAACAAGCAGAAAAAATATTTTATCTGTAACAGAAATAAGTGAAAATTTAAAAAAAGGAAAAGGTGTAAAAAGCTCTTCTGAATTTTTGGTTGAACTAACTTATAGAATGATTGATAGAATGGACAATGTAATAGACAAAATAGAAGATAGAGCAGATTTTTTAGAAGAAAATATTATAGAATCTGAACATAATACTGCATTTAGAACAGAAATATTAAAAATTAGAAGAGAGAGTATTATTTTAAAAAGATATTTAACTCCTCAAAAAGAGGCTTTGATTAAACTTTATAATGAAAAATTATCATGGATAGATGATTATCAAAAAATTGAATTAAGAGAGACAACTGATCAGCTAATTCGTCACATTGAAGAGCTTGATACTATAAGAGATAAAGTTATACTTTTTCAAGAAGAGCTTGTAAATAGTTTAACAGAACAGATGAATAAAAAAATGTATATTTTATCGATTTTATCTGCAATATTTCTGCCACTTACTTTTTTGACAGGACTTTTAGGGATAAATGTAGCTGGAATTCCAGGGGCAAATCATGAAAATGCTTTTTACATTTTTATAGTTATTTTGCTTTGTGTAGTAGGTTTTCAGTTTTTGATTTTTAAGAAAAATAAGTGGATTTGAATAAATATATTTTAATAAATTAATTTAAATCTGTTTGAGAGAAACTCTATCTTTTTTATCTAAAAACCAAACAAAGATAAAAGAGATTAAAGCAAAAATAGCACTAAATAAAAACAGATATTCTCCATAAGTAGCACCTGCAAGAAATGCTCCTGCAAAACCACCCAAACCATATCCAACACCAAACATAAACTGTTGAGCTAATTTTTTATTATCATAAAGTGAGTATAGATAAATTACAACAGCACTATGAAAAAGTGCAAACGAAAAGGCATGAATAGCTTGAGTAAAAAATACAATTTCAAGCGATTGAGGATATAAATATAAAAGTAACCACCTAAAGATGGTTACTCCTACACAAAACTTTATGATTGTTAAAAGATTATTTTTCAAAATTGGTGCTTGAAAATATAACATTAAAATCTCACATACAACACCAAAAGCCCAAAGATAAGATATGGTTTCTAAAGATAATCCATACTCTAATTCATAAATTGTAAAAAAGTTGTAAAATCCACCAAAACTCACCTGCATAAAAAATATACTAGCCCAAAATGCCCAATGTTTTAAAAATGAAAAAACTTCATCTCCTGTTTGATTAATCTTAGCCTCTAAATCATTTTTTAAAAGAAGTAGAGCAAAGATTACAGTTAATACTACAATTGCTAAATAATAATGAAGAGCTACAAATGGAGATGTTAGAAATTTTGCTAAAACAAGCGCAATAAGCATAAACCCAATCGAGCCATAAAGTCTTGCTTTCCCATATCTCTCTTTTCCTAAAACTGTAATTGTAGTAACTTCAAGATATGGCAAAATTAGGGATAAACAAGCTGCTAAAAAAGCATTATTTAGCATGAAAATATAAAAATGTTCAATTGTTATATAAAATAGACTAACAGCTAAAATTGTTAAAAATAGAGCCTTTTTAAACATAGATTTGTTTAAATTTATATGTTTTAAAAATAAAAATGGCATAGCAAACTTCATTAAAGGAGCAACTGCAAGAATTAAACCAATATCAAAAGCACTATAACCAATGTCATTTAATACTTTTGGCAAAAATATTACATATACACCAACAGCAGCAAAGTAAAAAAAGTAAAATGCTGAAATATTAAAAAATAGCATTTATTGTTCTATGATTTTTGTATTTGAAACTATGTCTTGAAATGTTTTTTTTTCTTTGTTTAAAAAGGGAGTAAATATAAAAAATATTGAAATTATAGAAAAAAGTGTTGCTGAATATCTAATAATTGTTTGTAAAACAGATACTTTAGCTTCTGTTTTATTATCTACAAGTTTTAAATTATAAGCTTTTAATCCTGGAGTTTGACCATTTATTAGCCAAAAAATAGCAATAATAATAAAGTGAACAGCAAAAATAATACCCCAACCTAAGCTTCTATTTTCTGCAAATTCCTGACCACTTCCCATTACCAGATATATAACTATATATAAAATAGGAGTAGTTATTAAAAAAGTATCAGTTAAAAAAGCTTTAAATCTTTTTGCTATTGATACAAAATTTAAAGGTGAGTGTAAAACTTTTTTTGAAACATTTTTTTCTGCTCTATTTTGTTTTACATCTCTCCATTTTGACATCAGTTTCCTCTACTACCTGGTTTAATAGCAATGCTTCCATTTTTGCATAAAGGGCAGTTTTCAGGATTGTACATCTCAAATGCAAAATCTGCTAGTGCAAAAAGTGGTTTATCAAGTGGTAGTTTGCAGTTATCTTTTCTTGATAATTCACTTCCAACTCTTTGACAAAAACCTCTATTTGCTAAAGCTGCATAAGCTACAACTTCTGCACCACCTTTTACGATTTCTCTTGCTGCTTCTAGGGCACTTCCACCAGTTGTAATTATATCTTCACAAACAAGATATCTTTCTCCAGGTTTTACTTCAAAACCTCTTCGTATAGTCATCTCTCCATCAGCACGTTCAGCAAAAATAAATCGCACATCCAAAGCAGTTGCAAGTGCAAATCCAGCAATTAATCCACCAAGCGCAGGAGCACAAACAGCATCGATTTTAATTCCAGATTTTTTAATCTCAAGAGCTAAAGCTTCAGCTAAAATTTTTGCAGTTTTTGGGTCTTCAAGCACTTTTGCACTTTGTAAATAAAATTGTGAATGGTTACCGCTACTTAATTTAAAGTGCCCTTCTAATAGAGCATCAGCATCTTTATATATTTGTTCTATATTCATAATTAAACCGTTAAAATCTCTTTCTCTTTTGTTTTTAGAGTTTCATCAGCTTTTGCAACAAAACCATCAGTTATTTTTTGTACTTCATCTTGAGCTTTTTTGCTATCATCTTCTGTAATAAGCTTATCTTTTAGAAGATTTTTTATTTTTGTATTTGAATTTTGTCTAATATTTCTAATAGCAACTTTTGCATTATCAGTCATAATTTTAGCTTGTTTTGCAGTTTCTTGTCTTTGATCAACTGTCATTGGTGGGAAAAATAGTTTTATTACTTCACCATTATTGTTTGGATTTACTCCAATATTTGCTGTTTGTATAGCTTTTTCAATAACTCCTAAAAGGTTTTTCTCCCAAGGATTTATTGTAATAGTTGTTGCATCTGTTGCCAATACAGAACCAACTTGACTTAAATCAGTCATTGTTCCATAGTAGTCAACTTTTACATTATCCAAAATATTTACACTTACCTTACCTGTTCTTAAAGATTTATAATCTCTTTTTAGAGCCTCAATAGATTTCTCCATCTGCTCTTTTGTTTGTGAATAAACTTCTTCTAACATAATTATCTCCTCTAGATTTATTTCTCAGGCACTGAAGCTGGAGCTTTTGGAGCTTCTGGCGCAGATGGTGCTGTTGAGTTTTGAGTTGATGGACTTGACGGTATTAAAGACTCAATTTTAATAGAGTCTATAGCACTTTTATTTCTCTCTTGGTTATATGTATATCCTAGAAAAAGAGTGTTTAATACGAAAACAAGCCCTAAAGCCATTGTAGCTTTTGATAAAAAATTAGCAGGTCCTTTTGCACCAAAAAGCGATTCGTTACTTCCGCTATAAGCACCTAGTCCAATACTAGAGCTTTTTTGAAGTAATACAACAATTACAATAAGCACTGCTAAAACAAATTGAACTATTAAAAGTGTAGATGTCATAATCTATAATTCCTTTTTAAAAAATGGTGTCTATTTTATCCAAAACTAAATTTAAAATAGATAAAATGAAAATTAAATTTTTTTTAAAGAGATAAATGGAAGAAAAAAATCAATTCTCAAAATATGCAAAAGAGTATAAATCATACAATATTATCCAGCAAATCTGTGCAAAATCTTTGATTCGAGAACTTAAATCTAAGCCAAAAAGTATTTTGGAATTAGGTTGTGGAAGTGGTCAGATTTTTTCAAATGTAAATTGGGAGTTTGATAAATATCTAGCAATTGATGGTTCAAAGCAGATGTGTGAACTTCATCCAAAAGCAAAAAAATTAAGTGTAAAATGTTTGAATTTTGATAGTAATCAGTTTTTTGATGAGATAAAAAAACAAAAATTTGATATGGTAATATCATCTTCAGCTCTTCAGTGGTCAAATGATTTAAAAAAAATAGTAGAAGAATTAAGCAAAATTACCAGTGAAATAAATGTTGTTTTATTTACTTCAAATACATTTAAAACTATTCAAAACATTACAAATCAAAAATCTCCAATCTTAGATGAAAAGATTATAAAAGAGGCATTTTCTACTTATTTTTCTTGTGAGTTTGAAACTATTTTTTATAAATTAGAGTTTGATAATAAAAAAGAGCTTTTTGATTATATTAAAAAATCAGGTGTTAGTGGTAAAAGTGAATTGAGTTTTGAGAAGGCTAAGAAATTGTATAAAGAGTATAATTTAAACTATTTGGAGTTTGAAGTTATTTTTGTTAAAACAATTTCTAAATTATAAAGTTCATATCTTATATATTTAAAATTTTCACTATCTTCTATTGATGATAGTTTTGTAAGCTCTTCTAAAACTCTTGAACTCTCTTGAGCTCTCTTAAAGTTTGCTATTAAAATAGAGTTTAAATCTTCTCTATTTTGCTCACTTTTTATCGATTCTCTTAAAACATCATTTTCTACATCTCTAGTTTCAAGAAGCTCATAATAGTTTTTAGTTCGTGCAATGTGTCTTAAATTTTTTAATTTTGTAGAAATCTCTTTATTATTGTAGATATATCTAAAAATATCTTCTACAACTCTAATTCCTTCTCTAAGTCGATTTAGGTTTGCGTCAATTAGTCTTAAGTGATTTTTATTCATATTGTATATTTATATATAGGGTGTGAACCCTATATATTATTCGTTGTTTTTCATAATTCCAAGAATTTGAAGAAGCGAGATAAATAGATTGAAGAAATCTAAATATAGTGAAAGCGCAGCTTCAACTGGTGAATCGTAATTTCCTTTGATTATATTTTGCGTATCATACAAAATAAATGCAGAGAAAAGTAAAGCTCCCGCACTTGCAATTACTAGTTGCATCATTGATGATTGGATGAATATATTTGATATACCAGCAACAATCATTATAATAAGTGCAATAAATAAGAATTTACCCATAAAAGAGAAATCTTTTTTAGTAGTCATTGCGAACATTGAAATTCCACCAAATGCAATTGATGTCATTAAAAATGCTTGACCAACTATACTAGCACCACCAGGCATTGCAAAAATCGAAGTTAATAACGGCGCAATTGTAAGACCTGTTATGAATGTAAATGCAAAAAGTACTGCTAAATTTACACCAGGAGTATGTTTAACTCTAGGAATTACAAAAAAGATAAGTCCTAATTCAATTGCAAATAAAACCCACATCATAGGACCTGCGATATAGTTTACAATTCCTAATCCAATATATGCTCCAGCAGTTGCTGCTAGAAGTGAACCAGCAAAAAGTTGATAAGTAGCTTTTAAAAAGCTCATTATATATGCTTGTTGTGATGATTCATTTGAGTAGCTATTTGTCTTATCTGTCAAATAATCTCTGTTGTACATCTTCTTTCCTTTTTATTATAGTTTGAAACTTTATTTATATAACACTATTTTTCAATGTTATATTAAGACATTATAATACAAAAAATTGGTAAATAAAAGATTAATAAAATAAAATTCCAAAATTTAACCAAACTTTAAGTGAACACTCTTGACAAATAGAAAAAAAGGCACTATAATTCCCGTCCAATTTGACCACAGGGTTGAGATTGAGTTCTTTAAAATATGTATGAAGTTTAAGAAGTAATCTTTGTAAACTA
>NZ_NXGI01000033.1 GCF_002993025.1 Arcobacter cryaerophilus gv. crypticus | reverse complement strand
TTTATATGTATATGGTGGAGAATAGCGGGATCGAACCGCTGACCTCCTGCGTGCAAAGCAGGCGCTCTCCCAGCTGAGCTAATTCCCCATAATGGTGGGCCTATCAGGACTTGAACCTGAGACCTCACGATTATCAGTCGAGCGCTCTAGCCAGCTGAGCTATAGGCCCATATTTACCTATAAATTATCTGTTGTTCTTCCAAATAATCTTTACAAACTAAATATATGTTGTTAAAAGTAGTTTTTTTCTTTTTATTTATATTAAGAATTAAATCTTAATATTTTTCTTTGAAAGGAGGTGATCCAACCGCAGGTTCTCCTACGGTTACCTTGTTACGACTTCACCCCAGTCGCCAAATCCACTGTGGAAGGTAGCTATTTTAGCATCCCCGCTTCGAATGAGTTCGACTCCCATGGTGTGACGGGCGGTGAGTACAAGACCCGGGAACGTATTCACCGTAGCATAGCTGATCTACGATTACTAGCGATTCCAACTTCATGTAGTCGAGTTGCAGACTACAATCCGAACTGGGAGATATTTTATAAGATTTGCTCCACGTCACCGTATTGCGGCTCTTTGTATATCCCATTGTAGCACGTGTGTAGCCCTGGACGTAAGGGCCATGATGACTTGACGTCGTCCTCACCTTCCTCCTACTTACGTAGGCAGTCTGTTTAGAGTTCTCAGCCGAACTGTTAGCAACTAAACACGAGGGTTGCGCTCGTTGCGGGACTTAACCCAACATCTCACGACACGAGCTGACGACAGCCGTGCAGCACCTGTATATAAGTTTCTGCAAGCAGACACCAATCTATCTCTAGAAAGTTCTTACTATGTCAAGTCCAGGTAAGGTTCTTCGTGTATCGTCGAATTAAACCACATGCTCCACCGCTTGTGCGGGTCCCCGTCTATTCCTTTGAGTTTTAATCTTGCGACCGTACTCCCCAGGCGGTACACTTAATGTGTTAACTGCATTACTGCAAGATCAAGTCTCACAACAACTAGTGTACATCGTTTAGGGCGTGGACTACCAGGGTATCTAATCCTGTTTGCTCCCCACGCTTTCGAATCTCAGCGTCAATAATGTTCCAGTAGATCGCCTTCGCAATCGGTATTCCTTCTGATCTCTACGGATTTTACCCCTACACCAGAAATTCCATCTACCTCTCCCACATTCTAGATTAACAGTTTTCAAAGCAGTTCTATAGTTAAGCTATAGGATTTCACTTCAAACTTATCAATCCGCCTACATTCTCTTTACGCCCAGTGATTCCGAGTAACGCTTGCACCCCCCGTATTACCGCGGCTGCTGGCACGGAGTTAGCCGGTGCTTATTCATATAATACCGTCATTATCTTCTCATATAAAAGGAGTTTACGCACCGAAATGTGTCATCCTCCACGCGGCGTTGCTGCATCAGACTTTCGTCCATTGTGCAATATTCCCCACTGCTGCCTCCCGTAGGAGTCTGGACCGTGTCTCAGTTCCAGTGTGACTGATCATCCTCTCAAACCAGTTATGTGTCATTGTCTTGGTAGGCCATTACCCCACCAACTAACTGATACAATACAGGCTAATCTCTTACCAATAAATCTTTCCCTTA
>NZ_NXGI01000032.1 GCF_002993025.1 Arcobacter cryaerophilus gv. crypticus | reverse complement strand
TTCAATGGAACTGTTTTTAAAAATATTAGAACAACTAGTTCAAGTCCAAAAAATTGTCAAGAGAAATAAAGATTTAGAACAAATCATCTTAATGCTAAGGGTTTACACTAAAAAACAGTTAGGTTTTATGTGCGAAAGTTGAGTTAGTAATATATTTTTTTCAAACTCTACTGGTGACATATAATTATTGTATGAATGTAATCTATAATAAACATCTTTTTTAAAACAATCATTACTATATTTCATATGAAAATTTTGATTGAAATTTGACCCACTTTTTTGATAAAAAATGTAAAATTATCATATATGGTTTTACACCAATATCTCTTTTTATAAAATTACTTTGTTTTAAAATAGAACTAAAATTTATATCTCTTAAAACAGATAATATTGGATTTTTTAATACATTGTTCATAGCAGTTTGGATAAAATCATCAAGTCCCATAAAAAAGCCCTTTATATAGTTGATTGTAGTGATGAAATTATATCAAAAAGTGCCTATTTATGGGCTTTATTATAGCTTTTATATATAAGAAATTAATGATTTTTTATGTGCGAAAGTTGAGTTAAAATAAATAAAAAAGACTTCAAATAGCACTCTTACAACTTTAATTTATTTTTAATATATTAAATGATTCTTTTAATATATTAATTTCTTGTACAAATTTGACACAGTTATAAATCTACTTTTATTATAAAAAATATAAATTACGGTAAATTTTACCGTTAATATTTTAACATTTTTTTAGTATCTGATTTATATAATATCATCCTCTATACTATTTTGTAACATTTAATTTACAAAATTATTTAATATATTGCAAATGGATTTTTTGGTTTTAAATAAGTTTTTGATAGATTAATACATAATCCAGCTTTTGAAGAAGCATCTTCTATAGATTCTCTATTTTTTATAAGTCTTAATAAAACTAACTGTTTTATTTTTATATTTACATTTATTATTGACATTTCTCTCTTTTATATTTTTATTGTAGTTTGTTGTAGTTATATTATTTTAAAGAATGTAATATATTCCAAACTATATAGTCTGGAATTATATTATAGTAAAAAGTTATATTGCTTTAACGTTTTTTGCTTGAGGACCTTTTTCATTTCTTCCGATTTCGAAAGATACTTTTTGTCCTTCTTCTAAAGATACTCTACCGTATCCTGAACTTTGAATTTCACTGTGGTGAACAAAGAATTCATCATTTCCATTTTCTATTTGGATAAATCCAAAACCTTTTTCTGAGTTGAACCATTTTACTGTTCCGATATTTTGATCTGCCATGGCATTTCCTTTTAATTTATTTTTCTACTTTAATTAAAAAGTAATCTATAAAGTTTAAGTGGAGTTTTAATTTGTATTAAGTAAGTTAGTATCAATTTTTTGTAGTTATCAATAAAAGCAAACAAAAGATGTAGTCAAAAACCCTAAATCATCTTCAAGACCATCATTATAACTGAATAAAAATATAAAAGCAAGTGTTTTTAATATAATTAACTTTATTGTTGATTCTTTAAACTATTGTGAGTAATTACTTTTTCTCATATATCTTCTACGCTTTCACTAATTTTAAAATACTTTTTTCTATATCCTATTTAGTGCAACCAAGATTAAATGGAATGGTCACTTCCAATCAATCTTTTAATAGTTGATTTTGGTGTAACCCAAGCTAGAAGTAAATCAAATATAAAATTTTCTTTATTGAGGCAAGAAATGAGATATTTAAAATCCAAACATAACTTTAGAGAGATATTAAAGGTACATAAAAAGTAAGCAAACTAAAAAAATAACATTTTTTGCACAAAATTGACACAGTAGTATTAAGAGATGTCGCTTGTATCGAAATCCACAAATAATATACAATAATAAGCAAAACTTCTAATTGTAATAACTTTAATTTTAATGTTATTAAGCATAAAAAAAAGAAAAAATAGCTAATATTTCTTTCTTAAAATTTAAAAGGAGAAAAAATGAAAAAAGTAGTTCTTGCAACAGTAGCACTAGTAGGTTTTGCATTTGCTGATGCACCAGCATCTTATGCAACATGTAAAGCATGTCACGGAGTTAAAGGTGAAATCAATATCACTACTCAAAGTAAATCTCATGTTCCAGCTAATTTAACAAAAGCTGATATTGTGAAATCTTTAAATGGTTATAAAGATGGTTCATATGGTGGACCTATGAAAGGTCTTATGAAAGGTCAAGTTGCTAAATTAACTGATGCTGATATTAAAGCATTAGCTGATTATATGGGTAAATAATTTGGTTTTACCAAATCTTTAAAGAGGATAAGTTTACTTATCCTCTTTTTTTATATCTTTTTTAGACTCTTTTATAGATTTCTCTTTTTTTATAGCATCATTTAAATCTTCAACACTATCAAAAAGCATTCCATTTGTCATTTTTGAAGCATCATCAAATTGTCCTGATTTTGCAGCCCAAATAAATAAAAAAAGCATTCCAGCTGAAATTACAAGCCCAACTACCAACATAAAAAATAGTGTATCATCAATCATAATATAAATTTTTCCTTTATTTGAGTTTTATTCTAAGAGAGTTTAAAACAACTACTAAAGAACTTAAACTCATAGATAATGCAGCAAAAAGTGGAATTATAAATCCAGCTGCTGCAATTGGAATTGTAATTGTATTATAAATTAAAGAGAAAGCTAAATTTTGTTTTATATGTTTATACGTTTTTTTAGAGATTATAAAAGCATCTTTTAATGATTTTAGTTTTGAATTTAGCATTACTACATCAGAAACCATCATAGAAACATCGGCAGAATTTCCCATAGCAATTGCAACATCGCTTGAAGCTAGTGCAACACTATCATTTACACCATCTCCAACCATAACAACAGTTTTACCACTATTTTTCAAATCTTTTATAAAATCTGCTTTATCTTTTGGAGTTAAATTTGCTTTATAGTTTGATATTTCTAACTCTTTTGCAATAGAATAAGCCACAAAATTATTATCCCCTGTTAGCATTATTGGTTCTATATTTTGCTCTTTTAAATACTCTATAAGCTCTTTTGCATCGGCTTTCAACTCATCTTTTAACTCAAAATTTGCAATAATCTTTTTATCTACACAAAACAAATATTGAGTCAATTTTGAGTTTATCTCAACATTCATATTAACACCAAACTCTTTTAAAAGTGACTCATTTCCGCCTAATATTTCATTATTTTCATATCTTGCACTCAAGCCTTTTGCTTCAATATTTTTTATATTTTCTAAACTCAAATGAGAAACTTCAAAATTTTCTTTAATATATCTTTTTACAGCAATACTCACAGGATGATTTGAACTATCAAGTAAAGAGTAAAGAAGATTTATATTTTTTTCATCTTTATTGAAAAACTCTACAAAACTAACTTCTAATTCTCCTTTTGTCAATGTTCCTGTTTTATCAAAAACAACAGTTGTAGCATTTGCAATAGTTTCTATAAATTTTGCTTCTTTAAATAGTAATGATTTTTTTGCCAACTCACTAATTCCAACTAAGCTAGCCATTGGAGTTGCAAGTGCTAAAGCACAAGGACAAGCAATCACAATAACAGAAATAGCCGTTATAAATGACCTTTCAAACTGATTAACCCCTTCAAAATAAAAACCTAAATCAAGCCCTAAATAGTACCAAACTAAAAATGTAATAAATGCAATACTTAAAATTATTAAACTAAAACGTCTTGAAATTTTATTTGCTAAAGTTTGAATTTTTGGTTTTGAGTTTAGTGAATCTTCAAGTAAAGTTACAATAGAAGAAAATGTTGAATTTTTAAAATCTTTTACAACTTCAAAAAGTATTGTAGAGTCCAAAATAACAGTTCCACTAAAAATATTATCTCCAGTTTTTTTATAAACAGGTATTGACTCACCAGTTAAACTAGATTCATCAAAAGATGCATTTCCACTTATAATTTTTCCATCAACAGGAACCTTTTCTCCAATCTTAAGCTCAATTAAGTCACCAACTTTTACTAAATTTAAAGCTTTTACCTCTTTTTTTCCATTTTTTACAACAACTGCTTCAAGTGGAAGAGTTGATTTTATTTTATCCAAAGTATCAATAGCTGATTTTTTACCAATTACTTCGAGATATTTTCCAACTAAAACAAAAGTTATAATCATAGCAACTGAATCAAAATAGCTCTCACCTTTTGCCCCAAATAAAACAAATAAAGAGTAAACATATGTCATTGTTGCACCAGAACTTACAAGCAAATCCATATTTACAATACGGTTTTTTAGACCAAAATATGCACCTTTATAAAATACAAATCCACTAAAAAATAAAACTGGCGTTGTCAGAATAAACTCAGCTAGATGTATCATATTTTTTACTTCAAGACTCATTCCTGTGAAAAAGCCTGTATATTTTGCAACACTTAACATCATTATATTCATAGTACAAACAACAGCAACCATAATTCTTACAAAATAGTCTTGCTTGGCTTTACTAGCTTCTTTATCTGCTATGCTTGAATCATAAGCGTAAGCGTTATAACCAACACTTCTTATTTTTTTTATAATATCACTTAGTTTTAAAATATCACTGTTAAAAACAACTCTTGCTTTATTTGTTGTAAAATTTATATTTGCTTCAACAACACCTTTTGTGTCATATAAAACCTTTTCATTTAGCCAAACACAAGCTGCACAATGAATTCCTTCAAGGATTAAATCAATTTGTACAAATCCATCTTTTGTAATTGTTGTATAACTATTTAAGAAGTTTTCTGAGTCGAATTTTGCCAAATCATCGTTTGAGACTTGTAAAGGAGCTTTTATAGTTTTATTTCCAAGTTTTTCATAAAAAGAGTCTAAATTTTCACTTTTTAAAATATGATAAACACTTTGGCAACCACCACAACAAAAATTTAAATCATTCTCTTTTATCATTATTTTTTCATCAAATGATAAATGACAATGATTACACTCTATTTTTATCAAAAAAACATCTCCTTTTTTTAAAATTAAACTTTATATTAAGATTTTTGTGTATTATATCTTATTAATTTCAAAGAGTGGTTTAATGAACAACGATATATCAAATCTAAAAAGTGTTACCGTCCTGTATGTTGAAGATGAAAAAGATTTAAGAGAAGTTACTTCTTCTATTTTACAATCATTTACAAAGAATCAATATATTGCAACAAATGGTCAAGAAGGGTATGAACTTTTTTTAAAACATGATAGTGATATTGATTTAATTATCTCAGATATAAATATGCCAATTTTAAATGGTTTAGAGATGATTAAAAAAATTAAAGATATAAATAAAAATGTTCCAATCATTGTAACAACAGCTTTTTCAAACAAAGAGTATTTACTTGAAGCAATTGATATTGGGGTTGATAAATATGTTTTAAAACCTGTTGATGTTTCAAAACTACTTCAAGCTATGTCACAATCATTAAATTATCATGAGCTAAAAGATTTGTACTTAGATAGCTTAACAAACCTATCAAATAGAAATAAACTAAAAAAAGATTTAAAAGATTCAAATAGTGAACTTATGGCTTTATTTGATATTGATGAATTTATTGCAACAAATGATCTTTTTGGGGAAACTATTGGTGATAAAATATTAAAAGAGTTTGCTTCAAAAATGAGAAACTATTTTGATGGAAATAACTACTTACTATATAGAATAGAATCAGATAAATTTGCAGTAGTACCAAAAAATAAGATGGAAACAAAAGATTTTTTTAATTTTTGTAAAGATTTCTTAGAAAAAGTAGAAAATGAACCATTTTTAATAGATGATAATGAAATAGATGTAAATATTACTATAGGAATAGCACAAGGTGATGGTTCTGAGGCTTACAAATATACAAAAAGAATTATTTCTTATGCTAGAAAAACTTTCCAAAAAATAATGATTTATGATGATTCTTATAATATTCACATATCTTTTGAAGAGAATATAAAATGGATAAAACAACTAAAACAAGGATTTAAAGACAATTTACTAAAAGCATATTTTCAACCGATTGTTGATACTCAAACAAAAGAGGTTATAAAATATGAAGCTTTAATTAGATACATAGACCATGATGGTACAGAATTTAGCCCATATAGTTTTTTACATATTGCGAAAAAAACTAAACTTTATTCAAATATTATTAAAGTTATTTTAGAAGACTCTTTAAAACTTATTAAAAATAAAAATAAAAGAGTATCTATAAATATATCTTATGATGATATTTTAAATGAAAAAACTACAAAATATATCTATAATTATTTAGATGAAAATATAGATTTTGCATCAAATATTGAGTTTGAAATACTAGAAAGCGAAGAGATTTCCGATTTTGATTTAGTTGATACATTTATAGATAATGTTTCAAGATATGGTTGTAAGGTTGGAATTGATGATTTTGGTAGCGGGTACTCAAACTTTCATCTTTTATCAAGATTGGATATAGATTTTATAAAAATAGATGGGTCTTTAATAAAAAATATTCACCAGTCAAAAGATTTAGAGATAATTGTAAAAACAATATCAAATATTGCAAAAGAATTTAATATAAAAACTGTTGCTGAATTTGTAGCAAATGAATATATTTACAACAAAGTTAAAGAGTTAAATATAGACTATTCTCAAGGATACTTTTTTGATAAACCTTTAAAATTTGAGGATATAGTTTAACTGTTTATCCAGTTTTCAACTATATTTTTTTTATCAAAAATCTTTGTTTTTGCTCTTGCTATATTTGCAATAGCCAAAATTTCTTTAGAAGCTTTGTGAATATTATCATTTATAATCAAGTAGTCATAATCAGTAAATGATTCTATCTCTACCTTAGCATTTTGAACTCTTTTTTCAATCATCTCAGCAGTGTCTGTATCCCTAGCTATTAATCTTTGCTCTAAAATCTTTAAAGTTGGTGTTGTAATAAAAACAGAAGTTATTAGATTATCCAACTTTTTTCTTAAAATTTTATGTCCTTGAACATCTATATCAAAAATTACAAGTTTTCCATCATTTAAAGCTTTTGTAATTGGTTCTAGCATAGTTCCATAATAGTTATTATGAACTTTCGCATACTCCAAAAAATTATCATCTTTTATATTCTTTTCGAACACTTCTTGACTCACAAAATTATAATCAACACCATCTTCTTCTTCGCCTCTTAAAGCTCTAGTTGTTGTTGAAATAGAAAAATAGTAGTTTGGTATATTTTTATATATCTCTCTTAAAAGTGTAGATTTTCCACATCCACTAGGTCCTGAAATAACTAGAATTGCACCGTTTAACTCTTTTATCATCTTATTCCTTTATCGATATATTTATATCAACAGATTCACCACTTGCCAATCTGTCTATAAGATTTTGATCAAGTTTTGTAAGAAGTGGTTTTAGTTCATCAATTTTAAATCTATTTAAAATTAAATGATATTTGTTATTATCCAAAGAGAATTCATAATCTTTAACTTCATCTAAAGCTTCATCTATAATTTCGCTTATATCTTTCCAATCAGTTTCTTCATCTATTCGTTTTTTATCATCTTTTAAAATAGTATTTATTTTCTTTAATTCAAGATTATCTAAAACTCCGCCTTTTTGTAATGCACTTAAGCTAATAATACTCTCATCTTCATTTTCATTTTCATCAAGTAAATCATCAACAAAACTCAAATCATCGTAATTGTCAAAATCTTCACTATCATCCAAACTATCATCCAAACTATCATTTATATAATCAACTACAGGAAGAACAATATCTTCCTCTTCTGTAGAAATAAATTTTGATAAATTACTACTATCTTTTTTTTCATTTAATGAAAGTTCTATTTGCTCTTTTAAAATTGCTTCCAATTTTGTAGGAAGAAATGGTCTAGGAATCAAAAAATCTCTTTGTTTTTCAAAACTTAACTCTTCTGAACTAATTGCTCCCAATCTAGTTGTTAATGTCTTTATTTTATTAAATTTATTATCAATAAATGGTTGATCTACAATTATCAAATCATATTTATTATCAACACTTGTTGTTTTTTGAACTATTAAATCAACTTTAATTCTTTTACAAACAAGTATAAATATATGCTCAATTATTGCTGTGTCACAAATAAGAAGGATTTTCACTTTTTTATCTCCTTTAAATTTAGCTCTTCAAGCTTAAAAACTTTATCACATCTAAAAGCTAAATCCTCTTCATGAGTTACCAAAATAAGGCCAGCATCATTCTGTTTTATATAGTTAAAAAGAGTATTCATAACTACATTTGCAGTATCTTTATCTAAGTTTCCTGTTGGCTCATCAGCAAAAATTATTTTTGGTTTTTTCATAAGAATTCTAGCAATTGACAAACGTTGTTGTTGTCCACCACTTAGTTCTCCAACACCTTGATTTAAGACGTGTGAAATATTTAAATCATTTAAAAGTTTATAATCAATATCTTGATGACTTAAAAGTGTAGCAATATTTAGGTTTTCCAAAGCACTAAATCCACGAAATAAATAGTGTGCTTGAAATACAATTCCAAAATCATCTCTTCTAATTTTTAATAGTTCATTTTGTTTTAAAGAGTATAAATCTTTACTTTGAAAAACAACATTTCCAGCTGTTGGCTTTAAAAGTGAAGATAAAATATTTAAAAGAGTTGATTTTCCGCTTCCACTAGTTCCAATAATAGCTATTGACTCTTTTTTCTCTAAACTAAGATTAATATTTTTAAAAAGTTCGTAGTCAAAATTATGAGATAGATTTTTTGCTTCAAGAAGTGTGGATGCAAGGAGTGGTTTATTATTATTTTTTTCACTCATTGCATATCCTTTTATAATAGTTTTTTTAAACTATTTATTATTTACCCATTTGTTTTGCAACTTCAGCTGCGAAATCTTCTTCTTTTTTCTCGATTCCTTCACCAAGTTCAAATCTAACATAAGATGTAATTTTAATTGATGGATCAACTTCAGCAATTGCTTGCTCTACAGTTTGTTTATCATTCATTACATAAGCTTGAGATAAAAGTGCAAATCTTCCATCTAATTGAGTATTATCAGTGATAAATCTTTCAATTTGCCCAGGAATAATATTTGCCCAAATTTTTTCAGGTTTTCCAGCAGCTCTTAACTCATCTTCAAATCTTGCTTTTGCTTCAGCAATAGCAGCATCTGTTAATTGAGATTTAGAAACAAAATCTGGAATTTTTTTAAGAGGTTTTTTTAATCTTACTAACTCTTCATTTTCAGCTTCAATCTCAGCTCTAATTGCTCTATTTTCAGATTCAACAAAAGCTGGATCTAAATCTTTGTATGAAATAACTGTTGGTTTCATAGCACTTGCATGCATTGCAATATTTCTTAAAAGTGTTGCTGCTTTATCTTTTACACCAGCATCACAAGAAGCTGCTAGAATAACTCCTGTTCTTCCATTTACATGAACATAACCATTAACAACTTGACCTTCAACACTTTGTAATTTTCTAGCAACTAAATTTTCACCAATAGTTGCAATTTTTTCTGCTAAATATGTTGGGAAATCTTTACCATCTATAGTTGAACTATTAAGAGTTTCAGCATCATTTATATTATTTGAAAATGCATGAGCTGTAATTTCTTTTGTAATATTAATAAAATTTTCATTTTTTGCAACAAAATCTGTTTGAGAATTTAACTCCAAAAGTACAGCTTTTGTTTTATCACTATTCACTTCAATAGCAATTAAACCTTCAGCAGCAACATTTCCAGCTTTTTTTGCAGCTTTTCCAAGCCCTGCTTCTCTAAGCGCTTGAATAGCTTTTTCTAAATCTCCACCAGTTTCATTTAATGCATTTTTACAATCCATCATTCCAGCACCAGTTAGCTCTCTTAACTCTTTGATTAATTGTGGAGTTGATGCCATTATGCTTCTTCTCCTTCACCAAATTTAATCTCTCCACCCTCAGAAACAGCTTCAGCTATAAGCTCGTCTTGCTCTTCTTGAGAAATAGGTTCAACCGAAGTTTCAGCACCACTTTCAGCTAGTACAGCTTTTCCTTCATTCATAGCTGCTGCCATTTCATTACAAAATAAGTGAATACTTCTAATAGCATCATCATTTCCAGGAATTGGTAAATCTACAACATCTGGATCACAGTTTGTATCAAGTGGAGCAACAACAGTTATTCCTAATCTTCTAGCTTCTGCAATAGCAATTTTTTCTTTAACTGCATCAAGAACAAACATCATATCTGGAAGTTTATGCATATCTTTAATTCCACCAAGGTATAACTCTAGTTTCTCTTCTTTTCTTGAAAGCATTAAAGCTTCTTTTTTAGTTAAAAGATCAAGTTGACCTTCTTCTCTCATTTTTTTAATAATTTCTAATTTTCTAATTGATTTTTTGATTGTTCCAAAGTTTGTAAGCATTCCACCTAACCATCTGTGGTTTACATATGGCATTCCACAAGATTCAGCAGCTTTTTTAATAGTTTCACTAGCTTGTTTTTTAGTACCAACGAAAATCATTGTTTGACCTTCAGCAGCTCTATCTCTTACAACATTGTATGTATATCTAAAGTATCTTAGAGTTTTTTGTAAATCTATAATATAGATATTCTTTCTAACACCGAAAATGAATTTTTTCATTTTTGGATTCCATCTTCTTGTTTGGTGTCCGAAGTGTACACCACACTCTAATAAGTCTTTCATTGTAACCATGTTAATTCTCCTTGAATTATGTTTGTTTATATTTTTTTCTAGGGTTTAGCCTCTGTATCCCTTAATGCTAAGCTTTAAACTTAACACAACCCGAGCAAGGATTGACACATGTGAGGTACTAAATTAAAAATCTAATTGATTTAAAAAATAGAACTGCGATTATATCCAAAGAAGATTAAGATTTGTTTAATTTTTTATTTACTCAACTTTCGCACATAAAAAATCTTCAATTTCTTATATATAAAAGCTATAATAAAGCCCATAAATAGGCACTTTTTGATATAATTTCATCACTACAATCAACTATATAAAGGGCTTTTTTATGGGACTTGATGATTTT
>NZ_NXGI01000031.1 GCF_002993025.1 Arcobacter cryaerophilus gv. crypticus | reverse complement strand
TGTTCCTTCAATTTCACCAGCTGGAATCTCAATTACTACACCATTACTTAGAGTTACTTTTACTCCTGTGTGTCTATCTAATCCACCAACTCCATCTAAATCTTCTAGGCTTACTTTAAATGTTACTGTATCACCCTCTGTTGGGTTAATATTATCTACACTTAGATTTACTTCTACAGTATTATCTGTATCAGTAATATTTGATGTAGGACTTTGTGGGCTTAGTGTTAATTTCTCAAACTCTGTTCCATCAGTAGCTTTTGCACCAGCTAGAGTTACAGTTACTGATGATGGATCTTTTATTACATCATCACCTTGAGCATTAACTTTGTACTCAGCTGATGTTTCTCCAGCTTCGATTATTACAGTGTCTCCATTACTTAATATTACTTCTACATTTTTGCTTACTGGTTTATTAATGCTAATTGTAAAGATTGAATCTTTATCTTCAGTTACATTCTCAGTAGTAATACCTACTATTATCTC
>NZ_NXGI01000030.1 GCF_002993025.1 Arcobacter cryaerophilus gv. crypticus | reverse complement strand
TTCAATGGAACTGTTTCTAAAAATATTAGAACAATTGATTGAATCTACTCAAATTGTCAAGAGAAATAAAGATTTAGAACAAATCATACTAATGCTCAGGCTTTACACTAAAAAACAGTTAGGTTTTATGTGCGAAAGTTGAGTTAATTATAATATTTAATCAAAAAACTATTGAGCTGGTTCGCAAACCTTTGCGCATCTTTTTGTGAAAATGGTTTTGGTCCGCCTGTAATCTCACCACTATCACGGATGCTCTCCATAAGATTTCGCATAGCTAAGTATTGTTTGATATTATCCACATTATAAAGCTCACCTCGGTGGTCAATTGCATGCGCATTTTTTTCTATCACCCTATCTGCAAGTGGAATATCAGCAGTAATAACTAAATCGCCCTCTTCTAACATCTCTACTATTTTATTGTCTGCTTCATCTGCAAAGGTATCTACGATTATGTACTCGACGTAACAAGACTCGCCTATATTTATCTTTTTGTTTGCTATTACATATGTTTTAATCTGTAATCTCTCTATTGAGCGAAGTAATATTGGCTTGAGCAAATTTGGAAAAGCATCACCATCGACATAAAGAGTAATCATCCATCAGCTCCATTTTTGATAGTATTTTAGTTTAAAATTACTAGAAAAAGGCTTATAAGATTTTAACTTAATGAAAAATTATTTGTAAAATTTATTGCTCTTATATATCTTTCATATTTAGATAGTCAAAATTATAGTTTTGCACAAATCTAGCACAAGACATTTTAGAATGCCTAAACTATCGGTATATACAATTATTTAACGATTTTAAGATAAAATTTCACAATTTTTTAATTATACTATAGGAGTTGTAATATAAATGAGTACATCTATTTTTAGAGAGTATGATATTAGAGGGATATTTCAAAAGGAATTAAACGAAGATATTGTAAAAAAAATTGGGTTTTATTTAGCAAAGGCACTATTAAAAAGAGTTCCAAATGCTTCTTTTTTGGCTGTTGGTTATGATGCAAGACTTCATTCACCAACTTTAAAAGGTTGGTTAAGTTCAGGAATAAACAAAGCTGGTTTAAAAGTTTTGGATATGGGATTAGTTCCAACTCCTGCAAACTACTTTGCTAATTTTAATGAAATAGATGGATACAAATGTGATGGTTCTATTATGATTACAGGTTCACACAATCCTCCTGAATATAATGGTTTTAAAATAACATTAAATAAAGAGCCATTTTTTGGAGAAGATATTTATTCTTTAGGAAGAGATATTTTAGCAGATAATTCAAATATTAGTGATAACGAAGCTGTTATACAAATTGATTCAAAAAATAGATATATTGATTACATTGTTGAAAGCTTCAAACATTTAAAACTTGAAAATAAAAAGTTTATTTTTGATTGTGGAAATGGTGTTGCTGGTGTTGTTTTAGGTGAAATTTTAACAAAATTAAATATTAAAAATAAAATTTTATTTGAAGATCCAGATGGAAATTTTCCAAATCATCATCCAGATCCAAGTGACGAACACACTTTAGAAGATATTAAAAAAGAGTTAGCAAGCGGAGAGTTTGATTTTGGTTTTGCTTATGATGGAGATGCAGATAGAATCGCCCTACTTTCAAAAAAATATAACTTTAAAGGTGATATCTTAGCAATATTCTTCTCTAAACATATGAAAAACCCCACAGTTATAGGGGAGGTAAAATGCTCACAAGTTATGTATGACACTATAAACTCTTATGGTAAAGCTATTATGTATAAAACAGGGCATTCAAATTTAAAAGTTAAAATTAAAGAGACAAATGCAGATTTTGCGGCTGAAGTATCAGGGCATCTATTCTTCAATGATAGATACTTTGGATACGATGATGCAATTTATGCAACATTTAGAGCTTTAGAGTTAATCGATGCTGGTTTTGATTTTGATTTAGAGTTTGAAGCTCTACCACAAGTTTACTCAACACCTGAAATAAATATAACTGTAACAGAAGATACAAAATTTAAAATCATTGAAGATTTAAAAGTTGCTTTACAAAATCCACCTTCATATTTTCCAAAAATCAAGGATATCATTACTGTTGATGGTGTAAGAGTTATTTTTGAAAAAGGTTGGGGATTAGTTCGAGCTAGTAACACAACTCCAAAATTAGTAACAAGATTTGAAGCAAATAATCAAGAAAATGCAAAAGTATATGAAGATGCATTAATAAATCTATTTAATAAATTACAAGGAAAATAATATGAGCAATACAAACAATCCAATCAAAAAATGTCTATTCCCAGCTGCTGGATATGGTACAAGATTTTTACCAGCAACAAAAGCAACTCCAAAAGAGATGTTACCAGTACTTACTAAACCACTTATTCAATATGGAGTTGAAGAAGCATTAGCTGCTGGTATTGAGAATATGTCTATTGTAACAGGAAGAGGAAAAAGAGCTATTGAAGATCACTTTGATATATCTTATGAACTTGAACATCAAATAAAAGGAACTAGTAAAGAACACTATTTAACGGAGATTAGAAGTGTTATTACAAAATGTACTTTTTCATACACAAGACAAATAGAGATGAAAGGTTTAGGTCATGCAATATTATGTGGTGAAAACTTAATTGGAAATCAACCATTTGCTGTCCTTCTAGCAGACGACTTATGTGATGCACCTGATAAAGGTGTTTTATCTCAAATGGTTGAACTATATAAAAAATATAACTGCTCTATTGTAGCAATTGAAGAGATACCAAAAGAGGATACAAATAAATATGGAGTAATTGCTGGAAATGAGATAGAACCAGGAATTTTCATGGTAAAAGATATGGTTGAAAAACCTGAACCAGAAGTTGCACCTTCAAATTTAGCAATTATTGGAAGATATATTTTAACTCCAGATATTTTTGACATTATAAGAGAGACAAAACCAGGTAAAGGTGGAGAGATTCAAATTACTGATGCACTTTTAACTCAAGCAAAAAATGGTATGGTTTTAGCTTATAAATTTAAAGGTGAAAGATTTGACTGTGGAAGTATAGATGGATTTGTAAAAGCTACAAACTACTTTTATGATAAATCTATAAAAAATGAGAAAAAAGAAGAAAAAAAAGATAACGGGAAAAAATAGTGAAAAACAATCTATATTATCCAAAAGTATCTCTAAGCGATGAAGATATTTTCTTAGAGATAAAAAAAGAGCGTGAAGAGATAGGTTACTACTCTTTGCCTCATGCAGATATAACTAACTTAAAAAAAGAGTTAGATTCTCTTGATTTTAAACAAAAAAATATTGCAATAATTGGAATTGGTGGAAGTACTTTAGGAACTTATGCAATATACAATTTCTTAAAATACCACAAACAAAAAAATAAATCTTTAAAAAAAGAGATTTTTTTCTTTGAAAGTACAGACCCTGTAAACTTAAATGGAACAATCTCTCAATTTGATTTAGAAGATACTTTATTTATAGTTATTTCAAAATCTGGTACAACTATTGAAACTATTTCAATTTTTAAATACTTAAGTTCTATTATAAAAATGGATAAATCAAACCTTTTAGTAATAACAGAAAATGATAGCAAACTAAACAGTTTTGCAAAAGTAAATGATATAAAAACTTTTGATATTCCAAAAAATGTTGGTGGAAGATTTTCTGTTTTATCAAATGTTGGATTAGTTCCTTTATATTTAGCTGGTTTTGATATTGATGAGCTTTTAAATGGTGCTAGAAAAATATCTACATCATTTTTTGAACAGTATGAACTTTTTACTCATTTAATAAAAAAAGCTAGAACTTACTATGAATACAAAGATGTTTACAATATAAATGCAGTTTTCTCATACTCACAACTTCTTGAAGGTTTTAATAAGTGGTATATACAACTTTGGGGGGAGAGCCTTGGAAAAATTGATGCAAATAACACAAATCAAGGTTTAACTCCAATTGGGCTTTTAGGACCAGTTGACCAACACTCATTTTTACAGTTAATTGTAGAAGGTAAAAGAGATAAAACTGTAACATTTATAAAAATTAAAGATTTTAAAGATGATACAAAAATTGCTCCTATTAGTTTAAGTGGATTAGAAGAGCTTGATTATATAAATAATCTTGATTTTAAAGAGTTAATAAATCTTCAAGCAGATGCTACAATAGCATCAGTTAAAGAGTATAAAAAAGATATTCCTATTGATTTAATAGAGTTAGAAGAGATAAGCGAATATGAAATAGGAAAACTTCTATTTTACTATGAACTTTTAACTTCAATTGTAGGGAAATTGCTAAGAATAAACACTTATGACCAACCAGGTGTTGAAGGTGGAAAAATTATATTAAAAGAGATGTTAAAAAACAAAAATTAAAAAATGGAACATATATTTACTAGCCTTATTCCTATTTTTTCACTAATTGTGATTGGATACTTATTTAAAAAAATAAGTTTTCCTTCACATGATTTTTGGCCAATGGCTGATAAACTAACATACTATATATTAATGCCAGCATTACTGATATTTACTCTATCCAAAGCTAAAATTGATTCAAGTAGCATAACTTTTATATCTGTTTGTCTTCTTGCAATATTTATCACTATGATAATTTTAATGATATTTAATAAAATAAGTCCTACTCAAAATAGCTCTTTTACTTCAATAGTTCAAGGTGGAATAAGATTTAATACTTATGTATTTTTAGCTCTTAGTGCCTCTATTTTTGGGGAGAAAGGTTTAGTATTAGCTGCAATTATTATAACTTTTGCAATACCTTTTTTAAATATTTTATCTATTTCAATATTTGCTTTATATTCAAACAATAGCAAAATTGATTTTTTCTATTTGTTTAAATCTATTGTAAAAAATCCTTTGATAATTTCTTGTGTTTTAGGAGCTTTAATAAACTTTTCTGAAATAAAAATACCAATTAGCATAGAAAATCTACTAAAAATATTAAGTAGTGCAGCTCTTCCTTTGGGTTTAATATCTATTGGTTATACATTAGTTTTAAAAGAGATAAAAAGTGCAAAAAAAGATTTAACTGTCACTATGATTGCAAAGTTTATAGTTTTACCACTTATAATCTATATTTTAGCAATCTCTTTTTCACTAGATAATTTAATGATAGCAATATTAGTTCTATTTGCTATTATGCCAACTGCTCCTAGTTCATTTATTCTTGCACGACAATTGGGTGGTGATTTACCTTTAATAACATCAATAATAACTGTACAAACAATAGTTGCTGCACTATTTTTAATACTTTTCTTACAATATTTTAATTGAGCTTTTATATATTTTTTATTTGAAGCTAAGTTAATTTACTATTAACCTACAAATACTAGAATCACGCCCTAATTTAATAAAATTTAAAAGAAAAAGTGAATCATGCTGTTGGTTTTTGTGGAAATGGTTCTTTTATTCCAGCAAAAGATATTACATCCAAAAGTAAGAATAAAATTAATTCAACCTATGATCAAATTCTGGAACTATCTCTTTAAGTTTTGATATTTTATCTTCACAAACAATCAACTCTTCTATTTTTTTATTTAATTCTTCCATATCAAAAAAAGTTGAATTAGCAACTGTGATTGATTCATACTGTGTTTTTTTATCACTATCATCTATTAAAAGCTCTTCATATAGTTTTTCACCACATCTTAAACCACAAAACTCTATTCCAATCTCACTTCTTCCACTTAGCTCTATCATTTTTTTAGCCAAATCAACTATTTTTATAGGTTCACCCATATCAAGAATAAATATCTCTCCACCCTTTCCAATACTAGCAGCTTGAAGTACAAGTTCACATGCTTCTGGAATGAGCATAAAATATCTTGTAATCTCTGGATGAGTTACAGTTATATTTTTACCAGCTTCTATTTGGGCTTTAAATTTAGGAATTACACTTCCGCTACTTCCCAAAACATTTCCAAATCGTACAGCTACAATTTCTGTATTTTTAGAATCTACATTTTGAGCATATAACTCACAAATTCTTTTTGTAGTTCCCATTACATTTGTAGGACGAACTGCTTTATCTGTTGATATTAAAACAAATTTTTCTACTCCATACTTTATAGATAAATCTATGGTATTTTTTGTACCTATTATATTATTTGTAATACCTTCTAAAATATTGTGTTCTACCAAAGGAACATGCTTGTAAGCAGCTGCATGAATTACAATTTGAGGTCTGTATTTAGAAAATGTACTCTCTAAAATATCTATATCTTTAACACTTTGCATAATAGGAATAATATTTTCATCTTGTAATTCCTCTAAAATTGAATAAAGATTAAACTCACTATGATCCACTAATATTAGTTGTTTTGCACCATAAGCTTTGCATTGTCTTGATATTTCGCTTCCAATACTTCCACCAGCTCCAGTGATTAAAACTGTTTTATCTTTAATAAAATTTTGTATAGCATTTTTATCTAAATCTTTTGGATAACGTGCAAGTAAATCTTCAACTCCAATATCTTTTAACTGTTTGACAAATAACTCTTTTTTTAAAATATTTTGCATACTTGGCAATATTTTTATTTTTTCAAACTTATCTTGCATAGACTCATATATTGATTTAATTTGTTCTTGAGAAGCTGATGGCATAGCAATAATCATTAAATCAAATTTATTTTTTACATAATTTGAACTATACTTTTCTCTTGAAAAAATAGATATACCATCTATACTTCTATGATGTAAAATCTCATCATCATCTATAAAACAAATAAGCTTGTATTCACTGCTTAAAAACTCTCTTTGTAATTGAAGCCCTGCTTTCCCTGCTCCATAAATTACTAGCGATTTTGTTTTTTTATTTCCTTTTATTGAATAAAAATATTTATAAACATAAACTAAAATATTTACCATAAATGTATAAAAAACCAAATCTATAAATAAAAGATTAAAAGGTACACTGTAAAAATAGTATAAAATAGGTGTATAAATAGCAAAAGCAATCAAAGCCAAAACTATCTTCATAAGTCCTGTTTTTGTAGAAGCTTTTGACCATGATAGTTTATAATCATCAAAAAGTAAAAAAGAGGCTAATATTCTAAAACCTATAACTACAACTAAAATTGTAAAACTAAGCTCTTTATTTAGTAAAAATGCCACTAAATATAAAGAAAATATAGATACTACTATATTTACAATTACCCCTAAAAATCTTTTATCTTTTATCATACTATTTATTCCTTAGTTATAGTTTTATATAAATTATCTTCATGAATTTTAGGTTCACAAAGTACTAAATCTGATATCTCTAATCTTTTATAATTCATTACTCAAATGCTTTCTTATTATCTACAAATTTCATACTTAAACATAAAACTATTAAAGCAAGTATAAAAGCCACAAAAATATTTGATACAAAATAAACTATAAAAAATAAAATCATATTTAATCCTATAGAGTAATTTGTAACTTTATAGTGACTCCACCCAAATTGCGTGAGTCTTTGATATGCATGTTTTTTATGAGCAAGAGAGAGTTTTTCTTTATTTAGTTTTCTTCGTATTAAAGTCAAAGTTGCATCAAACCAATAAATTCCAAACAGTATAATCCATATCCAAAAATTTGTTGCTTGTTCATTTGCATAATATATAGTAAAAATTGCAATATTATATCCTAAAAGAGTACTTCCAACATCTCCCATAAATATCTTAGCCTTATTCCAATTCCAATATAAAAACCCTAAAACTGCAACAGCTAAAACCAAAAAATGATTTCCACTAAATAAAATAAAGGCTGCAAGTGCTAAAAAAACAGCCTCGCTTCCTGCATAACCATTTATACCATCTAAAAAGTTATAAAGATTTATAAACCAAATAATCATAAAAAATGCAAATATATTTGTAAAAATAGGATTTTGTATATCAAAAATACCAAAAGTCAAAGTCTCAAATCCACCTAAAAAGCACAATCCACCAATAGCTACAATAGCTTGAACCATCAGTCTTATTTTTGGACTTAATTCATAAATATCATCAAAAAAACTAACTATTGAAATAACTGCACCAAATAGTAGAGCATAAAAAAGATTTGATGATATTTCACCTATAAAATATAGATAAAATAAACCTATAAACCAAGTTATTGCAAGGGCAATTCCTCCACCATGTGGAGTTGGTGTTGTGTGAGAGCTTCTTTCATTTACCACAGCAACCAATGATTTTTTTATCATATAGTTTTTTATAAAATATGTAAGTAAAAATGAGATTAAAAATAGTATTAAATATATCATATTCTATCTTTCAAATTTTCATACACTTTATTATTTTCTCTCTTACCAACACTTACAACATATACTATTATCTCCAAATCTTTAACCTCATAAGCAAGTCTAAAACCAGAACTTCTTAATTTTATTTTATAAACATTTTCATATCCACTTAATTTATCTTTTGACACTCTTGGATTTTCAAGTCGTTCTTTTAGTTTTTTATGAAACTGTATCTTTAAAGATTGATTAAGATTTTTCCACTCTTTCAAAGCTTTTGGATGAAAATCAAGAAAGTAACTCATCTAGCTCTACTCTTATTGGTTTTTCATTGTCTTTAAGTCTTTCCTCAACTTCTTTGTTTAGGTAGTAATCATCCATAACTTCCATCATCTTTTCATACAAACTTGCTGGAACTAAATAAGCAGAAGCTACATTATGATTGAGTATAGCTATTGCTTCATCTCCAGCATCTTTGAGTAGTTGAGTTGGTGATTTTTTAAGTTCGGTTATACTTGCTGTATAGTTTGCTAATATTGGTTGCATATATCACTCCTTATTTAATGTCTTTTATTGTACTATTTTTAATACTTTATTGTCAATATATATTATGTCATAAATGATTTGATGGATTAATATCAATCACGAAGCCCAAAAACTTTTTTTTGATGGTGAGATATCTCTATCATTTGACTAACTTGTATAAATTGATTTACAATTATCTTCATTTACTAAAATTTGTAAAGTAATTTATACAATTATTCACCATTTATCATAAGTTTAATACCCTCTTCCACACTATATGGATTTTTTAGGTTTAATTTCTCTTTTGTGATACTGCTATCAATTTCTAAACTTCCATAAAGTCTTTTATGAAAAGATGGTTTTAATATCTTCAATAAACTTTCAAAAAATGGTATCTTGACAAGATATATCTTTTTATCAAGATTCTTTGCTATAAGTTCTATTAGTCTTGTAGTACTCAAAGGCTCATCATCACTAGCTAAAAATATTCCTTGTTTTTCTTGAGTTATTACCTCATAAACTAAATGAGAAAGATTTCCTATATAAACCATACTTATTTTATTTTTTATATTTCCAAAAGGTAATAAAGGAACTTTATTTACCAAATTTATAAGAGATTTTATATTTGCTTTTACTCCATATCCATAAACTATAGGAGTTCTTATGATACTTACTTTGAAATCTTCATCTTCTAACTTTTGAAGTTCCAATTCAGCTTTTAATTTACTTTTTCCATATTCAGTAATTGGTGTATAATCACTTTTTTCATTCATCACACCAGTTTCTATTCCATATACCACAACCGTACTCATAAAAACAAAATGCTTCACACAACTCTCTTTTGCTATTTTAGCTAATTGTAAAGTCTGTGCAACATTTACTCTTTCATACTCTTCACTACTAGCCCCATCCATTTGATGAACCAAAGCTGAAAGATGAACAACTACATCTAAATCACTACAATCTAAACTATTTATATCATCTTTTAAAAAACTAAAAGTTTTTATTTCATATTTATTTTTATACTTATTTATAAAATAGTTTCCTACAAAACCATTTGAGCCAGTGATTAATAGTTTTTTCATATATTATTTCTTTCTATATTTTTAAACTCTTTTAAAAGTTCTTTATAGAAATACTTCTGAGAATATCTATCTATAATATTTTTTCTTGAATTATCTTTAATTCTTTTATAAAAATCTTTATCTACTATAAATTTTTCTATAGCATTTAATAAATCTAGTTCATCTTTTTTATTAATTAAAAGCCCATTTAGTTCGTTAATTATAACTTCATTACATCCATTAATATTTGTTGCTATCAATGGAATTCCACAACTACCAGCTTCAATCAATACATTTGGTAATCCCTCTCTATAAGAAGGCAATACAAATAAACTACTAATTGCCAAATATTCTCTTATATCTTCTTTAAATTCAAGATATATTATTGAATTATTATTTTTAATAATTTGTTGAGTTTTGTCAGATACAATATCACTTTCATTTTTATAATCTCCTATTAAAAGTAATTTTAAAAAATTATACTTTGTACTTAATCTTTCAAATACACTCACAAGTTCATTTATCCCTTTATCTTTTACAATTCTTCCTACAAAAGTTATAATAAAATCATTATTATTTAGCCCTAACTTAGCTAAATTTTTCTCTTTTTCTTCTATTGAAAATACATCTTTAAAATAATTTGTATCAACACCATTTACAGAGCCATTTCCTATAATATATACATTTTTTTTAGTCATAGAAGAAATAATATCTCTTAGATTTAAGCTATTGCAAAAAAGTTTAGTTGAAAAAAAATATGTCAATTTTTCAGTATATTCTAAAATAATTTTTCTTTTACCTGTTGCTGCCAAATGTGGTAATCCAACAACATTGTGAATTCTATTTGGCACCTTTGCAAAAAAACCAGCAATCATACCCAGCAAACCTGCTTTTGGAGTTAATGTATAAATAATGCTTGGCTTAACTTTAAAAAAATACATTAATAACTGTAATAATACTTTCAAATCTTTAAAAATATTAATTTTCCTATTAAAATCTACAATATTAATATTTACATTCTCATATTTTTGTATATTATCAATATTATTAGAATTAGATGTAATTATTTCAACTTCATAATATTGAGATAGAAATTTAGCTTGTCCCTTGAGCCAAGTCTGTAAGACAACTGGAACAGTCACTATTATAATTAATTTTTTTTTCATATATTTAACTCTTTTTTTAGATAATCTTCAACTCCAAAAAAAGTATCTTTTTTAAGTAGCTCTTTTAATTTACTTATATCTGCTGTAGATATTTTAAGCTCTTCTCTTTGAATATTTTTTGTTTTAATTTTAATATTGTGATTATTTAAAAAATCTAAAATATTTTTTATGGAACTGCCATTTCCACTTCCTATATTTAATATTTTAATATCTTTTTTATCTAATATTTTAGAGTATATATCTACCACATCCTCTATATGAATAAAATCTCTTATAGCATTTCCATTATTTACTATATTTAGTTCTTCGTTATTTTTATATGCTTTTATAATTTTACTAATGATAGAGAAATTATCATCTCCACCATACATATTAAATATTCTAGCAATTGTATAGTCAATACTATTTTCTATACAAAATTTTTCAACAAGCTTTTCATTAGCAACTTTAAGTGAAGCATGAAGATTCATAGGTTTTAATTCATCATTTTCATTACATAAAATATTATTTCCATAAACTGAACTGCTACTTGTATAGATTATTTTATTTACTATAATTTGGTTGTTTTTTATGAAATCTAATACCTTTGAAGTTGTTAAAATAGAATTTACTACATAGTTTTCTAAATTAACAAATTCATTTAATTTTGTGGCTGGTTGAAAATTATTAAAAATAATATTTATTTTTTGATTCTTGTATTTATTTAAAATGTTTATATCACCTAAAATATCTCTAGAGGATATTGCTATTATATTTTTTATAGTATTAAATATAATTTCAGTTAAATTACTATTTTTACCGATAATAACAGTTTTAATCATATATGTCTCACTTATATTTATGTATTAAATACCAAATTTTTTTATTAAACAATAAAGCAATGTATAATATAAAATACTCAATTCTATTAAATTTAATTTGACTCATTAATTTTTTCGCATCTTTATTCTTATTTATACTCATAAAATAAGCAGCCTTATAATAATATACTTTTGAATAAGCATAAGTATAACCTTTTTTATATTTTTTCTTTAAATCTGTATTTAAATCAAATATATCATCTAAAGTTTGTTTAACTTCTATCCACCATCTATCTATTTTTAAATTAGTTAAAGAATTTTCGTATCTTCTATATTCTACTAGAGGTTTATTTATTACACCAACATTATATTTAAATACTATTTTCATAAATAAATCATAATCTGGACAAAACATCATATTTTTGTTAAATTCTAAATGAATATTATTACGAATAACAACAGACTGCATATTGATTTCATAATTTAATAACTGTTTTTCAAAAACATTACCAGTTCTAGCTTTAGGAATAAAACTACCAATTTTATTAGAATTGTAATCAATATAATAACCACCTGTATAACACATTTGCAAATCTTTATTTAAATCCATTAAAGAGACTTGTTCTTTTAACTTTTCTTTTAACCAAATATCATCAGTATCAAGAAAAGCCAAATATTCTCCTTTACAAAATTGAATCCCAAAATTTCTTGCTTCACCTAAAGGAATATTTTTACTAGTTTTATAATATTTTATTTTCTCATCATATTCATTTATAATTTTTTTTGTTGAATCTGTTGAGCAATTATCAATAAAAACAATCTCCCAGTCAGTGAAATCTTGTGAATAAATACTATTAATTGATTCATTAAGATGTTTTTCACAATTATATCCATTCATTAAAATTGAAACTTTAGCCAATTATTTATCCTTTATTATTTATTACTTTATTTTCTAACAATCTGTATGTTAGTGCCAATATTACTATTCCAGGTAAGGTTGTCCACCCTCCCGAAGAAAATAATAATATTTGTATTAATAAACCACACAACAAAGCAATAAATATTTTATTATTTTCATATAATTCAATAGCTACTATAAAAAATTTATAAAAAAAATAACTCATAAAAAAAATACCAATCAAAGGCACTACTCCAGAAAAAACTATAAATAAGCTTATAAATGAATTATCGAAATTTTCTGTATTCCAAAAAGGATTTAAAATTAAAGAAGAAATAGCTTCCTGCACTGGTAATAATCTTGATGGAAAAGATGTTATTTTTGAAGCAGGAGTAATATTTTGAAATAAAGATATATCAATAAAAGCTAACAAAAGTAATGTACTAAGTATTGAAAAAAGAATCAAAATAGATTTTGTTTGAACACTACTTCTTATAAAATAACTACCTAATATAAATAATATTGATATTATTATAGATAAAATTGATGAACCTGAATAAATTAATATTATAGAAAAAAATAAAATTATTACACCCAAATACTTAATAAATCCATTATAAAATAAAGCTAAAATACCTACCATAAAAAACAATGGCAATGTTGCACTAGGCTCTGAAGAATAACTACGAGAACGAATATATTCTAAACCTAAAAAATTTGTTTCTGCTTTTTCTATAACAAATCCAAATTTTTGATGAAAAGGTATATTTGATAAATCTAAAAATTTATCATAACTTCTAAAAACTCTTTCTAAACCAATCGATAACTCTTCATTAAAAAAATAAAATATAAATAATCCAATACCTACTAATGAAAAAACTCCTGATATTACTATTGTAGATTTAATAATATTGTCTATATATTTCATTTTAACAAAAAATAAACTATTTATAACAAAACATGCTAATAATAATTTTATTGTATAACTAACATTAAATTGATCTAAAAATAATGAAGACAAAAATAAATAAAATAAAAACAATGAAACTACATGAACTTTTCTATCTATAATTAAAATAAGAAAAGATGTAATAAATAATGATATAACTAAAAGAATAGTTATCTCGTATTTTATATTAAAAATATTAAAAAATCCAAAATTTCCTAAAGTATATAGAGACAATACAATAAGTATAGAAAAAACCATATAAATAACATTCATATTATATAAATTAAATATTTTATTATTCATTTAATATGCCTATAATTTTATTTATCTCTTGTTCAAATTTATCTGCAAATTGAATATCTATCAAAAAAGTTATTTTAGAATTATCAATTTTTAAATCTAAAAATTCAGTCTTATCATTTTCATTTTTTATTAATAAAACATCTTGTTCAAATTCTCTTACAAAATAATTTATTACTACCTTAGATAAATCAAGAATACTAATTACTTTTCCTGAAGATAAATTATAAATTTCATTTGTTGCTTCAATTTTTAACACTTTGTCTACTATAGTTGCTACATCACCCATATAAATAAAATCTCTTTTAGACTTACCGTTACTATTTAACACTATTTTATTTTGTTCAAAAGCCATTTTAACTAAATCATTTAAAACTAAATACCACTTATCTGTATCTTTATACATAGGGCAACCATAACTATTTGTAAGTCGTAAAATTGTATATTTTAAGTTGTGTGTATATCCAAATTGTTTAACATAATACTCAGCAAAAAGATGAGTTGATGCATAATCATTTTTTGGATTTGTAACAGTCGTTTCATCAATAAAACCACTATTTAATCCATATACATGGAATGTACTAAAATATATAAAATTTTTTAAATCTTTTAAATTTAATACCTCAAGAAGATTTCTAGTCCCTAACGTATTAATCTCTAGTGCTTTTTTTGCATAATTCTCTAAAAAAAACTCATTAAAGCTAGCACAATGTACACAAAAGTCAAAATCATAGTTTAATTTCGATTTTAATTCTTCTAAATTTGTAATATCACACTCAACTACTTTATATTTTAAATTCTCAAATTTATATTTTTCTCTTCTTGTTAAAATAGTAACTTCATAATTCAGATTTATGAGATGCTTAACTATATAGCTTCCTAAATTACCAAAACCACCTGTGATTAGAACTTTTTTACCATTCATATTTAATTTCTTCTATTCCAATATTTATAGCTTCATTTGGGTCATGTTCTATACTAGATAAATTCAAAAGCATATTATATTTATCTAAGCCTTTAAAAGCCATAAAAAGTCCAGCTTTTACTGTCAATCTTTGATAATTATTATGAGAAAGTTTTGTACTAAAAAACTCTTTTGAATTTTCATCATAAACAACAAATTCTATATTTCCTACTGGAACTACAATATTTAAAGTCATTTTAGTATGTTTTTTCCAACCTTTTATATCATTTTGATTAATAGTTGAAAAATAAGCTTCTCCAAACCCATCAAAGCCTATATCGCTCTTTTTCATAGCATGAAATATATCACCTTTTGGATGATATATTTGTTTAAGTGGTGTTAAAATTACTCCGTCCATTTTAAACCTTTTTGCTTTGCCATAGATTCATACTCTTCAATCTGTTCTAAAGTTTTATTCAAAATATTTTTATCTGTTTTATAAAAATCAAAATACCACTCACTAGTGAATTTGATAGTATCTATATACTCTAAATTTGCTTGCCATTTAAGATAAAAAAGTGCTTTGTCACAGTTAAGCTTTAAAAGTCCTGCTTCATGAAAAGGAATATCTCCAGTAACTTTATATGCATCCTTTATATCTTTAAAATCCCAATATTTGCTTAAATCTATAAGCAACTCTTCTACTGTATGATTTTGTTCTGCTCTTGGACCAAAATTAAATGCTTCTCCATGTAAATTATCATTTTCATAAAGTTCAGCTCCAAGATTTAAATATCCACTAAGTGGTTCCAACACATGTTGCCAAGGTCTTGTTGCTTTTGGAGCTCGTATTTCTACAACCTTACCATCACTCCAAGCTTGCATACAATCTACTACTATCCTATCTTTTGCCCAATCTCCTCCACCAATAACATTTCCAGCTCTTCCAATAGCAAGTTTAACATTACAATTTTCAGCTTTAAAAAAAGAGTGATAATATGATTTTATAATAATTTCAGCTGCACCTTTACTTCCACTATATATATCTTTACCGCCCATTTTGTCATCTTCTTTATATCCCCAAACTTGTTCAACATTATCATAAGCCTTATCACTTGTAATAATAATAGCGGTACATTTATGATTTGATATTTTTAAAGCCTCTAAAATATTTGCTGTACCCATAACATTTGAAGATATTGTTTCAATTGGGTCACTATACGAAGTAGATACTATAGGCTGAGCTGCTAGATGAAAAAGAAATTCTGGTCTTTCATCTGATATTATTTCAGTCATTTTAGCTAAATCTCGAATATCTTCTTGATAATGTTTGATTTTGTCTTCTAGTTGTAGTTCTTTAAACATAGAAGGATTTGTAGGGATATCTTTTGATATTCCTACAACATCTGCACCTAATTTTATAAGCCAAGTTGTAAGCCAACTCCCTTTAAATCCAGTATGACCAGTAACTAAAACTTTTTTATTTTTATAAGTATTCTCAAACATTATTGATTCCAAACCTTCCAAGGAGCTTTATTTTGATCCCAAAGTTTATTCAAATCATTTTTATCTTTCAAGCTATCCATTGGCTTCCAAAAACCATGATGCTTAAATGTAAATATTTCTCCATCTTTTGCTAAATTCATCAAAGGAGCTTGTTCAAAGACTGTATCTGTATTATTGTCAATATAATCAAATACTTTAGATTCACATATAAAAAAACCAGCATTTATCCAATTACCATCACCTTTTGGTTTTTCCTTAAATTCATGCACTTGATTACTTTCATCAATATTGAGTGCTCCAAATCTTCCATCTGGTTGAGACGATGTCATGGTAATAGCTTTGCCATGAGACTTATGAAATTTTATTAGTTCATTGATATTGACATCACTTACTCCATCACCATAAGTCAACATAAAAGGCTCATCCCCTACAAGTTTTTGAGCTTGTTTTATTCTTGAGCCTGTCATATTGTTAAGTCCCGTATCAAGAAGTGTAACTTTCCAAGGCTCACTTGAGTTATTAAGCACTTCCATCTTACCATTTGACATATCTATAGTAACATCACTTTGATGTAAAAAATAATTGGCAAAATACTCTTTTATATAGTGCCCTTTGTATCCAAGCAATACAACAAATTCATTAAATCCATAGTTGCTATATATTTTCATAATATGCCACAAAATTGGTTTTCCACCTATCTCTACCATAGGCTTAGGTCTGATGTCTGTTTCTTCACTAAGTCTTGTCCCAAATCCACCGGCTAATAATAATACTTTCATATCTTTTAAGTTCTCCCTACTTAGTATATAATTCTAGAATTCTCTGATTCATTTTAGTAATTGAAAATTCATTTTTTACTCTTTTAAAAGAATAATTGATAAATTCATTTTGTTTTACTTGATTGTTTTTTAAAGATTTTATTTTCTTGACTACATCATTTTTATTATTATCTACAATATATCCGCCATGAGAATCAATTATCTGTTCTGGAATTCCACCTACAGAACTTGCAATAATAGGAATTTTATACGACATAGCCTCGCTGATAACATATGGTAAACCTTCTTGATCAGATAAGAAAACAATCATATCAACAAATCTATAAATATTTTCTGGATTATCCATCCACCCTGTAAATACAACTCTATTTTGAATACCCAGTTCCAATGCCATTTGGATAAGTTTTTCTTTATTTGGACCATCTCCCACTAATATAAGTTTAGTTTGATTGTCAAGCTCTGTAATTGCTTCCAGTAATAAATCTTGCCTTTTTGTTGAACCTAATAATCCCACCATAGCAATCCATACATCATTGTCAAGTCTATTAATTATTCCATCTGCATACTCTAGTTCATTTGTAACTTCTAGCTCTTTTTGCAACCTTACACCAGTATAAACAACATTAATTTTTTGACTATCAATATTAACATCACTAATAAGTTTAAATTTTATATCTTTTGAATTTGGTATATAAAAATCTATAAATTTATCTGAAATAGAATCTATCATGGATTGAAATAGTTTAAATAATATATTTGAATAATTACTTGATGGCGAACTTAAAACTGACAAACCAACTTTAGTAAAACCTAATTTCTTTGCAGCAATAGCTGTAGTAAAACAACTTAATGCAGCAGGATAGCCTCCATTTACAATCATGATATTTTCATAATTTACCATATTTTTTAATATATTTTTGATTTTAAAATAGTTTGAAATCATTGAAAAATAATGCAATATAAAATTAAATACTTTAACAAATTTATTATAAAAATTATTTTCTTTAATCTTTAGCTTAAATCCACTTAGTTCAATAATACTATAATTTATATTTCTACTTTTTACAAATTCTACAACTCTAGTATTTTCACTATTCACAATTACATGTACATCAAATAAACCACCATTTATTAAGTCAAAAATAAATCTTTCCAATCCTCCAGGAAAATAATTTTCAGTATAGATAACTAACTTAATCATTTTTTATAACAAAAATCAAATAACTTGCGATATATTTATTTCTTGTATTGCCAAATATGAATGAAAAAAATCTATTTATAACCTTAACAGTAAATTTTAGCAATTTATTATTAATATCATTAGAATTAAATAATCCTGCCTCAAATCCACCAATATAATCAATATAAACAAGTTCTTGATTTGAATTTTCAATCATCTCTTCCATAAGAGATTTATCCATCATATCAATATTATGATTTTCAATAATCTTACTACCCGTTACTTTATCAATAAATAACTGAATATAATAATTCAAACCTCTAAAGTTAGGAAATCCAATAACAATATAACCATTTTTTTTAGTATATTCAATATGTTTTTGAAATATTTCATCATAATTTTCAAAATGTTCAATAAAACCGAACGAAGTTACCACATCATAAATAGGAGAAGGTATTTGTGTTAAAAAATCTGCCGTAACAACTTTAAATCTATTTTCTGGGATATTACACATTAAAAAGTTTTGTCTTGTTTTTTCAGCTGCAACATCTACATATTCAAATCCATTAATATTATAATTTAATTTTTCATTCAAAAGAATCATCCATTTTCCAGGAGCACAACCAACTTCAAGAGCAGTTTGTCCCTCTTTAGCTTTAGGTACATTATTTATGATAGTTTCAGCAATCACTCTATCATTCTTAAAATTAAAATCTACTTTTTGGGGTAATTTAATTTCTCCCCAATATTTTTCCCAAAAACTTTTTTCAGTAATTTCCACTTATTTAACCTTTTGCTTTACTAAATATTTCTTCATACCTAGAACTATATCTCTATTAAGTCCAAAAATACTTGGTATTATTAATACTGATATTATAGTAAAAATTGTATATATAACACCTGATACTAAAAACTCTATTAGTTTATTTTCAAATGGTAACATAATAAAATTTGTTAAATATGCTATTATTACAAAAAATAGCACAGAATATATTTGATGAAAAACAAATTTTGCAAATTTTAAATCTAAATACTTACTATTAAAATATAACTGTATATTTACACTAATTATTTGAATAATTATCATCTTCCAAGCTAAACCAAGTGCTTCTAATTCTAAATAATATATTAAAACAATTGTTAACAAAAAACCAAATAGTGTAGATATTATTCCTATATTTCGTATAATTTTTGTTTGATCTGTAACATAAAAGATAGATCCACTTAACTGACCATATGTTTGATGTATAGGATAAAAAGACATAATTACAAGCACCAAATAAGCCTCTTTAAACTTCTCATCGGTAAAAATATAAAGTAAATTTTCACTTTGAAAAGATATAAATAATCCAAAATAAGCAGCTATAGAATATAACATTGGTATATATTTTGAAAATAACTTTTTCATCTCTTCTATATTATTATTTTCAAATGATTTAGCAAATTCTCTTGTAATTATGGGAGTCATTGCACTTGTAAATAAAAAGCACATTGCAGCTATTGCATACGATAATCCATAAAATCCTACCTGCTCAGAACCACCCAACTTTTGTAGAAGCCAAATATCAAATAAACCAAATACAATAGCAACAATATTAAATACAAATAAAGGAGATGAAAATGTATAAAACTCTTTAATTAAAGATTTCAAATTCAAACAACTACTTAGAACTTCAAGTGAAAGGATATTCTTTTTGATAAATAAATATACAACAAAACAAATAAACATCATTAAACTTATAAACCAATAATAAAAATAACTTACCAAATCAAAAGTAAGATAATTAATAAAAAATAATAATAAAAATAAAGATATTATCTTATGAAATATTTTTATAGATTCAACAGAAACAGTTAAAGCATGTGCATCAGATATATAAATAAAAATAGTTGTAAACCATATTAAAAAACCAAATCCTATAGCTAAATAAACATATTGACTGGGAATATTAGGAAAAATATATTTTAAATAATCTAAATTATTTAGAATATATATAAAACTTATCATTATAGCAATTACTATTAATGAATATAAAAAATAAAATTTTATTAAATTTATTCTTGCGGTATTTTTTGATAGCTTTGTAAAAAAAGCTGTTGATGTACCCGCATCTAAAAATCCAATTGATTGTGCAAAAAATTGTTGTAAATAAATAAACTGTCCATATGCAATTGGACCTAATGCTTTAGGAACTATAGCAACCATAATCATATTTATTATACCATTTACTAAATTCGCAATAAGTTTAATAATATATCTTTTATTTAGACTATCTTCCAATTAATAATTCTCTTTCAATTTTTTCAAAGACATTTCTAGACTCATCTTTGTATGTTAAATAATTATATTTAAATATATCATATTCATTTGTATTATTTAATTCATTTTTTAAAGTATCTATATCCAATATCTGTAAATCATCTATTTGAAAAATATTCTTTTTAAATTGTTTAGCATAGCTACAAGTATACTTATAAAAAAACCTTAATTCTTCCATTGTAAAAAAAATCATAGGTTTATCAAAATAAACTGCAAATGATATCGCTGTAGTCCCTTCACTAATAACAAATTTACTATTCTTTACTAGCGATGGAGAACTATTATGAACTACTTTAAATCCTTTAAAATTTTTTGTATTTTTAAATATCCTAGATTTTGGATGTGCAGATATTAAGACATCAATTTTCATAGTATCTTGTAGAAATTCAAAAAAATCTATTAATTTTTTATAATAATTGTCTGTATTACCATCTGATTTATTTCCAAAAATAACATAATCACTTGCATCTATAACATCTGTATCTAAAAATACACAATATTCTTTATCATGATTATAGCCATCTACATTTAAACACAATTCATAATCTCTAGAATGAGTATGAATAACTTTTGTATTCTTCCCAAATAAAAATGGAAATATTAATTCATCTTTTGGAGAACCAGTAAAAACAATATCAGAATCAAATTTTTTACTTATAAGTTTTTTAACTACTGGTCGTAATATTGATTTAGCAATATTCAAAATTCCACAAGGAGAACTAGTATGCGGCACACTACCACTAATATATGTAACAAATTTAGCGTTAGTAAATTTTTTCATTTTATTTAATAATATTACAGCTTCTTTACTCGCAAGATAAAAAAATATATAATCATTTTTTGTATAATTATTTATAGTACTTAATAACTCATCTTCTGTTGATGGTTCATAAGTATTTTGATAATTGAAATACTCAATATCAACACTTTCTTTATAATGTGGCATTAATAATTGATGAGATTCTATAATCGTTACTTCATAGTTCTTTTCATAAAAATATTTTATACCTAATTGTTCATAATCTCTTTGAGTTAAAGGTAACATTGGCATAAAAATTATTTTCATAAACAAAACCCATCATCTACTACAATATTTTGACCATTAACATATTTGCTCATATCACTAAGTAGATAAATCAAAGTTCCTTTTAAATCACTGTTATCAAGCATACCTTTATTTAAGCATTGCTCTTTATATTTTTCTAAAAAAGCTTCTGGTTGATTATTCAAAATACCACCTGGACTTAAAGCATTTACCTTGATATTCATACCTTTAAAATACTTCGCCATATATTTTGTAAGATGAATAAGTCCAGACTTTATAGCTGCATATTCTACTGGCATTGTCATAGTGGTATTTTCATATACCTCAAATTTTGGTGCTACTACACCATAAATAGAACTAATATTTATAATATTTCCATATCCTTGACTTTTAAAATACTGAGCAAATTGTTGTGAAGCAGTAAAATAACCACCAAGATTTAGTCCAGTATTTTCTACAAAGTCACTGTATTCTACTTCAAAAAAGTCTTTTCCGTAATTTTTGTTTCTAGGGTATGCATTGTTTACTAAAGCATCTATTCTTTTATATTTTTTATCTAAATAATTTAAGCAATTATTTAAAGATTCTTTTGATGTAATATCAAGCTTAATAAAATCTATATTTGTTGTATTTAACTCTTTAGATAGATTTTCTTTTACTTCTTCTCCTATTTGTTCATTTATATCAGCAATTATAGCTATACCACCATTTTCAATAACTGCTTTTACGAACTCTTTTCCTATAAGACCTGCCCCACCTGTTATTACAACAACTTTATTTTTTAGCATTACAATATTTCCTTATAAAATTCTACTTTTCTATCATTTACAGTATTAAATTTATTTTTAAAATCTTTTGTAAAATTTACATCTACATCATATATTTTCATATCTTCATACTTTTCAAATTCTAACTTTTCTCCATTTGCATTAAAAATATTACTACTTTCTATATATTCTAAATCATTTCCATCTATTCCAGTTCTATTTACTCCAACCATAAAAATTTGATTTTCTATTGCTCTTGCTTTTAAAAGTGTATTCCAATGATCTACTCTTTTTGACGGCCAATTTGCTATATTTATAATCAAATCACACTCTTTTGCTAAAGAGCTATAAAGTTCAGGAAACCTTAAATCATAACAAATAGTTAAACCTATTTTAAAATTTTTAAACTCAACCATACTAAGTTTATTTCCAGCATTAAAATATTTATCTTCTCCTGAAAAACTAAAAGGATGAATTTTTGAATAATCAGATACAACATTTCCGAAATTATCTATAAATAAACATTTATTTAGAGCTTTTTTATTATCTTCAATAACTACACCAAAAATTACTGAAATATTAAACTCTTTTGCTAAATTTGAAAATTGTTTTATAGTTTCACTATTTTCAAAATTTTCTGCAATAAAACTAATATTATTTGAAAAACCTGTAAGTGTCATCTCTGGAAAAATTATCAAATCTACACTTTTTTTAGAAGCATTTTGAATATATTTTTCACACAATTCTAAATTTGATTTTTTATCTTCCCAAAATTGATTTAATGATACCAAGCATATATTCATTAGTTATATTTCCTAAATACAGGTTTTATAGGTTCACCTACCAAGTAATTCTCATATCCTTCATCAACTGCTTTTTTATAAATTTCAAAAGTCTTTTCTAAAGCTCTTCTTGTAATTTCGAGCTCCTTTTCTCCATGAGAATACGAAAGTGCAATCCAAGGTATTAAAACACCATTTTTTATCATCTCTTGTGAAAATAGAGTTCTTAGACCCAAAGAATTTTCTCCATTTTTATCAAAAGTTAAATAGTAAGGACTACACTCAATTCCACCAGCAACAAAATTTTTTTCAATACCATGTTTTTTAGATAGTTCATTCATCATTGAAATCAATTTTTTACCATATTCCCATATATGTTCAACTACATTATTATCTTTCATAAACTTCATAGTTTCCACAAAAGCTCCTAACCCACTCATTTCAGCTCCATGAGTTGTTGACAGTAAAAACAATCTTTCCTTTCCTTCAAATTCTATACTACCTAATTCCATGATTTCTCTTTTTCCTGCAATAGCTGAAACTGAAAAACCATTAGCCATAGCTTTTCCAAATGTACATAAATCTGGTCTAATATCATAATAGTGTTGAGCACCTTTTAAGTGCCAACGAAATCCAGTTATCATTTCATCTAAAATAAATACAGCTCCATTTTTATGGCAAAGTTCTTGTACTTTATGAAGAAAATTATCTTTTGGATGTTCAGTGGATGCTGGCTCTAAAATAACACAAGCAATTTGATTAGGGTATTCATCAAAAAGTTTTTTTAAACTTTCAATGTTATTATAATTAAACATTTTAGTACTATCAATATCTTTTTGTGGAATACCTTTTGTAAGAGGAGTAGAACCTATAAACCAATCATCATAACTAAAGAAAGGTTGTTCTGCACATCTTGCTATTAAAGTTCTGTTTGTATAAGCTCTACTAAGTTTAATAGCAGCTGTAGTTGCAGTTGAACCATTTTTAGTAAACTTTACCATATCTACACTATCTATCATAGATGCCAATAATTCAGCAGCTTCTAACTCTATTAAACTAGGTTTTGTTAGATTGTTTCCATACTCTATTTGTTTTATCGCAGCTTGATTCACTTTTTCATTTGCATATCCAAGATTAACTGCTCTAAGAGCCATGCCATAATCTAAAAATTCTTTATCATTCTCATCATATATGTATGCGCCTTTTCCTTTTTTAAGGATTTGTGGAGCATTGATAGGATATTGATCAAAGCCTCTACTATAAGTATGAGCACCACCTGGAATTACTTTTAATAATCTATCTTGATAAGTCATGTCTTCCCTCACTAATTTCTTCTAATTTATATAAAGTTTGTAATATTTTGTAATCATCTTCTAAAGTATTTGGATATGTTGAATTTTCGCCATTTAGAACTTTTTCTATAGCATCTATGTAAGCTTTTACTTCATTGATATAAGGTTCCTCAGGATTAATATAACCACTTTCAACTGTTCCTATATCAAAATTTATCCTTTCCCAATCATTCATTTGAAGATTTATATATTTAAGTTCATTATTATCTGCACTATAAACTATTTCACCTTCTGTTCCTAATATTCTAATTTCTCTAGTAGCTTTTGGTCTTGATACTACCTCTACAGTCAAGTTTCCTATTATATTATTCGGATACTCTAAAATACAATGATAAATATCATCTATATCAGCATTTATATTTGTTAATTTTTTTCTTACACAAGCTAATGGTTTAGAATTTCCAAAAATATCATTCAACCACGTTAATTCAAATGGAACTATTTCTCTACATCCTCCAGTATCAGGATTTGAAACATAAAAATCTTCAATTTTTTCCCATGGATGCCAATCTGTTAAATATTGCCCAGTTTGGTAGTTATAATTAAGAACTTTACCTATTATTCTATTGTTAATTAATTCTTTAATTTTGGTAGGCATAGGATAGTACCTCATTGTACACGAAGGAGCCATAAGAATTTTCTTATTTTTTATTCTATTTGATAATTCAAGGATTTTTTCAGCATCAACAACTGAAGCTTCTATAAAACAGTGAATATCATTTTGCTCTGCAATATAAGCATAATGCATATGAAGATTTGGTGGAGTTGATATTAAAAATGCATTAGGTTTAAATTCATTCATTGCTTTTTCAAAATCATCAAAAATATCTATTTCATATTTTTTTGCTTCAATCCTTCTATCTTCTCTTAAATCAAATCCTGCAATATTATCTTTATGCCCCAAAGCTATCAAATTTCGAACTCTTCGTTTTCCCATTGAACCTAAACCAATTACTAAAAATCTCATTTTAAACTCCATTCATATTTCATTATATTTTCAACAGCCAAAAAATCATAAATATCATCAATTTCATAACATTGATAACGTTTTATTTCATAAAAAGTATTTCTAGCTGTATAAAATGTTTTTTCTTCTAACAATGATTTTGTTTTTACTATATACGCTACACCATAAGGGAAATATGCTTTTTTATTATCTTGTCTTCTTGTTGTAAGTTCAAGTTCTTTGCAAAATGCTACTATACTATTACCATTTATAATTTGTTTCACAATAGAAGGATGTTCAGCTACTTCACCAATAGAAACTATTGAATCAAAATTATATTCATCTTTAATAATTTTTTCTATCATTTTGTCAATGTCTTCTTTTTCTCTCAAAGGAGATGTTGGTTCAAGTAAAACTATATAATCAAACTCTTTAGCAAACTCATTTTTATAAAATTCAATTGTATGTTTTATAGCATCAAATGATGTTGCAGTATCACTTGCTAATACATCTGGTCTTAAAAATGGTACACTTGCACCATATTGCTTAGCAATATTTGCAATATCTTTAGAATCTGTAGTTACTATAACTTCATCTAAATATTTACTTTTTAGACCAGATTCTATACTCCAAGCTATAAGTGGTTTCCCACACAGCTCTTTTATATTTTTTCCAGGTAATCCTTTGCTTCCACCTCTTGCAGGAACTATTCCTAAAAAAGTTTTATTTTTATACATTAAAACATTTCTCCATACTCATCATTCGCTTTTTTATACTCTTCCATTCTTCCAATATCAAGCCAATACTCTCGAAGTGGAAATGATACTGTATTTTGATTTAAACTTATAAGTTTTTCAAATAGTGTTGGCATATCAAAAAACTCATTTTTGGGAATATAATTTAAAACTTCAGAACTTAACATATATATTCCAGCACTTACAAAAAATTTATGAGTAGGTTTTTCTTCAATAGATACTATTTTGCTATCTTTTATATTTACAACACCGTAAGGAACTTGAAAATCATACTCTCTTACACACATAGTGGCCATTGAATTTGTTGCAATATGATAATTATGTAGATGCTCAAAATTTACATTTGTAAGTAAATCTCCATTCATAACAAAAAAAGGCTCATTTGGTTTATCTCTTAAAAGACTTAAAGCTCCTGCAGTTCCCATTCTTTGTTCTTCTAAAATATACTCTATATTTACTCCAAACTCTTTTCCATCTTTAAAATAGTCTTGTATAATATCTGACTTATAGTTCACACACATCACAATATTTGTATATCCATACTCTGCAAATTTTTCTACAATAGTTTGCAGTATCGGTTTATTTCCAACTTTAAGCATCGGTTTTGGGGTAGTTTCTGTAAGTGGTCGCAGTCGTGTACCTAGGCCTCCAACCATAAGAACCACTTTATTTGTCTTTTCTTTTGGTTTTACAAGCTCTTCTATCTCTTTTATGCCTACTATTTTCCCAAAATCATCTACAATAGGTATTTGATGAAGCTTTTTTGAAAGAGCAATTTTTAATATATCTTCTTTTGTATCACTAATTTTTGCAATAGTTGGCGTTTTAAAAACAATTTGCTCTATAGAGCTAGTTAAATCAAAACCTTTTAAAAGTCCTCTTCGTATATCTCCATCGGTTAAAGTTCCCAAAAGCATGTCATTTTCATCAACTACTAATGCTATTTGCATAGAGCCTTTATCAATGATTTCCAAAGCCTCTTTTATTGTTGAATTTTCTCTTAATTTTATATTTTCTATATTTTCCATTTTAACCCCTTAAATCATAAAAAGATTTTTTAAGTATATTTTCCAAATTTACATTTTTTAAAATTTCAACTATTTTTTTACTTGCATATCCATCACCATAAGGATTTATTGTAGTTTTTAAAGTTTCTTGAAACTCTTTTGAATATAGTTTTTCAAAAGATTTTAAAATAGAGTCTTTATTTGGTTCACAATCAATAACACTAGAGGCTTTTATTCTTCCTTTTTGTCTATCTCCAATATTTATTGTTCCTATTTTAAAACTTGGTGCTTCTGCTAAACCACTTGAACTATTTCCAACCATTGCATCTACATATTGTAAAGCACTTAAATATCTCAGTTGTCCCAAAGATGTAAATACTATAGATTTATGAGAGTTTTTATTTACATACTCATCAATCATTTTATTTATAACTCTTCCATCTGTATCGCTATTTGCTTTTGTAAAAATTATATTTGTATCTTCTAGTTCATCAATTGCACCTAGCAACTCTTTAAATTGCTCTTGTGCTGTGCTATTTTCTAAAGTTACAGGATGAAAAGTAACTAATATATTTTTAATATTAAGTTTAAACTCTATTGATTTTTCAAACTCATCTTTAGATAATAGTTTTAATCTTTTTATATTTTCAATTCCCATACCACCAACATTAAAAACTCTAGATGGATTTTCACCTAGCTGAATTACTCTATTTTTATATTCATTTGTTGCAGTAAAGTGAAGGTGACTCATCTTTGTAATACTATGTCGTATAGATTCATCAAACGCACCCTCAGTTTTTTCTCCACCATGAATATGAGCAATAGGAATCCTTGCTATCATAGCAGCACTTGTTGCACTAAATATTTCATATCTATCTCCAAGAACTACTACAACATCAGGCTTTAATTCTTCATAAGCTTCTGCAAAACTTATTTGTGCCAATCCCATAGATTTTGAAATACCTACCGAAGTATCAGAAGATAAAAGCATCTCAATTTTTTTGTTTATTTTAAACTCTTTTTCTATTTCTTTATAAGTTAATCCAAATTCAGGGCTTAGATGCATTCCTGTAACTATAACTTGAAGTTCTAAATCTTTATCTGCTTCAATTTCTTTGAGGAGCCAATAAAGAAGTCCATATTCGGCTCTTGTTCCTGTAACTACACAGATTTTTCTTTTCATATCAACTCATCTTCTTTATAATCTTTAGTTGCAACTGTTCCAACAATTTCATCCCATCGCATTGGACTTATTCCATTTCCTGGTCTTTTTATCGCAAGATTATTTTCGCATAAAATCTCACCTTTTTTTATATCTTTTTTTGCAACTATAGATTTCCTAGCTATTGATTTATTTTTTAACTCACTATTTGATGGTTTTTTTATAACACTTCCTAAAGCTAACTCTATATTTCTTATAGCTTTTACCATAGCTTTTAGTTCGTCTGGTTCTAAAGAAGCTTTATGGTCTGGTCCTTCCATAGTACAATCAAGTGTAAAATGCTTTTCTATACAAGAGGCACCCAAAGCAACAGCAGCTATATCAACTTCTATTCCTAAAGTATGGTCACTATATCCAAAAGCTATATCAAAGGTATTTCCTATTGTTACCATTGCTTTTAAATTTACATCTTCCATAGGTGTTGGGTATTCTGTATTTGCATGTAAAACTGTGATATTCTCTTTTTTTGTTCCAGCATTTATTAATATATTCAAAGCATCTTCAATCTCTCCAATATTTGCCATTCCAGTTGAAAGTATTACTTTTTTATCTAATCTTCCAATATGCCTAAGATATGGTAAATTTGTAATCTCTCCACTTGGTATTTTAAATATTTCAAGACCTAAATCATTTAAAAGTTCAATACTATCATGGTCAAATGGAGTTGATAAAAACATAATATTTTTACTTTTACAGTAAGATATAAGCTCTTTATGAGTATCTACATCTAGCTCAAGCTTTTTTATCATATCAAACTGTGATTCTTCTTTATTTGTAGTTTCTTTTTGATAATCTGCTTTTTGAGCATTTTTTGAAACTAAATTTTCAGCTTTAAATGTTTGAAATTTTACAGCATCTACTTTTGCTTCAACTGCTACATCTATAAGCTTTTTTGCTAATTCAATACTTCCATTATGATTAACACCAGCTTCTGCTATTATAAATACTTTATTCATTTAGCCAAACTCCCTGCTTTTATAAATCCAGATATTTCTATACTTTGTTTTGAAGTGGAATTACTTCCAACAAAACTATCATTTTTTACAATTACTCCACCATTTATTACACTTGCTGTTGAAATATGACAATTGTCTTCAACTATACAATCATGCTCTATCAAAGCTTTTGTATTTATTATACAATTTTTTCCTATTTTTGTATTTGCATTTACAAGTGCATGATGCATAATAACTGTTCCCTCATCTATAAATGAATATTTTGAAATATAAGCTAGTGGTGAAATGATAGTTGGAAAATCAAATCCTATATTTTTTGCTTTTTCAAATAACTTTTTTCTTAATTCATTTGTTTTTATATGCCCTATTGTAATAACAGCATTTTTACAAGTTTTAAAAAGCTCTTCTAAATCATCATCACAAGCAATTATTTCATAATCTAAAACTTTTTTTCCAATATTTTCTTTAGTATCAACTATACCAATAATCTCATATTTGTTTGTTTGTTCAATTACATCAATAACACTATGGCAATGCCCACCACCGCCAATAAGAACTATTTTTTCTTTCATTATAAAATCACCGAACTAGGAATATTTACAACTCTTTCTTCAAGATATTTTGCATTTTTTAAATCCGTTTTTTGGCAATCTTTATACATCTCAAGTTCATTCATAAGTTTCCAAATAGGTCTTGTCATTACGCCATTTTTATTTGTAAACTCTAAAAACTCATCTCTTTGTTTTACATCTTCTAATAAAACTGCTTGAAGCCAATAGTTTGATTTACTATTTTCTGGTTCTTCTATAAACTTTATACTATTTTGCAAAAAAAACTCTTTATATATTTTTGCTAACTCTCTTTTTGAATCCAAAAATTTTTCTAACTGCTCAAGTTGAGCCACAAGCAAAGCTGCATTTATATTTGGAAGTCTATAATTATAAGCAGTTTCATCATGTACATACTCATAAGGATGAGGAATTTTTGCAGTTGTTGTAATATGTTTAGCTCTTTTAGCTATTGCTTCATCATCTGTAACAATTACTCCTCCACCACCTGAAGTTATGATTTTATTTCCATTAAAAGAAAAAGCTCCAATTTTTCCAAAAGTTCCAGTATGTTTCTCTTTATAAAAAGAGCCTAAACTTTCAGCTGCATCTTCAACTAAAGTAATATTCCACATATCACAAATATCTTTTATCTCTTTAATTCTACAAGGATGTCCAAAAGTGTGCATAGGAACACAAGCTTTGATTTGTCTATTTGTAGTTTTATTTATGCAAATATTTTCTACTACTTCACAATTTCTTTCCAAAAAGTTTATTAAAGAATCAGGACTTAAACCCATAGTATCTAAATCAACATCTACAAAAATTGGCTTTGCTCCAATATAGGAAATAGCATTACAAGTAGCTATAAAAGTAAGTGGTTGAGTAATGACTTCATCATCTCTTTTTACATCTGCTAAAATAAGCGAGATATGTAATGCAGCTGTACCATTTACTGTTGCTATCGCAAATTTACTTCCTACAGTTTTTGCAAACTCTTTTTCAAAACAATCCACATATTTTCCAACACTTGATACAAATGTGGAATCAATACAATCATTTAAATATTTTTTTTCATTTCCAATAAATCTTGGTTCGTGTAATGGTATAAACTCTTGTGTTTTAAAAGTTTCTTTTATAAAATCAACTACTTTTTGCATATTACATCTTCCCATCAAGATATTTACCTGTTTCTTTATGACCAAAGTCTGGAATTAGTCTGAAAAACTCTTTTACAATATCATCTTTACTCCATTGTAAATTTTGTTTATATTTTTTAATAGTAGCTTCAAACTCATTTAAGAGTTTTTCATCATAAATTGCTTCATTTTTTATAATTCCAAGATTTTCAAATCTGTTCATATCTAAAACTTCTTTTTCTGTGAAAAACTCTTCAAAATCTTTTTCACCTGTTGTATCACTAGCAGTAAATAGACATGGCCATTTTCCTTCTTTGGGTAAAGTTTTTGCTAGTTCTCTAGCTTCATCTTCATCTTTGCATAAATATGGCTCATATCCTAAATTTTGTAAATATTTTACAGCGATATCAGCGAAGGTAATAAGATGTAAATTAACACTAAGTTTTGGGAAAAAAATATCTCTATTTTCACCAAAAATACAAGACATTAGGCAAAGTTCTCCACTTTCTTGTGGAGTTACAAAGTATCTTTTTATATCATTTGGAGCAACGATTGGTTGATTTTTTTGAATTCTTTGATTAAATCCATGAAGAAGTGAACCATCACTAAAGGCTACATTTGCAAATCTTGCCATAGAAACATCTATTTGTTTTGAACGTCTGTTTACAAACATCTCCATGATTTTTTTACTAGCACCCATCATATTTACTGGATTTGCAGCTTTATCTGTACTTACACAAAAATATTTTTTAGTTCCATTTTCGATTGATTGTTGAAGAGTTTTATCTGTATTGAAAATATTTGTTTCAATCATTCGCATAAGAGTAAATGGGTCTTTTTCACTTCTTACATGTTTAAGTGCTGATAGATTTAATACATAATCATATTTTCCATCTGCTTTTATAAAAGCATCATATTCGCTACTTCCAATATCAAGTGCAAATGTTTGAAAATCTCCATTTATATATCCAAAGCTACTTCTTATATCTCGAACAAGTTCAACCATATTATTTTCAGAAATATCAACAACATGAAGTTTTTTCGGATTTCGTTTAAATATCTCTTTTGTAACAGCTTGACCAATACTTCCAGCTCCACCAATAACCAGAAATGTAGAGTTTGATACTATCTTTGAAAGCTCTTTTTCATAAGTTTGTATATCTTCTTGAAAAAGTTCTTTGGTTCTACCTATTAAGTTTAATATTTTGTTCATTTTAATTCTCCCCCCTAAACCTTTCAAAACTTCAAGCTCTTTTTGAAGCTCATCATACTCAGCTTTTTTTATAGCAATAAACTTCTCTGTAATCTCTATTTTCTCTTTGATACCTTTTGGTGTAAGTAAATATTTATATTGGATTTTATTTTCTGAGTTTACAAATCTTTGAGTTTTTATAAGACCTTTATCAATCAAGTTTTTAAGTACATAATTCACTTTTCCCAAGCTATAGCCTATCTCATCTGCTATTGTTCTTTGACTTGTGACCTTATCTACACTTCTTAGAATCTTTAGTTCTATCTCTTCTTGATTCAAAATCTTAATTCCCCTTTAAAAATTGAGTTTGAAATATACAGTGTTTAATCTTTGAACACTCTTAAATATTAATAATATTTTTTTAATTCCATCGAATTTGATGGAATTAAAAAAAACAAAATAGTAGTAAAACTAGAGGTAAAATTATATATATTTATTTTTTAAATAAATATGCTAAAATACCAATAAATAATACTTTTAAGATATAAACATAAGGTAAAATTAGAGGTAAATTATATAAAGGATTTTTGTATGTATATAACTCCAGCAATTCCTGAATCTGGTTCTATAAAGCTTGATACTTTTTTATTTAAAAAAGCTGAAGAAATTGTTATGAAAAGTGCAAAGTTAACAGGTGGACATAATAAACAATTTATCTTAGCAATAAAAAATTTATTGAAAATCACAAATAGTTACTATTCAAATTTAATTGAATCAGAAGGTACTCACCCTTTTGATATTGAAAAAGCAATGAAAAAAGATTTTTCATTAGAGAAAAGGAAAAAAGATTTACAACAACTCTCTTTGGTACACATAGAAGTACAAGAGTATATACAGCACTTAACAACAATAAAAAAAGATACTTATTTGTTGGATACTATACTTGATATACATAAAGAGTTTTATTCTAAAGATGAAATGAAATATGCTTTAAAGATAAAACATGATGATTTAGAAGTAGATATGATTCCTGGGAAGTTAAGAGAAAGCTTTGTAAAAGTTGGTAATCATCTTGCTCCTGATCCTAAAGATTTAAGTTCCTATTTTGGGGAATTTGAATTTTTTTACAATCAAAGTAAGTTTGAAAATAAAACTATGCAATTAATTTATGCACTATGTTCTCATCATCGTTTAGTTTATATACACCCTTTTTACGATGGAAATGGAAGAATTTCTAGGTTATATTTAGATTATATTTTATATAAAATTGATTTAGAAGGTTATGGACTATGGAATATATCAAGAGGATTAGCGAGAAATATTGATAAGTACAAAGAGTTTTTATCAATAGCAGATGAACCTTATACAGGTAGTTATGATGATGGAAGAGGTAATTTATCATTAAAGGCTTTAAAGTTATTCTTAGATTTTATGTTAGATATAGCTTTGGATCAAATAAATTATATGTCCGAAGTGTTAAGAATAGATTTAATTGCAAATAGAATCAGAAATTATGTAATATTCTCACAAAAAAATATGTATAAAGATATTGAACCATTACCAAAACATTCTGAAAAAATATTTGAGCATTTGCTTATATATGGAGAAATTCCAAGAAATAGTGTAAAAGATGTATTAGGTGTAAGTAAACCAACAGCCATAAAAATAGTTAAAGAGTTAGAAAAAAGAGAATATATTACCTCATTAAAACCTCAAGGTCCTATTTCTATAAAATTTAACTCTCATTTTGCATCAGAAGTTATACCTGAAATTTTTCCAAAGGTTTGATGGTAGTGTTCAAAATTCTCTTATAATACCAAAGAGAGAATTCAAGTAGCATATCGACAAAAATTCTGAATCTATTCGAGTTGAATAAGATTGTGACACAGTTGGATAGCTACACGTAAAACTTGAGTGGCAACAAAGCCAGTTTTGACTAGGCTGTA
>NZ_NXGI01000029.1 GCF_002993025.1 Arcobacter cryaerophilus gv. crypticus | reverse complement strand
TTTTTGGTAAACAGTCGGGAGGGACTCTTTGTTGCAACCTCTCTAGCTTTTTGGAGCAAGTCCATATACCAAAGTAGGCACACCTTATACCGAAGATACGGTGCTATTTTGCAGAGTTCCTTAAAGAGGGTTCTTCCACGCGCCTTAGAATACTCATCTCACCCACCTGTGTCGGTTTACGGTACGAGCAACATATAATAAACTTAGTGGCTTTTCTTGGCACGACAGTATCATCGATTCTCCATCTCCTCCGAAGAGTGTCAAGAGCCTGTAAGATCTCGGTCTAATGTTAAGCGGATTTGCCTACTTAACAACCTACGTCCTTCGACCCACTATTCCATCAGTGAGCTCGATTAACTCTATGCGTCCCCACATCGCGCTTATATGTTGGTATTGGAATATTAACCAATTTGCCATCGTCTACACTTTTCAGTCTCGACTTAGGACCCGACTAACCCTACGATGACGAGCATCGCGTAGGAAACCTTGGGTTTTCGGCGTTAAGGATTCTCACCTTAATTATCGCTACTCATGCCTGCATGCTCACTTCTATCCGCTCCAGCACTCCTTACCGGTATACCTTCAACGCTGAATAGAACGCTCTCCTACCACTCGAATAAATTCGAATCTAAAGCTTCGGTGCACATCTTAGCCCCGTTATATTTTCCGCGCAGAATCACTAGACCAGTGAGCTGTTACGCTTTCTTTAAAGGATGGCTGCTTCTAAGCCAACCTCCTGGTTGTCACAGTAACTCCACATCGTTTTCCACTTAGATGTGACTTAGGGACCTTAGCTGTTAGTCTGGGTTGTTCCCCTCTCGACGATGGATTTTATCACCCACCGCCTGACTCCTGTGATTACACATGTAGTATTCATAGTTTGATAGGGTTTGGTACCGCGGTAAGCAGCCCTAGCCCATTCAGTGCTCTACCCCTACATGCTACAACACAAGGCTATACCTAAATATATTTCGGAGAGAACCAGCTATCACGAAGTTTGATTGGCCTTTCACCCCTATCCACAAGTCATCCCGAGACTTTTCAACGTCAATGGGTTCGGTCCTCCACTGGCTCTTACACCAGCTTCAACCTGCTCATGGATAGATCACTTCGTTTCGGGTCTGCAGCATCTGACTAT
>NZ_NXGI01000028.1 GCF_002993025.1 Arcobacter cryaerophilus gv. crypticus | reverse complement strand
GAAGTTTGATTGGCCTTTCACCCCTATCCACAAGTCATCCCGAGACTTTTCAACGTCAATGGGTTCGGTCCTCCACTGGCTCTTACACCAGCTTCAACCTGCTCATGGATAGATCACTTCGTTTCGGGTCTGCAGCATCTGACTATTTCGCCCTATTAAGACTCGCTTTCGCTACGGCTTCGCACTTGGCTTAACCTTGCCAGACACCACAACTCGCAGGCTCATTATGCAAAAGGCAGTCCATCACCCTGTACAAGACATAGGGCTCTGAATGATTGTAAGCTAATGGTTTC
>NZ_NXGI01000002.1:197392-442393 GCF_002993025.1 Arcobacter cryaerophilus gv. crypticus | reverse complement strand
ATTTCAATGGAACTGTTTCTAAAAATATTAGAACAATTGATTGAATCTACTCAAATTGTCAAGAGAAATAAAGATTTAGAACAAATCATACTAATGCTCAGGCTTTACACTAAAAAACAGTTAGGTTTTATGTGCGAAAGTTGAGTAATTTATCAAAATAATCTTTTAAAACTATTAGAAGAACTCCAAATAAAATAAAAACTATTCCAATAACTAAGAAAAAAGTTATTTTTTCATTAAAAACATAAACTCCAATTAGTACAGCAGTTAAAGGTTCTAATGCTCCTAAAATAGATGCACTTGTTGAACCTATAATTTGAATTGCTTTTATTAGAAATAGTAATGAGATAATTGTAGGAACAAGAGCTAAAAATATTGTATAAAACCACATATTGAAGTTTACTAAAGGCATTATATTTAAACTACTATCAAAAAATGAGTGTATTAAAATAGTTATTGTACAAAAGAGCATTGAGTAAAAAGTAACTTTTAGTGCAGATATTTTTAGATATTGGTTTATAATAACTATATAAATAGCATAGCACAATGATGAAACTATTACTAAAAATATCCCAAAATTACTAACATTTGCTCCATCGCTTTCATATAGTAAAATGACTCCTAAAAATGCAAAAACTATAGACAAAATAGTTATTATTGAATTTTTCTCTTTAAAAAATAGTGCCATTATAATTGCTACAAATATAGGATAAACAAATAAAACAGTCGAGGCAAGTCCAGCATCCATATATAAGAAAGAGTTAAATAAACTAATTGCAGAAATTCCAAATAATAAGCCCAAAAAAGCTAAAAATATAATTTCTTTAAATCTTAAATAAAAAGAATCTTTTTTGATAAGCATAAAAATTGCTAATAAAATAGAGGCAAAAATAAATCTATAAAAAATTACAGAGTTTACATTTAATCCCTCTTCATATAAAAAAAGTGCTCCTAATGGGTTCATTCCATAGCAAATAGCAGAGATAATAGCTAGTATAACTCCTTTTGTTTGTAAACTCAAAAATATCCTTTAATTTTTTTACGGATTTTACTCAAAGAACTCTTATTTTAGGGTTTAAGAGATATTTTTATACAATTGCGATTTAAAATTTAGGAGTAAAAATGAGAAAAATAATAACTTCAACTATTTTAGTTGGACTTTTATCTTCTGCCTTTGCAATGGATACAAAAATTTATGCAGGAGCAAGTGCTGCAAAAATTGATAATCATAGCTATACACAATACAATATTGGTCACAATACTGGTACAAAACTTGATAATAATATTATTTTAGCTTTTGGAAATAGTTTAGGCTATGGAAGAGTTAAAACAGGTCTTAGTGCAACAACAGTTGATATGGATGGAAAAGTTGGTTATGAGTTTGTTCAAAATTTAATTGCTTATGGAATTGGTTCTGGAGCAGTTCAATTTTATGATGATAGTACATATACAGGTTTAGGATATGGTGCTGCTTTAGAGTATAGAATTAGCCAAACTGTTTCAGTAGAAGGTTCATACAAAACTATGAGTATGAGTAAAAGTAATCATAGCTATGATTATGATACAGCAAATTTAGGTGTTAAATTTGGATTTTAGAAGCTATTTAGCTTCTAAATTATCAATCTTCAGGTGAGTTTATCATCCACATAGAGAAGATATCTAAATAGTTCCAAAAAGATTTTTTTAAATCTTCAGGAATATCCAAATCTTTTAAAATCTCAATATAACACTCAAGCCAAACTCTTCTAGCCTTTGGAGTTATTTTAAAAGGTGCATGTCTTTTTACCATCATAGGATTTCCTCTATGTTGATTAAAGTAGTCAGGACCTCCACAAATTTGTATAAAAAAATCTGCTGAGTTTATTTTTGCTTGTTCAAACTCTTCATCATCTTGAGGAAACAAATCTTTTATTGAACTTTTTTTTAGTAAATCGTAGTGTTTCGATATAATTTGTCTAAGTCCATCTTCTTTAATAGTTTCTAAAAATTTTAATGATGGTTTTTCAACAGCTGGTCTTGTTCCAAAAATTGCTTCTGATATTTTAAATTCCATTTTATAACCTTTTTTAATTAAATTGTTTTCAAAAGTTTGGAATATTACAATAAATAGCATATTAATCTCTTTATTAAATATTTTGTGTGATAAAATACAAAATTATATTTTAAAGGTTTTTATGCAAGATTTAACAAACACAGTTGAGTGCTATAGCTGTGGATTATTTGTACAAAAAAATGTTTCATCAAATTTTACTCAAAGATGTCCTAGATGTGATAGTAAATTAAAAGATGAAAATAATCACTCGATTGATTCACTTTTTTTTGCAATATCTAGTTTGATGTTATTTTTAATTTTATGTTTATACCCTATTTTAAGCCTAAACTTAAATGCTCAAAGCTTAGATGCAAATATTTTAAAAACTGTGTATGTATTGTTTGAACAAGATTTTTTTATAGTATCTTTTTTAGTTTTATTTACAATTATTTTAGCTCCTGTTTTAAACTCAATTATAATAATTTTAGTATTTTTTCAAATAAAGTTTAAAAAAGAGATTTTTAAAAAATCACTTTTATATGACTCTTACTATTTTTTTAAAAATTGGGGTTTTATGGAAGTTTTTATTGTAAGCCTTATTGTTACATACATAAAACTTATTGGAATGGTTAGTAATACAAAATTTGATATAGGTTTTTATATTTTACTTGGCTATATTTTTTGTTTTATTATGTCTCATTTAAGATTTGATGCAACTGTTATTTTGGATAATTAAATGGTTTTAATCTCTTGTAAAAACTGCAAAAAAGTATATAAAAAAGAAAATTATGACTCTTTTTTATGCGATAGATGTAATCATATAGTAAAAAAAAGAGTTGATAACTCTTTACAAATATCACTAGCTTTAACCATTTGTGCAATGCTTTTGTATATTCCAGCAATGGTTTATCCAATGATGGTAGTAACACAATTTGGTGTAAATTTAGAAAGTACAATTATTGAAGGTATTATTAGCTTTTTAGAGCATGGAAGTTATTTTATAGCATTTGTAATATTTATAGCAAGTGTTGCTATTCCTATAGTAAAACTATTTGCACTATTTTTTATATTTTTATCTTTGAAAATAAATGTAAAAATGACAAATAAAACAAAGATTTTGATATATAAATACATTGAAGCAATTGGAAAATGGTCAATGATAGATATTTATGTAGTTGCTTTAATGGCATCAATAGTTCAATTAGATGAGCTATTTAATATAAAAGGTGGAGTTGCTGCAACATCTTTTTCTTTAATGGTAATAATTACAATATTTGCAGCACATAGATTTGATACAAGGATAATTTGGGATGAAAAAAGAGATTAGTGAAAATATAAATGAGCCAGTTGTGTATTTAGCAAAAGAACAAAAAAATAATAAAATATCTCCTATTTGGATACTTCCACTTATAATTTTAGGAATTCTTGCATTTATTGCTTATGATACATATTCTAAAAAAGGAACAAATATTGTTGTATATTTCAAAAGTGCTGAAGGCTTAAAAGAGAATATTACAACTTTGGAATATAAAGGTTTGGCATTAGGAAAAGTTACAAAAATATCTATTCATGATGATTTAAAAAATGTTGCTGTTAATATTTTAGTAAATAGTGATGTTGCAAAATATGTAGCAAATGAAGGTTCAAAATTTTGGATAAAAAAACCAACTGTATCTTTGACAAAAATTTCAGGACTTAGCACTCTAATAAGTGGTTATAAAATAGAGTTATCACCAAACTTTAATCTAGAAAATACAAAACCACAATGGTATTTTACAGGTTTTGATTCTGCTCCTGATGATGAATTTGAAGAGAATGGTTATTATATATCTTTATTAATGAATGATAAAGATAATGTAGATGTTGGAACTCCTATTTTTTATAATAAATACCAAATAGGTGAAATTGTTTCAAAAGAGTTTAAAGATGAACAACTTTATGCAAGTGCTTATATTTATGATAAATATAACTACTTAGTAAATAAAAGTTCAAAATTTATAATGAATGAGGCATTAAAAGTAAATTATGGTGCTAGTGGATTAAATATTGAAGTAAGCTCACTATATTCAGCTTTAGTTGGTGGAATTACAGTTGTAACAAGTATAAAAGATGATGCAAAAATTGAAAAAAATGAGATTTATACTCTTTTTTCTTCAAAAGATGATTTAAGAAAAAAAGTTAACTTCACTATTGATTTTAATGAAGGAAAAATCGATGAAAATACTTCAATACTATACAAAGGTATTCAAATAGGAAAAATATCAAATGTAAAAATACAAGATGATATATTAGCTACAAAAGCTTATGTTTATGAAGAGTACAAATATCTTCTTACAAAAAATAGTCGTTTTATTATTGAAGAACCAACTATATCATTTGATGGTATAAAAAACTTAGGAAATATCATAAAAGGAAATTATCTATCTTTGGATTATCAAGAAGGAGAATTTTCTGATAAATTTTTGGGTATTTCTAAAAAAGATTTAAAAAAGAGTTTAAATGCTATAAAAATTGATTTAATCTCAGATAATTTAAACTCTATAAATGAAAGATCAAAAATATATTTTAAAAATATAGAAATAGGAAGAGTTGAATCTTATAAATTAAGTAATGATTATAAAAATGTAAGAATTTCTATATTAATAGATGATAAATATAAAGATTTAATAAATAATAGTAGTAAATTTTATGATATGAGTTCAAAACTTTTAGAGATAAAAAATTTTGATATGAACATAAATTATAGTGGAGTAGAAAAAACTCTAAATGGTGGAATAGCTCTTGTAGCAAATGAAGTTAATACAAAACTTACAAAAAAAGAGTTTGAACTATTTGGTAGTTATAAAGATATTCAAAGAGAAAAAAGAGATAAAACTAATGGTTTTATAGTTTATTCGCAGTTTGATAATAGCTTTGTTTTAAAAGAAGATATGGCAATAGTATATAAAAATCAAGAGATAGGTTTTGTAAAAAATATTAATTTTAATGATAAAAATTCAAAAGTAGAACTTTTTATTTATGAAGATTTTAAAAAATTCATAACAAATAAAAGTAGATTTTATAAAAAACCAAAGCTTGAATTAAATGCTAGTTTAAGTGGGATAATTTTTGAATTAGATAGTTTTTCATCACTAATTGATGGTTCAATAGAACTTGATAATAGTTCAAACACTCCACTTGGAAATAGAGTTTTATATTCAAGTTTTGATGAGATGCAACTAGCAACAAATATGGTAACTATTATTTTTGATGATGTTGAAGGGCTTCAAGAAAATTTCTCAAAAATTATTTACAAAGGTGCAAATATTGGAAAAGTTAAAAAAATATCTCTTAATAAAAATCAAAAAGTTGAAGTACAAGCAATAATTGAAAAAGATTTTAAAGAGTTTGCAAAAGAGGGAACAATTTTTTATCTAAAAAAACCTAGAATATCTTTTCAAGAGATTGCAAATGCAGGTTCGACTATTATGGCTGTAAATATTGGTGTAATAAAAAGTAATATCAGTAAAAATAATTTACCACAAACTGGTTTTAATGGTTTTGATAAAGAACCATCTGTTAATTCTCATTTCGGAACGATAATAAAAGTAGAAGATAAAACAGCATCTAGTGTAAATGTTGATTCTCCTGTTTATTATAAAAATGTACAAATAGGAAAAGTTTTAAAAGTTGATTTAAGTAGTGATGCTTCAAGAGTTGTAATTGATTGTTTAATCTATGATAAATATAAAAAATTTGTAAGAAAGAATTCTCAATTTTATGATATTAGTGGTTTTGAAATGGAATTTTCTCTTTTTACAGGTTCAAAAGTTGAGTCAAATACATTTACAAGTATTATAAAAGGTGGTTTAGTAATTGTCACTCCTTATGAATACAACGAAGTTGCAAATTCAAATGATATTTTTACTTTACATAAAACATTAAGAGAAGATTGGAAAACTATAAGTCCTAGTATTAAATAAAATTTTAAAGATGATTTAAGTTATAAAAAAATAGAATACTTAACCAAAGGAAAAACTTTTTCCTTTAATTTAAGGAGGATATTTATATGAAAAAAACAATGACAACAACAGGTGGAAATCCAATTGCTGATAACCAAAACTCATTAACAGCAGGTGAAAGAGGTCCTGTATTATTACAAGATTATCAATTAATTCAAAAATTAGCACATCAAAATAGAGAGAGAATTCCTGAAAGAGTAGTTCATGCAAAAGGAAGTGGAGCTTTTGGAGTTTTAGAAATAACAGAAGATATTTCAAAATATACAAAAGCAAAAGTTTTACAAAAAGGTGAAAAAACAAAACTACTTTTAAGATTTTCAACAGTTGCAGGTGAGAGAGGTGCTGCTGATGCTGAAAGAGATGTAAGAGGTTTTGCTCTTAAATTTTATACAAAAGAGGGAAATTGGGATTTAGTTGGAAATAATACTCCAGTATTTTTCGTGCGAGATGCTTATAAATTCCCTGATTTTATTCATACTCAAAAAAGAGACCCACAAACAAACTTAAGAAGTAACACTGCAATGTGGGATTTTTGGAGTTTAAGTCCTGAATCTCTTCATCAAGTTACAATTTTAATGTCAGATAGAGGATTGCCAAAATCATTTAGAAATGTAAATGGATACGGTTCTCATACATATAGTTTAATCAACTCAAAAAATGAGAGATTTTGGGTTAAATTTCACTTCAAAACTCTTCAAGGAATAGAAACTATTACAAATAAAGAAGCAGAAGCAATAGTTGGAAATGATAGAGAATCAAATCAAAGAGATTTGTTTGAAAATATCGAAAAAGGAAATTTTCCAAAATGGAGTTTTGAGATTCAAATTATGAGTGATGAACAAGTAAAAAAATGTTCATTTAATCCATTTGATTTAACAAAAGTTTGGCCTCATGGTGATTATCCAATGATTAAAGTTGGAACTATGACTTTAAATGAAAATCCAAAAAACTATTTTGCTCAAGTTGAACAAGCTTCATTTAGCCCATCAAATATAGTTCCTGGAATCTCTTATTCACCTGATAAGATGCTGCAAGCTAGAATATTCTCATATCCAGATGCTCAAAGATATAGAGTTGGAACTCACTATGAAGATTTGCCTGTAAATAGACCAATTGTAGAGGTAAATACATATAATCTTGATGGAAGTATGAACTATAAAGTAAAAGAGCCTACAAAGGCGTTTTATGAGCCAAATAGCTTTGATGGACCTATTGAAGATGCAAGTTATTTAGAACCAGATTTAGATCTGCAAGGAGCAGCTTCTAGATATGATCATAAAGTTGGAAATGATGATTTTTCACAAGTAAGAGCTTTGTTTAACTTAATGAGTCAAAATCAAAAAGAGCAACTATTTTCAAATATAAAAGATGCAATGGACACAGTTCCTAGAAATATTGTAGATAGACAAATTGCACTTTTTGAGCAAGTTCATCCTGAATATGCAAATGGTGTTAAAAAAGCTTTAGGAATATAGGTTTTTATATGGAAGCCTCACAAGAAGAGTTAAAGCGATATGAAGAGCTACAAGTTTTTGCTCTTGATTTTGCAAGAGTTGGAAAAACGCAAGATTTAAAAGCTATGCTTGAAGCTGGAATGAGTGTTAATTTAGAAGACCATAAAGGTAATACTCTTTTGATGTTAGCTTCATATAATGGAAATTTTGAAACTACTAAAATGCTTCTAGAGTTTGGTGCAGAAGTAGATAAAAAAAATGATAAAGGACAAACACCACTTGCTGGTGTTTGTTTCAAAGGTTACTTTGATATTGTAAAAATACTTGTTGAATCTGGTGCAAACATAGAAGAAAACAATGGAATGGGCACAACTGCTATAACATTTGCTTCAATGTTTGGACATACAAAAATTGTTGAATATCTAAACAAACAAGATAAAAATATAAGTTTTAAATCAAAATTTTATTTAATATTCTCAAAACTTATTGGGCTTTTTAAAAAGAATAAATAATATCTGTTTTATAAATTTTTATTACTAATTAGTAATTAACTTAAGAATAAACTAGCTACAATTCTAAAAATTTTTAAAGGATTAATTATGAACTGTTGTGAAAACAAACTATCTTGTATGCTAAATGAAGATATAGGAAAACTAATTTTAAGAGTAAGTATAGCAGGACTTATGCTATTTCACGGATTTTTTAAGTTATTTAATGGAATAGATGGAATTAAATTTTTAGTTAATCAAGCTGGATTACCAGAATTTTTTGCTTATGGTGTATATTTAGGAGAGATTGTATTTCCTATTTTGATAATCATTGGATTATTTACTAGAATTTCATCTCTGTTTTTTGCTTTAACTATGGTTTTTGCTATATTTTTAGCTCACAGTAATGATATTTTTGTTTTAGGAAAAACTGGTGGACCAGTTATTGAGTTAGCTTTAATTTATCTTTTGGCTTCTATTTCTATTATGTTTATTGGAGCTGGTAAATTTAGTCTTGATGCTAAATGTACAAAAAAGTGTAATAAAGAATAAATTAAAATAATATTTTAATTTTATATATTAAAAGTATGGAAAAAATCCATACTTTTTTTATGCTAAATGTTTAGCAACTACATCCCAATTTACAAGTTTCCAGAAATTTTCTAAAAATTTTGGTCTTGCATTTCTTGTATCAATATAGTATGCATGTTCCCAAACATCACATGTTAAAACTGGTTTTAAACCATCAGTTATAGGACATCCAGCATTTGAAGTTGCAACAATTTTTAACTCACCTTTATCAAGAACTAACCAAGCCCATCCTGAACCAAATTGTCCAATAGCTTTAGCTGTAAACTCCTCTTTAAATTTATCAACACTTCCAAAAGCTTTTGTTAAAGCTGCTTCAACACTAGCTGGAATTGCACCTTGAGTTGGAGTTAGACCATTAAAAAAGAAATCATGGTTAAATACTTGAGCAGAATTATTAAATAATCCACCTTCAGAATTTTTAATAATATCTTCAAGACTCATATCTTCAAATTTTGTACCAGCAATTAGGTTATTTAAGTTTGTAACATAAGTGTTATGATGCTTTCCGTGATGATACTCCAAAGTCTCATCTGACATAAGTGGAGCTAAACTTGCATATGGTAATTTCATTAATTCGTGTTTCATATAATATCCTTTATTTAAATTTTAAAACCGTGTAGAATACAATTTTTTTAATTTGCTTTGACTTAAAATATATTAACTATATTGATATGGTTTTATATCAAATTCTTGCAAAACTGAATAGATATGGTCAAAAATATCTGATTGTATATTTTCATAATCAGCCCAAACTGTTGTAGAAGTAAAACAATATATTTCAAGTGGAATTCCATATTCATCTGGAGATAGTTGTCTCACCATTATTGTCATATCTTTATTTATATTTGGATGATTTTTTAAATATGTCAAGATATAAGCTCTTAAAGTTCCAATATTTGTAAGTCTTCTTCCATTCATTGCAACACTTAAATCAAATTTATTTGATTCATTATAACTTTTTATCTCATTTACTTTCTCTTTTAAATATGGAGCTAAAAAATTTGCTTTTTCAAGTCTTTTTATATCATCTTCATTCAAAAATGTAATACTATGAAGATCTATCTTAATTGCTCTTTTTATTCTTCTTCCACCTGATTCTCTCATTCCTCGCCAGTTTTTAAAACTATCTGAAACCAAAGCATAAGTTGGAATAGTTGTAATTGTTTTATCAAAGTTTCTAACCTTTACAACATTTAATCCAATATCAAATACATCTCCATCTGCACCATATTTTGGCATTTCTATCCAATCTCCAATTTGAACCATTTTATTAGTTGAAAGTTGAAGTCCTGCTGTAAATCCCAAAATTGTATCTTTAAATACCAACATCAAAACAGCTGACATGGCTCCAAGCCCACTTAATATTGCAACTGGTGATTTATCCATCAAAATTGATATGATATATATCAAACAAATTATTCCAAAAATTAATTTTATACTTTGAATAACTGTTTGCATATCAAAAAATGGTATTTTTGTTTTATTATAAAGAGTTTTAAATGTTTTATCTATTAACGAATATGTGGCTAAAAGACCAAAAACAACTATCCAAATAAGTGAAATAGTTATTAGAGTTTCATATATGAAACCTTCTACTACCCAAATATTTGTTTGCCAATAAACAACTAATCCTTGAAAAACTAAAGAGAGCCTTTCAAAAAGATTCTCTTCTAATAAAGCTGATGTTAAAAAGTTTTTCTTTTTATGATGAATTTTTTTTATACTATTTAAAGTTATTTTATGTAAAAGAAGGTGTATTAAAACTGCTGTTAATATAATTATAAATAAAATAGAGATACTCATAACCAAAAATGTTGGTTCAATTCCAAAATCTTTTAAAAAGTTTATTAAATATTGTTTCATTTTTTCTCCTAAAGGTAATTCTGAAATATAAAGCCTTTAGGCTTTATATTTATGCAAATGCAGGTTCTAAGAAAGGAATAATTTGTTTTTTTCTTGATAAACAACCATCTAACCAAATCTTATTATCTACAAGTTTACAGTTAAATGCTTTTTCAAAAATTGAAGTATCATCACTAGTTACTAAAATTTCGCTTCCCTCTTTCATAATATCAGTTAATAAAAGAGCAACAGTATGAAGATTGTTTTCTTCTTTTACTTTTTTAATATCAGCCATTAATTCATCTTTGATAGAATCAAATACACTTCCATCAACAACTTCAAGTTGACCAACTCCTACTTTAAATCCATGCATATCAAAGTTTTTATAATCTCTTAATACAAGCTCTCTTATTGGTGTTCCTAAAACTTCCGATTTTACTTTGAACATCTCCATACCAAGTGCTCCAAAATCTTCAATTCCACAAATTTTTGATAACTCTTTAACAACTTGAATATCAAGTGGTGTACAAGTTGGTGATTTAAAAATTACCGTATCACTTAAAATTGCACACATCATAATTGCAGCAATATTTGCAGGAATTTCAACTTTATGATAATCATACATCTCTTTAACAATTGTATTTGTACACCCAACTGGTCTAATCCAACACTCTAGTGGAGCTGATGTTGTTATGTCTCCTAGTTTGTGATGATCTACAATTCCAACAACCGTTGTTTTATCTAAATCTTGTGGAGCTTGAGCAATATCTGAATAATCTGTAATAAAAAGCTCATCACCTGCAAAAGATGTTTTTAAAACTGGTGCTTCAAAACCAAACTTATCTAAAATAAATTTTGTCTCAGGATTTAGCTCTCCTTGTCTTGCAGGTATTGCAGGACGACCAATTTTGTTTAAAAGGTAAGCTAAAGATATAGCTGAACAAACTGAATCAGAATCAGGGATAATATGCCCACATGTATATAATGTCATTTATTAAATCCTATTTTTAAAATTTTATGGATTTTAGCTAAAAGTTGGTAATTTTTCTTTTAAAGATATTTTTTATATATATAACTTTAACTTCACTTTATAAAAATATCTTTATTTTCTATTTGTGATTATATAATTTTTCTAGTTTTCTTCTAATTTCATGTAAATCAAATAATATATCTTTAAGCAATCTAACTTCTGTACTACTTTCTCCTTTTTGTTTATTTTTACTTGATATATTTTCAAGCTTAAAAATAAATTTTACTAAAATTTTATGTACATCATCAATTTTCATAAGGCTTTTCCTTGTTTTTACATAATATTATCCTATAGGATAAAGACTTATGGATGTAGATTTTAGTAACAGTTCAAAAGAAGAAATAGATAATTTTTATAAAACAATTTCAAATAATGTAAAAAAATATAGATTAAAAAATGAGTTGTCGCAAGAGAAACTAGCTCTTGATATAGGAATAAAATCAATTGCTTTTTACTCTAATTGTGAAAATAACCGATATAACAAAAGATTTAATTTAGAGCATTTATATAAGATTTCAAAAGCTTTAGATATAAAAATAGAGCAATTATTAGATTGTTAAGTTAATATTATGTATCTAAAAACTGCCCTAGTTCCCTGTTTTTTACAATCTTTTTATAATTTTTTACACTTCCATGCATAGATATATAAACTCCATTTTCTGTTTTAGAGTTTAAAAATCCAATAGATGTTGAGAAGTTTAAAGTAGCTTCTATTTTATTTATAGAAATAGGAATCATTGCTCCTGTTAAAACTATATTTTTATCTTTTATCTTTTCATCTAAATATAAAGCAGTTAAATCCATAGTATCTGTTCCATGAACTATAATGATATTTTCATTTTTACAATCTTTTATAGTTTTTACAATTAATTCTCTATCCGTATCATTCATCTGTAAACTATCTTTTGAAATAATATTTAAAACTTCAAAATCAATATTGTAGCAGTAACCTATAATCTCATCTAAAGCCAAACTATCTTTTGGAACTTCTAACTCTCCAGCTATGGGATTGTACCTTTTATTAAAAGTACCTCCCGTATTTATAACTGTGATTTTAGATTTTGTCATAGTTGTGAACCATATTTTTTGGTTGAAGTAATTCGTCTAACTCCTCTTTCTCAAATAGCTTCTCTTCAAGTAAAATATCATAAACTCTTTTTCCAGTTCTTAAAGCCTCTTTTGCAACAGCTGAACTTTTTTCGTAACCCAAAATTGGATTTAAAGAAGTTACTAAAGTTGCAGAGTTTAAAACATTATTCATACAAACTTCAGGATTTGCTGTAATTCCTTTAATACATTTTTCAGCAAGGCTCTCAAAGGCTCTTCTCATCATATTTATAGAGATAAATAGTTTATATGCAATTATTGGTTCAAATACGTTTAGTTGCAGTTGTCCATGCTCACTTGCCATTGAAATTGTAACATCAGCTCCAATCACATCAAATGCAACTTGATTTACAACTTCAGGCATAACTGGATTTACTTTTCCAGGCATTATTGAGCTTCCTGGTTGCATTGGTGGAAGATTTATTTCATTTAACCCAGCACGAGGTCCTGAGCTCAAAAGTCTTAAATCGTTACAAATTTTTGATACTTTTATAGCAATTGATTTAAATCTTCCAGATATATGTACAAAAGTACTTGTATCTTGAGTTGCTTCAATCATATCTCTTGCCATAAAATAATCTGTTTTTGTAACATCTTGTAAATGTTGAATTACAAGTTTTTGATATTCAGGTTTTGTATTTATTCCAGTTCCAATAGCTGTTGCTCCAAGATTTACCTCTTTTAGAAGTTCTTGAGCTTTTGAAAGCCTATTTATATCATCGTCAATCATTGTTGCATAAGTTTTAAACTCTTGACCTAAAGTCATTGGAACAGCATCTTGAAGTTGAGTTCTTCCCATTTTCAAAATGTCTTTAAACTCTACTGCTTTTCCATAAAAAGCATCTCTCAATATTTGAAGACTATCTTGTAGTTTAAAAATTAATTCATAAAGTGTAATTTTAATTGCAGTTGGATATGCATCATTTGTAGATTGACTCATATTTACATGATTGTTTGGATGAATAATACTATATGAACCTTTTGGATGTCCCAAAATCTCCAAAGCTATATTTGCAATAACTTCATTCGTATTCATATTTGTAGATGTACCTGCTCCTCCTTGAATTGGATCAACTATAAATTGATCATGAAATTCACCAGCAATAATTCTATCACAAGCTTGAACAATAGCATCTTTTTGGATTTGCGTTAAATCTCCAAGCTCAAAGTTAGTCAAAGCACAAGCTTTTTTTACTTTTGCAAGTGAGATAATAAAATTTGGGAAAAGGTTTATTCCAATTGTAGTAATATTAAAATTCTCTTTTGCTCTTAGAGTTTGTATTCCATAATACTTATCAAACTCTATCTCTTTTTCACCTAAAAAATCTTTCTCAATTCTGTGTAGTTTTTCCATATAAAATCCTTTAAAATTTAAAAGAAGTATAGAATAATCCTACACAAAAAAGTATTAAACTATTTTTTTATTAGTTCATCTACAATTTTTACTAAATAATTACTAGATATTTTTGCACTACTATTTAAAAACTCATCAAAATCAAAATTTGCTTCACCATTAGCACTATCACTAATTGCTCTAAGAATAAAAAATGGAATATTTAATGAATCACAAACAACAGCAACGCTAGCACCTTCCATCTCTAAAGCATCAGCATTAAAAGTTTTTTCAATAAACTCTTTTCTCTCATTTGAATGAACAAATTGATCACCTGTTGCAATAACTCCCTCAATAACTTTTAAGTTCTCATTCCCTGCTACTTTTTTCGCAATATCTAAAAGCTCTTTAGAACTATCAACAAAAACTTTTCCACCTGGAACAAAACCATTAGGATGTCCAAAAGCTGTAATATCTAAATCATGTTGACAAAGTTTTGTAGCAACTATTAAATCACCAATATTTAATTTTGGATTAATAGCACCTGCAACACCTGAAAAAAGTAAAGTATCACAAGAGAATTTTTGTAAAAGTGTACTTGCAGTTAAACTTGCAAATACTTTTCCAATTTTAGAGTGTGCAATTACAATATCAAGACCTTTGTAATTTACCTCATAATACTTATTATCTGCATACTCAATAGTTTTATAATCTTTAAAGAACTCTAAAAGAGGATCAATCTCCTCTTGCATAGCTCCCATAATTGCTAATTTAGTCATTTAAAACCTCTACTGTTTCATTTAAAGTTTTTATATCAGATACATTTAAAGTTGGTTTTTCAGAGCTTTTTTTATTTAAACCTTTTAAAACTGCACCATTTCCAAACTCGATATATAAATCAACTTTGCTATCATTAGCTTTGATTGATTGTTTATATTTTACAGGACTAATTAGTTGAGAAGATAATAGTTCAATTGCCTCATCTTTTGTATTGTAAACTTCAGCACTTACATTTGAAACAACATCTAAAAATTCATCATTTAAATATTCAAATAAATATGGTTTTAAATTTTCAACAGCACTTTGTAAAAGTTCACAGTGACTTGCAACGCTCATATCTAAAACTAATGCTCTTTTTGCACCAGCTGCTTTAAAAATATCAACTAATGATTCTAAATCAGCTTTAAGACCTGCAAGTACAAGCTGTCCATCCATATTGTAATTAGCTGGCCAAACTTTTTTTCCAGCTTCTCTTTGCTCTTTACAAATAGTCTCAACTGTTTCATCATTTAAACCTAATAGTGCCATCATTCCAGCACCACCACCACTACAAGCTTCGTTCATAAAAGTTCCTCTTTTATTTACAAGCTCGATTGCATCTAAATAATCAATTGCACCAGCAGCAACTAAAGCTGAAAACTCACCAAGAGAGTGACCTAGAACAAACTCTGGTTCAATCTTACATTTTTCTTTAAAAACTGCAAGAGCAATTGAGCTAACAAGTAAAATAGCAGGTTGAGTAAACTCAGTTTTTCCTAAATTATCATTCTCTTCAAATAGAAGTTTTTCAAAATCTATATTTAATCTTTCACTAGCTTTCTTTACCATATCTTTTGCAATATCACTATTTTCAAAAAAATCTCTTCCCATCCCAAAAGTTTGACTTCCTTGTCCAGGGAATATAAAAGCAACTTTTTTCATCTTAACCTCTTATATTAAAATTAAATTGCCCAAATGTATCTCTACACTTGGGCAATTTTTATAGTTTTTTTTATTTATAAAAATAAAATTAGTGGCAACCACATCCACCGTGTCCACCACCAGTTCCACAACCACCACCATGGCTATGTCCATGATCATCATGGTCATGAGAACCGCAACCACCACCGTGACCATGGTCATCGTGGTTATCTGAAGTTCCACAACCACCTCCACCACAACATCCGCCACCCATAGCAGCAAATCCACCAACAACACCTGATTGAATCTCTTCATCAGTTGCATCTCTTAAGCTTAAAATCGCAACTGAAAACATCAAAGTTTTTCCAGCCATTGGATGATTATAATCTATTGTTACATTTGTATCATCAAATGATTTTACAACAACTTGAACAGTTTCTCCATGCTCACCTTGACCATAAAGACTCATACCTTCAACTAATTCAATACCTGCGAATTGCTCTTTTGGTAAAGCTTGAACTGCTTCTTCATTGTACTCACCATAACCATCTTTAGCTTCAACTAAAACATCAGCTTCTTCATTTGCAGACATATTTACAAGTTTATCTTCTAAACCTTTTATTATTTGACCTTTACCTGAAACAAACTCTAGTGGAGCTTGTCCTACATTTGTATCTAACTGTTCACCAGTTTTTGCATCTTTTAGTGTATATTCTATTCCAATTACTTTATTTGACATTTTAATTCCTTTTATAATTTATTTAAATTTGTTTTAGCGGTTTTAGCTTCTTGACTCTTTGGATAAAGTTCTATTAAAGTACTGTAAAAGTTCTTAGCATTATCTTTATCTTTTGTATTTTCAAATGATATAGCACTATTTAGTAATAATGTTGGCATATAAGAAGCTTTATCATTAAGCATTGCTGACTTTTTGAAGTGAACAATAGCCTGATCATATTTTTTTCTTTTAAATAACATATCACCTAAATAGTAATTATTTTCAGCAGGTTTGTAGTTTATTTCAATTAGCTTTTCAAACTTTGGAATAGCATTATTATAAATTTTTGCATCATAATCTTTTTTGGCTTCTGCCATAAATTTTATTTTATCATCTGCAGTTTTAAGTTCAATAGAATTAATATTTGAAGTCGTATCAAGCAATTTTTCTTTTGGTTCAACTGTTGTTTTAGCAGATCCTTGTGGAGTTTTAATTCCCATAGCTTTTTTTACTGCTTCAAACTCTTCTCTAGTAACAAACTGCTGCATATTTTTTTCTAATTCTGTTGATGAAACATACTCTGCATTTATTTTATTAACCATAGTTGTTAATTTTGTAAGAGCTGCTTTTAAACTATTCAAATCTGATTGATTTACATTTGAAGCTTGCTCGTTAGAAGCTAAATCTGAAGATTGATTTAATTTTAAAGATAAATCATTTAATTTTTTTGAATCACCTTCATATGTAGACTCTAAGCCCTCTAATCTTCCATTAATAGATTTTACTAAACCATTAATTTCATCGAGTTTAGAAGATAAATTACTTATATTTGATTGATTTTTTAGTATATGTTTTTCAGATGCTGATAGTCCATATGAGCTATCTTGGTTAGATGCTCCATAAACCGAAACCTCTTCGGCTACGGTTAATGAAGTTATTACGAATAATAAAGGTATAATTTTTTTCATAAAAACTATTTTTCTAATTCGTGCTCAACTCTTCTGTTATCTGCCCAGCACTCTTTAGTTTTTTCAGTACAAACTGGATTGCTTTCACCTAAAGATACCATTGTAACATTAGTTTTTACACCATTTGCTACTAAAACATCTTTAACAGAATTTGCTCTTTTTAAACCTAAAGCATAATTGTACTCATCACTTCCCCATTCGTCAGTGTTTCCGAATACTTTAATTGTAGTATCAGAAGAAACTTGTGAAAGTTTAGAAGCATTGCTTACAGCCTTATCTTTATTAGCAGATGTTAAATTGTATTTATCAAAATCAAAATATACATGCTCTACTAAAACTCTTTGACCATTAATCATATAATAGTTTCCATTACCAGCTCTTTCTAAAAGAGTACCATCTTGGATTGGTGCTTCAACAGATGAACTATCTGGCGCTACAACATCATTTACATCAGCATTTTTTTCGCTACAACCTGTAGTAAATAGTAAAGCCGAAACTAAAACTGAATAAAGACCTAACTTTTTCATATTTTTCCTTAAAATAAAATTTTCAAAGAATATTACTAAAGTGAAACTTAATTATTGTTTATATTTTTTGTTTTTTTTCTAATATTTTATATGAATTGAACCTTTTTTAAGAAAAAAAGTAAATTTGAGAGAGATTTGATATTTTAGGGCATATAGCCCTAAAATATTTTAAAATTTTTACCAATCAATTGATTGAATTCTTTTACCTGCTAATGGAAATAAAAATGATTTATTATGCTCTAATCTAATTATACCAACAGAACTAATTCCATCAGTTTTTATAAACAAAACACTTTGTCCATCTGTAGAAAATTTTGGAAACTGATTTACACCACTTGAAGTCAATCTTTTTAGACTGTCTGATTTAGTTGAGATAAGATATAAATTAAAACTTTTACCTAACTCATTACTTGCATCTTTACTACTAAAAATTACATTATTTCCACTTGAAGTAACTGATGAGTTGTTATTACTATGAAAAACTAATCTTTCAACTCCACTTGAACCAATAGTTTGAGAAAAAATATTTGGATTTCCTAATCTGTCTGATACAAATACAATTTTACTATCATTTTCAACAAACTGCCCACCAACATCGATTCCACTAAAAGTTGTTATCTGTTTCTTTGCTCTTGTTCTTGTATCATATAAAAATACATCTGGTTGCCCTGTTGGAGATGCAGTTACTAAAAGTTTAGTTCCATCTGCACTTACATCTGAACAAGCTAACATACCATCTGAATCCATAATTACATCTTTACTTCTATTATATATATTTAATTTAACTAAAGTTGGTCTTTTATAGTTATATGATGTATAGTATATAGTTTTTTGCTCTTTGTCTGCCCATTTAGGAAATATATTAAGACCACCACTTACAACTCTTTTTTTATAAGTCAAAGTATAATCACCTATCATAATATCGGCTTTTCCTGGACCTTCATAAACTGAAAATACTACAAATCTATCCATCCAAGATATACTAGGAGCCTTAAAATGATCATTTATAGAAATTGCAGCTTTGTGAGCTAAAAATACAAATCTCTCTTCAAGTGAAGTTGTATAATTTTTTTCCAAAACCAAAGCTCTTGAATTTATATCATATAACTTTGTCATCAAAGTATAGTTACCATTTGCATCTTTTTTTGCTGAAAGATTTACAAATAAATTTATACCTTGATTTGATAATCCCAAAATATCTGGTAAACTATCATAAGCTGATACAGATGATATATTTGCAACCTCAAAGTGTCCACTTACATTAAAATCATCTATAAGTGCTTTTTTTATCTTACTTAAAGTATCTTTTTCTAAACTATCACTAGCAATTGAAACGCCAACTTTTGGTAAAACCATACCTTTTTTAACAATATCTAAGTGCCCATCAACTTCTGCAAAAACAGAGCTAATAAATATAGCTATTAATAAAAATATTTTTTTCATTTTTTATCCTTCAAATTTAAAATCAACTGAATATCTAACACTTTTTCCATTTGGTGGAATTGGATATGGAACTCCTCTTTGAGTATCTAAATATGATTTTAGAGCCTCATTATAACCCTCATCGCTAGATGCTTTTTGTATTTTATAATCAAACTTTCCATTTTCATCAACTATTATTATTACTTTTGCTAAAACTTTTGTATCTTGAGATATTGGAGCCCCTGCTTGCAAAATTTCATAAATTTTACTTGCATAATCATCACTTTTATCTCCTTTTGCAGAGCTTTTAAGCTTTGAATCTGTTGCCGTTTTTTCATCTTCTAATAACTTATCAATTTTTATATTTGATGATTTTTTCTCTTTTTCAAATTTAGATTTAAATCTTTTGGGGTCAATAGATTTTTCAACATTATTAACCTCTTCTTTTACAACTTTATTTGATGTTTCTTTAACATTTGCAAATAAAGATTTTAAATCTGGTTTTTTTTCGTTTGAAGCTGAAGTAGATTTTTCAACAACTTCTTCTTTTACAATTTTTTCTGTTTTTCTTTCAACCATTTTTTTTTCTGCTATCTCTTCTATCATATCAAGTTCTATAGTAGTTGAGCTAGGAGTTATATTTATACTCTCTTTCATTGGAGAAAAGATATAGTACATAACTAAAAAACATATTAAAAAATAGATAAAAAATGCAATAACACCTGAAATAATAAATGAAGAATTATTTTGCATTTTTATCCATCTGTTACTAAAGCAACTTTGAAGAAACCAGCTTCTTTAACTGATTTTAGAACATATATAATATCATCATACTTCAAGCTCTTGTCTGCTCTTATATGTATTGGAGTGTTTTGGTCTTTCCCTTTTGAAAAGAGCAAAAAGCTATCTGCAAAATTTGATATTTCAATCTTATTTTTATTTAAAGTAACATTTCTATCTTTTGTAATAATAATATCAATTTTAGCAACATCTTGAGATTGTTGAGATTTACTTCCTGTTGGAAGATTTATAGGCTCTTCAAACTCAATAACAGGTGCTGTAACCATTAAAATTGCAAGAAGCACAAGCATAATATCAACCAAAGGTGTAATATTTAAATCTGGTTTTTGATTAAAATCAAACAATTTTTACCCTTTAGCTACTATTATTTCAGCCTGAGCTTTCAAATAGATATTTAATTCATATATTTTTCTTGAAATAATTTGGTGGAATGTATAAGCAAATATTGCTACAAAAATACCAGCAGCAGTAGCAACTAATGCTTCACTAATAGCTGGAGCTATAATTGAAAATGCAACTTTTGATTGATTTGCAAATTTTGCAAATGACTCTAATATTCCAATAACTGTTCCAAAAAGCCCAATAAACGGAGAAGTTGATGATATAATAGCTAACCACGATACACCAGTGCTTGCATCTTTAATAATATTTATCTCACAAGCATGTAAAATCTCTTTTGAAGCAACTCCATTTGAACACTGAGTTAAAAGGGAAAATGGAGAAAATTTTGATTGACTTGTTGTTAAAATTTCTAAAGATCTTTTTTCATTTGCTATTAATCGGTTTAATGCATTATTTCTATAAAAGAAAATCCAAAAAACAACTATCGTATAAACTGACAATAGCGCTAAAACTATGTAAGTTATAGCGCTACTATTTGCCAAATAATTTAGTAATGTAGAAATCATATATTTTTATGCAAACGAATTAATTTTTGCTTCAACTGCAGCCATTGATACTTTTGAATCTTTAACTGAGTTTACTAACTCTTTTGCTGCTTCAATATTTTTTGAAATTTCTGAATCTTTTCCACCTGTTAATGCAATAGCTCCATCAACTAATACATCAACAGATTTTTCATCTACCTTAACATGTCCCCAATTTATAGCGACAGCTTCAGTAGAATCGATTTTTTCAATAATAATTACACCAACACTAAGAGTTGATACTAATGATGAGTGACCAGGTAAAACCCCAAACTCTCCCTCTTTTCCAGGGAGAGTTACAGTTTTAACATCACCATTAAATATGCTACCTGTTGGAGTAACTATTGATAATTTAATTGTATCCATACTATAACCCTTTATGGTTTATTTCATTTTCTCAGCTTTTGCAATAACTTCATCTATTCCACCAACCATATAGAATGCCATTTCAGGAACATGGTCATATTTACCATCTAAAATTCCTTGGAATCCTGCTATTGTATCTTTAAGCTCAACATATTTTCCAGGACTTCCTGTAAATACTTCAGCAACGAAGAATGGTTGAGATAAGAATCTCTCAATTTTTCTTGCTCGTGCAACTACAAGTTTATCTGATTCTGATAACTCATCCATACCAAGAATTGCAATAATATCTTGTAAATCTTTATATTTTTGTAGAACTGATTGAACACCTCTTGCAGTGTTATAATGTTCATGTCCAATAATATCAGCACTTAAAATTCTTGAAGTAGAATCTAGTGGATCAACCGCTGGATAAATACCTTTTTCTGCAATTTTTCTATTTAAAACTGTAGTTGCATCAAGGTGAGCAAAAACAGAAGCTGGTGCTGGATCTGTTAAGTCATCCGCTGGAACGTAAACAGCTTGAACTGAAGTAATAGAACCTTTAGAAGTAGATGTAATTCTCTCTTGTAATTTACCCATCTCACTTGCAAGTGTTGGTTGGTATCCAACAGCTGAAGGAATTCTTCCTAAAAGTGCTGACATTTCAGAACCTGATTGTGCAAATCTAAAAATATTATCAACGAACATAAGAACATCAAGTCCTTTTTCATCTCTAAAGTACTCAGCCATTGTAAGACCAGTAAGAGCAATTCTATTTCTAGCACCTGGTGGTTCACTCATTTGACCATAGCACAGTGCAACTTTATCAAGAACGTTTGAATCTTTCATCTCATGATAAAGGTCATTTCCTTCTCTTGTTCTTTCACCAACTCCAGCAAATACAGAGTAACCTGAGTGTTTAAACGCAACATTATGGATTAATTCCATAATAATAACTGTTTTTCCAACTCCAGCTCCACCAAATAGTCCTACTTTTCCACCTTTTGAATATGGTGCTAAAAGGTCAACTACTTTGATACCTGTTTCAAACATCTCTGTTTTTGTTGATTGCTCTTCAAAAGCAGGAGCTGATCTATGTATAGACCATCTTTCAACATCTGCAGGAATAGGAGCACCTTCGTCAACTGGTTCACCAATAACGTTAAAAATTCTTCCTAAAACTGCTTCACCAACAGGAACTTTAATAGGACCTCCTGTAGCTATACACTCTTGACCTCTTGTCAATCCATCTGTCATATCCATAGCAATAGTTCTTACTCTACTATCACCAATATGTGCAGCAACTTCTAATACTAATCTATCTTTAGTTTTATCGTCTAAAGTAACATCAATAGCTTCGTTTATTTCTGGTAAGTACCCGTCGAACTCAACGTCAACGACTGGACCCATTACCTGAATAATTTTACCTTTCATATAGGGCTTCTCCTTATTAAATTATTTTAATGCTTCAACACCACTAATAATCTCTATTAGCTCTGTTGTAATTGCTGCTTGTCTTGCTTTGTTGTATTCAACTGTTAAACTATTTACTTTCTCTTTTGCATTTTTACTTGCAGCTTCCATAGCCTGCATTCTAGCACTGTGCTCAGCTGCTAATGAGTCTATTAGTGCATAATACATATTGAAATCAATATATTTATCAGTTAATTCTTTCAAAACTTCATCATCATCATCTGGTTCAATATTTAGCATAGAAGTAGTTTCAGTTATTTCAACTTTTTCTAAACCAACTGGCAATATCTCTTTTACTCTAATTTCTTGAGTTAGCATATTTAAAAAACCATTATAAACAATTATCACTTTATCAGTAAGTTCGTTTTTAAAATCTTCAACAGCAATTTTTATATAATTAGATGCTTTTTCATAAGTTGGAGCTGATGATAAATCAATAGCTTTTTGCTCAAGAGTTTTACCTTGGAATGAAAAGAATTCAACTCCTTTTTTTCCAGCAGCTCTTAATCTTACTTTTGCACCTTTTGCTTCATATTCACTTATTAACTTACTAACAGTTTTAATTGTTGCCACATTAAAACCACCACAAAGTCCTTTATCGGCAGTTACAAAAACAATATCAACTGTTTTTGGAGTTGAATTTTGAACAAATTCTCTACCAATATTTCCATCATCTTGAACTTTGCTAACTCGTGCTGCAATATCAGAAAGAACTTCATTTATCTTTCTTGCATAGCTTCTTGATTGCTCAGACAATTGTCTAGTTCTCGTAAGTTTTGCAGAAGATACAAGCTTCATAGCTTTTGTAGTTTTCTGAGTATTTTTAACACTATTTATTTTTATTTTTATCTCTTTTAAGTTAGCCATAGACTAGTCCTTAGTTTGCATTAAATACAGTTTTAAACTCTTCTAATGCAGCTTTTAATTGCGCTTCTGTATTATCATCAATTTTTTGACTTGACTTAATTGCATCTAAAATATTTGAATATTTTTGCTCAATAAATGGATGTAATTCATTTTCAAATCTTACAACATCTTTAACCGCAATATCATTTAAGTACCCTTTAGTACCAGCATAAATAATTACAACTTGTTTTTCAATAACAAGTGGTTTATTAACACCTTGTTTTAAAACTTCAACCATTCTTTGTCCAAGCTCTAACTCTCTTCTTGTTGCTTCATCTAGATCTGATGCGAATTGTGCAAACGCTTCAAGCTCTCTATATTGTGCAAGTGAAAGTTTAAGTGTACCAGCAACTTGTTTTGTAGCTTTAATTTGTGCAGCTCCACCAACTCTTGATACTGATAAACCAACATTAATTGCAGGTCTAATACCTGAGTTAAATAGGTTAGTTTCTAAGAAAATTTGTCCATCAGTAATTGAAATTACGTTTGTTGGAATATATGCAGCAACGTCTCCAGCTTGAGTTTCAATAATTGGTAGCGCAGTCATTGAACCAGCACCTTTTTCATCACTCATTTTTGCAGCTCTTTCAAGTAATCTTGAGTGTAGGTAGAATACATCTCCTGGATATGCTTCTCTTCCTGGAGGTCTTCTTAAAATTAACGACATCTCTCTATATGCAACTGCATGTTTTGATAAATCATCATATATAATAAGTGCATGTTTTCCATTATCTCTGAAAAACTCACCAATTGTAACACCTGTATATGGTGCTAAAAATTGAAGTGTTGCAGAATCAGCAGCTGATGCATTTACAACAATTGTATAATCCATAGCTCCAGCATCTTCTAATGTTCTAACAACAGAAGCAACTGAAGATGATTTTTGTCCAATTGCAACATAAATACAAATAACATTTTCACCTTTTTGGTTAAGAATTGTATCAATAGCAACAGTTGTTTTACCAGTTTGTCTATCACCAATAATAAGCTCTCTTTGCCCTCTTCCAATTGGAACTAATGCATCAATAGCTTTAATACCAGTTTGTAGTGGTTCGTGAACAGATTTTCTTGACATAATTCCAGGAGCTTTTTCTTCAACATATCTTGTTTCAGTTGAATTAATTGCACCTTTACCATCAATTGGTTCACCAAGAGCATTTACGACTCTTCCAACTAATGCCTCACCAACTGGTACTTCAAGAAGTTCTCCCAATCTTTTACAAGAAGTTCCTTCTCTAAGACCAGTACCCCTACCAAGAACAACAATACCAACTGAAGACTCTTCTAAGTTTGCAGCCATACCTTTTTCGCCGTTCTCAAACTCAACCATCTCACCAGCCATAACATTTTTAAGACCGTAAACTTGAGCAATACCATCTGCATAAGATATAATCTTACCAGTTTCGTTTACATCTACATTTAATTCAAAGTTATCAATTCTCTCTTTAATAATCGAACTGATTTCATCTGCTTGAATTTTTGCACCCATTCAAATTCTCCTTTATAAGTTCTAAACTGCTTTTAAAATATGATTAATTAGCTGAGTTTTTAATCTATCTTTTGAAAAAGATATCTCAACACCTAGCCCATCTATATCAACTTTAATACCATCATAATCGCACACATTTTGTGACAATGAAAGTTTTACATTAAATTTTTTACTAAATTGTTCTTCTATAGAAGATATATAACTATTTGATAACTCTTTATTTGTATAAACAGTTCCAATATAATTACTATTCATCTTTGCGATTTGAGTTTTTAACTCAAAAGCTATTTCAGGAATAATATCTAATCTTCTTTTTTCACCAAGTAATTTAATAAAGTTTTCTAAACTTTTATCTGCTTTATCAATTAAAGATAAAACAAATTTAGTTTTTTCAACTTCACTAACATCAGAAGATGCTAAAATAGACTTAAATTTATCACTTTTGAAAGCTTTTGAAACTTCATTTAATTTCTCAGAAATCAAAGTAACATTATTTAAATCTCTTCCATCAACCAAAGCTTTTACATATCTTTTTGCTACTAAATCTTTCATTACGCTACCCTTTTAAGAACAATATTTACTAACTCATCTTGAGATAGTTTAATATTTTCTGAATTCAACAGCTCATCAAGTATTTCAGCAACAACTTGTTTTTTAGCTTTAGAAATTTCAACTTTTATCATTTCATCTAAATTTTTACTTAAATTTGCAATATCTGAATCAATAGACATTGAAACTTTTTGTTTAATATTTTCAATATCAGATTTTGCACTTTCAATTATTTCAGCAGAAATCTTTTTTGCATCCTCTAATTTTTTTCGAGCTTCATCAACTCTATCTTTAGAAGCTTTCAAACTATCTTGAACTTTATCTAGTTCAGATTGAATTCCTAAAGTTCTATTAGCAAAAAATGCTTTAATTTTATCAGCAAGTAAATACCATAAAATCGAAGCAAATATAATAAAATTAACGGTTCTTTGAACTATATCATAGTTCGTTTCCGCACCTTCGCTTGCAAATAATGCAACTGGAACCATAGCCATAGCTACTAGTAATAGTACTCTTTTCATTATCACTTCCTATATTGAACTAAGCTTAGATTTTAAGCTTTCGTTAAATTGTGGCATTGATGACAATAAAGAGGCTCTTAATGCTTTCGTCTCATCTTGTAAACTTTTAGCAAATTCAGCAGATTTTGCTTCTAAATTTAATTTAGCACTTGCAAGTTTAACATCAGCACTATCTTTTGCTTCCTTATAAGCTTGCTCTCTAATAGCAGCTGCTTCTCTTTTAGCTTTTGAAAGCAAATCATTTGCTTCTGCTAAAAAACCATCTACATCAGCACTATTTGACTTTGAATCTTCCAAATCTTTTTTGATTTGAGCAGATCTTTCATCCATATGTTGAAGTAGAGGCTTGAAAAGACAACTGTTTAGCCTAGCAACCACCAAAAGAAAGATGATACCAGAACTAAGCAATAGTACAGGACTTATGTCTAACATTCATTCCTCCATATTTTTACAGTTTAGTTTAACTAAAACGTTTTTATTTTATCAAATTTATCTATAAATTTATATTAAAATGGTTAAGAATATGGATTTTTTTATTTTATTGTATCTTAAAGTAACTACTTATCTTGTCTATATCTTCTTGAGAGTTAAATTCAATTTTGATTGAATTTTTATCTATTTTAGCTTTGATTTTATCATTTTTTAGAAACTCGGTAAATGATTTGAGATTACTAATATTGTAACTATTTGTAACTTTTTCTTTTTTTGGTTTTGAAACATCTTTCTCTTTTAAATCTTTTATTAATTTTTCTGTTTCTCTTACAGAAAGTTTTTGCCCAAGAATAGTATCACAAATCTTTTTTTGCTCTTCAGTTGTTAATCCTATCATCATTTTTGCATGACCTGCACTAATTTTATCTGTAGCTAAAAATTGTTGTACATATGAACTTAATTGTAATAATCTTAAAGTATTTGTAATAGAAGTTCTACTTTTAAAGACTTTTTTTGATAGCTCTTCATGAGTAATATTGTGTTCATTTAGTAGTTGCGCATAACAAAAAGCCAACTCAATAATATTTAAGTCATCTCTTTGAATATTTTCTATTAAAGCTAATTCTCTTAATTTAAGTTCATCTTCATTTACTATAATTGCTTTTATCTCTTCTATATTTGCTAGTTTATGGGCTCTTAATCTTCGCTCTCCAGCTATTAATGTATAAGTTCCATCTTCATCTTCAACTACAACAATCGGTTGCAAAAGACCATGCTCTTTTATAGAATAACTTAGCTCTTGAAGCTTTTCTTCATCAAAAATCTTTCTTGGCTGATTTGGATTTGGCTTAATTAAAGATACTTCAATTTTATTAATTCCATTATTTGAGTTTCCAGCAGATTTACCATAAGCTGTCTCTACTTCACCTAAAAGTTCTCCTAATCCTCTTCCTAATGCCATCTTATTTTCCTCTTAAAAAAATTTAACCAATAATTGCTTTTGCTAAGTTTGTATATGCTTTTGTACCAATAGATGTTGTATCGTAAAGCATGATTGGTTTCCCAAAACTAGGACTCTCTGCTAATTTAACATTTCTTGGAATTACAACATATGAGTCATCATCTATTTTAAATAGTTTATTTTCAAAGTGTTGTGCCAAATCTGCAAAAACTTGTTTTGATAAATTGTTTTGAGCAGAATACATAGTTGGTAAAAAACCTTTTATTTGAAGATTTTTATTTATAGTTTGTTTTACAAGTTTTATTGTATTTAAAAGCTGTGCCAAACCTTCAAGAGCAAAAAACTCACACTGAATTGGTATTAAAACAGAAGTTGAAGCACCTAAAGTATTTATTGTAATTGGTCCTAAAGCTGGTGGTGAATCAATTATTATATAATCATAATCAGCTTTAACTGTATCAATTTTTCTTTTTAATACAAGCTCTCGCTCTTTAGTGTTTTTGTAAAACTCTTTTTCTATTCCTACAAGACCTATGTTTGAAGGTGCTACTTTTAAATTTTCTATTTCAGAATCCAAAATAATCTCTGAAAGTTCTTTTGTTCCAAGCATTACATGATAAATATTATATTCATATGTATCTCTGTGAAAACCTAAAGAAGTTGTAGCATTTGCTTGTGGATCTGCATCTATTAAAAGAACTTTTTTACCATCTAGAGCTAATGCAGCACTAAGATTTACAGCAGTTGTAGTTTTTCCTACTCCGCCTTTTTGATTTGCTATTGAAATAATTTCTGTCATCTTAAACTAAACACCTTTTTGTTTTCAATTTGTATAGAACCATCGCTATTTAAAATAGCATCTTCAAGTGAAACTTTAATACCATCAACAGTTGCTTGAAAATTTTTAGAATGCATAAATTCTATCTTAAAAAGACTAAAAATTTGCTTCCATGAAATTTTCTTTTCTATATCAATAAAATATAAATTCAAAACATCATCAATATCAACCTTTATATCAAGCTTTCCAAAATTCTCATCTACTTCAATAAGATTTAAACCTATACCGCAAAATAGTAAATCTTTATTTGTAGAAGTTATTGCTCCACCAATTTTTCTGTTTTCAATATAAAAATCATTTGGCCACTTTAAAAATAGTTTAGAACCTTTTTTCGCCAGAATATCCTTTAAAATATATGTAAAATATATACTAGCACTTTGAAGTGGTAAATCTTTTGGTAAATCTTCCTTACTTAGAACAAATGAGAAAAAAAGATTTCCATCTTTTCCAATCCAAGAGTTCCCTCTGCTTCCAACTCCTGCTGTTTGTATTTTTGAAGTTACACATAGTGGATTTTTATAAGTATTTTTTTGTATATACTCTTTTAAATAGCTTTGTGTTGAATTAACTTCATTTAATCTTATAATTTTCATTTGAGGATTATATATAATTAAAGTAGAAGATTATATTAATTATAATCAAAACTTTATTTCAAAAAAAGGTTTTTTTATGTTAGACCCAGTTTTACCAATAGCTATATATTTACTTTTTGGTTATTTATTTAAAATTATTTTTCAAGATAATTCAAAACAGCTTGTAGATTTTATTATATATTTTTCTCTTCCTGCAATAGTTTTTTCAAAAATATATCCACTAGCACTAGATACAAAAATTTTATGGCTTATTCTCATGTTTATGGGGATAATATTTTTTAACCTATTTTTATCATATGCTATTGGAAAAATGATGAAATTAAGCAGGGTTACACTTGCTACTTTTATGATTATGGCAACTTTTGGAAATACTTCTTTTATAGGTTTTTCATATATTGATGCTTTTTATGGTCAAGATTATATTGTTTATGGAGTTATTTATGATATTTTTGGTTCTTTTTTACTTTTAGTATCAGTTGGAATGATTATTATAACTTGGGGAAGTGGAAGAAAAAACTCTGTTTTAAATATATCAAAATCAATATTTTTATTTCCACCAATGATAATGTTTATAATAACAATATTTGCAAAAAACTTTGAAATACCAAAATTTCTAATCTATACTTCACAAAATCTTGGCTCAACATTAGTTCCTATTGCTATGATTGCTATTGGAATGAAACTTGAATTAAAACATATATTTTCAAAGTTACATATTGTAACAGTTGCAGTTGTTTTAAAAATGCTTATAGTGCCAATTATAGTTTTATTTATATTTAAATATTTTTATGGAATCGATGAAACATGGGTAAAAGTAACAATAATAGAAGTTGCAATGCCACCAATGACTATGGCTGCTGTTTTAGCTATAAAAGGTGGATTAGATGAAAAAATTGCTATAAACTCTTTGGTTTTAGGTGTTATTTTAAGTCTATTTACAATTACTTTGTTTACTTCATATTTAGCTTAAGATTTAAAAATAAATCTTAAGCTGCTTTTTCACTCATTCTTAATTGTTTATATGAATTTTCATGAGCGTTTATCTCTTCAGCACTAGCTTTTCTTCTGCAAGATAAATAACCTTTTGTTCCTTCACTTGTGATTGTTGGATAAACTGTTGCAAATACCCAATAGTAGTCTCCATCTTTAGTAGCATTTTTTACATATCCTGTCCAGATATTACCTTTTTTAACAGTTTCCCATAAATCTTTAAATGCAGCTTTTGGCATATCTGGATGTCTTACAGTATTATGTGGTTTGCCTATTAACTCATCAATTCCATATCCAGCGATTTTACAAAAATCATCATTTGCAAAAAGAATTGTCCCTTTTTCATCTGTTTCACTTACTAAAAAAGCATAATCATCTAAAACTATCTCTTTTGACATAATATTTTTCCTTTAATTACTTTAATAAAATTTAATTTAATTTTTTTAATTGATTTATTCCAAATTTAAGAATATATATATTTTATAAAATTTGTAAAATTGTATAACAAAACCTTTTAAACTGAAATAAACAGTAAAATTAGCTTAAAATATCTCCTACAATTAATCTTTTACCTTTTATATATTCAACACTACTTATAGAATTTTTCGAGGGGGCCTGCAGAATTCTTATTTTTAAACTACCTTTTTTACAAGCAACAACAATATAATCTTTTGTTATTTCTAAAATCTCTCCAGCAATATTTTGTGAACTATCTTCAATAAATTCTATATCTTTTAATTTAAGCTCAGATTTTAAAAAAACTCCTGGCCAAAAAGAGTAAGCTTTGTATTTAGAAAAAAGATTTTTTGAACTATCAAAATCTACTTCACCATCATCTTTTTTAATTTTTTTACAAAAACTAGCACTTGAGTCATTTTGTTTTATAGCTTTAATATTTTCAAAATTATCTAAAGTTGTAATTGTAAGTTTAGATGCTAAAGTTGAAAGTTTAGTAAAAGCCTCATCAACTAATATATTTTTATCATTTTTAAGATATGAATATCCTAATATATCACCACAATCAAGCCCCTCTTCCATAAGCATAGAAGTAACTCCCAAATATTCATCATCATTTAAAATACCTTCTTGAATAGGACTAGCTCCCCTATAATTTGGCAAAATAGAAGCATGAAGATTTATACAAGGAGCCAGACCTAAAATCTCTTTTGGTAAAATCTGTCCATATGCAGCAACAACTATAAAATCTGGTTCTAACTCTTTTATAGAAATATAAGCTACAAGATTATCTTTTAGTTTTTTTGGTTGTAAAATAGGAATATTTATATTATTTTCAAGGCAATATTGTTTTATATGAGGAGGAGTTAAAACTTGTTTTCTACCAACTGGTTTATCTTCTTGAGTAAAAATTCCTATAACTTCATAATTCTTGTTGCTTAAAAGCTCTTTTAAAATCTCTGTAGCATAAGATGGTGTTCCCATAAATAAAACTTTTTTACTCAAAATATTCTCCTTATTTTTTAAAAATTGTTCCACTTTTATGATTATTATGAACTAAAAAATCATAAGCATTTGTTAAATCGAAACCACTAGTTAAATACATTGGAATATCTTTTTGCATTAAAAAATCAGCAGCTTTTAGTTTTGTAACTATTCCACCTGTTGCAAATTTTGAGTTTGCACTAGGTTTTTTCTCAAGCTCATCTTGTGATATTTTATTTATTATTTTTTGAATTTTTGCATCACTAAATTCTCTTGGATTTTTATCATAATATCCATCGATATCTGTCAAAATAACTAAGATATCAGCTTTAAAATAGTGTGTTATATAAGCTGCCAGCTGATCATTGTCACCAATTAGTTCTTCAGTTGCAATAACGTCATTTTCATTTATAATAGGAATTACACTATTTTGAAGTAATATTTCCATAACATTTTTTGCATTTTTAGATCTTTTTCTTGAATCAAAATCATCTGCTATAAATAACATTTGAGCAATAGTAATACCAAACTCTTCAAACATCTCTTGATAAGTTTTCATCAATTTTGGTTGACCAATAGCTGCTAAAGTTTGTTTATTTGCTAAAACTGTTTTATCAAGTTTTAATTCTGTATAACCAGCTCCAACAGCTCCTGAGCTAACTAAGATTACTTCTAATTTTTTATCATTTTTTAGTATCGAGATTAACTTCACTAAATTTTTCATTCTTTGTAAAGCTAGCTCTTCACCTTGAGTTAAAACAGCAGTTCCAACCTTGATAACTAATCGTTTCATTTACTTTCCTAGCATTGTGTATAGGGCATACTTTAATGGATTTATATTTGTTTTATCCAAAGATGATATTGGTAAAACAAAATATGGTTTACTACTATCTTTTTTTTCAAAAATTAAATCTTGAACAAAATATGGTAAATTTGTATCAAATTTATACTCATTTGATTTAGAAGCTTCAAGATTTAAAGCTTTTAAAAACTCTTCTATATCTTTTTGTAAATCTTCACCATAATAAGCATCAATTTTACTCAAAACTATTGCAAAATCTCTTTGTGATAGCTCTTGTGAAAACTTCACTAGCTCTTCTTTTAAAACATTGTATTGATCAATCATTGCTCTATGGTTCGCAACATCTATTGTAAACAAAAGTGTTTTTGTTCTTTCAATATGTTTTAAAAACTCTAATCCAAGCCCTTTTCCTTCACTTGCACCATCAATAATTCCAGGAATATCAGCCATTACAAATGAACTATAATCACCAACATTTACAACTCCTAATTTTGGAGTCAATGTTGTAAACTCATAGTTTGCTATTTCTGGAGTTGCATTTGATGTAACAGATATTAAAGTAGATTTTCCAACATTTGGATAACCCACAAGTCCAACATCTGCAATTAGCTTAAGCTCCAATCTTATATTTTTTGTAATACCTGGAAGTCCTGGTTGAAAATATGTAGGTCTTTGATTTCTCGAATTTTTAAAGTGAACATTTCCAAGCCCACCTTTTCCACCTTCAATAAATAAAAATTTCTCACCATCTTTAAGCAAATCATATAAAACTTCATTTGTATTATCATCTATTATTTGTGTTCCAGGAGGTACTGTTAAAATAAGATGTTCTCCAGATTTACCAGTTTTTTGTCTTCCCATTCCTGGTTGACCTTTATCAGCTTTAAAAACTTTTTTTCCTTTATAAAAAGATAAAGTATCTGTATTGCTATCTACAACAAAGTAAACATCACCACCTTTTCCTCCATCTCCTCCATCAGGACCACCTTGAACAACAAACTTTTCTCTTCTAAAAGATGCACAACCTTGTCCACCTTTTCCACTACTTGCACTAAATCTTGCACTATCTATAAACACAGTTTTCCTTTATAAATAAAAAAAGGGTGTATGGCAAAACATACACCCTTTTTCAAAAAAACTAAATCTCTTGCTTACGAAGCGTAAACAGAAACTTTTTTTCTTTTTTTATCTTTAATTTCAAATTTAACAACACCGTCAATTAAAGAGTATATTGTATGATCTTTTCCCATACCTACATTATTTCCTAAGTGAACTTTAGTTCCTCTTTGTCTAATAATGATATTTCCAGCAGTTACTACTTCACCACCATATTTCTTAACACCAAGTCTTCTACCAGCTGAATCTCTATTATTCTGAGTACTACCCTGACCTTTTTTGTGAGCCATTTTATCTCTCCTTAAATTTTTTTAATGCTTAAGCAGCAATTTTTGTAATTCTAATTTTAGTGAAGCTTTTTCTAAAACCTCTTTTTAACTTAGAATCTTTTCTTCTTCTTTTTTTGTAAATAATAACTTTTTTATCTCTATTTACACCTGTTCCGTCTAAAACAACAACTGCTTCAACTTTAGCATTTGCTACATCAGTTCCTATTTTTAGCTCACCATTGTTAACTGCAAGCACATCAGTAATTTCTAAAGTCTCTTTAGCAGCTTTACCAGTGTAATCAATATTTATAATATCACCTTCTGATACTTTATACTGTTTTCCACCACATTTGATAATTGCGTACATCTTTTCATCCTCTTCTTGTTTATAAGCATAACTAGGGTTGTCTTTTTATACTAATTTGCATTTTTCGAACGGGAATAATATCTAAGATTTTATTAAACTTTCTTTAAAGGGATATTGGAGTTTTGTATATAAAACAAATTTAATTAATACAATCTTCCATCTTTTACATATTGGAAGATGATTTTATATATTAGTATTTGCTACAAAGATTTACTAATATATAAATAAAAGGTACGGGATTAAACTCAAAAACTAGCGATAAACCAAATATATTATTTAAAACAGATAACTGGATTAACTATATATTTAATTTTCATTATCTAAATGTTCAGCCTCATGCATTTCTAGCATAAAATTTATTTTTCCATAAATTTCTTCAGCTTCTTTATCATTTAGTTGATTATTATCAATTGTTTTTAATATAGTTTGAAGTTCTTCTACAAAATATTCCATATCTTTTTTTGCTTCTAAATCATCTTCACTTGAACTATTGTTTTTTATCATTTCATCTAATTCATTTAAAAAAGTTTTAGATTCGGGAATCATTATTTTTTCAATAATATCTTTTAATTTCATTTGTATAGTAATCAAATATTGTCCTTAATTTTTAAAGTTTCGTATTGTACAAAATAAATCCTATAAAAAGTGCTTATATCACTTATATTTTGTTTATATAAAAAATTATGAAGTTACAATTTTTTTGTATATATTATAGCTGAGCATAAACATGGAGGTTTTCCACAAGCTGTACAATCAAAGTTGAATTTAAGGCTATCTTCTTTCCAGAACTCTTCAATTATAAACTCTTCTTTGAATCCTTCTTTTATAGCTAATCTTTTAATATTAATTTGATTTTTATTTTCTAGCATCAATTATAGTATGTAATATTATGTATAAAAAATTAATTTTTTTTTATAAACTAAAGTAGTTTAATTTAATAACTCAACTTTCGCACATAAAACCTAACTGTTTTTTAGTGTAAACCCTTAGCATTAAGATGATTTGTTCTAAATCTTTATTTCTCTTGACAATTTGAGTAGATTCAATCAATTGTTCTAATATTTTTAGAAACAGTTCCATTGAAATTGCTAGGGTTTCTAGTTGACACTCTAGATCTCTAAAAAGCTCTCCTAATGTTTGTGGTTCATTATTGATACGATTGATATAGCTTGTAAGATTATAAGCAAAGAAAGATAGAGTAATCCTAGCAACGAGTGCCTCAAAGATTCTATTTTCTTCTTTTCCAAATTGAAAATACTCTCGTAAATCTTTATATCCTTGTTCAATATTCCATCGTTTTTTATAGGTATTTATAATTCCTTCAATTATTTACAATTTTCTCTAAATTGTTATTTTAATTAACTGAATTAATTTGTGTCTATATTTTCGGGGTCATTCCAAACAATATGTATCATGATTATTTAATTTCATTAGAAGAATATATAATTGATGGTTTAAATAGATTAATTAACAACTACAAAGAAAATGCTTCTTATGCTGTTTATAAAGAAAGTGGATTTTCTAAACATGAAAGGTATGAAGTCTTTTGTAAATTATTAGATAAAATTTTATTTGAAAATAAAACAACTATTCATGTAGATTATATTAATGAAACAATAAAAAAATGTAATTATGACTTATCAGAAAAAGCTTTTTCAAGAATAAGAGAAGATGTTATTAGAGTTTTATTATTAAGTGGAATTATAACTGGCAGAAAATCTAACAATATGTATCCAATTATAACAATAACAGATAGAGAATACAGAATGAATTCAATTACAAAAATAAATGCTATAAAAGATATTTTAGGTCCAATATCTAAAATAAAAGAAGAGAAAGATATCTCCATAACAAATAAAAAATTAATTATGGATATATTTAATTTTAGTAAATAATTATTTGTTATTCACCATTTTTATTACAATGATTTTTAGATATACTATCCTAAATGAATGGTAATGGATCACGATGTTATTAAAAAAGAAAGAACTTACGAAATTAAAAAAATATGCTGAAAAAGAACTTAATAATAAAATAGAGAAAGTTAAGTTTTTTTCACTTGATACTATAACCAATGAAATAGACAAAATTCAAGAATCATATGAAAATGAAGATTATACTTTTTTTGCTGATCTTGCTGATAGTGTTATTTTTGAAAATATTAGTGAAGAATATAGAGATGATTTTTCATCTGAAGATCATAACGAAAATATTTTAGAATTAGCAAAATTCATAACACAAGATTATATTATAAAACTTAAAATATTAATCAAAAATAATTATGTAGTTTTAGATAGTGAAAAAAATACTTTTGAACAAATTGAAAGAATTAATCTAATAAAGGAAAAAAAATATCTTACATCAGAAGAAGTTTCTTTGATATATCAAATTAAAAAAGATAAATTATTAGACCTAAGAACAAAAAAAATGTTGAAATACTTTCAGATAGAAGATAATGCAAAAGTTCTTTTTAATAAAAAGGATATAGAAGAGTTCATGAGAAAATACACTTTTTAGTATACAAAAAAGTATATAACTCTAAAAATATACTCTCCAAAATCACTATTTTATGGGATTAATATACAAGAAGAATATTATCATCTTGATACTCTTCTTCTTTAAAATCTTTTATAGCTTCGATTTTTGTTTTGTAGTTTTGAAAAGAAGCCCATCTTAGAGCTACTAGTTTTTCATCTTGTTTGAAAGTTTTTAAAACACTTTTTTGAAATATTGACAATTTTTAATCTCCCCTAAAAATAAATATATAATGATTTAATTTTTTAACTATTTTTATTTAGCATTAAAAATATTTTAAATCATAAATTATAGCTTACAAGTTTTCCTTGTTTTAATTGATATAAATTATCCTTTACTTTTCTTATTTGGTTTACTTTCTCTTTAAAATTCATACTAGTGTCATAAGATAGTGTTAAAAGTTTATTCGAATAAAACTTGTGTAAAAGAACCAATAATTCCCTATTTAATCGTACCTCATCATAGCTTTCTAGCTTATCATTTAATATAATTTTATTTAAAGAGCTACTATTTATATCATTTAGCAACTCTTCAAACTCTTCTTGATGATGCTCAAACATTGATTTATCTATTTTATCTAAAACTATATCTAATCTTCTGGGCTCATCAAGTATTGATTTTATAATACAAAGCTCTGCAATATCAACTTTTGAAAGCTCAATACTATTTTTTCTGTGTATAGTATTTGATGTTTTTATCAAACTCTCTTTTATATTTAATTTTTGAGCTAAAAATCTTTTATACTCTTCTTGGTAAAGTTGGCTTAAACTATTTAAATACTCATTTGCTTCACTTAATGCCTTTTGTTTTTCAACAGGATTACTTATATTGTAACTTGAAACAATATAACTAATTGCAAAATTTGCAAAAGGAGTTGGATTTGAAAAAAGCTCTTCTAGCTCTTGAATTTTTCTATCTTTTACCATATCAGCTGGATCAGCTCCATTTTCAAAAATAACAACTCCTCCATCAAAACCATTTTGACTAAGCATAACGGAAGCCTTAAAAGCAGCATTTTGACCAGCTTTATCTCCATCATAAGATAAAAGAACTCTAGGCTCTCCTCTTCTTAAAAGTGGTAAATGCTCTTTTGTAAGTGCTGTTCCCAAAGTTGCAACTGCACTATTAAATCCAGCTTGATGAAGCATTATCACATCCAAATAACCCTCACAAACTATAATCTCTTTTGTTTTATATATCTTTTCTTTTGCTAAGTGATAGCCATACAAAAGTTTAGATTTATTAAAAAGAGGAGTTTGTGGAGAGTTTACATATTTTGCTCCATGATTTGTAAGAGTTCTTCCTCCAAAACCAACAAGTTTTCCATTTATTGAGTAAATTGGAAATATCAATCTATCAATAAATCTTGCATATAGCCCATTTTCTCCTTGGCTAATAACACCCTGCTCTATTGCGTCATTTAAGTTATAATGATTTGATTTCAAAAAATCTATTGTGCTATTTGAACTACTTGCATAACCTACTTCAAATTTTTCTATTGAAAGCTGAAAAACTCCTCTATCTTTTATATAGTTTTGTATATTTTCATCCAAAAAAAACTGTTTTTGATAAAAAGCATTTATATCTTCAAGAACTTTATTATCAGTTTTTTTTACAATACTTGTATCATATTCCAAAGTATAGTTATACATTGAAGCTAATTTTTCAATAGTTTCAGGATATGAAAGTTTCTCATATTCCATCAAAAATTTGATGCTATCTCCACCAACTCCGCAACCAAAACAGTGATATATTTGCTTTGAAGGACTAACAACAAAAGATGGTGTCTCTTCTCCATGAAAAGGACAACAAGCTTTAAAATTTGCACCAGATTTTTTTAATTCCAAAAACTGCGAAATAACATCAACAATATCAAGGTAATTTTTTAAACTCTCTATAGACTCTTTTCTTATCATTTTGGGATTATACACTTTTATTTTTTTATATGTACTTTTATGTTAAAGTGTGACTTTATTATTTAAAAAAGGTTATGTAATTGGATAATTTAGTTTTAGAGTATAGAGACCCTATTATTGGAATACTTTTATTAGTTTTTATGATTTTTTTAATATCTTTTTTTACATACTCATATGGTATTTACAAAGAAAAATCTGCAAGAAAAGATTATAGAAAACTATCTCGTAGATTTGAATTAGGAAATTTAAAAGAGAATGACTATATAAACCTTTACAAAACTTATAATCTACCATTTGACTCAATTTTACTTTTAGCATCTACTTTTTTACACAAAGGTGATAACAATAAAGCGATAAGTGTATATTTAGCACTTTTAGAACATGTAAAAGATAGAGTTAAAAAAGAAGAGCTTCTTGAACTTCTTGGAAATACATATTTTAAAGGCGGTTTTTTACAAAGATCAAATGAGATATTTTTAAGAATTCTAAAATTTTCTCCTAGAAATAAAAATGCCTTACAAAGTCTTTTACTAGTAAATGAAAAACTAAAAAATTTTAAAAAATCAAAAGAGATTGCTCAAGCTTTAGAAGAATTAAATGTTGATGTTAGTGTAGAAAAAATATATTTTGATACTTTAATTATATTAAATGATCCAATTTTATCTTATGAAAAAAGAACTGAACTTTTATTTGAAATTTTTAAAGAAAATAAAATTATTCAAAGAATTTTTGCAACTTTTTTAATTCAATTCAATAAGGATTTTTTATTCTCAAATATAGATATGTTTGAGTGTGAAAAATTAATTGATATTTTATGGTATCAAAAAAAAGAGGATATTGATTTTGATAAAATAAAAAATAATCAGTTTTTAAATGAACTTTATAGTGCAAAAGATTATATAAATAGTGTTTCAACTAGTAGCGATTTTGATTTGAATATTTTAATACTAATAAATAAATATCAAAAAGATATAAAAACAAATTTAACTTTTGAATTTATTTGTAACTCTTGTAAGCACCCAAACCCTTTTTATGAAGCTAGATGTCCAAATTGTCACTCTATTTTAACTTTGGAAGTAAAGCATCATTTGACAAAAGCTTATGAGCTTTCAAATCAATCACTGCAATAAAATAAAATATATTTGTGTTATAATTTTATAATTTTAAAATAAAGGATAAAAATTGAGTGATTATTCAAATCTTGAAAAGTGTTTGGATTATCAGTTTAAAAATAAAAATCTGATAATCGAAGCACTTACTCATAAAAGTTTCAAAAAACCATACAACAATGAAAGACTAGAGTTTCTAGGTGATGCTGTTTTAAACTTGATTGTAGGAGAGTATTTATATACAAACTTTCCAACTTCAAATGAGGGAGAGCTTTCTAAAATTAGAGCTAGTTTGGTAAATGAAAATGGATTTACAAAATTAGCAAATGAGATAAGTTTAGGAGATTATATATTTATATCAAATGCCGAAGAGAGAAACAAAGGAAGAACGAAATCTTCTATACTTTCAGATGCATTTGAAGCAATAATGGGTGCAATATATCTTGAAAGTGGATTAGAAAGACTAAAGCCGATTATTTTAAATCTGCTTGAAAATTGTTATGATAAAATAAATCTTGATGTACTATTTAGTGACTACAAAACAGCTCTGCAAGAGATAACTCAAGCAAAATTTGCATCAATTCCTGAATATGTTGTTGAAGGTTCATATGGACCTGACCACAAAAAAGAGTTTGAAGTATCTATTTGGATTGATGGTATTAATTACGGAAGTGCAAGTGGTAAAAGTAAAAAATTAGCACAACAAGCTGCTGCAAAAATTGCTATTGCTAAACTAAGTGAGGAAGAAAATTGAATAGTTTTGGACATAGATTTAGATTTACAACATTTGGTGAATCACATGGAAAAGCTCTAGGATGTATAGTTGATGGTGTTCCAGCTGGAATAAAAATTGATGAAGAGTTTATTCAATCAGAAATGAACAGAAGAAAACCTGGACAAAATGAGTTCGCAACAAAGAGAAATGAAGGCGATGTTGTTGAGATTTTAAGTGGTGTTTTTGAAGGTTATTCAACAGGAACAAGTATTGCTATGATTATTTTTAATGAAAATCAAAAATCAAGTGATTACTCAAATATAAAAGATTTATTCAGACCAGGTCATGCTGATTTTACATATTTTAATAAATATGGAATAAGAGATTATAGAGGTGGAGGAAGAAGTAGTGCTAGAGAAACAGCAGCAAGAGTTGCAGCTGGAGCTATTGCAAAACTTCTTTTAAATGAGCTAAATATTGATATAAGAAGTGGAATTTGTGAGATAAATGGAGTTGAAGCAAAAAGTTTTGATTTTGAAAATGCTAGAAATTCAGAAATTTTTGCTTTAGATAAAAGTGTAGAAGATGCTCAAAAAAATGCTATTTTAGATGCAAAAAACTCTCACAATAGTGTTGGTGGAGTTGCAATTATAAATGTAAAAAATACTCCAATAGGTTTGGGAGAGCCAATTTATCATAAATTAGATGCTCAAATTGCAAATGCAATGATGAGCATAAATGCTGTTAAAGCTGTAGAAATTGGTGATGGAATTTTAGCTTCAAAAGTTTTGGGATTTGATAACAACGACCAAATAAGAAAAAGCGGATTTAAAACAAATCATAGTGGTGGAATTTTGGGAGGAATCTCAAATGGTGATGATATAAATGTAAAAGTATATTTCAAAGCAACTCCATCTATTTTTATTGAGCAAGATACTATTGATAGCTTTGGAGATGAAGTTGTTTGTAAACTAAAAGGAAGACATGACCCTTGTGTTGCTATAAGAGGAAGTGTTGTTGCTGAATCTATGATGGCTTTAGTACTTGCAGATATGCTTTTGTTAAATATGTCATCAAAAGTAGAAAATATCAAAAAAGTTTATGCGAAATAGAGTTTTATTTCTACTTTTACTATCTTTAAACCTCTTTGCAAATGAAAATATTGCAAAGAGGTTAATTCTTGCTTATCCACTTTTTTTAGAAAAATATGAAGATAATTTTATCTATTTTAAAGATGGCTCAAAACTACAATTTTCTACAAATAATAAAGATTTAAGCTATGAAGAGATTATTCAAAATAGCTCTTTAGAAAATCAAATGAGTATGAAATATGTAAAAATAGATGAAAATAAAAACTATATTCCATCAAAAAATGAAGATGCTGGAAGATTTAGAAATGAAGAGTTTTTCAAAAAAATATATGGTAAAAATAGACAAGAGATAGAAAAAAATCTTGTAAAAATCAAATGGTTAGAAAAAAGCCAAAATAAAACTTTATGGGTTACAAAAATAAATGGTATAGATAAAAAACTAGAAAAGATAAGTAGTGAACTAGAAAATTTACCAAAAGAGTTTAAAAAATATATAATAAATCCAGATGGAGTTTATAATTTTAGAAAAATTAGTGGTACAAATAGGCTTAGCACTCATAGTTTCGCAATAGCTATTGATTTAAATAAAGAGTATTCAAACTATTGGCTTTGGGAAAAAAATGGAAAAAATCTTGAGTATAAAAACCAAATTCCTCTTGAAATTGTAAAAATATTTGAGAAATATGGTTTTATTTGGGGAGGGCGATGGTATCACTATGATACCATGCACTTTGAATATAGACCAGAATTACTTTTAGATTAAGCCTTGAGTAATTCCTGAATTTCTCTTGTAATCCATAATTTCAAGCTCTTTTTCAGCAGTAATCACAACATCACTATCAACTGAAAAATCCAATCTTTCATCTCGACCTTCATAAGGAATTGAGTTTAAAATAACTTTTATAGAATTAAGTCTTGCAAGAAATTTACTATCACTTCTTATAATTGTCCAAGGTGATTTTGGAGTATTTGTGTACTTTAACATATCGTATTTTTTTTGAGTGAACTCTTCCCATCTACTTTGCATTTGTAAATCAATTTCACTTAGTTTCCACTGTTTTAAAGGATTTTCTTCTCTCTCTTCAAATCTTCTTGCTTGTTCTTCTTTTGATACAGATAGATAAATTTTTAGAAAATGAAATCCATGATCGATTAAATCCTCTTCAAATCTTTGAACACTTCTCATAAAAACATCATACTCTTTTTGTGTACAAAATTCAAAAACAGGCTCAACCATAGCACGATTGTACCAACTTCTATCAAATATAACTAGCTCTCCACCTTTTGGAAATTGCTCTACATATCTTTGAAAATACCATTGTGTTTTTTGAACATCTGAAGGTTTTCCAAGTGCAACCACTCTATAATGCTTTTCATTCATATATCTAGTGATTCTTCTAATAGCCCCACCTTTTCCAGAAGCATCCCTTCCTTCCATAAGTATAATCATCTTTTCATTATGTTTTTCAAGATGCGATTGAAGCTTTATAAGCTCTACTTGATAAGGTTTTAATATATCATCTTTTGTTCTATATATAAATTTTGAGTGTAAATCACTTACAAAACTACCATTTGCCTCTTTTAATTTTTCAATGAACTCATCTAAACTCATATTTGCATTTGCTCTACGACTTTTTTCATAAAAATTTTCGAAATTCATTTTGCCCCTTTTTTATTTATCATTAAATTATACACAAACTATTTAGAAACTTTTCCTATATGGTTTTCAACTGACTTTATCTTTGTTTGGATTCTATTTTCACCACTTGTTCTTATATCAAAATTAGCAACTGCATATACTCTATTACATCCTAATTCTTCGAGTTTTAAATAACAAAGATTTAATAAATCCAATAGCTCTTTTAGAGTTTTTGCTTCAACAATTGTATTCATAGATGTTAGCTGATAATCTAATCCACTATTTTTTATAATTTCTAAAATCTGCGATACTTCTTTGCTTTTACTTCCCTTTGTATCTGTTGGAAACATTGCTAAACTCATTAAAACTGACATTTTTTATACCTTTTAAATCATATTTTCAAATTTTTTTTGCTAGTATATACAAATTTCATTAAAAGGATAAATATGAAACTAGATGTAACAGCTGAAGTTATAGTATCACAACTTGGTTATTCAAACAACGAATCTTCTTTAAAACAAGCTCAAAAAGCTATAGATGTAACAAAAGGTTATGAAAAATTTTCAAAACAGATAATCACTCTAAACGACCACTTAAAAAAAATGAATGCCTATGTTGGTTTGTCAAATAAAACAGATTTTTTTAAAATAAAATGTGATGAAAACGATTCAAAAGAGATAATTGAAGAGTTTCATGATACTATTTGGAAATGGGCAGAAAAATATAATGTAGAACTTGAAAGACTTGATAAAAAACCAATTTATTATATTTTAGGAGTTTCAAACTAGATTTTTCTAGTTTGAAATCTATCATAGTTTTTCTACAATTTAACTCTTTTATATTTTAAAAAATTTTTCTATAACTATGACAGTATGGAGTTTTTCCACTTTTATTATAATAGTTTTGATGATAACTCTCTGCTTTATAAAATTTAACTTCAGGTTTTAAAGTTGTAGCAACTTTGTAAGCTTTTTTCTCTAAATTCTCAATCAAACTTTGTGCGATGCTCTTTTGATTTTCATCACAATAAAAAATTGCACTTAAATATTGGCTTCCTATATCTGGACCTTGTCCATTTGTTTGAGTAAAATCGTGAATTTCAAAAAAAAGTTTCACTAAAGTTTCATAACTTACAATACTTTCATCAAAAACAACTTCTATAACTTCCAAATGTCCACTAAACCCACTACTAACCATCTCATATGTTGGATTTTCTATATCTCCACCCATATATCCTGAAACTACTTCTAAAACTCCTATTTGCTTTTGAAACAAAAATTCTACTCCCCAAAAACAACCTGCTGCGAAGTATGCTTTTTGTAACTTTTCTTTTTGTGATTTAAAATTTAAAGATAAAGAGTTTACACAATGCCTTATATTTTTTGAAGTCAAACCCTCTTTTTCAAAAATATGTCCCAAATGTCCACCACATTTTTGACAAATAATTTCAACTCTTCTTCCATCCGTATCTGGAACTTTTTTAATAGCACCAACTATTTCATCATCAAAACTTGGCCATCCACAAGATGATTTGAACTTATCTTCACTTTTATACAAAGGTGCATTACATTTTTTACAAAGATAAATTCCTTCTTCATAAAAATCATTGTAAATACCACTAAATGGATATTCTGTTCCTTTTTGCTCTATTATATACTTTTCATCTTGTGTTAAATTATTAAATTTCATAGATTTATTTCCTTTAAAATAGTATTATACAAATTAAAAGATTATAAAAAAGGCATTTTAGATGAAAGAGAATTTACTTATCGTTTGGACCAATGGAGATATTGAAGTTGCAAATAATTTTCCACTTCTATATTCAAGTGTAGTTTTAGATAGAAAATATTGGAAAACAGCACACTTAATGATTTGGGGACCATCAATTTTACTTGTAAAAGAGACTTTTATTCAAGAAAAATTAAAGTATATATTAAGCACAGGTGTAACAATGAGTGCTTGTATTGTTTGTGTAGAAGATTATGGTGCAAGAGCTGAATTAGAAAAACTTGGTATTGAAATAGCGCATACTGGTGAATTTTTGACAAATGCTTTAAAAGATGAAACTTTTTCTGTTTTAACTATTTAAACTTGTTTTTCTAAATATTTTATTGCTTCTATCATGGTTTTTGTGATTTTTTTTAGCTCTTTTTTTGATATTGTGTATGCAACAATAGAGTAAAAAAGTTTTCCAAAAGGACGAAGCCAAACTCCATTTTTTACACAAAAATCTTGAAGTTGTGAAGCATAAATATCATCTTTTAGCTCTATTACTCCAATTGCTCCAATATTTCTTACATCTTTGACTAAAAAACTATCTTTTACTTTTTCTAAATCTTTTCTAAAAATTTTCTCTATTTTTAAAACTCTTTTTTTCCAATTATTGTTTAAAAGCTCATCAATAGTAGCATTTGCAACACTACATGCTAGTGGATTTGCCATAAATGTTGGTCCATGCATTAAAACACCAATATCACTATTTGAAATAGTATCACTTATATTTTTAGATGTAATCATTGCGGCCATTGTTAAAGTTCCACTAGTAAGACCTTTTCCAATAGTTAAAATATCTGGTTTTATATTTGTATGATTAAAAGCAAACATCTCTCCTGTATGTCCAAAACCAGTTGCAATCTCATCTAAAATCATCAAAATATCATATTTTGTACAAATTTCTCTTACTTTTTCTAAATATTTTGGATTATAAATTCTCATTCCTCCAGCACCTTGAACAACTGGTTCAAGAATAAATCCTGCAATTTTTTCATGATGTATTTGTAAAGTTTCCTCTAAATCTTTCAAAGCTTCGCTAAAATCTGATTCAAAACCCAATGCTGGAGCTTCTACAAAAATATTTTGGCTTAAATAATCTCCATATAATGAATGCATTGAATTTTCAGGATCACAAACACTCATAGCACCTAAAGTATCTCCATGGTAAGCATTTTTTAAAGCTAAAAATTTAAATTTCTCTTTTCCTTTTGCTTTTTGATACAAAATTGCTGTTTTTAAAGCGACTTCAACAGAAACAGAACCACTATCACATAAAAATACAGAGTTTAAACCAGTTATTTCTACAAGTTTTTTTGCCAAAATTGAAGCTGGAGAATGAGTTAGTCCACCAAACATAATATGAGGCATAGTTTTTGCTTGTTTTTTCAAAGATTTATATATTTTTTTGTTGTTATAACCTAAAATTGCACTCCACCATGAGCTCATTCCATCAATTAAAATTTCGCCATTTTCCAAAAAAATCTTACAATTTTTCGTTTTTTTAACAGCCAAAATTGGACTTTTTGATGGCAAAGAGTTATAAGGATGCCAAAGATGGTTTTTATCTATTTCTAAATAATTCAATTTTTTATCTCTTCAAATATATTTTTAGTTAAAATAATTGTTGTAATAACACCTTTTTGTTCAATGTTTTTATATTTAAAACTACAATTTTTCATAAAAATATCTCCATTTAGATGTGTCTTTATAATCTGATTCGACATATAAAGCCCTATTCCTGTTCCACTATATTGGTGTTTTGTAGTAAAGTATGGTTCAAATACTTTATCTAAAATATCATCTTCTACTCCACCTGCATTATCTTTTATCTCTATTAAAATCCTATTTGGAAAGTTTTTTATTGATATAAAAATAACTCTATCTTTAATTTTTTTCTCAATAAAAGCATCTTTTGAGTTACTTATAATATTTATAAAAACTTGCATAAGCTCTGTTTCATATGCAATAATATCAATATCTTCATAATCAAACTCAACTTTAATAAGGTTCTCTTTTAAAGTTGCTTCCAAAAAGCTCAAGCTTTTTTCAATATTTTTTACTAAACTAAATTTTGTTTTATCTTTTTGAGGTTTAAAAAAATATCTAAAATCATCTATTGTATCAGATAGATATTTTACAGTATCCACAATTTGCTCTATACTTTTTATAAGCTCTTCATCTTCTAAAATATTTAACTGTTTTTTTAATTTTAACCCACTAGCACTTGTGCTTATCACAGAAAGAGGTTGTCTCCATTGATGAGCAATATTTTCAATCATCTGTCCCATTGCTACCATTTTTTGTTGTTGAGCCAAAATTCTATCTTTTTCTTGGTGCTTATCTAACTCTTTTTTTATCCTTGTTGCAAGCTTTTTATTCATTATTTTTAATCTATTTGTTTTTATATTTACGAGGTTTTTTAACCTTTTGTTTAGCTTTATTATAAAATATTGTCTATAGACAAAAATAGCTGTAATAATAAAAATAATTAATATAAGTTTCCATAAAAATGATAAATTAAAATGCTCTTCAAACTTTAAATACAACCATTTTTCTAGTCTACTTTTTTTATCATATCCTATAAAATTGTCTATTTTAAATTCACTATTTATATATCCCATAACATTATATAAATCATATATTCTTTGAACTTTTTCTTGTTTCATATCTCCTAATTTACTATCATTTAAATATGATAATTTCTTTAACTCATTTGCTTCAAAAAGAAGCTCATCTTTTGAAAGTTTTTGAGTATTATATTTTTCCAAAATAATATCAACACTTTTTTCTATGTTACTATAAGAGTATTCCCATCCTTGCAAAGATGCTTTTTTGAATTTTTCAACAATATTATAATCATTGTTGTATTTATCAATATTTGTTATCAAAAAATCACTGTACATATCAAAACCATAATCTTTTGGGTAAAAAATATTATATTTTATTCCCTCTTTTTCTAATATAAATGGTGCTTTTGAAGTATAAGCAGAGATAATATCAACTTTTTTATCTATCAAATCATAAATATTGTGCGAGTGTTCTACTTGAGTTATACTTTTTAAATCTATTTTACTAGATGTTAGCATAGCTCTTAATGACACTTCACTTCCATCATCTTTTGTTCTCATAAGTCTTTTATTCTCAAACTTATTAAATGTATCTATTCCTGACTCTTTTGTAGTTAGAAGTACTAAAGGTGTTGCTTGAAAAATTGCTGCAAGAGCGATAATTTTTGGATATTTTGCTTTTTCAAGGATTAGATTTTCTCTTCCTATTGCAAAATCTACATTTCCATTATTTACCATTTTTGGGATATTCATACCTAAAGAAAATGGCAAAATCTGAACATCAAGTCCAGCATCTTTGTAAAATCCTTGCTCTTTTGCCATATAATAACCAGCAAATTGGAACTGATCAAACCAAGATAGTTGAATTGTAACTTTTGTTAAATCTTTTGAATACAAGTTTATATTTAAAAAGATTAATAAAAAAAGAAGTTTAAGATTTAAAAAAAGTCTCAATTTTTGCCTTTAAAATCTATACCAAAAAATTTGGTATAGATAAGTTTAATGTAAAGATTTAATGTAAAAAGTGTCTAATTCCTGAGAAATACAATGCCATACCATACTCATTTGCAGCTTCTATAATCTCATCATCTCTAATACTTCCACCTGGTTCAATTACACATTTAACTCCAGCTTTTTGTGCCTCATCAATACTATCTCTAAATGGGAAAAATGCTTCAGATGCTAATACAGCTCCATTTACATCAATTCCCATATCACTAGCTTTTCTTAAAGCAGCTTTGCTTGCATCAACTCTAGATGTCATTCCCATTCCAACAGCTACCATTGCAGAATTTTTTACATAAACTACACAGTTTGATTTTGTCAAACTTGCTATTTTATAAGCTATTTCCATATCTTTAACTTCTTGCTCACTTGCAGCTCTTGAAGACATAAGTTTAGAGTTTTTAACCTCATCATCTGCAACTTTATCAGCCTCTTGATATACAAAACCACCATCAACTCTTTTGAAATCAAAACTATCATTTGCTAGTTCTAAATATTTTGTTCCTTGAGAGAATAGTTTTATTCTTTTTTTACTTTCAAAAACTTCAACTGCCTCAGCTGTAAAATCTGCTGCAAAAACAACTTCAAGGAAAATTTCATTCATTTTTTCTGCAAGTTCTTTATCTACAGTTCCATTTACAGCAACAACACCACCAAATGCAGAAACTGGGTCACATTTAAGTGCTTCAACATAAGAGTTCAAAAGTGTATCTTTAATAGCAAAACCACATGGATTTCCATGTTTTACAATACAAACAGCATTGTCTGTTCCAAATGCAGCAGCAATTCTAGCAGCTCCAGAAATATCGCCCATGTTATTAAATGATGCTTCACCTTTTATAGTTTTGAATTTATTTGAAAATTGATTTTCAAACTCATACAAAGCACCTTTTTGATGAGGATTTTCTCCATATCTTGTATCAAATACTTTAGATCCAACAATAAATTGTTTAGCTCCAAATCCACCATTAAATCTTTTGTTCATATAGTTTGCAATCATAGAGTCATAAGAAGCTGTATGTTCATAAGCTTTAATCATCATATCTCTTCTAAACTCAATTGTATTTGTCTCATTTTTAAGATTTTGTAAAACTAAATCATAATCAGCAACATCTGTTACAATAATTACACTATCAAAATTTTTAGCGGCACTTCTCACCATCGCTGGTCCACCAATATCGATGTTTTCAATAATATCTTCAAAATCATTAGTTTTTTCTATTGTTGCTTTAAATGGATATAAATTTACACAAACTAAATCAATTCCCTCAACTCCTAGCTTTTTTGCCTCATCAAGGTGAGATTGTTTATCTCGTCTATGCAAAATTCCACCATGAATATATGGATTTAAAGTTTTTACTCTTCCTTCAAAACACTCAGGAAATTTTGTAACTTCATTTGCTTCAATTACTGCAATTCCTGCATCTTTTAACTTACTATATGTTCCACCTGTGCTTATGATTTCATAACCTAATTTTACAAGTTCTTTAGCAAAATTTTCAACACCACTTTTATCGCTTACACTAATTAATGCTCTCATTATTTACCTTATTATCTTATTGATCTTGTTCTATTACTTCTTTAAATCTGTTGAAGTATACTTTACTCAAATTATCTAACTCTTTAAAAATATCATTTATTATAAATTTATCTCCACCAGTTTTTCCAATACCTACACAAGAAACACCATTTTTAGAAGCTAATTTTTCAAAAGCTTCACAATTTTTTAGCTCAACTTCAACTATTGCTCTACTTAAAGATTCACTAAAAATATCTTTTGAATCCTCAAGTGATATATTTGCTTCAACTCCGATATTTCCAACAACTGACATTTTAGCAAGAGATATAGCAACTCCACCAAGATTTACATCTTTAGCACTTTTTAATAGTTTTGCTTTATTTGCTTCAATTACTGTATTCCATAAAGCTAACTCTTTTTCAAAATCAACTTTTGGATGAACTCCAGCAACTTTTCCATAAAGTTTTTTTAGATATAAACTTCCACCAAATTCACTATAAGTATCACCTAAAAGATATAGTATATTTCCATTTCCTTGAAGTTTTGAAGGAAGTACATTTTGTGCATCTTCATTTACTCCAACCATTGCAATAGATGGAGTTGGGAATACACTAACTCCATTTGTTTCATTATATAGTGAAACATTTCCACCAATAACAGGAGTATTTAAAGCTCTACAAGCATTTTTAATACCTTCACAACTCTCTTTAAACTGCCACATAACCTCTGGATTTTGTGGATTTCCAAAGTTTAAACAATCTGTAATTGCTTTTGGAACAGCTCCACTCATAGCAACATTTCTACCACTTTCCATAACAGCAGCTGCTGCTCCTAGCTGTGGATTTATATAACAAAATCTTGTATTACAATCAGCACTCATTGAAAGAGCTTTTCCAGTCTCTTTAATTCTAATACTTGAACCATCCAAGCTTCCTGGACCTTTAATTGTATTTGTTTGAACCATTGAGTCAAATTGAGAGTAAATCCAAGATTTATCTACAACTTCCATATCACTAAATAACTCATCAAAAGCAATTTGATTTGAAATTTCTTTATCCATATTGATATTTGCAACAGTTTTTAAATATTCAGGCTCTTTTATAGGTCTATCTAAAATAGGTGCTTCTTCTGATACTGGTTGAACAGGAACATCAGCAACTTTTTCTCCATGCCAAAATAGCTCCATATGCCCACTACTTGTAACTTCTCCAATAACAGCAACATCTAGTTCCCATTTTTGAAATATATCAATAATAGCTTGCTCACAACCTTTTTTAGCACAAATAAGCATTCTTTCTTGAGATTCACTTAACATAAAGTCATAAGGAGTCATTCCCTCTTCTCGTGCAGGAACTTTATCTAAGTGCATAATCATTCCACTTCCACTTCTTCCAGCCATCTCAAATGAACTCGATGTAAGTCCAGCAGCTCCCATATCTTGAATACCAACAATTAAATCAGCTTTAAATAGTTCTAAACAAGCCTCTAAAAGTAGTTTTTCAGTAAATGGATCTCCAACTTGAACAGTTGGTCTTTTGCTTTCACTATCTTCTGTAAAAGAGGCACTTGACATAACAGCACCACCAAGACCATCTCGTCCTGTTTTACTTCCAACATAAATAACTGGATTTCCAATACCTTCAGCTCGTCCGTAAAAAATCTCATCAGTCTTTGCAAGACCTAAAGTAAATGCATTTACAAGATTGTTTCCAGCATAACACTCTTCAAAACTTGTCTCTCCACCAATAGTAGGAACTCCCATACAGTTTCCATATCCACCAATTCCAGCAACAACACCTTTTAATAAATATCTATGTTTTTTTGCAGTTTCACTATTGCCTTCAATTGAAGCAAATCTAATTGAGTTCATACTAGCAATTGGACGTGCGCCCATTGTAAATACATCTCTTAATATTCCACCAACTCCAGTTGCAGCTCCTTGATAAGGTTCAATAAAGCTTGGATGATTGTGAGATTCCATTTTAAATACAGCAGCATATCCATCACCAATATCTATTACTCCAGCATTTTCACCAGGACCTTGAATAACCCATGGCGCTTTTGTAGGAAATCCACTTAAATATTTTTTACTTGATTTATAAGAACAGTGTTCGCTCCACATTGCAGAGAAGATACCAACTTCAACATAGTTTGGTTCTCTTCCTAAGATTTTTTTTATATTCTCAAACTCATCTTTTGTTAAAGAGTGCGCTATTGCTATCTCTTCTATATTCATATCTTTTTTTTGCATTTTTCGCCTTAAATCTTTGTCAATTTTTAAGGCGATTGTATCTAAAAAGAGTTAAAAATGTTTTTAATCTTCAGCTAAAATTTGTACTTTGTTGTTTGCAACTTCAATAAAAAGCTCTTTTTTACCAACAAACTTAACAGATGGACTATAATATTCCTCATCCATAACCGCTCTATATATTTTTTTACCCAAAGAGTTTGGATAAGGACTTATATCCATATTATAAAGATTAATTATTTTATTCTCATTTTTAGCAAAAACTTGCTTTTTTTGATTTGCAAAAGTATTAAAATCAGTTCTATCAGATCTTTTAAAATCTTTTGAATAAAAAGACAAATACTCATTTATGTTTGATACTTTCCAAGCATCTTTCCACTTATAAATTGAGCTTAAGATAAGAGCTATATCTTCTTTTTTTGCTTTTTTGAACTCATCACTACTAGTTATTAATACTGTTTTTTTGTAATCAATATTTTTTTCTAGCTCTTTTAATTTCTCATTATTTAGTGCTAAGCATCCTTGAGTATAATTTTCTCTATCTCCATTTAAAGGCATTCCATGTATCCAAATTCCATGACCTTTTTTATTTAAACTTTGGTCAAAATTATTTGGATATGAAGTAACAAGTGCTAAAGGTCCATAAAATTGGTCAAGACCTGTTCTTTTTTGAACTAAATCATAAGAACCTTCAGGAGTTTTTTTATCACCCTCTAAATATTTATCACCAGCTTTTTCACCAATAATGATATTATCTTTTGAGATTCTTTTAAAATCATCTCCATTTTTTGCAAATAAACTCATCTCTTTATTGTTTTTTTGTGCAACAATAACATACTCTTTTGTCTCATAAAAACCGTAATCTACATTTTTATTTTCAAGGTACTTTTTCCATGAATTAACATCTCTTAAACTCTTTTCAAGTTCTTTTTCTACTGCATTTATCCCTTGAGTTCTATACAACTCTAAAAAATCTTTAGAAAAAAGATTTACAGATAAAAATACTACAATAACCAGCTTTAACAAATTATGCTCCATTTTCTTTTTAAGTTTTGGGATTGTATAATACTTGTCCTAATTTTTTAATAAAAAGGGATTATAGATTGTGAAAAAAATTATTTTACTTATTTGTGTTTTATTTAATGTTCTATTTTCAGCTCAAATAGAAGAACTTTCTTGGCAAAAAGGAGAAAGTTTTTTAACATTCTTGGAAAAAAATAAAATCCCTTTAAAATTATATTATGACTTAGACAAAGAAGATCAAGAACTTTGTAGTGAAATTCAATCAGGAAATAGATTTTTTTTGTACACAGAAGATGATGGAAGTTTAACACAAGCTTTAATTCCAGTCTCATTAGATATGCAAATACATATTTATAAAGATAGTTCAAATGATTACAAATTTCAAACTCTACCTATTAACTATACTGAAACTTCTGAATTAATAGCTATTCCTATAACAGAATCTATATCAAATGATATTCTAAAAGCAACAGGAGATGTTACAATAGCAGCTATTTTAAGCTCTCTATTTAGTAACTCAAATGCTGATTTTAAAAAGATGAAAAAAGGTGATTTTATAGCTATTGAATACAATCAAAAAACTTATATGGGAAAACTTCATGGTATGCCCGAAATAAATGCTGCTATGATTCAAATAAATGGAAAACCATTTTATAGATTTAGAAATAGCAAAGATGATAAATATTATGATGAAAATGGTGTTGGGTTTACAAAAACTTATCTTTTCCAAATACCACTTACATTTACAAGAATTTCAAGTCCCTTTACAAACAAAAGATACCATCCTGTTTTAAAAAGATATAGAGCTCATTTAGGTACTGATTTTGCAGCGCCTACAGGAAGAAATATATATGCAGCAAGTGATGGAAGAGTTGAGTTTGTGGGAACTCAAAGTGGATATGGAAAAACTGTTATCATAAATCATCAAAATGGATATAAAACTTTATATGCACATCAAAATGGATTTGCAAAAGGTCTAAGACAAGGACAAATGATAAAAAAAGGTACACATATTGGATATGTTGGTTCAACTGGACTTAGTTCAGGACCACATTTACACTTAGGAATGTATAGAAACAATGTTGCAATTGATCCAATGACTGTTTTACAAAGACCAAAATTTGAAGGACTTGATCCAAAAGATAAACCAACATTTTTGGCAAATACTAAGGCAATTATATCTAAGTTTAACAAACAAGTAGAAAATGATAACAGAACAACTCCAACAAGATTGGATAGAATTTCAGATAGAAGTATTATTAACCTATTTTAAAACTATTTTATTCATAAAAAAATGAAATAGTTACTAAAAAGTTGAGAGTTCAGAAAGAAAACTCAACTTTACTAGCACAATTTTTATTCACTATCTTCTACAGAACCAACTGGCTGTAAAACTGCTAAATAATCTTTAAATCTTTCTTGTCCCAAATTATCATTTTTATAGTCATTAATAAGCTTTTCTATATAATCAACAAGACCATTTGAAGGAACTTTTACACCAATTTTTCTAGCAATTCTACTTTTACTTGTACCTTCTAAATTTCCACCTAAAAGTACATCATAACCCTCAACTCTTTGTCCTTCGTGTCTAATCATAGCTCCAACAAATCCAATATCAGCAATTTGTGGATGAGAACATGTATTTCCACAACCAGAAATAGCTATAGTTACATCTTCTTTGAAATCTGGAAATCTATATTCAAGCTCAAGAACAACTTTTTTTGCAAACTCTTTTGTTTCAGTTATACCAAATTTACAGAACTCTTTTCCTGTACATGATTGTAATCTTGCTCTAAATGGATTTGGTGCATATGGATAACCTAAAGCTTCAAATTCATCTGCCAAAGATTGAACAAATTCATCTTTTATATCATAAACTAAAAAATTTTGAGTTGCTGTAAGTGCAACTCCACCAGCACCATATTTTTTACAAATTTCATAAAACTTTACAAAATCCTCTCCAGCAACTCTTCCTGAATTTGTTGCAAATCCAACATAAGAAAGCCCTGATTGTTTTTGTCTGTTTATTCCAAAGTGATTTCTATTTTCAAAAGATGCAACAACTGGAGCTTCTAAACCATCTTGAAGTTTGTATCCAATTGCTTTTTCAATCTCCTCTACGAACTTTTCAATTCCCCAATCATTTAAAAGGTGTCTAACTCTTGCTTTGTTTCTATTATCTCTATTTCCATTATCTCTAAAAATTTCTGCACAAGCAACTGCTACATCTAAAACTTGCTCTGGTTTTACATATTTATTTGCTCTTGTTGCTATTTGTTTTGATTTTGACAATCCACCACCAATAGTTAAATCAAATAAAACTTCACCATCTTCTGTTTTAAAAGCTGTAAAAGCAACATCTTGAATCTCATGTGCAGCACAATGGCATTTACAACCACTAATTCCTATTTTATATTTTCGTGGAAAGTTACAAAATCTATCATCATTTTTATCAAAATATGCATCAACCTCTTTTAAAAGCTCTTGAACATCATAAATCTCACCTTCATCAATCCCAGTAACAGGACATGTCATAATAGGTCTAGGACCATCACCTGATGCCATTCTTGAAGTTAGGTTTACACTATTTAGTAAATCAAAAATAGCTGGAATATCTTTTATTTCAATATAGTGAAACTGAACATTTTGTCTTGTTGTAAAATCAACCAAACCTTGAGCATATTTTTGTCCAATTTCTCCCATAACTCTTAGTTGTTCTAAGTTCATTCTAGCATCAACTAATTTTATTCTTTTCATAAAATATTTTTTATCTTCTAATCCATCTTTATTTATGTGAGGATACATTCCGTACCATTTTAAAAGCCCAATATACTCATCTTTCAAAGGAATTCCTTCTAATGCTTCTTTGTATAAATCGTCTATTACTCTAAGCGGATTTCTTGAAGCTTTTAAAAGTTCAAGTTCTGATAATTGTGCCATACTATTCCTTATTATAATTGTAATTTTTGTGTAATTATATCTCGAAAAGTTTAAATACAAATTAAAATAATCTTGATTAAATAACTATAGTAAATTATAGATAAATTTAAGCTCTTTTTTAGATTAATATTTAAAATATAGTTTATAATTCCACCACAGAATAAACTTTTATTCTATAAAACTTTAGGAGAATAGTTTGAGTGCTTCATTTTCAAATGAGCCAAAAGATTTTACTCTATTTTTAGATTTGCTAAAACAACTTATTCGGGTTCCTTCTGTTACAGGAGCTGAGCACTCTTTTTTACTTTACTTAAAAAGAGAACTTGAAGAGATTGGTATAAAAACAGAGCATTATGATGGACTTTTAGTTGCTAGTGGAAAAGATCCATCAAATGGTATCTTAAGTGCACACATAGATAGACATGGTGTTATTTGTACCGGTCCAAATGAGTTCCAGTTTGCAGCTTTTTTAGCAAAAAATCGCTCTGATTTAAGAGGAAATTCACTTTCAGAACAAACTTTTCAACAAATTTCACAAAGATATATAAATCAAAGCGTTCATGCTTACGAGCCATTTAGTGGAGGCTATTTAGGTATTGGGAAAATTACAGATGCTTTTTTAAAAGAAGAGATAAATAATCTAATATTTAAAATAGATGGGTTAAATCACCTACTTCCTGGCACTCCAATTGCTTTTGTGGATAAGCTTAAACAAAATGGAAATTTAATCTCTGCACAACTTGACAATGTTTTAAGTGCTGCAATTATTTTATATCTTTATCAGCATGGATTTGCTGGAACTGCTTTTTTTACAGCTCAAGAAGAAGCTGGAAAGAGTTGGAGATTTGTTCACGAATGGTTTAAAAAAAATAAAATATCAACAGATAAACTAGTTGTTCTTGATACAAGTCCTTTTGAAAATAGAGAAGAAGCCGATAAGCAACTTGTAGTTTTAAGAAATAAAGATGTAAATGCAAAGTTTAAATCACCTATTTTAAAAGAGTTGAAAAAATTTTGTAAGAAAAATAAAATATCATTTTCTTGTAAAGATAAGTTTATAATTGAAAAAAATAAATTAAGAGAAAAAGAGGGATTAAAACCTCTTAGTATTGGAAGTACAGAGCTAGGAAGACTTGTTATGGAATCAAATGGACAAATTCAAGGCTCAACCTTGCAAATTCCAACAACAGGTTATCATACAGTTGATGAGACAGCTTCTATTGAATCTATCAAGGCAATTATTTTTATTTTGAGTAGTTTTTATATAAAGAGTGTTAATATTTAATTTTAAAAAAGAAGGGAAAAATGAATTTAGCTATTATTTATGATTTAAAAGAGGCTAATGTACAAGAAGAACATATTGAGCAAATTATGGATAAAGTAAAAAATAGATTAAGTGAAGAAAACATCGATAAAGAGCTTGTAAAGTTGGGATATCCTAAAATTTTTACTGTTGATTATAGCGAATATGATAGCTTTGATTATAGCGATAGTTTTACGCCAACTAGTAAAGCAAGTTTAATAGAAGATTGAGGCACTAAAAAACCTTAAGATTTAAATTCATAAGCTGCTTGCTTATGAATTTAGCTACAATTTCCAAAAAATAAGAAAAGAAAAATTTATGAATTTAATAAAACTACTAAAAGACAAAACAAATTTACCTATAAATATTATTGAAAATATAATAAAACTTCTTGATGAAGGATGCACTATTCCTTTTATTGCAAGATATAGAAAAGAGTTTACAAATGGTGCAAGTGATATTGAACTTAGGATATTTGAAGAGGTTTTTGAATATTCAAAAAAATTAATTCAAAGACGAGATGAGATAAAAAATCTATTAAAAGAAAAAAACTTTTTAGATGAAAAACTAATAAAATTTTTAGATGAAGCTACAACTTTACAAGCTTTGGAAGATATTTATGCACCATTTAAAGATAAAAAATCTTCAAGAACTACAACTGCTTTAGAAAATGGACTTGAACCACTAGCAAATATTATTCAAAGTATGAAATATACAAAAGAAGAGTGTGAACAAAAAGCGAATCAATTTTTAAATGAAAATATAAAAACCATAAACGAAGCAATAAATGGAGCAAAAGATATAATAGCTCAAAGATATGCAGATGATTTTAAATCAAAAGAAGTTTTAAGAAATTTAATCCAAAATTGGGGAGTTTTAGAAGTAAGTCCTACAAAAGATTTTGATAAAAATGGTCTTTATTCAAATTTTGCAAATACAAATGAAAAAATAAAATATATAAAATCTCATAGAGTTTTAGCAATTTTAAGAGCTGTAAATGAAAAGCAACTATCACTTAAAGTTGAAATTGATGAAAATCATATTTTAGAAAATATTAAAAAATACAAAATTCCTACAAATGCTTCTAGCTCAAAAGAGTTAGTATTTGATGCTTACAAAGATGGTTTAAAAAGATTGTTACTACCTACTTTAAAAAGAGAGGCTATTTCAAACCTAAAAGAGAAAGCTGGAATTGAAGCCATAGAACTATTTGGAAAAAACCTAAAAGAGCTACTTCTTACAGCTCCACTTGTAAATCAAGTAATTTTAGGAATTGACCCTGGATTTAAAACTGGTTGTAAACTTGCAGTTATTGATGAAAATGGATATTTTTTAGATAGTTCTGTTATATATCCTACAAAACCTAAAGAGGATTTAATAAATTCATCAAAAATAGTACTAGAACTTATTAGAAAATATAAAATTACCGCTATTGCTATTGGAAATGGTACTGCTTCAAGAGAAACTGCAAATTTTATTGATGAGTTATTAAAAAATGAAGAGTTAAAAAAAGAGAATTTTGAAGTAAATTATGCAATAGTTAGTGAAATTGGAGCTAGTGTTTATTCGGCTTCAAAAATAGCTTCTTTGGAGTATCCAAACCTTGATGTAACAATAAGAGGAGCTATATCTATTGCACAAAGACTAAGAGACCCAATGGCAGCATTAGTTAAAATTGACCCAAAATCACTAGGAATTGGTCAATACCAACACGATATAAATCAAAAAGAGCTAGAAAAAAAATTAGAGAATATAACAATAGATTTAGTAAACAAAGTTGGAGTTGATTTAAACTCTGCTTCATATAAGCTTCTATCTTTTATATCTGGAATTAGTGAAAAATTAGCTCAAAATATAGTTGAACATAGAGAAAAAATCAAAAAATTTAGTTCAAAAGAGCAACTTTTAAAAGTAAAAGGTTTAGGAGAAAAAGCATTTATTCAAAGTGTTGGATTTTTGAGAATTAAAGATGGAAAATCAATTTTAGATAATACTGCTATTCATCCTGAAGATTATGAGCTTACTTCAATTTTACAAAAAAAATATACTATTAAAGAGCTAGAAGAGATAAAAGATTTTGAAAAAATGGCACTTGAGCTAAATTGTTCTATTTTAAAACTAAAAGATATAGTAAATGAATTGCTCAAGCCAGGATATGATGTGCGAACAGAGTTTAATCAAGTAAAATTTTCAAATGATATTTTGGATATAAACGACTTAAAAGAGGGATTTATTTTGAATGGAATTGTCCGAAATATAACTGATTTTGGTGCTTTTGTAGATATTGGACTAAAAAATGATGCCCTACTTCATATTTCACAAATTAGCCAAAAAAGAGTTTCTCATCCAAGTGAAGTTTTAAGTATAAATCAAAATCTTGAAAATCTAAAAGTTATAAGTGTGGATTTGGAAAAACAAAGGGTTGGTATTAGTTTAAAATAGATATTTAATTAATTGTGATAAAAAAAGCTATTTTGGTAGCTCTTTTTATCTTTTTTGAATTTCTAATACAATTGATGTTTTTTTATGAACTCATCATCAATATCAATAATATTTCGTTCTCTTAAGCTATCAATAACACTTTTTGTACAATTTACATCTCCTGGCCAACGTCTAGTAAAACCATCTAAAGAGTTTTTATTTGTTCCATCAAGACACAGAGTGTTTCCTTCTACAAATAAATCTCTATTTGAATCAATATTATTTGTAACTCTCCAAATTAACATATATGGATTTTCTAAATCATTTGCTTTAACATCCACAATTACTAAAATTTTTATATGAGAAAATAGTGGTTTTAGCTCCTCAAAAAGATATTTTTGACTTCTTGTTTTTTCTACACTTATAACACAAACTGGATTTTTTGTATCTGTATAGTATTGCTTAAGTCCTTTTATCTCTTTACTTATATTTTGCATTTTGTTTAAAAGTTCATTATCTTCTAAAAGTGTAATTCCTAGCTCATCTATCTCTTTCCCTGTACAATCAAGTCCCAATTTTCCACCAACTGCAAATTTAGCACTTGAGTGGTCAAGATGATCTACAACTCCTTTTGAAACTAAAATGTCCTCAATATTGATTCTATTTAAAATGTATTTAATAATTTCATCATGTGAAGTTAATTTTGGAGCATCATTATTTACAAAAATAGCATGTTTTACAAAACTCATTTGCCCTACTCCCCAAAATGCATGCATCATTTGACTTGCATGCCCTGGATAAAAACTATTTATCTTTGCTAAAATAAGATTATGATAAACACCATTTTCAGGCATATAATAATCAATTAAATCAGGTGCAGTTGTTTTTAAAAGTGGTAAAAATATTCTCTCTGTTGCATATCCCATATATTTATCTTCAAGTGGTGGTTTTCCTACAACCGTTGCTAAAAATACTGGATCTTTTTTGCTTGTAATTGCACTTACTTCCATAAAAGGAAACTCTTCATCTAAAGTATAATAACCAGTATGATCTCCAAAAGGACCCTCAATTTTTAGTTTACTTGTATCAACAAATCCTTCTATAACATAGTCATTATCTTCAGGAATCCAAATATCATTTGTAATTGATTTTACAAGCCTTGCTGGAGAGTTTTTAACAAATCCATAAAGCATAAGCTCAAAAATACCAATAGGAAGCGGTGCTTGTCCACACCAAATATACATAGGATCTCCACCAATTCCAATACTTACAGGCATTTTTTTACCAGCTTTTTTATATTCATGGAAGAAGTGATTACTATCTTTATGTATTTGCCAATGCATTCCAAGAGTATTATCAGGAAATACTTGAAGTCTATACATACCAAGATTTTTAAGTTCACCATTTAAACTTTGAGTATAAACTTGTCCCATAGTAATAAAAGCTCCAGCATCATCTTCCCAAGTTTGGATAACTGGTAAATCACTAAGTTTTGCATCACTTCCAAGTTTTATAACTTCTTGACAAGAACCTTTACTTTTAATTTTTTTTGGAATTGTATTTTTAAGTGAGAATAATTTACCCAAAGTTGATAGTTTTTCACTAAAAGTAACAGGAGGTTTTAATTTTAATAAACTCTCTATTTCATTACCAATTTTATCTCCATCCCCAATAAAAAGTTTAACCGCCTCTTCATTACAAAAAACATTCATTAATACTGGCTCTTTAAATTTTTTTTCATTTTTTCTATCAACTGCATTTGTAAATAAAATTGCTTTTGAATCGGGCTTTTTAACCTCTATATATGCAATGTGTGGTATTTCTAAATTTATATCTAATTCATCAGAAATTATTTTTAAAAGATTGTGTTTTTCTAAAAGTGCTATTGCTCTTTTCATAATTTTTCCTTTGGTTTAAGTAAGATTTTACTCTATCATTATCTTCTTTAATATCTCTTGATGTTCCTTTTTGTAGCAAATTTAAATTAAGCTTTAATTAAGAAAAAGCTTATATTTTAGATATTTTAAGCAGAGTTAATTTGTCAAGATTAGAAAGTATTACATTTTTTCACACTTATATTTTTAATTGATTATAAAACCGCATTAAAATTGTTTAGTTTAAAAAATTTGTGTACAATCAAAGTCTGATTATATTTTATAAAAATAGGAAAGAAGATGTCTGCTGAATTAATCTTAGCATCTGCTATATTTATTGCCATTGGGGTAATTCTTGCAGTTGTTTTTATGCTTACCAAATTTATTGGTCCTCAAAACAAAGACTCTGTTATGAAAAACAATGTCTATGAAAGTGGAATTACGAATCCTATTGGAACAACAAACAATAGATTTTCTGTAAAATTCTATTTAGTTGCTATCTCATTTTTACTTTTTGATGTAGAAGTGATTTTTATGTTTCCTTGGGCTGTAAATGTTGTTGATCTAGGAGTTGCTGGACTATTTAAGATGTTTATCTTTATGGGACTGTTATTTATTGGATTAATTTATATCTATAAGAAAAAGGCTTTATCATGGGATTAGGAGTTGAATCAAGTTTAGGCGATAGCATACTTACAACAAAGTTAGATGCAGCTATTAACTGGGGAAGGTCATATTCTCTTTGGCCTATGGCATTTGGAACTGCATGTTGTGGTATTGAATTTATGGCAGTTGCTGCTTCAAGATACGATGTTTCAAGATTTGGAGCCGAAGTTGTAAGATTTTCTCCAAGACAAGCAGATTTATTAATAGTTGCTGGAACTATTTCATACAAACAAGCTCCAATTTTAAAAAAAATTTATGAGCAAATGTGTGAACCAAAATGGGTAATATCTATGGGAGCATGTGCTTGTAGCGGTGGGTTTTATGATAATTATGCGACTGTTCAAGGAATTGATGAGATTATTCCAGTTGATGAGTACGTTGCTGGTTGTCCTCCAAGACCAGAAGCTGTTCTTGATGCAATTATGAGAATTCAAGAAAAAGCTAAAAATGAGTCAATTATTAAAGATAGAGTTAAAGAATACAAAGGATTTTTAGATGCTTAAGTGTGATTTATTAGTTGATTCAAAAGATTTAAAATCTACTCTTTTAAGATTAAAAAAAGATGAAGATTTTATAATTCTTTTAGATATGACAGTAGTTGATTACTCAAAATTTCCAGATTCTACACCATCAAGATTTGCAGTTGTTTATGTTTTAAGAAGCTCTGATTTTAAAAAAGAGACTACTGTAAAAGCATTTGTAAGTGATGAGACTTTAAGTATTGATACAGTTTGCGATATTTTTGATTCTGCAAATTGGGCTGAAAGAGAAGCTTATGATCAATATGGTGTTATATTTTTAAATCATCCAAATTTAAAAAGAGTTTTAAATCATAAACAATTTGTTGGTCATCCCTTAAGAAAAGATTACAAAATAACTCAAGGTCAAATTTGTACAGAAACTGAAGATTTAATGGATGAGATGTTACCGCTTCTTAAATCAAAAGGCTATACAGATGAAGAGATATCTGATTTAATGCTTTTAAATGTTGGACCTTCTCATCCAGCAAGTCACGGAACTATAAGAAACTTTGTTGCACTTGAAGGTGAAACAATAGCTGCTTGTGTGACAGAAATTGGATATTTACATAGAGGTTTTGAGAAAGCCTGTGAGCACCACACTTATTCACAAGTAATACCATATACAGATAGATTAAATTATTGTAGTGCTATTTTAAATAATATCGGATGGGCAAAAGCAATTGAAGATATGATGAAAATTGAAATAAGTCCAAGAGCAAAAATGATAAGAGTTGTACTTGGTGAATTAAGCCGTATAATTGACCACTTTGTTTGTAATGCTGCAAATATGGTTGATTTAGGTGGTCTTACAAGTTTATGGTACTTATTTGGAGCAAGAGATCAAGCTTATGATTTATTATCAAAACTTACAGGTGCTAGACTTACAAATACTTATACAAGAATTGGTGGTTTAGAGTTTGATTTATATGATGGTTTTGACAAAGATTTAGAAGAAGTTTTAAAAACATCTGAAAAAGCTATAGAAGATGTTTTATCTTTAATAGCTCATAATAAACTTTTCCATGATAGAACTCAAGATATTGGGGTTATAAAAGCTGATTTTGCACTTGCAAATGGTATTTCTGGACCAAACTTAAGAGCAGCTGGAGTTGCTCATGATTTAAGAAAAGATAAACCATACTATGGATACGAAAACTTTGATTTTGATTTAGTTATTGGAAGCCATGGAGATGTTTATGACAGAATGATGTGTAGATTTGAAGAGTCTATTCAATCTATAAAAATTATAAGACAAGCTATGAAAAATATGCCTGATGGTGCTATAAATGTTTATGCTCCAAATCTTGTATTACCAAATAAAAAAGATGTTTATGGAAATATTGAAGGTTTAATGAATCAATTTAAACTTACATTTGAAGGAACTTTAGTTCCAAAAGGTGAGTATTATAGCTCAACAGAAGCTACAAATGGTGAATTAGGGTTTTTTATCGTAAGTGATGGAAGCGGAAGACCATACAAAGTTAAATGTAGACCACCATGTTTTTATTCTTTAGCTGCTTATTCAAAAATAGTTGAAGGTACAATGCTAGCAGATGCTGTTGTTACAATGGCAAGCTTGAATTTTATTGCTGGGGAGTTTGATAGATAATGAGTAGTTTTAAATATACACCACAAAATGAAGCAAAATTTCAAGAGTATGCTTCGAGATATCCAAAAATTGACTCTTGTATGCTACCAGCTCTTTGGTTAGTACAAGAGCAAGAAGGTTGGGTAAGCCCAGAAGCTATGGTTTATGTAGCACAAAAAGTAGAAAAAAGTCCAATGCAAGTATATGAAGTGGCAACATTTTATACTATGTTTAACTTAAAACCAATTGGAAAACACCATATTGAACTTTGTAAAACAGTATCTTGTATGCTTATGGGTGCAAGAGAGTTAAAAGCTTACATAAAAGAAACTTTAGGACTTGAACCAGGTCAAACAAGTGCCGATGGACTTTTTACTTTTAGTGAAGTAGAGTGTCAAGGTGCTTGTGGAGATGCTCCAATGATTGCATTAAATAATGTTTATCACGGAAAACTAACAAAAGAGAAATTAGAAAAAATAATTTGGGAGTGCAAAAATGATAACTAAAATAGTAAGTAAAAATTTTGATATCCCAAATTCACACAAACTTGAAGTTGCTCTTGCAAATGGAAGATACTCTTCTATAGATAAACTTTTTACTATGGCTCCAAATGATGTAACTGCTGAAGTTACAAAATCTGGACTTAGAGGAAAAGGTGGAGGAGGAGCTGCTTGTGGTCCTAAATGGGAACTTATGCCTGCCGTTGATGAAAGACCTAGATATTTAATTGTAAATGGTGATGAGAGTGAACCTGGAACTTTTAAAGATAGACAAATTTTCCAATACGATCCACACCTTTTAATAGAAGGAATTATCTGTACTTGTTGGGCAATTCAAGCTAATCATGCTTATATTTATATAAGAGGTGAGTATAAGTTTTTTATTGATAGATTGAATGAAGCAATTCAAGAAGCTTATAAAGCAAAAATTATTGGTGATAAAATCATGGACAAATATGATTTTAAAGTTGATATTACAGTTCACAGAGGTGGAGGAGCATATATTTGTGGAGAAAAATCTGCACTTATTGAATCAATCGAAGGAAAAAGAGGACACCCAAGATTAAAACCTCATGGAAAAGAGTGTGAGTGGTTTTATGGAGATCCTGCAACTGTAAATAATGTTGAAACTATATCATCAGTTCCAAATATTGTTGAAAATGGAGCAGAGGGTTATACAAAATATGGTACACCAAAATCACCTGGAACTATGCTTTTTGCTATTTCAGGACCTGTTAAAAACCCAGGGGTTTATGAACTTCAATATGGAAATAAAATGATTGACTTCTTAAATGAAGTTGGTGGTGGAATGCTTGAAGGTAAAAAACTAAAAGCTATTATTCCAGGTGGAACTTCATGTCCAATTCTAACAGCAACTGAAGTAGAAAAAGCTGTATTGGATTATGAGTCTATGTGGGATATAGGTTCAACTTTAGGTACAGGAGGTATGATTGTAATTGATGATAGTGCGTGTATGGTCGAAGTTGCGAAAAATATTATTGAATTTTATCATCATGAGTCGTGCGGACAATGTACTCCTTGTAGAGAAGGTTGTGGTTGGATTGATAAAATTATAAGGGATATTATAGAAGGTTGTGGTTCTTCAAATGATTTACAAACTATACTTGATGTTTGCGAAACTATGAATGGAAAAACAGTGTGTGTTTTTGCACCTGCTGTTAAAGATATTATAGCAAGTATTGTAAAAAAATTTAGAAGTGAATTTGACGCTTATATAAAAAATAATCAAAACTAAGGAGAAAAAATGGCAAAGAATACAATGACTTTTACTGACAATAGAACTGGTAAATCTTATGAGTACAATATTATAGATGGTACAAGAGGACCATCTGTTGTAGATATTTCTACATTTTACAAAGATTCTGGAATGTTTACTTTTGATCCAGGTTATACTTCAACAGCTGCTTGTGAATCAAAAATTACATTTATTGATGGTGAAAACTCGGAACTTAAATACAGAGGTTATGATATAGCTGATTTAGCTGGTAAACACTCATTTTTGGATGTATCATATTTATTAATGAATGGAAGATTACCAAATAAAGATGAGTCAAAAAACTTAGATTTAGAGATAAGACATAGATCTTTTGTTGATGAGGGAATTATTAGATTATTTGATGCATTACCTGATAGAGCTCACCCAATGGCAACAATGGCAGCTTCAACAATGGCACTATCTGCATTTTATAAAGACCACTTACATTTAGAAGATGAAGAAGAGTACAAAACTATGCAAAATAGAATTATGGCAAAAATGCCTACAATTGCAGCTATGGCATATAGAAACTCAATTGGAACACCTATGATTTATCCAGATATTGATAGATATTTCACAGAAAATCTATTATATATGTTAAGAGCATATCCAGGTGGAAAAATGAAACATTTAGCTGATGGTTCAAATCAAGAGATTACTCAAATTGAAGTTGATGCACTAGATGCTATTTTAACTCTTCATGCAGACCATGAACAAAATGCTTCTACAACAACTGTTAGAAATGTAGGTTCAACAGAAGCTCACCCTTATGTTGCAATTGCATCTGGTATTTCAGCACTTTGGGGAGCAGCTCATGGTGGAGCAAATGAAAAAGTTATGGATCAACTAAGAATGATTGGTGATGTTAAAAATGTTGCTAGTTTTATAGCAAAAGCAAAAGATAAAAATGATCCATTTAGACTTATGGGATTTGGACATAGAGTTTACAAAAATAGAGACCCAAGAGCCGATACTTTAAGAGATTTACAAGGTAAATTAAAAGAGAAATTAAATCTTGACTCAAAACTAATTGACATTGCGACAGCTGTTGAAGAAGCTGCATTAAAAGATGATTACTTTAAAGAAAGAGGTTTATATCCAAATATAGATTTCTATTCAGGAGTTATCTTAACAGCACTTAAAATTCCAGTGGAGATGTTTACACCTATTTTTGTTATTGGAAGAACTCCAGGTTGGATTGCTCAATGGGCAGAGTTTAAAAGAGATCCAAAACATAAAATTGCTAGACCTAGACAATTATATACAGGTAAATAAAAAATAAGGGGATATGAATTTATGGCTGATCAAGTTAGTATAACAATTAATGGAATTCAATTTCAAGCTACGAAAGGTAGCTTGTTGATTGATAAACTATTGGATGAAAAAATCCATATCCCTCACTTTTGTTATCATCAAGCGTTGGGAAAAGATGGAAATTGTAGAATGTGTATGGTTGAAATTGAGGGTCAAAAAAGACCTCAAATTGCCTGTGACACACCTATAAAAGATGGAATGATTGTAAGAACAAAAGGTGAGAAAATAGAGAGTGTAAGAAAAGATATTTTAGAACTTGAACTTATAAATCACCCTATAGATTGTCCTACATGTGACCAAGCTGGTGAGTGTAAACTACAAGATTACTATATGGAATCTGGTTTTTATGCTTCAAGAGTAAATGTTGATGATAAAAATCATGCAAGAAAAAGAGTTGATTTAGGTTCAAATGTAATGTTGGATCAAGAAAGATGTGTACTTTGTCTTAGATGTGTAAGATTTTGTAAAGATATTACAAAAACAGCAGAACTAGGAGTTATAGATAGAACAGATCACTCAGTTATTGGAACATTTCCAGGGCGTCCTTTGGATAATCCATATGCTATGAATGTTGTTGATTTATGCCCTGTTGGAGCATTAACAAGCAAAGATTTTAGATTTAAACAAAGAGTTTGGTTCTTACAAAGTTTTGAGGCTATTTGTAATGGTTGTTCAAAAGGGTGTAATATAAATGTAGATCATAGAAAAGAGAAATATAAAGATGATATGATTTATAGATTTAGACCAAGAACAAATAAAGCAGTAAACGGTTGGTTTATGTGTGATTATGGAAGATTGTCTTATGAAAATGATGCAACAAATAGATTTACAACTGCATTAATTAATAAAAATGAGACAAATATTTCAAATGCTATTATTAATATCTTTAAAGAGTTATCAAGTCATGAAAATAAATTAATACTTTTAAGTCCTAATTTATCTTATGAAGAGATGATAAATGTAAAAGAACTAGCAAGTAAGCTAAATATAAAACTAAGTGGATATTCTCCAAATACTATTGATGAATCTTTTGCAGATGATTGGTTAAAAAAAGCTGATAAAACTGCAAATAGAGGATCTTTCAAAGAACTTGAAATAGATGAAACTAAAGAGTTTTTTGATAAAGCTTTAAGTGAAGCAAAAACTATTTTTGTTTTAGAAAATAGCTATTTTGAAGATAAGTTAAATTTACTTGAAAATAAAAAACTTATCTCTTTATTCTCTCATCACTGTTTAACAGTAGGAAACTCTGATATTGCAATTCCTGTTGCATCTTTTTACGAAAAAAGTGGTTCATACATAAACTGTGATGGAATAAGACAAAAAGTTGTTTCTAAATTAGATAAAAATAGTCCTATGCCTACAATTACAACAATCATAGAGAATATTAAATTTATGATTGAAAAAGGAACTATATGAGTACTACAATTATAATTATTGTAAATATTGCCTTATCAGTGGTTCTTGCCGTTGGGTTAACACCACTTTGGGTTTGGTGGGAAAGAAGAATTGCTGGATTTATTCAAGATAGAAGTGGTCCAAACAGATGTAGCATTGGAGTTATAAGACTAGGTGGTCTTATTCAAGCACTTGCTGATATGTTAAAACTTATCTTTAAAGAAGATTTCACACCTTCTCATATAAAACATAAGTTTTTCTTTACAATTGCTCCTGCTATAGTATTTATGGCTTCATTTTTAACTTTTGCAGTTATTCCATATGCTGATGTTTTAACAATAGATGGAAAAGCTCACACAATGCAAGCTATACCAAATGAACTTGGTATTATGTGGTTTTTAGCATTTGCTGGACTTAGTGTTTATGGAATTATTTTAGGTGGTTATTCATCTCAAAGTAAATATGGACTTCTAGGTTCAATTAGAGCTTCTGCTCAAGTTATATCTTATGAAGCTGCTATGGGATTAGCAATTATATCTATGATTGTATCTTATGGTTCAATTCATCTAACAGATATTGTAAATGCACAAACGGGAACTTATCTTGGAGTTATTCCTATGTGGGGAATATTTATTCAACCTTTAGCTGCTGTTATATTTATTGTGTGTTCATTTGCAGAAACAAATAGAGCTCCATTTGACTTAGCAGAAGGTGAGAGTGAAATAGTTGCTGGATATCATACAGAATATAGTGCAATGAAATTTGGACTTTTTCAAGTTGGTGAATATGCAGCTATGAGTGCTTCAAGTGCATTAATAGTAACGCTATTTTTTGGTGGTTATCAAATTCCTTGGATGGATACAGCAACTATTCAATCAAATATAAATTATGTTATTTTGGCAATAATTATTTTACTTCCTATTAAAATATTTATATTTACAAGATGGATGAAGAAAAATAACAAAAGAGTTGGAAACGATACAAGCAGAGAAAAAGAGACAAAAATATTAACTGTAATTTTTTGGTCATTGTGTTTAGTAATCGTGGGAGTTTTAATATCATTTTTAGTAACTGGACTTGGAACAAATGGAGTAAATATTGCAACTGCAGTTCTTCAAGTTGGAACTTTTATGGTTAAATTTTTCATGATGGCTTTTGTTTATATGTGGGTTAGATGGACTGTTTTAAGAATTAGATATGACCAACTACAAATGCTAGGATGGAAAGTTTTAATTCCTCTAGCTTTATTAAATATTGTAATAACAGCAATTGTTGTTGTGTTAGGAAATTAAGATGGCAATAAAAATAGTACCAAGATATGGAAGTTCATTTAAAGATAAGCTATACATTCCTGCTATTGCTGGAGGAATGAAAACAACTTTTAAGCACTTCTTTAAAAATCTAAGAGATGTAGAAGGTTTAAATACTTTACAATATCCAGAGGTTCAACCAACAGATATAACTGAAAGATATAGAGGTGTTCATAGACTTACAAAACATGACGATGGATCTGAAAAGTGTGTTGCTTGTTTTATGTGTGCAACAGCATGTCCTGCTGAATGTATTTTTATAGAAGCAGAAGAAAGATTTGATGGTGTTGATGAAAAAAGACCAAAAGAGTTTAAAATAGACCTTCTTGAATGTGTATTTTGTGGATATTGTGTAGAAGCTTGTCCATGTGATGCAATCAGAATGGATACTGGAATTTTCTCTTTTACAGCTTCAACTAGAGAAGAGTTTGTATTAGATAAAAAAGCTCTTATGAAAAATGAGAGATCAAAGGATTTTGAATAATGGCTGATATACTATTTATTGCTTTAGCATTTTTTGCAATTACTGGTGCTATTGCTATGCTAGTTTACAAAAGTCCAATGTTTAGTGCATTGGGGCTTTTGATTACTATGCTAAGTGTTGCTGGACTGTTTGCACTTTTAAATGCTACTTTATTGTTTATGGTACAAATTATCGTTTATGCTGGTGCTATTATGGCTTTAATTCTATTTATTTTAATGTTTTTAAATATCAAAGAAGAGGATTTACCGCAAGAACCTAAAAAGTTTATGCTTATAGGTTTTGGTGCTATTTTGATGATTCCTCTAAATATTTTAGTTTTAAAGGCTGTATCAAATTTACCTAGCAAAGATTTATATCCTATTGAAGGTGATTTTGGAACTATAAAACCAGTTGGGCTTATTCTTTATAATGATTGGATTGTAGCATTTGAGTTAATATCAATTTTACTTCTAATTGCACTTGTAGGTTCTGTTGTTCTTGCAAAAAGAAGAAAAACTAAAATAACTTCAAAGGAGGATTAAAAAGATGATATCACTAACTTCTTATGCTTTTGTATCTATGATTTTATTCTCAATTGGTGCAATTGGAGTAATTGCTAGAAGAAATATTTTTGTGATTTATATGTCACTTGAACTTATGTTAAATGGTGTAAATCTATTTTTAGTAACATTTGCTAGATACCATTTTAATATTGACCCTCAAATTGTTTCAATTATGGTTATATCTATAGCTGCTGCTGAAGCTGCGATATTCCTATCAATAGTTATATTGCTGTTTAGATCTAAAAAATCTTTGGATACAGATCTATTTACATCTCTATCTCAAGGAGAAAAAAGATGAGTACAAATCTTTTAGTTTGGATAATTTTAGCTCCTTTACTTGGGGCTATTTTAAATGGTGGTCTATATTTTTATAATATAAAAAAACAGAAAATATCAGAAAATTATTTTGCAATAATTGGAACATTGACTCCTTTAATTTCTTTTTTAATAACTCTTAGCTTATTTTTAAGAATGCTTGAAGAAAAAATTATATTTAAACAACATATATTTACATGGTTAAATGTTGAAAACTTAAATGTAGATATGGCATTTTTAGGAGATAATTTATCTATTTTTATGTCAATGTTTGTAACTTTTGTTGGTTGGTTAATTCACATTTATGCTGTTGGTTATATGAAAGATGACGAAGGTTTTGGTAAATTCTTCGCTTACTTTAATCTATTCCTAGCATCAATGTTAATTCTAGTTCTTGCAGATAATCCAATAATTTTATTTATAGGTTGGGAAGGTGTTGGAGTTTGTTCATACCTTTTAATTAAGTTTTATTATGGTGAAAAAAACAATGTTATTGCTGCAAATAAAGCATTTATTGTAAACAGAGTTGGAGATTTTGGATTCCTTTTAGGAGTTGCAACACTATTTTTTGCATTAGGTCAAGTTGACTTATCTTTTTCTTCAATTGAAGCAAATTTATCAAATGCATCAAATGGTTGGCTTTTATTAGCTGGAGTATTATTATTTATAGGAGCTATGGGAAAATCAGCTCAAATTCCACTATATACTTGGCTTCCAGATGCAATGGCAGGTCCCACACCAATTTCAGCACTAATTCACGCAGCAACAATGGTTACAGCCGGGGTTTATATGGTTGCAAGATTCCATTTCTTATATACAGGAATAGAAGAAATTGGAATATTTATAGCATATATTGGAGCATTTTCAGCTTTACTTGCTGCTATCATTGCAACAAGACAAACAGATATTAAAAAAATACTTGCTTACTCAACTATGAGTCAATTAGGTTATATGTTTATAGCTGTTGGACTTGGATTTTACTCAAGCGGATTATTTCATGTTTTCACACATGCATTCTTTAAAGCAATGCTATTTATGGGAGCTGGTGGAGTTATAATTGCACTTCATCATGAGCAAAATATTTTTAATATTGCTAAACATAGAGCAATATTGCCAATAATTTCTGCAACATTTTTAATAGGAGTTATTGCAATTTCAGGAATTCCACCATTTTCTGGATTTTTCTCTAAAGATGCAATACTAGCAGCTGCATTTCAAGAAGGACATTACTTAATATATGGAATTGCACTATTTACTGCATTTTTAACTGCATTTTATATGTTTAGACTATATTTTGTTGTTTTTGTTACACCAAATCATCATAAAAAAGAGTATGTATATACAAGTAAAACTATTACATTTCCACTTGTAGTATTAGCAATAGGTGCTGTTACAGCTGGATTTTTAAATCTACCTTCTATATTTGGTGGAACACATATGGTAGATACTTGGCTTGGAAGCTTAAATTCAAAAACAATTACTCTATCTCATAGTACAGAGTATATTTTAATGGCTCTTTCAGTTCTAGTTGCTTCTTTTGGTATATTTATTGCATACAAAAAATATGCAAGATTTGATTTAGAAAAACCTGAGCTTGAAGTTGGTTTTGTTGGAAGAAAACTTTATGTTGATGAGCTTTATGATATTTTATTTGTTAAAACTTCAAAAGCAGCATCTTGTTTTATTGATAAAGTTTTAGATGCAAAAATTATTGATGCATTTATTATGAAATCTTCAATCTATTTTGTAGCTATTGGAAGAAAAGTAGCATTAATACAAAATGCAAATGTACGATTCTATGCAGCATTTATGCTTGCTGGAATGTCTTGTATATTTGTATATCTATATTTAAAATTAGGGTTATAATATGAGTGCAGATATTCTTTCATTTATTATATTTTTACCTGCTATTGTAGCATTAGGTTTAATGATAACAACTAGAGATGTAAATACTATTAGAAATATTGCATTTCTTACAACTACAGTTATTTTAGCACTTGTGCTCAAACTTTATTTAGAATTTGAACCAAGTTCTGGAATGCAATTTGTAACAAATGTTGCTTGGATTGAAACATATGGTATAAATTACTATATTGGTTTAGATGGAATCTCATTAACAATTTTAATGATGATTGCAATTTTAATTCCAACTTCATATTTACTTTTATGGGAAGGTAAAACTAAAGGCTATTGGATAAATATGCTTTTAGTTCAAAGTGGTGTTACTGGAACTCTTCTTTCATTAGATATTGTTCTTTTCTACTTCTTTTGGGAAATTATGCTTTTACCAGTTTTTCTTATGATTGGTCAATTTGGATTTGGTGATAAAGTTTTTACAACAATCAAAGTAACAGTTTATACAATGGCTGGATCACTTTTAATGCTTGTAGCAATTTTATACCTAGGTGTTGCATATCATAATGAGTTTGGTGTTTGGTCTTTTGCTTATGATAAACTAATGCAAATATCAATACTTGATTACAATACAAAAATTTGGTTATTTTTAGGTTTTTTAGTAGCATTTGCTATAAAAATTCCACTATTTCCTCTTCATACTTGGATTATGGAAACATATAAAAATGCTCCAACTGGTGCTGTATTTTTACTATCATCGATTATGGCAAAACTAGGAGTTTATGCTATTTTAAGATTTATGATACCACTATTTCCAGAGGTTTATATTGAGTTTTCAACTTGGTTTGTAATTATTGGTCTTTTTGGTCTTGTATACTTTGGAATAGCTGCACTTATGCAAGATGATATTAAAAGAATGTTTGCTTACTCGTCAGCTTCTCACTTAAGTTTCATAGCTGCTGGTATTTTTTCGCTAAACTCTTATGGTATAAATGGGGCTTTATATTTAATTATTGCTCACGCAATAGCAACTGGAGCACTATTTTTACTTGTAGGATTAATGCAAGAACAAACAGGATTTAAAACTATAAAAGATTTAGGTGGAATTGCAAAAAAAGCTCCTATTTTTACATTTGTTTTTGCTGTTATGCTTTTTGCAAATGTTGGACTTCCAGGTACAAATGGATTTGTTTCTGAATTACTTATAATATTTGGTGTATTTAACTTTAATATTTATCTAGGTGCTATTGCTGCTTTATCAGTTGTTATTGGAGCTTCTTATATGCTTTGGATGTTTCAAAGAGCAATTTTGCAAGATAGACCTGAAGGTTCAGCTGAACTTAATATGAGAGATTTAAAAATTAAAGAGATTGTTGGACTTGTTCCATGGGTTGTTTTAGTGTTTGTTATGGGATTTTATCCAGAAGTTTTTATAGATAAATTTGAACCAACAGTTACGCACTACTTACAAGATATTTTACAAATTGGAGCAACAAAATGAGTAATTTTATTTATTTAATTCCAACTTTACTGGTTTTATTTGGAGCTATTGCTCTGTTATTTATGAGTATGTATGAAAAAATTAGTGTAAAAAGTCATATTTTTGTATCTTCACTATTTTTAGTTTCGGCATTAGTATTTGCACTTTTAAATGCAAATACTCTATATTCTGTTCAACCTTATGATAGTTTTTTAAATAATGTTTTGACTTTCGATACTTTCTCGAATTTCTTTAATATTTTATTGATTTTAGGAACTTTATTAACAATTTTAATTGGTGAACACTATTTACAACATAGAAGTTATTTCAAAGGTGAATTTTTTAGTATTTTACTTTTTTCTCTATTTGGAATGATGGTTTTAGCACAAGCAAATGAGCTAATAACTGCATTTATTGCATTAGAAATTGCATCATTTAGTGTATATATTATGGTTGGTTACAATAGTGATGATTCAAAAAGAGTTGAAGCTATTTTTAAATATTTAGTGCTTGGTGCATTTATTGGTGCATTTTTCCTACTAGGACTTGTTTTAGTTTTTGGAACTGTTGCAAGTACAAATTTAGCAGATATTTATTCATACATTCAAGCAAGTAATGGTTCAAATCTTGAGCTTTTATATATTGGTTTAACTCTAATTTTATTTACTTTCCTTTTCAAAATTGCAGCATTTCCGTTCCAATCTTGGGTACTAGATATCTATAGAGGTGCCCCTATGATTATTACAGCATATATGGCATCTACATTTAAAATTGCTATATTCTCATTTTTTATGAGATTAATCTTAGATTACATAGCTCCAATCATAGATTTCTGGGATACTATTTTACAAGTTGTAATTATTATGACTCTTTTATTTGGAACTTGGCTTGCTATTACACAAGATATTGTAAAAAGAATGTTAGCAGCTTCTTCAATAGTACACACAGGTTATTTACTTCTTGCATTTATATCTTTAAGTTATGCAAATAATTCAATAGTAAATATTGAAGCTGCATACTCTATAATGTTCTATTTAATAGCTTATTTAGTATCTGCACTTGGTGCATTTGGATTAGCTTCTCATATTATTTCAGAGACAAATATTAAAGTTACTTTTGATGACTTTAAAGGTTTAGCAAAACAAAGACCATTTTTAGCTGCAATGATGACAATATTTATGCTATCACTTGCAGGAATCCCTGGAACTATAGGTTTTATAGGAAAAGTTTATGTATTTACAGAAGCATTAAAAGCTGGATATGTTGCATTAGCAATTTTTGCAATTTTTGCAACAATAGTTTCAATGTACTATTATCTAAGATTAATTGCTGTTATGTATTTTTACCCTCCAAAAGAAGAGTGCATAAGCGAAGATTTCAACGACAGTAGAGTTTCTACTTATGCAATACTTTTTGTTGCAATATTAACTGTTGTTGGTGGTATTGGTTCTGCTGTTGTATTCTTTATTCCTGTATTAAATATTGATACTTTAATAAACTTTGCACAACTAGCTGTGAAATCTCTATTTTTATAGTGAGTATTTTAGTAACACTCTAAAACTATATTTTAACATTTAGTCCAGTAATAATGGGCTAAATGTCACTTTTTTACAATCTTTTATATTTTTTTAACAAAAACCTTTTTTATTGACTAATTTTAAACCTATAATTTGATATTATGTTGTTAAATCTAAATCTAAAGAAAAGGATAGCAAATGAGTGACCTAATAGAGGGTTATTTAGGGAAAACAGAAGAAGGGAAAAAAAGTAGATTACCTGCAAAACTTGACTTTATTCAAAGTTTTACAGGTGGTTTTTTAGCTTTATTTATGTGGGCGCATATGATGCTTGTTGCATCAATTTTGGTGTCAAATGATTTTATGTACCAAGTTACAAAATTATTAGAAGGTAGCTTTATATTTGAAGATGGAAATCCTCTTTTAGTATCTATTGCTGCACTTGTTATTTTTGTTATTTTTATTGTTCATGCAGCTTTAGGAATGAGAAAATTACCAGGTAACTTTAAACAGTATCAAGTAATAAAAGCTCATGCAAAAAGTATGGGACATGATGACACAAAACTATGGTTTACACAAGCATTTACAGGATTTGCAATGTTCTTCTTAGGTTCAGTGCATTTGTATGTAATTATGACACATCCAGATCAAATAGGTCCTTACGAAAGTAGTGCAAGAGTTTGGGATGAATATATGTGGCCACTATATATTCTTTTATTATTAGCTGTTGAATTCCATGGAACAATTGGTCTTTATAGACTTTGCGTAAAATGGGGATGGTTTGATGGTGAAAATCCAAAAGCAACGAGAAAAGCACTTAAAAAACTTAAATGGGCATTAACAGTATTTTTCTTAGTTTTAGGATTTGCTTCACTTGCTGCTTATATGAAAATTGGTTACGAAAACTCTAAAAACAATGTTCCTAGAGATTCATTTAAACCATCTGCACATATTATGAATTATGACTTAAAAACTAAAAGTGTTGGAGGAATCGCATAATGAAAATTAATTACTGTGATGCATTAGTAATTGGTGGAGGACTTGCAGGTCTTAGAGCTGCTGTTGCTGCACAAAAAAAAGGTTTAAGTACAACTGTTTTATCTTTAGTTCCAGTTAAAAGATCTCATAGTGCTGCTGCGCAAGGTGGTATGCAAGCATCTGTAGGAAACTCTAAGATGTCTGATGGAGATAATGAAGATTTACACTTTGCAGATACTGTAAAAGGTAGTGACTGGGGATGTGATCAAGATGTTGCAAGAATGTTTGTTCACACTGCTCCAAAAGCAATTCGTGAGTTAGCTGCTTGGGGTGTTCCTTGGAGTAGAGTTGAAAAAGGTACTAGAGAAGCTGTTATAAATGCTAAAAAAACAACTATTACAGAAGATGAAGATAGACACGGACTTATAACTTCAAGAGACTTTGGTGGTACTAAAAAATGGAGAACATGTTATACAGCAGATGCAACTGGACACACTATGCTTTTTGGTGTTGCAAATGAAGCTTTAAGACATGATGTTGATATTAGAGATAGAAAAGAAGCTTTAAGCTTAATTCATGAAAATGGAAGATGTTATGGAGCAATTGTACGAGATTTAATTACTGGTGAATTAGAAGCTTATGTTGCAAAAGGTACATGTATAGCAACAGGTGGATATGGAAGAGTATTTAAACAAACAACAAATGCTGTTATTTGTGAAGGAACAGGGGCTGCAATTGCTTTAGAAACTGGAATTGCAACTTTAGGAAATATGGAAGCTGTTCAGTTCCATCCAACACCAATCGTACCATCTGGAATTTTATTAACAGAGGGTTGTAGAGGAGATGGTGGAATTCTAAGAGACGTTGATGGTCACAGATTTATGCCTGATTATGAGCCTGAGAAAAAAGAATTAGCATCAAGAGACGTTGTTTCAAGAAGAATGATTGAGCATATTAGAAATGGTAAAGGTGTTCCTTCTCCTTATGGATATCACGTATGGCTAGATATTTCTATTTTAGGAAGAGAGCATATTGAGAAAAACTTAAGAGATGTTCAAGAGATTTGTCAAATTTTCAACGGAATAGATCCAGCTGATGAAGGTCCAAAAGGTTGGGCTCCAGTTCTTCCAATGCAACACTACTCAATGGGTGGAATTAGAACAAAAAAAACAGGAGAATCTCAAAATTTAGCAGGATTATTTGCTTGTGGTGAAGCTGCTTGTTGGGATATGCACGGATTTAATAGACTTGGAGGAAATAGTGTTTCTGAAACAGTTGTTGCTGGTATGATTATTGGTAACTACTTTGCTGATTATTGTTTGGAAAATGATGTAACAATTCCTACAAAAACTGTACAAAAGTTCTTAGATGAGCAAGATAAATATTTAGATGAACTTTTAGCTTATGAAGGTAGTGAAGATATTTTCAAAATCAAAAATAGAATGAAACAACTAATGGATGACAAAGTTGGAATTTTTAGAAGTGGAGAACCACTAAAAGAAGCTGTTGAAGAGTTAAAAGAACTTTTGGCTAAAACTAAAAAAATTAATATTAAATCTAAAGAAAGAGCTGGAAATCCAGAACTTGAAGAAGCTTATAGAGTGCCAAAAATGTTGAAAGTAGCACTTTGTGTTGCTAAAGGTGCAAGAGAGAGAACTGAATCAAGAGGTGCTCACTATAGAGAAGATTTCTTAATGAGAGATGATAAAAATTGGTTAAATAGAACTCTTACATCTTGGACAAATCCAAATGATATGGAACCAACTATTACTTATGAACCGCTTGATATTATGAAAATGGAAATGCCTCCTGCATTTAGAGGATATGGTGCAAAAGGTATGATTATTGAGCATGAATTATCAGCAGTTAGACAAGAGCAAGTTGATAGTATAACTGAGAAAATGGAATCTGAAGGAAAAGATAGACATCAAATTCAAGATGCATTAATGCCATTTGATTTACCAATGAACTATAAAGAGAAAAATGAAAGAGCAGGAGATAAATAATGAGCACGCAAAAAGGTAGAGAAATTACAATTTCAGTTCTTAAATATAATCCTAGAAGCAAGGTTTCAAAACCTCACTTCGTTGAATATAAGTTAGAAGAGACACCAGGTATGACTCTTTTTATTGCTCTAACTCAAATAAGAGAGTTTCACGATCCTGATTTATCTTTTGACTTTGTTTGTAGAGCTGGAATTTGTGGAAGTTGTGGAATGATGGTTAATGGAAAACCAGTATTAGGTTGTAGAGCATTAATCGCAAACTATCCAACTGGAAAATTACAATTAATGCCAATGCCTGCATTTGAACTAATCAAAGATTTATCAGTAAATACTGGAAAATGGATGGATAGTATGAGTAAAAGAGTTGAATCTTGGGTTCACTCAGATCATAAAGTAGATATATCAAAACTTGAAGATAGAATTGAGCCAAAAGTTGCAAATGATACTTTTGAACTTGATAGATGTATTGAGTGTGGTATTTGTGTTGCTTCTTGTGGAACAATGCTAATGAGACCAAACTTTGTTGGACCAGTTGGACTAAATAGAGTTGCTAGATTTGAAATAGATCCACACGACAGCAGAACAGCTGAAGATTTCTATGAACTAATCGGTGATGATGATGGAGTATTTGGTTGTATGTCACTTCTGGCTTGCGAAGACCATTGTCCAAAACATTTACCACTACAAAATAAAATTGCTTACTTAAGAAGAAAATTGGTAGCACTTAGATAGTTATTTATGAAGGTTTTACCTTCATAAATGTAAATAATAGAAAAAGTTAAATATCATTAGAGATATTTAACTTTTTTTATTTAGGAGAGAATGGATGAGTTTATCAAATGACTATTTTTTGTTGTACCATGGTATTAGTTTTCAGAAAAATTTAGAGCTTGAGCCTCTTGATGTAATTTTAAATGATAACTCTTTTACAATATTTGCATTAATTATTAGTGCAAATAGAAAAAACTACGATAAATACTTAAATTTAAACTCCTTTAAAACACTTTGTCAACAAATAAATATTAAAACTCCATCAAATATAAATGAGTTTCATCATATTCAAAACAATATTATCGAATTGATTTATGAAAAAAGTTCTAAAGATTTAATAACAACTTTAATTGAATCATTTGAGTATTTAAATAATCAAAATATTTTAAATACAGAAGGTTTTAAAAAACTAATTTCATTATTTGAAAATAAAAATATAGAAGATAGTGATTTAGAACATATAAAAAAGATTGATAATGATAGTAAAACATCATTTAAAGAGTTAAAAATTATTATTGAAAATACTTTAAATGAACTAAAAAAAGAGCTAAAAAGTAAAGAAATTTTACTAGAACTTGAAGATATAAACTCTTATATGAACAATCAAAAGTTCTCTATTGGAATAACAGGTGTTATGAATGCTGGTAAATCTACAATGTTAAATGCTTTAATGGGAAGAGAGATTCTAGGAAGTGCTGTTGTTCCTGAAACTGCAAATTTAACAATTGTAAAACATAATCCAACTGATAATGCAAAAGTTTTTTACTGGAACAAAAAAGAGTGGCAAAAGATAAAAGATAGTGCAAATAGTTTAGAAAGTATGCGAGATTTTGTAGATGAAACAAATAGAGTTTTTGGTGAAAATCTAAAAAATTATGTACGAGAAACTTCAAGATTTGATGAAGTTGATATAAATGATTTAAAATCTTATACTTCGGCAGAACATAGTGCAAAAAAATGTAACCTTGTAAAATATGTTGAACTTGGAAGCAATCTTAAATTTTTAAGTGATGGAATAGAAATAGTTGATACTCCAGGTCTTGATGACCCTGTTATTCAAAGAGAAGAGATTACTAAAGAGTATATTAGCAAGTGTGATATGATGATACATCTTATGAATGTATCTCAAAGTGCAACTTTAAAAGATGTTGAGTTTATAATTGATGCTGTTTTATATCAAAATATATCAAAACTTTTGGTTGTAATTACAAGAGCTGATACTGTAACTAAAAAAAATCTAGATGAAGTTATACAATATACTAAAACTTCAATACAAAGACAACTAAAAGCTCAAAATAAAGACTCACAGCTAGATCATATTTTAAAAACTATAAAGTTTATTCCAATATCAGGGTATATGGCACTTTTACATAGAACAGGAAGAGAAAAAGAAGCACTAGAAGCTGGATTTACTTTGGAAGATACAGGAATTTTAGAGATAGAAAATTATTTAATGGAGAGTTTATTTGGGACTTCTTCTGCGAAAGGAGATTTAGTAATTCAATCAGCAAAAACTCAAATAAATAGAGTTTTAGAGAAACAAATAGGATTTAATCACTATGAACTAACTTTATTAAATAAATCAAAAGATGAGCTTGAACTAGAATTAATAGAATTTAATAAGAAAAAAGATACGAATAAAAAAGTTCTTTCTTCTATGAATGAAGATATAAATTACTATAAAAATGATGCTAAATCATATATTGACTCTTTAGAAACATTTTTGCAAAGTGAGCTATTTGAACTTCAAACTATAATAAAACAAAGAGTTGTAAATGATACTAGATACTCTTTGGAAAAAACAAAAAAACGACCTGAAAATGCAAGAGTAAAAGTTATTGTTGAAACTGCAATTAAAGATGGAATTATTGATGTTATAAGAGATTATAGATATAGATTTATCAAAAAATCGCAAACAATAGGCGAACAGTGCGAACAAAAATATCATGATTTAGGTTTTTTAATTGGACACAAAAATGAGAATTTTGATGCTAGAGGATTTTTTCAAGAAGATTTTAAAAGTGGATTTTTAACTTCAAACAATGAGATTATGGTTAATCAAATAATTGTAGCTGTAACAAATGCAAAAGAGACAAAGCTAAATGAACTTGATAGAAATATTGAAGATATAGTTAAAAATCAATTCAAAGCTATCGAAGAAGATATTAAAATAAAAGCAAAAAAAGTTAGTTCACTTTTAATTGAAAACTTTTTTGCCACACTAAATGCTCCAATAAAAGAGTTTGAACAAAGACTACTAAAAGAAGAGGAAACTCTTCAGGAGAAAATCTCAACATTTGAAGATAATGAAAAAAATAAAGCTGAATTGTCTATAAATTTACACAAAAATATCAAAAAACTTGAAAGTATTATGTTAAATATAAAAGGATTAAACTAATGAGCGCAAATTATTCTATCCTAAAAAGCTTCGCTAATGAATATCATGAAAACAACTCAATAAAAGAGATAATTTATGAAGATGGATTAGTTGGTGAAATTCAAAAAACAGTAGATAAACTTCTAGATGAAAAATTCCATCCATCAATTCAGTTTCATACAATTTTAAATAAACAATTAAAAAGAGCTAGATATCCTATGGAAGTTGCAATTACTGGACAATTTAGTGCTGGAAAATCTACATTTTTAAATGCCCTACTCTCAAGAAATATTTTACCAACTGGAATTACACCTGTTACTTCTAAAGTAAATTTTATAAATTATGGTGAAGATTTTAAACTTAAAATTACATACTATTCAGGAGCAACAGAATTTGCACCAATAGAAAGCATTGCTGATTTTACAGACCAAAGACAAGATGAGATGCAAAATATAAAATATCTTACTCTTTATGCTCCAATGCCTATTTTAAAAGATATATCTTTTGTTGATACTCCAGGGCTTAACTCTCAGTCACAAAGTGATACAGATGTTACAAAAAGAGTTTTAAAAGATGTTGGTGGAATTATTTGGTTAACACTTATTGATAATGCTGGGAAACTATCTGAAGCACAAGTTTTAGAAGAGTATATGCAACATTTCAAAAATAAATCTTTGTGCGTATTAAATCAAAAAGATAAATTAACTACTGAACAAGTAGATACAACTACGAATTATGTAAAAGATAAATTTGGTAAATATTTTGCAAAAGTTGTACCAATTTCAGCAATAAAAGCACTAGAAGGAAGAGCTAAAGAGAAAGATATTTTAATAGAAGATGAAAATATAAATCTATTATCTGAATTAAAAAAAGAGCTTTTAACAAGTGAAATTGAAAATAACAATATCATTGAAAAACTTTTATCTGAACATAAAAATAGAATAAAGTCTATAAAATTAGCTGATACAACACATAATACAAAACTTTTAGAAGACTCAAATATTCAAGAAGTTTTAGATTTCATTGAAACTACTATTAGACCGCAAGCTGCTGAAGCAAAAGAGTTTGCTATAAAAAAAGATTTAAGAAGTTTTTGTGATATTTTAGTAAAAGAGTATGAAACAATAATAAAAGTTTATGATGCTTTAGTTGAGATTTTAGAGTCTTGTGAACCTAGAGTTCTTGAAGCTTTTGATAATATTTATAAACAATATTCAAATGAACTATTTACTATATACAATTCTCTAGAAAGTATCATGGATAAAATTGCACATGAGACATTTAAAAATATAAAAAGAAAAAAATCTACAAGATTTGAAATTTCAAAATCACTATTTGGTGAAAAAATAGAAAAATTTGATTTTGAAACATTCTGGGTAGATAGTGATGCTATTTACAAAGCTTTATTTTACGATGACCAAACTATTGATAAAATGTTTAAAAGATCAATGAAACTTCTTAAAAATGTTGAGTTAGATACTGATGAATCTTTTAGAGAAGTTTTTAGAATAGTAAAAAATGATATTGTAAAATGGCAAGAAAACTATGAACTTATAAGAAAAAATAGAGAAATAGCCTCAGATATTGAGTTTTCAAATACAAGACACTTTGCTGCAAAAGTTTATGAAAATGTTATAAGAGTTTTCTATAAAGCAATTTTAGAAAATATTTCAGCTTTAAGAAAGAAATTTGGATATTTTAATGGTGCACTATCTTATTCATATATTCAAATTACACAAGCAACTATTGCTCATTTTGAACAACAAATAGTAGAAAGCGAAGAGTTATACAAAAAAGAACCAAGTAGATTTTCTATAAATTGTCCAAGAGAAGATGAAATAGTTGCAAAACTAAAAGCAAATTTTGGTTTTGAAAAAATAGAAGACTTCTTAACTTCAAAAAGAAACTACCTTTTTAAGATTATAAAATACTCAAAAGAGCAATATTTAGAGATAAATAAAGATAGAATACTTTTTGTAAAAGATAAAAAAGAGCAATTTATAACAAAAATAGAAGAGCTTGAAAAAATAAAAAATGAGATATAAAAGGATATAGTTTGACACAAAATATTACAGAAAATATAGAATTTCAAGAATTGATACAAAATCATTGTAAAGAACAAATTGATTTTTTCATATCAAAAGGTATTGATTTTAGTGTTATTGCAAATATTTCAAATATAACTTTTAATCCAGATTTACCAAATGACTTAAAAGATAATTTGAGTAAATTTTCACTATTTACTTTAGCTGGTTATACATTTCAATCGGCACACATAAAAGATGAAAGCTTATATTTTGAAGCTGGATTTGGAAAAGATAACTTTGGAAGTTTAGTTGAAATACCATTTAATTCTATTTTTCAAATTATTAAAAATGATAATATTGTTTTTATAAATATAAGTGCAACTTTGGAAAATAGTAATAAAAATCCGAAAAACAAATCGATGAATGCTTTTAAAAATAATCCAAAAAATAGTAAATTTAACTAAAAAATAGTTTAACTAACTATTTTTTAGGTGCAAATTTAAATAATGCACAACCCCAAGTTAATCCACCGCCAAATGCATCAAAAAGTATAGTATCACCAGCTTTAATTTTACCTTGCTCAAAAGCATAATTCATAGCCATTGGAATTGATGCAGCTGATGTATTTCCATACTTATCAACTGTTACAACAGTTTGTTCATCACTTATATTCAATGCTTCGCCAACAGCTTTTATGATTCTATAATTTGCTTGATGAGGAATAAAATGAGTAATATCTTTATTTGTAAGATTATGCTTTTCTAATATTTTTACAACATCAGAAGTCAATGTTTTAACAGCAAGCTTAAAAGTCTCATTTCCTTTCATAGAAATACAAGCCATTTTTGCATCTACAACTTCTTGGCTACATGGATGCTTACTTCCACCACCAGTAGTTTTTATTAAATCTTCATAAGTTCCATCACTAGAACAACTAATATCAATTATTGCTTCATTTTTATCATCTGTTGCACTAATTATTGCAGCTCCTGCTCCATCTCCAAAGATAAAACAAGTTGTTCTATCTTCATAATTCAAAATAGAACTATATTTTTCAGCTCCAATTATTAAAACATTTTTCTTTAAACCAGACTCAATAAAAGCTTTTGCAATATTTAAAATATACACAAAACCTGTACATGCAGCACTTACATCAAAAGCCATAACATCTTTTATATCTAATTTTGAAGCAATTAAACAAGCAGTTGAAGGCATGCATAAAAAATCAGGAGTTACTGTTGCACAAATTATTAAATCTATCTCATCTTTAGAAATATTTGCTCTTTTTATTGCAACTTCTGCAGCTTTTGCACCTAAATCAGAAGAAGCTTCATTATCTTCGGCTAATCTTCTCTCTTTTATACCTGTTCTTTTTGTAATCCACTCATCATTTGTATCAATTAATTTTTCAAAATCTGCATTTGTCATTATTTTTGGTGGAATATAAGCACCAATTGACCTAAAAGCGGCATATTTCATATCATTTTCCTTAAAGAGTAGGCTCTTTGCTACTACTTTCATTTATTAAATATTTCTCTAATCTTTGCTCAATTACAGAATCTAAATTTGAGCTAGCACCATTAATTGCTTGAAAAATTGCATTTTTTATAGCTTTAGGATTTGATTTTCCATGAGATATTATTACAGGTGCCTTTACTCCCAAAAGTGGAGCCCCACCATATTCAGCATAATCAACTTTTAATTTTAGATTTTTAAAAACTTTTCTCATTAAAACTGCACCAGTTATTGAAATAAGAGATCTTTTTAAATCTTTTTTCATAATTTTACTAATAGTATCAGCAACGCCTTCGGCTGTTTTTAGTAGGATATTTCCTACAAAACCATCACAAACAACAACATCTACTGTTCCCTTAAAGATATCATTTCCTTCAACATTTCCAGCAAAGTTTGGAATTTTTGAAATTAACTTATAAGCCTCTTTAGTTACTTCATTGCCCTTACTTTCTTCTTCTCCATTACTTAATAGCCCAATTATTGGTTCATCCAATCTTAATACAACTTGTGCATAAGCTTGACCCATAATTGCAAATTGAAATAAGTTCTTTGCATCACTATCTACATTTGCTCCAACATCTAATACTAAAGTATTCTGATTTTCACTTGTAGGCATAAGTGTTGCAATAGCAGGTCTAGAAACACCTTTTAATCTTCCGATTCTTAGTGTAGCCAAAGACATAGAAGCTCCAGAGTGACCAGCTGACACAACGGCATCTGCCTTACCATCTTTCACAAGTTCTATTGCTTTATAAATAGTAGATTCTTTTCTTTTTAAAGCATCAGTTGCACTATCATGCATACTAATAACATCTTTTGTATCCAAAATCTCTATTCTGTCATTAAAAGTAGGTGGTATAAGTTTTGAAAGTTGTTCTTTATCTCCTACAGCTATTGCTGTAAAATTGTTATTGTTTCTAATGGCTAGAATAAGCCCTTCTATTATTGGTTCGGGACCAAAGTCCCCTCCCATTGCATCTATTGCTATTCTTATCATTAGTTTTTGTATTCACCAGTGTTTGGGTTAACCATATGAGGCATTTTCCAAGAACCATCACTATCTTTTACTGGTCTTTTTAATACAATCTTATAATGAGTTCTTCTCATTGCTGATCTTGAATGAGATACTCTTCTTTTTGGTACTGCCATAATTATTCTCCTATTTTAAAATTCTTGTTCAAATATACTACTATTTTCATCACAAACTTTGCAAAGTAAGTAGTCACTTTTTATACTGTTTACTTCACTTTGAATTATTTCATCAAAGTCGATCAAACTATTTTCAATCTCTATTACTAAAAATTCATCTTCGTTTCCTTTAAATACTCCATCACTTAAAAGAAGTTTTAAATCTTCATTTATACTCAAAGTATCTAAAGCTGCACATCTTGAGCAATCTATTTCAATATTACCCATCAACTTTGCTTCAATTTTTACTAACGATGACGAAATTCTACAAAAAGTACCTTCAATTTTAACTGAATTTAAATAAGTATTAAACTCTTTTTTTTCTTGAGGTATTTTTTTAAACTCTATTTTCATTTAGATTAACAAATTTCTCTTTGTGCAAAAAAGAAATCAATTTCAATAGCCGCATTTTCTAAAGAATCACTTCCATGTACTGCATTTGCATCAATTGAATCTGCAAAATCAGCTCTAATTGTTCCAGCTGCAGCCTCTTTAGGATTTGTTGCACCCATTAAATCTCTATTTTTTGCCATTGCATTTGTTCCTTCTAAAACAGAAACCACAACAGGTCCACTAATCATAAATTCAACTAAATCTTTGAAGAAAGGTCTAGCAGCATGAACTGCATAAAAAGCTTCAGCATCTGCTTTACTTAATTGTAGTTTTTTTGTAGCTGCAATTCTTAATCCAGCACTTTCAAATCTATCTAAAATTTTACCAACTACATTTTTTGCAACTGCATCTGGTTTTATTATTGATAATGTTCTTTCCATAATCTAATCCTCTTTGTTTTTTTAGTCGCGGATTTTATCTAAAAAAAGATAAAAAAGCAAGTTTTCGAACTTTATTATTCTACAACAGCTTCTCCAACCTCTCCTCTATCATCTTTTTCTATCTTACTAGAACCAACTTCATCCCAAACTATACAACCCTCAGTAGGGCATGCATCTGCACAAGCTGGTGCATCGTTATGTCCAACACACTCAACACATTTGTCTTTATATACAAAATATACATCTTCGCCTGTTGGGTTATCATCATTATCTACTATTGCTCCAACTGGACACTCATCTAAACATGCATCACAGCTAATACAAATATCAGTAATTTTTACTGCCATATTTATTCTCCATAAAAAATTTTGTAAAACTGTATCAAAGTAAAAATAAATATATTATTAAAGATAAATATTATCTTTTAAAAAATATTTTTCTTTTTAAGCTTTCTCTAAAATAAAAGTGATATAATTTCACGATTAAATTTTAAAAAAATAAAAAGGATTAAATATGTTAGTAACAAAAAAAGCTCCAGATTTTACAGCAACAGCTGTATTAGCAGATGGTCAAATTTCAGAAGATTTTAACTTATATAAAAATATCGGGAAAAATGGTGCAGTACTATTTTTCTACCCATTAGATTTTACTTTTGTTTGTCCATCAGAAATTATTGCATTTTCAAACAGAATCAAAGATTTTGAAGATAGAGGAATTCAAGTAATAGGTTGTTCAGTTGATTCTCAATTTTCACACTTTGCATGGAGAGAAACTCCAGTTGAAAATGGTGGAATTGGAAGAGTTAAATTTCCTTTAGTTGCAGATATTACAAAACAAATTTCAAAAGATTTTGATGTTTTATTTGGTGATTCAGTTGCATTAAGAGGTTCTTTCTTAATTGATAAAGATGGAACAGTAAGACATTCAGTTATCAATGATTTACCACTAGGAAGAAACATCGATGAGATGATTAGAATGGTTGATACTATGTTATTTACAAATGAGCATGGTGAAGTTTGTCCAGCTGGTTGGTCAAAAGGTGACGAAGGAATGAAAGCTGATAAAGCTGGTGTTGCTGATTATTTAGCAAAACACTCTTCTGATTTATAATTAATATAAATATCAAATTAAAAGAGAGTAAATTTTTTACTCTCTTTTTTACTTTTCTTGACAAATTTATAAATATTAACTAAAATCACATTTCACTTTTTTTAAAAGCTACAAAAACTACAAAAAATACATAATATATGTAAATTCAAAGGTAAAAAACTCATGGAAGAGTCAAAAGAAGATTTAAAACCAAAAAATAGTAAAAAAACAAGAACTCATATACCAGTAGATGGATATAAAATAGAGCAACTAAGAGAACTTCCAATTGAAACTCTAATCGATATAGCAAATGATTTAGATGTTGAAAACCCACAAGAATTAAAAAGACAAGATTTAATGTTTATGATACTTGCTTCTCAAATAGATGCAGGTGGTTTTATACTTTTTACTGGTATTTTAGAAATAAAAGATGGTGGATTTGGTTTTTTAAGAGCAATTGATGGAAACTTTTCTGATACTTCAAATGACTCATACGTAAGTGCCACACAAATTAGAAAATTTGCACTAAGAACAGGTGATATTGTTACTGGACAGGTTCGACCACCAAATAAAGATAGTGAAAAATATAACGCACTACTTAAGATTGAAGCTATAAATTATCTACCAGTAAAAGATTCTAAAAATAGACCTTTATTTGATAATTTAACTCCTCTTTATTCCACATCAAAATTTAAGTTTGAATTTGATTCACAAAAATTAACAGGAAGAGTTTTAGATCTTTTTGCTCCAATGGGTAAAGGACAAAGAAGTTTAATAGTGGCACCTCCAAAAACTGGTAAAACAGAACTTCTAAAAGAGTTAGCACACGCAATATCAAAAAATCATCCAGAAGTTACTTTAATGGTTCTATTAATTGATGAAAGACCTGAAGAGGTTACTGATATGCAAAGAAGTGTAAAAGGTGAAGTATATAGTTCAACATTTGACTTACCAGCACACAATCATGTTAGAGTTGCAGAGATTGTTATTGAAAAAGCTAAAAGGCTTGTAGAGATGAAAAAAGATGTTGTAATTTTACTTGATTCTATTACAAGATTAGCAAGAGCTTACAATACAGTTACACCAAGTAGTGGTAAAGTTCTTTCAGGTGGAGTTGATGCAAATGCTCTACATAAACCAAAGAGATTTTTTGGAGCTGCTAGAAATATTGAAGAGGGTGGAAGTTTAACAATTATTTCAACAGCACTTATTGATACTGGTTCAAAAATGGATGAAGTTATTTTTGAGGAGTTCAAAGGAACAGGAAATTCTGAGGTTGTATTAAGTAGAAATGCAGCTAATAAAAGAGTTTATCCAGCTATTGATATTGTAAAATCAGGTACACGAAAAGAAGAACTTCTTTTAACACCTGATATTTTACAAAAAACTTGGATTTTAAGAAATGCTATGAGTGAAATGGATGAAGTTGATGTTTTAAAATTCTTATATCCAAAAATGCAAAAAACAAAAAACAATGATGATTTTTTTGCTTCAATGAACGAATAAAATACTTAAAACCTACTTAAAAATGAGAAAAAAGGTAATATTTTTATAAATTTGTAAAGATTTTACCTAAATTTAAACAAAATCAAATAATTCTTCTGGTAAACTCCTTTCCCGAAATTTGAATAAAAGGAAGGAAAATGGCAAATATAAACGAACTTTTAGAATATCTAAAAAGAACAAGTCCTGGACAAGATGAGTTTCATCAAGCTGCTGAAGAGGTTTTACACTCACTAGAACCACTATTCGAAAAATATCCAAAATATAAAGAGAATAAAGTTTTAGAAAGATTAGTTGAACCTGAAAGACAGATTATGTTTAGGGTTACTTGGGTTGATGATAAGGGAGAAATCCAAATCAACAAAGGTTATAGAATACAGTTTAGTTCGACTTTAGGGCCATACAAAGGTGGATTAAGATTTCACCCAAGTGTAAACACTGGAATTATTAAATTCTTAGGGTTTGAACAAATATTCAAAAATGCTTTAACAGGGCTTCAAATTGGTGGTGGAAAAGGTGGAAGTGACTTTGACCCAAAAGGTAAATCAAATAATGAAATAATGGCATTTTGTCAAGCTTTTATGACTGAATTATATAGACACATTGGAGCAACTACAGATGTTCCAGCTGGAGATATTGGTGTTGGAGGAAGAGAAATCGGATATATGTTTGGTATGTATAAAAAACTTGCAAACACTTATGATGGAACTTTAACAGGAAAATCTCTAAAATGGGGTGGATCACTTGCACGTACTGAAGCAACTGGTTATGGTTGTGTATATTTTGCAAAAAATATGCTTGAAGCTAGAGGAGAAAGTTTAAAAGGTAAAAGATGTACAGTTTCTGGTTCTGGAAATGTATCTATTTATACTATTGAAAAACTATATCACTTAGGTGCATTACCAATTACTTGTAGTGATTCTTCTGGAATGATTTTAGATGAAGAAGGTATTGACTTAGAACTTTTAAAAGATTTAAAAGAGAATCAAAGAGCAAGACTTACAGAGTATGTAAAATATAGAAAAAATGCAAAATATATTCCTGTAGATTCTTATCCTAAAGGAAGAAATGCAGTTTGGTCAGTTCCATGTTTTGCTGCATTCCCAAGTGCAACACAAAATGAGCTAAACATAGAAGATGCAAAAGAATTAATTAAAAATGGTTGTGTTTGTGTAAGTGAAGGTGCAAATATGCCTTCAACAAATGAGGCTGTTGATTTCTTTGTTGCAGAAAAAATCGCATATGGACCAGGAAAAGCAGCAAATGCAGGCGGAGTTGCTACAAGTCAATTAGAGATGGCTCAAAATGCTTCTATGGTTTCTTGGACTTTTGAAGAAGTTGATGCAAAACTAGAAAAAATTATGAAACATATTTTTGATACAGCAAGTGCAACTGCAAAAGAGTTTGGAGAACCAACAAACCTTGTATTAGGAGCAAATATTGCTGGATTTAGAAGAGTAGCTGATGCTATGATTGAACAAGGAATTGTTTGATAAAAAATAAAACTTAAGGATTTTTCCTTAGGTTTACAAAAACTTAATTTTATATATAACCACTCACAAAATACACAATAATCATTTAGAAAACTTAAAATTTATTTTCCTTTTATTCAATTAAAATTTTAAGTTTTCGCTTTATAAATAAAAAAGATTTTAAATAGATCTTGCTTAACATTTTAGTTATATGTTTTTAGTTATAATTTCGCAAATTTTCAGTAAGGAAAAAGTTGAAAGTAGGAGTTTTTGATTCAGGTCTTGGTGGATTAACTGTACTAAATGCAATTGTCAAAAATCTAAAAGGTGCAGATATATTTTATATAGCTGATACTTTATATGCACCTTATGGTGATAAAAATAAAGATGAGATATTTTCAAGATCTGAAAAAATTGCAAATTATTTATTAAAAAATCATGAAATAGATGCACTTGTAATTGCTTGTAATACTGCTACATCAGTTGCAATAAAGCATTTAAGAGAAGTTTTCCCATCTTTAATAATAATAGGTACAGAACCTGGCATAAAACCAGCAATAAACAATACAAAAACACGAAATATTGGTATTTTAGCAACAGCTTCAACTCTCAAAGGTGAAAAATATCAACTTTTAGCAAATGAATTAACAACTAAAAGTGAAGTAAAATTATATGAACAAGCATGTATTGGTTTGGTTGAACAAATTGAAAATGGCGAGATAAATAGTTTAAAAACTTATACTATGCTTGAAAATTGGCTAAAACCAATGCTTCACAACAAAGTTGATACAATAGTTTTAGGTTGCACTCATTATCCTTTGGTAAAAAGAACAATTCTTGATATTGTTGGAGAAAATGTACTTTTAATTGATACAGGTGATGCAATTGCAAAAAGAGTTGTAGCTCTAAGTCAAGATTTACAAAACAATAATAAAGATGAGCTAAATATAGATATTTTATACACTGGAAAGATAAATTCTGATATGGTAAAAATAATTTTAGGAAAAAATAAATTTGAAATGAGGAAATGCGAACTATGAGTGCAAATATAAAAGATGATAGGGTTTTAGCTCTTAAATACAGACCTGAAAGATTCGAAGACTTAATAGGGCAAAATACTATTTCTCAAACTCTAAGTCTTGCCCTTGATAGCAAAAGATTATCTCATGCTTATTTATTTTCTGGACTTAGAGGAAGTGGAAAAACTTCAACTGCTAGAATTATGGCAAAAGCACTTTTATGCGAAAATGGACCATCTTCAAAACCCTGTGAAGTTTGTGAAAATTGCCTTAGTGCAAAAAGTGGAAAACATCTCGATATTATTGAAATGGATGCTGCAAGTAACCGTGGAATTGACGATATAAAAGAACTAATAGAACATACAAAATACAAACCAAATATAGCAAGATATAAAGTTTTCATAATTGATGAAGTTCATATGCTTACAACTCAAGCTTTTAATGCTCTGCTTAAAACTTTAGAAGAGCCTCCAGCTTTTGTAAAATTTATACTTGCCACAACTGATGCTTTAAAACTTCCAGCAACAATTCTTAGTAGAACTCAACACTTTAGATTTAATAAAATATCACAAAATGATGTTGTTCATCATCTTTCTCATATTTTAAATATAGAAAATATTGAGTTCGAAAAAGATGCCTTGGAAATACTTGCAAGAAGTGGACAAGGAAGCTTAAGAGATACTTTGACTTTACTTGACCAAGCTATTATTTTCTCAAAAGGAAGAGTTACCACTTCTAGTGTTGTTGATATGCTAGGATTAATAAATCCAGCTTTAATGGAAAAAATATTTAAAGTTATATTAAATAAAGAAGATATAAATCCTTTACTTCCAGAACTTCAAGAATATGAAGTTGGTCAAATTTGTGATGAAATTACTATTTTTTTAAAAGACAAAATGATTTCAAAAGATGTTAGATTTGATATTACTTTATTTGATAGATTTTTTAGAATTTTAAGTGAAGCTAAATATCTTTTAGTTTTAAATAGTGACGATGGATTTGTATTAATTTTAACTTTACTTAAACTAATTGAGGCAACAAATCTAAAAAGTATAGATGATATTATAGAACAAATAGAAAAAACTCCTACAAAACCTGAAACTAAAAATGAGATTAATATAGAACCAAAACCTCAAATCAAGGAAGAATCAAAAAATAAAGAGACTATTATAGAAGATAATATTATAGAAAAAAGTAATTTTGAAGATATATCTTATGTACCTTTTGAAGAAGAGACAAATAAAGATAGTGATAAATATCAAATATTAATAGAAAAAGTTTATGACAGAGACCCTATTTTAGGAGAATGTTTTGAAAAGAATTTTATTTTTGATGGATTTTCAAACAATATTTTAAATATTATCTCTTATGCAAAAGATGAAGACAGGCAGTTACTTTTTAAATATTTTGGGCTTATAAAAACATTTGCTCAAGATATTTTTGGCTCAAATATTGAGTTAAATTTTAAAAAGGAGGAGGCCACCTTATTAAATGAGCCTACAAAAGAAAATGATAGTTTTTTAAATGAAACTGGTTCAATGATTGAAGACATAGAGTTAGGAAGTGGATGTGTTGCAGATATAACAAAAAGTCATAATGAAGCAATATATTCTAAAGAGTTACAAATTGATGATATTTTAAATTCAAAAATGCTAAATAAAGCAAAAGAGTTATTTGATATTAAAAAAATTACAGTAAAATCGAGAAGTTGAAAATTAACTTTCAATTAATCAAAAAAAGATAGACTATAAAATTATTTAAAAGGAAAGAATATGAATAAATTTACAAAACTATTAGTTTTAAGCTCAATAGCAAGTGCAACTCTATTTGCAAATGATAACCTAGTGATTGATTTTGAGAAAAAGAGATTATCACAAAATCCAAATGTTAAAGCAAATAATATAAAAATTTTTTATAAAAAAGAGCTTGAAGTAAAAGGTTGGTATGGCTACATTTTGGATTTTGATGCAGTAATTCAAGATAAAAACATGAAAGTTAAAGATACTTTATTTAGTGATGGAAAAGTTGTAGCAACAGATTTATTCGATATAAAAACATCAAAATCACTTAAATCTACTATCGCTCCAAATATAACAGATAAATACTATCAAAAATCAAAACTAATAGCTGGAAGTGAAAAAGCAAAAGATAAAATTGTTATTTTTTCAGATCCTCTTTGCCCATTTTGTGCACAATATGTTCCAGAAGTTATTGAATTTGTAAATAAAAATAGCGATAATATTGCACTTTATTACTACGCTTTTCCACTAACTCATATACACCCAGCATCTACAACTTTATCTAAATTGATTGACATAGCAAAAACAAAATTAGGACAAGAAGTAGTTTTAAAAGCATATAAAATTGACTGGACAAAACATTTTGCACCATCAACAACAGATGAAAAAACTATTTTAGAAGCATTCAATAAAGAGTTACAAACAAATATTAAAATTCAAGATTTAAATAAAAAAGAGATAGTTAGTAATCTTGAAAAAGAGATAGCATCTGGTGATGATCTTTTAGTTTCTGGAACTCCTACTATATATATTAATGGTGAGATTGACCCAACTAAAGAATTATATAAATCTTTAATAAAAAAATAGAAAGAGGAAATGATGGATAAACTTGTAATTGCAACTAGAAGAAGCCAGCTAGCACTTTGGCAAAGTGAGTATATAAAAGCAGAGCTTTTAAAACACTACCCAAATATGGAAGTCGAACTTCAAGAGTTTACTACAAAAGGTGACAAGATTTTAGATGTTCCTTTGGCAAAAATTGGTGGAAAAGGTCTTTTTACAAAAGAGCTTGAAGTTGCAATGCTTGAAGGAACTGCACATTTGGCTGTTCACTCACTAAAAGATGTTCCAACACAGTTTGAAGATGGTTTAGTTCTTGCTGCTGTTTCAAAAAGATTTAATCCTCAAGATGCACTTTTAAGTAACAAATACAAAACAATTGAAGATTTACCAAAAGGTGCTGTTGTTGGAACTACAAGTTTAAGAAGAAGAATGGCTATAAAGATGTTAAGACCTGATATTGAACTTAAAGATTTAAGAGGAAATATCAATACAAGAATAGCAAAACTAAATGCTGGTGAGTATGATGCAATAATACTTGCAGCAACTGGAATTGAGAAGTTAAATTTGCAAAATGAGGTTACATATTTCACTCCTATTTCAACAGATGTTATGATTCCATCTATGGGACAAGCGACTTTGGGAATTGAGACAACAAATGACCCAAAAATTATTGAAATTGTAAAAGTTTTAAATGATAAAAATGCGCAAATTGAGTCAACAATTGAAAGAGGATTTGTAGATGCACTTCAAGGTGGTTGTCAAGTTCCAATTGGTGTAAAAGCAACAATTCAAGATGACAAAAGTGTAAAAATATCTGCAATAGTTGGACTTCCTGATGGAACTGAATATATAAAAGATGAAAAAATCATAGATATAAACTCTTTTGAGAGTGCTGGAAGAGATTTTGCAAATGAGTTTATAAAAAAAGGTGCAGTTGAGCTTCTAAAAAGAGCTGAAGCTATGGCATTTAAATAACAATTTCTATGATTTAAAAGCTAGTTTCTAGCTACACTGTTTTGATATATTTCTTTTTCAAGGCTTTATTCTTAAAGCCCTTTAGAGTTTTCTCAAAGAGAGTTCTAAAGAACAAGCTACTTTTAGGAACTTTTTATAAGTTCTGTTAAAAAGTAGTTATTAAATGAACGGTTCCTTTAAAATGGGAACCATTTAAAAGGATAAAATATGAGAATAAAACTAGAAGATACACTTTTTTGTTTAGTTGATGTTCAAGAGAGACTTTTTCCACATATTGGAAATAAAGATGAGCTTTTAAGAACTCTTCCAATACTTGTAAAAGGTATGAAAACTTTAGATGTTCCTATTATTGTAAATGAACAGTATAAAAAAGGAATAGGTGAAACTATAGAGCCTTTAAAAGAGCTTATAAGTGAATATGAAGCCTATGAAAAAACTACGTTTTCAGCTTGTCAAAATAGCGATATTTTAAATGCTTTTAAACAAAGTGGCAAAAAAAATATAGTTGTTGCTGGAATAGAGACTCATGTTTGTGTTCTTCAAACTTGTATTGATTTACTTGAAAATGGTTTTAATGTTATTTTAGTAACAAACTGTTGTGGAAGTAGAAGCAAACTTGATCATAAAATGGCAATTAAAAGATTAATTCAAGCAGGTGCTGTTCCTACAACTTATGAATCAATTTTATTTGAACTAACTTTAGATGCAAAAAATCCAAACTTTAAAGCAATATCTTCACTTATAAAATAGTTTAAAATTGGGTTGAAAAACCCTTTTTTAAAAATTCTAGTCTCTATTACAAATTATTTTATAGGAACAATAGCTACAAATAGCTTTATCTTCAGTTTTGCAAAAATTAATCTTATCTTTACTTTGTATTTTTAAATCATCAAAAATTGTTTGTAAAAGTTCTAGTTTTTCATTTAAAACAACTTCTTGCTTCAAAGAGTTTTCAAAAATATCATAATAAAAAGCTTTTATATTTGCAGATTCATACAAATTTTTTATTGCCAAAAAATAAAACTCTAGTTGAAAATCACATGATTTATTATAGGTATTAATTGTATCAATTTTTAAACTTCTTGAAGTTTTATAATCTATTAATTCAAAACCATCTTCAAACTTATCTACTCTATCTATAACTCCAATTAATTCAAATCCATTAAAATTTATAGAGAATTTCTTTTCAATCTCAACTATTTGCCTAGTTTCCAATCTTATTTTGTCATCATCTAAAAGCTTTTTAATATTATGTTTAAAAACCTCTAAATCAAGAATTAAAAAAGGGTTATCACTTTTGTATTTTAAAAAAATCTCATCTATATTTGAATTTTCATTTTTATAATACTCTTCGAGAATACTATGTACTATATTACCTAGCTCAAAACTCTTTGGAAGCTTTGAAAGTGTATGCTCTTTTAGTTTTAAAATATAATTTAAATACCACTTTCTTTTACACTCTAAAAACATTTTTAATCCACTTGCTGACCAAGATTGTTTTTCCAAATCAATATTTAACAAAATCTCTTCATCTTTGTATTCAAGCTTTCTGTTATTATATAAAATACCTTTATATTCTTCATCATTTGCTGAAATTTTTATATCAGGAAATAACTCATAAGCAAACTTTGAAATATCATCTTCTTTTGATTCAACATAAGAGATAAATATATTCTTTGAAGAATCAATCAATCTTTTATAATAGTATTTTTGAAGATTCTCTCTATCGATTTTTGTTGGTAAATTTGCTAAATATTTGACTTTTGTAGATAGAAATTTATCTTTTAATGAAATTTTTGGAATAAATGAATTATTAAAATCACAAATAATAATAGCATCAAAATCTATAAGCCGTGTTTCAAGAAGTCCCATAACTGTTATTTTTCCAGAATGTGCATCATCTAAAGATATTTTTGATAATTTTTGAAGAAAAATTTTATAAATATCTTTTAGTCTCAAATCAAAATTTTGTGAAAAAAGTACAAAATTCAACTTATATATCATCTCATCATATTTTTCCAACAGTTCAATATTTTGCTCATTATTTTTCAAAAAATCTGTTATTTGTATAAATTTCTCCTTTTTACAAAGTTTATTCCAAAAATGTTTAATCTCTTTTTCTATAAATTCAAAATCCAAATCCAAAAACTTTAGATTTTCTATATTTTTTATCTCATTTTCTAATATAAAATTATATATTCCATTTGCTTTTTGATATATATTTTTATTTACAATACTCTTTCCCATAGCAAAGTTAAAATAATTTTCTTTGTCAAAAAGCTCTAAAGCTGTAGCAAAACTCTCATCAGGCAATATTACTGCAATTTTATTTGGATTTATACCAAAATTAACACAATTAACTATTGATGATTTTATATATGAAATTTGATTCAATCTTGAAGAAAAACCTTTGATTTCGATATTTCTACTAACTTCTTTTGATAATATTTCGTTTATTATCTCTTTTTTTGAAAGATTAATTGTATAAATATGATCTATTTTTAGTTCAAAATCTATATTTTTAAATACTTGAAGAGACTTTTGATTATAAATATTTGAAGAGAAGTTTATCTTTAAATCTTTAACTTGAGATATTTCTAGAATAATTTCAAACTCTTGTTTAGTAAAATATCCTTCAAAATATATTGTAATATCTTCAAAAAGTTCTAAATAATAAAGATTTATCCTATAATTATCTTTTAAATTTAATCTATCAACAAACAAATTTTTATCTAAAAGTTCTTTATAATTTTTTAAAACTTCACCTAATATTGCTAAATGCTCACTATAAAACTCGTAAGTATCTTTTGTTTTAATATCATTTATATCAATACCTTCACTTGATATTTCTAAAAAAAATCTATATATATATTCGCTTTGAGTTAAAAATTTTGTAAAACTAGAACTAATTCCTAGTTTTTTAATATCAATATCTTTTATAGCTTCACTTAAAAGAAGTATTCTTTGCTCTTCATCACAATATATTTTATTTTCAAAGTATATAGATTTTTTTAAAAAATCATCAATTGTAAGGCAAGTTGGCAAAAGAGTATTTAGAGACTTTTTTGTCTCTAAATAGTTTCTAATTGCCCTTTGCGTAGGAAAAATAATAAGTTTTTTTTTACTTAGCATTTGTTTTTATAAAGATAAATCCTGTCTCATCTTCTACTTTAAAACTTCCTGTTATAATCCAATTTGTCTCTTCACTTAGATTAAAATTTGTAGTATAAATATTTTTATCTTTTGTAAAGTTTTCATCTTTTAGATTTACATTACTATCATCTGACATAGTTTTCGTAATAAGTAAATCAATATTTAAAGGAACTATCTCTTTTGTTATTTTATTTAAAACTAAAATTTTTAAGCTATTTTCTCCAACTTTTAAAACATTTTTATGTTTTGAATATTTTTCAATAACTCTTTGACCATATTTTATATCTTCTGTTGTAAGTGGAAAAATATTTCCATTTAAATCTAATTCTAAACTATATTTTTCTAAAAAATTTATATTTGATGTCATTATAGAGTTATAATTTTCATCTACATATTGGTATTTTTGCATAAAACTTCTATCTTCTACAACAGGGGCTTGCATTGCTTTATATATTGTCCAAATAATCATATAAACAGTAAAAACAAAAATTGCTATAAAATATAGTGGCCAATAATTTCTTTTTTTCATACTATTTTCTCTTTCGTAGAACTGAATAGATATATGCTAAAAGTGCTGAAATCAATACAAAATATATAAATACTCTCCAGATTGTACTAGCGACTCTTCCTTGATTCCCAATATTGCTCTCAAGCTCAATATTTTTTGAATCTGCTAATTTATCAGCTATTCCTGCATATCCATTTAAAACAGAGGCACTTACTTTTGAAGCAACTGTATTTTTATCTTTTGATGCCAGTAAAGGCACGACATAATCATCAAGGATTTCATTTTTATCTATTATTTTTTCTAAACTGTCACTGTAGTATAGATTCACATGAGTATCTTCAAGTGAAATTGTTATTATCACGTAAGGGGTTTCAAGATTTTTTAAAATATCTAATTCATAATTTTTTATATAATCTATTTTATCTTTTGTAGTTATACTTTTATCTAAATTGAAACTAGAAGTTGCATAAACATAAATATTTACACCTGTTTTTGTTTTAACTTCACTACCAATTTCAACAATCTTATTTTTTGCTCTTATATCTATTAAATCATCTTTTAATATAAAATTTTGTGCAAAACCATTTGTATATAAAAAAAGTAGAAGTGAAAAAATCACCCCTACTTTTAAAGAATTAAAATTTCTCATTTAACCAACAAATACTTTTGCTTGGTCAAAAAATGCATAATAAATCGTCATAAGAGCCGAAACCAAAAGCAAAATAGTAATTAATCTGTCCATACTTCACTCCTTATTTACCATTACCAATTAATTGGTAATGTTTGTGGTTATCAGGACTATTTGCTTTTAAAGCATTTAAGTCTTGATTAATTTGATAGGCATTAGAAGCTTCTCTTTGCTGAACTAAAACACCATTAAAAACTAATACTGCAAGAATTGTTAAAAGTAAAACAACAGCTATTAACATTCCTGTTATACCGTGTAATTTAAAAATTCCTCTTTCATTTTCATTCATTTGTGTATTATTTGCCATTACTTATCTCCTAAACTTCTAATATATGAAGCTAAAGCTTTTTCTTGAGTCTCATTTAATCTTTCGTTAAAGCTTGGCATATGACCTAAAAGACCTTTTTTACCTTGTTTTAAAACAGCTGTTACAATAGAATCATCATAAGATTTAATATTTGGACCTACCATTGGCATTCCCTCTCCATTATCACCATGACAAGCTGCACAAGTTGCATAAGCTACTGGTTGTTCTCCTTTAAATCCGTTTGCTACATATGCAGAAACTTCTTTAATATCAACATCTTCGCTAAGCATCATTGGAGGCATTCCACCTGGATATGCTTCAGTTAAATAATTTGAACCATTTCTGATTGTAAACTCAATTTGCTCTTTACTCATTCTTTTTGTTAAATCTTGAGCTTTTCCTGCAATTCCTTCTGCATCAACTCCATGACAAGGAGCACATTGTACTAAAAATATAGATTGTCCCATTGCTTTTAGAGTTTGCTCATTTGGATTTGTCCATTTTTGCTCAAATTTAGCATTAAATTCATTTGTTTCTTCATTCCATTGACCAATTTGAGAAAATCCATTAATTGGATAACCAATTGTGAAATACCAAAACATCCAAATAATTGCACCAATATATGCTATAGCCCAACCTGTTGGAACAGGGTTTTTATACTCACCAATTCCATCCCATTTTTCATCAGCTAGTTCACCACTTGCTGTATCATTCTTCATCTGATTAATATATTTTAAAACAACAAACGTACTAATTGTAAGAATAGCAGTTGCTCCTAAAAATGTTAATGCATTGATATAATCATCACTAATAAAAGCATCACCTGCAACAAAGTAAGTTCCTGCCATTAATGCGATGATAAGAATTATTCCACCTATAACCATAGATTTCATCTTATTTCTCCTTATTACCTATAACTTTTTTAATATCTCTTTCTTCAAGAGGAACAGAAACACTCGAATCATCATGTACAAGCTTTGAATACTTTTCAAAATCTCTTTCACCTCTCTTTTGCCTTCTATACAAGGAAAAAGCATAGGCATAAAATAGTATAAATACTACTAATATCAAAAAGAATTTTGCATAACCTTGAACCGTCATCAGTGTTTCATAATCCATAATGAACCTCTATTTTAAAGAATTTAAATATGCAATTAATGCAACAATTTCAGGAACTTCACCATTTGCAACAGCTTGTTTCACTTTCTCATCTTTCATATCAGCAGCAATAGCTTGTGCTTCTAAAAGAGCAGCAGCTTTTGCTTCTTCCCAAGTTCCCAGTTTTGGCATACCTTCTTGATCATATGGAGTGTTAAATACTGTTTTTACAGTATAAGCTTCCGCATATGCAGTCTCTATGTCAGCAATATTAGTAAAATGATGCTCATATGCAGGCATTATACTACCTGGAACAACTGCTTTTGGATCTCTCATATGGTTTTCATGCCAATCTGTAGTTCTATAGTTTCCAACTCTCATTAAATCAGGTCCAGTTCTTTTTGAACCCCATAAGAATGGTCTATCATAAGCATATTCACCACTTAAAGAGTACATACCATATCTATCAGTTTCTGATTTAAATGGTCTTACCAACTGAGAGTGGCATGCATTACACGAATCTTTAATATAAACATGTCTTCCTGTTAATTCCAACACTGAATATGGCTTTGTGCCAACTGTTGGTCTTGCTTGCTTTGCAAAGTCTGGAATTGCTTCAATTACACCTGCAAATGCAACAAATATAAATACCATTACCGCAAAGAAAAACGGTCTTTGTTCTAACCAATGAAACATTTTTTCCCCTTTCTTAAGCAGCTACTGGAGTTGCATTTACTGGCTCTTTATCAAGAACTCTACCACATCTAATTGTTTTATAGATGTTGTAAGCGAACATAAAGAATCCGATTAAGTACATTAAACCACCAACCGCTCTAATTGTATAGTATGGATGTAACACTGTAACTGTATCAATAAATGAGTAAACTAATGAACCATACTCATCATAAGCTCTCCACATCATACCTTGAGTGATACCTGCAATCCACATAGATGTAAAGTATAAAATAATTCCAACTGTTTGTAGCCAGAATTGTGTCTCCATCAATGATTTTGAATATATCTCTCTTTTAAACATTCTAGGAACCATATGGAATAAGGCAGCCATAATCATAAATACCAACCATCCTAAAACTGCATCATGAACATGTCCTGGAATCCAATCTGTAAAGTGCGCAATAGCATTAACAGATTTAATAGACTGAATTGGTCCTTCAAGTGTTGTTAACATATAGAATGTTGAAGCTAAAACCATAAATTTAATTACAGTATTAGATTGTAACTGATTCCACTCACCTTTCATAGTTAAAAGCATATTAATTGCAGATCCCCATGATGGTAAAATTAAAACAACAGACATAACAGAACCCATAGTTTGCATCCAATCAGGAACAGTACTATAAATTAAATGGTGTCCACCAGCCCATAAATAAACAAATAACAATCCCCAGAATGCTAAGATTGATAATTTATATGAATAAATATTTTGACCTGATTCTTTTGGTAAGAAGTAGTAAATTAATGCAATAATAGGAGTAGTAAATACGAATGCAACAGCATTGTGTCCATACCACCATTGAATAATAGCATCATTTGTACCAGCATACATAGAAACAGAGTGTATCCAAGAACCATATCCACTTACAAGTGCAGTTGGAACTTCCATATTATTGAATAAATAAAGCATTGCAACTGCTATAAATGTAGCAATAAAATACCAAATAGAAATATAAAGTGTTCTTTCTCTTCTAATTCCTATAATTCCAAAAATCGAAATACCCCATAGAACCCAGAAAACAACAACTAGAATATCTAGTGGCCACTCAAGCTCCGCATACTCTTTTGAAGTTGTAATACCCATAAATAGAGTAACAACAGCTAATAGAATTGTTATAAAATATACCCAAAAATGAAGTTTTGCAACTACCATTAAAAAAGGTGACTCTTTTAATGAAACTTTTAAAACCCTTTGTGATATATAATACCAACCAGCAAAAACCCCACTCAGTGTAAATCCAAAAGCAACACCATTTGTGTGCAATGGTCTTAATCTACTGAAAGTACCATACTCTCCTGCTAAATAATTTAGCTCTGGAAAAGCCAATTGAAAAGCAAGCACAACACCTATTGTCATACCAATGATACCAAACAAGATTGTTGTAAATGTAAAACACTTAGCAACAGAGTAGTCATACTCAATTTGTGCACTGTTTTGCATCAATTTCCTCCTACAAAATTTATATACAAGTCACAAAAAGTCACTTATTAGCCAAAATAGTATCGAAGAAAAACTTAAACTAAACAAAAAAATTAACAATAAATTAACAAATTAGCTTTATTTATAAGGATTCATTAAAATAAAATCAAGATAAAAATTATCTTATTTATAAGATTTTATAGCCTGTTCACTCTCTCTTTTTAGAGTTTTTTCTTTTAAAACTTCTCTTTTATCATGTAGTTTTCTACCTTCAGCAGTTGCAACTTCAACTTTTACCATATTTTTGTTATTAAAATATAATTTTGTACAAACTAGCGTTATTCCATCTTTTGTTACTTTTGAGTACATTTTTGCTATTTGTTTTGAGTGTAAAAGTAGTTTTCTTGATCTTCTTTCATCTGGTCTATATGTGCTATGAGTTGTGCTTAAATGTGATATATGTGCATTTAAAAGAAAAACTTCTCCCTTAATTATTCTCACAAAGCTATCTTTTAAGTTTACTCTTCCTTCTCGTATAGCTTTTACTTCACTTCCTTCAAGCACAATTCCAGCTTCAAGGCTATCTAAAATTGTGAAATCATGAAATGCTTTTTTATTTTTAAATACTAAATTCTTTTTTAATTCTTTTTTTGCCACATAATTTCCTTATAAAATTTTAAAAAATGAGCTTCCACTTCCACTAAAAAACCAATTGTCTTTTTCGAATTTTTTTAAATCTTGGTTTAAATCCAAAGCTGAAAAATATAAATCATTTGCTTCATTTATACTAAATTTTTTTAAAATATCTTTTGAATTTGTAGCAAAAAGCTCTTTAACTTCATCTTTATCTCTTTTTATATCAGCCTCTTTATAAAACTTTTTCCTAAAATTTTTATATATTTTTGCTGTATCACAAGGAATTTTTGGAGTAATAACTTCAATATTAAGTGACTCTTCCTTGAACTCTTCAACAATTTCACCAATTCCACTAACATTTGCACTATCAAAATCATATACAAAAAAAGGTACATCAGCTCCAATGTTTGATCCAATTTTTGCCAATTCTTCTTTGCTTAAATTCAAATTACAAGCTTGATTTACCATATTTAAAAAGCTTGCACAATTTGAACTTCCACCACCAAGTCCTGCAAATTCTGGAATATTTTTATCTATTTTTACAATATTTTTTTTAAAAAACTCTTTTACACAATCAAATTTTTCAAGTTCTTTATAAGCTTTATAAACTGTATTTTTTTCCAATAAACATGAAAAATTTCCCTCAATTGAAAAATTATCAACATCTTTTTGTACAAAACTAATAGTATCAAAAAGATTTTTTACTCTTACAAATCTTGAAGCTATTAGATGATAATTATCTCTTAATCCAACAATTTTTAAAAAGATATTTACCTTTGCATATGATTTTTTAGTCATTTGTTGCCTTTATTTTTGGAACTTTATTTAATAAATATTTAACTTCATCACCTATTATTTCTATGATAGAAAAAAATGTATCAACTTCTATTATATATTTTCCATCTATTTTTATACTCAAATAATCTTTTGAAATTCGTTTACCAACTTCTAACCACTCTTTTGTTCCAGTATAGTTATTTTTTGGTAAATCTATAAAATCAAGCGGATTTAACTCTTTATGATTTTCAAAATAAAATTTTCCCTCATTAACTCTTTCAAGATAACTCAAAGTTCCAACGCAGGCTATATTTTTTAAAAATATTTGTGCTAAAGATCGAATGTATGTGCCTTCACTAACTTTTACTTCAAAACTTACAAAAGGATGATTGTATCTAATGAATTTTATATCAAATACTTTCATAATTGAACTTTTTAGCTCAAATTCCAATCCTTCTCTAGCAATCTCATAAGCTTTTTGTCCATTTACTCTTTTAGCTGAAAATTTCGGAGGAATATACTCTATTTCACCTTTTAATTTTTCAATCTCTTTTTTTATAAAATCAGTATCAAGTTTTTCTTGAAATCCTATATTCTGGATTCTCTCAATATCCAAAGATTCAGAACTAACTCCAAGCCAAACGACAGCTTTATAAACTTTTGGAGTTTTTTCTAAATATTTAAAAAGCTTTGTATATTGTCCAAATGCAACAATCAAACAACCTTTTGCAAAAGGATCAAGAGTTCCGCTAAATCCAGCTTTTTTATTTTTATAAGCTTTTTTAAATCTATTTAAATAAAAATTTGAACTAATAAACATAGGTTTATTTACAACAAAAAGCTTGTTTATTTCACCTTTTTCATAAACTCTTTTTTGCAAACTTTACCTCTAGTTTTTCTCTACAAAAGATGACAAAATATCTCTTTTTTGTCCACCAAAATTTATAGTAAGCTTATAATCTTTTCCAGCATTAACAGCTTTTTCAACTCTTCCTTGCCCAAAAATCTTGTGACTTACCATATCACCTTTTTTAAATCCAGAGCTTTTTTCAATAACTAAACTTCCTTTTAATAAAGCACTTTCAACCAAAAATCTACTTTTATTTAATTGAGTTCTTTTCCCTTTATAAAATCTTGAATGTACAAAAGATAGAGTTAAGTTATCCATAGCTCTTGTAAATGCAACATATCCTAATCTTCTTTCTTCTTCTAAATCTGTACTATCCCCGATAATTGGGAAAAATCCCTCTTCAAGCCCAATAATAAAAAGATGTTTAAACTCTAAACCTTTTGAAGCATGAATACTCATCATGGAAATAGCATCATTACTATATTCATCATTTTGATTTTCTAATGCAATTTCATTTAAAAAATCTTTTAAATCTAAATGTGGATTTTGAATAAAATAATCTCTAATATATCCATAAAACTCATCAATATTTGCTTGTCTTTCAAAACCATCTGGAAGATTATCATAAGAGGCTCGATAATCAAAAGTCTCTTCAAAACTATCTAAAAGTCTCATTCTTGACTGAATCATAAGTTCTCTCAAATCTAAAATAGATGCTTCAAAAACTTTTATAGTTCTTGCATTTTTCTTACCAACAATTGCACTTAATTCATCAGCATTTAACTTTTGAATCATATCAAAAATAGAACTATTTAACTCATTTGCTTTCTCTTCAAGTTTATCAATAGTAGTTGCACCTATTCCTCTTTTTGGTTTGTTTATAACTCTTTTTATAGAAAAATTATCGCTTAAGTTTGTTAAAATTCTAAAATAAGCTATTAAATCTTTTATCTCTGTTCTTTCGTAAAATTTCATTCCACCAACAAGTTTATAATTAAGTCCTGCTTTATTAAATCCCTCTTCTAAAGAACGGCTAAGAGCATTTACTCTAAATAAAATTGCAATATCTTTAGCTTTTTCATCTGTTTGTAACAATTTTTTTATATCATCAACAAGCTTTCTTGTCTCTTCATTTTCATCGTGAGATTCATAAACTTTTATAGAACTACCTTTGTCTTTTGTACCTACAAGTTTTTTGCCTAACCTATCTCTGTTATGCTCAATTAAAGCGTTTGCATGGTATAAAATAGTATCTGTTGATCTATAATTTTCTTCAAGTTTAACAATAGTTGCTCTTTCGAAATGTTCATTAAAATTCAAAATATTTTTAATTGTAGCACCTCTCCAGCCATAAATACTTTGATCATCATCTCCAACTACACAAAGATTATCATGGTTTGAGCAAAGAAGTCGCAAGAGTCTATATTGAAGTTCATTTGTATCTTGGTACTCATCTACCATAATATATTGATACTTTTGGCTTGTTGATTCTGCTAATTTTTGATTATCTTTTAAAATCTTATAAGGTAAAAGAAGTAAATCATCAAAATCTACAAGATTATTTTTCAATAAATGCTCTTCATATTTTTCATAAATATCTGCAATTTCACTATAAAGTTTCCCTTGTGCTTGTGCTTTTACTTCACTTGGAGTCATAATTGAGTTTTTATATTTTGATACTTCACTTCCTAAAAGCGCAGTTGGTATCTCTTTATTTATTGATTTTAAAACTCTTCTTTTGTCATCACTATCTATTATTATAAAATTATTCTTTCTATTTAATTCACTTATATAAAACTTCAAAAAAAGAAGTCCAAATTTGTGAAATGTACATAAAAGTGGAGGTGTATTTAAACTGCTTGTATCTAAAAGAGAGAAAGCTCTATTTCGCATCTCATTTGCAGCTTTATTTGTAAATGTAAGAGTTAAAATACTTTTAGGATCTATTCCAATAGAGATTAAATATGCTAATCTAGTAGTAATTGTTTTTGTTTTTCCACTTCCAGCACCTGCTAAGATAAGTAAAGGACCATCTATATGTTGCGCAGCACTTTTTTGTGAATCGTTTAGTGATATTAATAAATTTTCAGACATTTTTTCTCCAATAAAGCTAGATTATATCATAAAATTTATAAAAATATTATATCTCTTAATTATTCTATATATAAATAAATGTTATCATTTTGATAATTTATTTTTGGAGAATTTAATGCTCAATGATTTTGCTAAACTAGAGACTTTTTTAACAGTTGTACGAGAGAAGTCTTTTTCAAAGGCATCTGCTAAACTAGGTATTTCTCAACCAGCTGTTACTCAACAAATGAAGTTTATAGAAGATTACCTAGATGTTCAAATTGTTGATAGAAAAAAAAATGGTATTAAACTCACAAAAGAGGGGCAAATTCTTCATGGAATTGCTTTAAAAATCGAAAAATGTGTTAATAATGCCGAAAAAGAACTTTTAAAAATAATGAATAAAAAAACAACTTTTATTTTTGGTGCTAGTTTTATAATAGGAAATTATATTCTTCCTAGATTTTTAAATAATCTAAAAGAGAATATTCACAATGATGTATCAATTAATGTATCTGTTTCACATGAAGCCATAGAAGACTTACTAGATAAAAAAATCGATATTGCGCTTGTTGAAAACTATATCTCAAATGATGAGATTATTTATAGAGAGTGGATGGAAGATGAAATAGTAATATTCTCAAACCAAAAACTTCCTACAAGAGCAAAACCTGAAGATTTGTTATCTTATAAATGGATTTGTAGAAATCCTGAGTCAAATACAGGGTCAATTTTTAAAGAGTGTCTTGAAAAAGCTAACTATCCTGATTGTGATACATTTGAAGTTACAAGTGAAGTTACAAGTGCTACAACTATTGTTCAAACTGTTTTACACTCTGATAAAAATTCAACTCCAGCTGTTTCTATTGTTTCAAGAAATGCTATTGAATCATTGCTTAAATCGGGTGCTTTATTTGAATCAAGAATTGGCAATCAAAAAATGCTAAGAAAACTATACATTGCATATAGAAAAGATAGAAAACATGATGCTTTTATAGAAAATGTTGTGAATTATTTATTACAAATCAAATAAATATTAATAAATAAACCCTTTTTTTTCCAGAGCAATTCTTATATTTTTCATCTGTTGGTGTTTATTTTTACACCAAAAAGGTGATAAAAGTGTATCATCATCTATTCCTGCTGTTACTCTTTGAACTGAAATATTTGGTGGTAAATTTATAATTGATTTTACAACTGTATCAATATAAAGTTCTTCACTTATTGGGGTAAATCTTCCTTTTTTAAACTCATTTGTAAGAAGTGTATTTTTTACAACATAAAGTGGGTGAAATTTAATACTATCAACTTTCAAATCAATTGTTTGTTTAAATGTCTCTAGCATCATTTCTTGGTTCTCATCTGGTAAACCATAAATTAAATGTCCACAAACATTTAAGCCTTTATCTTTTGTTCTTTTTATCCAATATCTCATATTTTCAACATCATCTGCTCGATTTATTTTATCTAGTGTAGTTTGAAAAAAACTTTGAATTCCATACTCTATCCAAATCTCTTTTTCTTTAGATTTTTCATACAAATAATCTAAAATCTCATCTGTTACACAATCTGTTCTTGTACCAATACTAAGTCCTATAACATCATCAAAACTAAGAGCTTTTTCATATAAAGATTTTAAAGTTGAAAGTGGAGCATAAGTATTTGTAAAAGATTGAAAATATACTATAAATTTTTTTGCTTTAAATTTATTTTCTAATCTTTTTTTTGTTGCAATAAACTGCATTTCAAGTTGTTTTAGCTGGTTTTCTAAAAATGGATTATGTTCTATATTTGGATTTAATTTAAACTTAGATTTTTTCTCTTGTAAATTTGGGCTGAATGAGTCATTTTCACAAAAAGAGCAGCCTCCCTTTGCTTTTGTTCCATCTATATTTGGGCATGTAAAACCTGATATAGATATTGGAATCTTATAAACTTTTTCGCCAAACTTTTTTTTGAAGTATCGACCAATAGTCAATACCTCTTTAAAATCTTTTCTCATTATGCTTTTACGAAATAGTCTCCATCAAAACTTTCAAGTGCATAGTGCCTATCATCTCCTATTGCACTTACTAAATCATCTATTGAAAGATACTCTAAACTGTCAGCTTCTATATATTTACAAACTTCTTCTTTAGTCATTTGAGTTGATATTAACTCCTCTTTTGTAGGAGTATCTATTCCATAAAAACAAGGAAATTTTATCTCTGGACTTGCAACTCTAAAATGAACCTCTTTTGCACCTGCTTCTTTTAACATTTTAACTATTCTTTTCGAAGTTGTTCCTCTTACAATTGAATCATCAATTACAAGTAAAGATTTTCCAGCAATAATTGAACTCATAGGACTTAGTTTCATTTTAACTTTTAAGTTTCTCATCTCTTGAGTTGGTTCTATAAATGTTCTTCCAATATAGTGGTTTCTAATAATCCCATATTTAAAAGGAATACCACTAGCTGCTGCATAACCAAGAGCTGCTGGAACTCCACTATCTGGAACAGGAACAACCATATCATATTTTATTTTGCTATTTGCATCATTTTTTGCTAGTGCTTTACCCATATTTTCTCTTATTGTATATACATTTTTACCATCAATTACAGAATCTGGTCTTGCAAAATATACATATTCAAACGCACATGGTCTAAATTCTGGTTCAAAAAGTTGAACAGATTCAATATCATCTTCTTCACTAAATATTAACATCTCACCAGGTCTTACGTCTCTAATAAATTCAGCTCCAACCAAGTCAAAAGCACAAGTTTCACTAGCAACTATATATCCACCACTTTTTAATTTTCCTAAAGACAGAGGTCTAATTCCATATCTATCTCGTATTACAAACTGTTTACTTCTACTTTGAACAATAAAGCAATATGCTCCAATAGTTCTATTTAAAGCTTCAATAATTCTATCTTTTAAATGATCTTTTGTATTTTTTGCTATTAGATGAATTAAATTTTCAGTATCCATTCCTGTTTGAAATATTGCACCTTTATCAATTAAATCTTGTCTAACTTCATCTTTATTTATAAGATTACCATTGTGAACGATTGATATTTGACCTAATTTATATTTTGCATAAACAGGTTGAGCATCTAAAACAGAATCACTTCCAGCTGTTGCATAACGATTATGTCCAATTGCCATATTCCCTTTTAAGTAAGTTAAAGCCTCTTCATTAAATACTTCAGAAACCAAACCTCTATCTTTTTTTGTATATATTTTTCCATCACATGATGATGAAATTCCAGTTGCTTCTTGACCTCTGTGCTGCATAGCAAAAAGAGCTATTGAGGCTAATCTTGCAGCATTTTCATTTCCGTAAATTCCTACTATTGCACACATTGTTGATTTCCTTATTATAGCCCTAAAGCATCATTGATTGAATAAAGATTTGCATCTTTTTTTACAAGCCATTTTGCAACTTTTATTGCACCTTTTGAAAAAGTATTTCTTGCAGTTGCTGTATGATTAAGCTCTAAAAATTCTCCATCATTATATAAACCAACTGTGTGTCTTCCAACTATATCTCCACCTCTTAAAGCCATAACCGCAATTTCATCCTTAGTTCTAGCTCCAATTTGTCCATCACGACCTGAAACTCTTACACTATCAAGATCTAAATCTCTTGCACTTGCTGCATGTTCAGCCAAAGTTAGTGCAGTTCCTGAAGGTGCATCTACTTTATGCTTATGGTGCTGTTCAACAATTTCAATATCAAAATCTCTTAATGTTTTAGAAGCAAGAGCTACAAGTTTATTTAAAACTGCAACTCCTAAACTCATATTTGTAGCGTATAAAATAGGTACAAGCTTGCTTGCTTCAAGAAGTAAGTTTTGCTGATGTTTACTCAATCCAGTAGTTGCAATTACTAGCGCTTTTCTTTTTCCACCCTCAACAACTGCAGTTAAAAGCTCTTCAGTTGCAACTGGACTTGAGAAATCAATAATTACATCACTTTCATCAAATAAAATATTTATATCATTTGTTACAATCGCATCAGGTGGTAAAACTTTTTCTATTTTATCAAAAACATGAACACAAGAAACTTTTGCCTCTGTATCATTTTTTAAATCATCTATTAGTAAACTTCCAACTCTTCCAGAACTACCCAAAATACCTATTTTAACCATCTATTTATCCTAAATATTCAATTATATCAACTGCTGCTGTTGCACCATCTGCTGCTGCACAAACAACTTGTTTTGCTGCATCAATTCTAATATCTCCAGCTGCCCAAAGTCCTTTTGTAGTTGTTTTCATTTTTAAATCAACAACAACTTCTCCACTTTCAATTACATCACATAAAAAAGTTCCATCAGCTTGTTTTAGTGGTGCATTTAATACATTTCTTCCAACAAAAACAAAAACTCCAGGAGTTGGTAAATCTCTTATTTCACCTGATTTATTGCATTTTACTTTAAGACCTAAAACTCCACTGTTATCACCATAAACTTCTTCAACTCCTACATTTGTAACTTCTTCAATATTTTCAGCATTTTTTATGTGAGCTATTGTACTAGGAGCTGCTCTATATGTATCACGTCTGTGTACTAAATATACTTTCTTACACATTTTTGATAAATAGTAAGCCTCTTCTAAAGCTGAATCTCCACCACCAATAACTGCAACTTCTTTTCCTCTATAGAAAAATCCATCACAAGTTGCACAAGTAGAAACTCCTCTTCCAAAAAATTCATTTTCACCTTTAAATCCAGCACGTCTAGGAACTGAACCTGTTGCCATCAAAACAGCTTTTGCTTCAAATTCTCTGTTGTCATTTGTTAAAATTTTAAATGTATCGCCATTTTTAGTAATATTTTCAACTTGTGCCATTTCATGTTTTAAACCAAATTTTTGACACTGTTCTGGCCAAGATGCCATTAAATCCATACCCGTCATAACTTCGCCTTGACCTGGATAATTTTCTATCTCACTCGAACCTGTAATTTGACCACCTGGCATTCCCATTTCAAACATTACAACATTTGCCAAACCACCTCTTGTAGCATACAAACCTGCTGTAAGTCCAGCTGGTCCTCCACCAATAATTGCTAAATCTAACATCTTAAGTCCTTATTTTTTCTAAATATATATTTCACCATAACTCTTTTAAAATAGAATGGTACTAAAAAATTTTGTAAGCTAATATAAAAGTGCAAACAAAACTAAGGAAAAATTTTATCATTTAATATTTTATATCTATCTTAAATAAGTTCAAAATTAAAAAAAGGAAGATGAAAATCACCTTCCTTTAAACCTTTTAAAATTTTAATTCAAATTATATTAAAGAGTTTATTTTATCTGTTAAAGCTTGTTTTGATGTAGCACCGATTAGTTGATCAACAACTTCTCCATTTTTCATGAAAATAATTGTAGGAATTGATCTAATTCCATATTTTACTGCTAAATCTTGCTCTTCATCTGTATTTACTTTACAAATATTTGCTTTTCCTTCAAAATCTCCTGCTAACTCTTCAATAACTGGAGCAATCATTCTACAAGGACCACACCAAGGAGCCCAAAAATCTACTAAAGATACACCTTCTTTTGTTGTTGCATCAAAATTTGCTGATGTTAATTCAATATATTTACCCATTTTTTATCCTTATTATTATTTTCTTAAACCTTATTTGAACTTTTTCTTGTATATCTACAATTAAAGTTCAAAGATTTTACCTATAAAAACCTTAAATTTTGTTTTATTTTTAACATTTTTTACTAATCCTACTAATCAAGAGTAAATAATATTTTTGATAAAATGTAGAAAAATTTTATAGATGGAAAATAGTATAATGGATATCAGAAAAGAGTATTTAGAGTTTTTTAAGAGTAAAGGTCATGAAATAATATCTTCAATGCCTTTGGTACCAGATGACCCAACTTTGATGTTTACAAATGCAGGAATGGTTCAGTTTAAAGATATTTTCACAGGTAGCATACCAGCTCCAAAAAATCCTCGAGCAACATCATGTCAACTTTGTGTTAGAGCTGGTGGAAAGCATAATGATTTAGAAAATGTAGGTTATACAGCACGTCATCATACACTTTTTGAAATGCTTGGAAACTTCTCTTTTGGTAATTATTTTAAAGAAGAAGCTATTGCTTATGCTTGGGAATTTATTACTAAAAATATTGCCTTACCAAAAGATAAACTTTGGGTTACAGTACATGAAAGCGATGATGAAGCATTTGAAATTTGGACAAAACATATAGATTCTTCAAGAATTTTAAGATTTGGAGATAAAGATAATTTTTGGTCAATGGGTGATACAGGAGCTTGTGGTCCTTGTAGTGAGATTTTTTATGACCAAGGAGAAGAGCATTTCAACACTCCTGAAGATAAAATGGGTGGAGATGGTGATAGATTTTTAGAGATTTGGAATCTTGTATTTATGCAGTATGAAAGAACAAAAGATGGAAAACTAGTTCCTCTTCCAAAACCATCTATTGATACTGGAATGGGATTAGAGCGAGTTATTGCAATAAAAGAGGGAGTATTTAACAATTTTGATTCTTCAAACTTCAAACCAATAATTGAAGCTTTAGAAAAAGTTGCAAATAAAAAAGCTACTAAAGAAAATATTGGATCATATAGAGTTATTGCAGATCACTTAAGAGCAACATCATTTATGCTATCGCAAGGAATTTTATTTGGAAATGAAGGTCGTCCTTATGTTCTAAGAAGAATTTTAAGACGTGCTATTAGACATGGATATTTAATAGGTCTTAGAAAACCATTTATGGCACAACTTGTAGATACATTAGTTGATATTATGGGTGGGCATTATGTTGAATTAAAAGAGAATGCAAACTATATAAAAGAGCAATTAACACTTGAAGAAGAGAGATTTTTCAAAACAATTTCTGCTGGAATTACACTATTTAATGATGAATTAGAAAATACAAAAAATATTTTTAGTGGAGAAGTTGCATTTAAACTATATGATACTTACGGATTTCCTCTTGATTTAACGGAAGATATGCTAAAAGATAAAGGTCTAAAAGTAGATATAGATAAGTTTGAAGAGCTTATGACAAATCAAAAAACTATGGCAAAAGCTGCTTGGAAAGGTAGTGGAGATAGTTCAAATGATGGTGATTTTAAAACTTTACTTGAGAAATATGGTTTAAATGAATTTGTAGGATATACAAATATTAGTTATAACTCAAAGGTTTTAGCTTTGCTTGATGAGAATTTCAAAGAAGTAAAATCTTTAGAAAATCAAATAGGATGGGTACTTTTAGATAAAACTCCTTTTTATGCAACAAGTGGTGGACAAAATGGAGATATTGGTGCTATAGAGAAAAATGGTAACAATATTATGGTTATTGAAACTTCAAAGTTTCATAATCTAAACCTATCAAAAATTGATGTAAAAAATATAAAACTATCTCAAAATGAAATAGTTGAAGCTGTTGTTGTAAATAGATATGAAATAGCAAAACATCATAGTGCAACTCACTTGCTACAAAGTGCTTTAAAAATGGTTTTAGGAGATAGTGTTTCTCAAGCTGGATCTTTTAACGACTCATCAAAACTAAGATTTGACTTCACATATCCAAAAGCTATGACAAATGAGCAAATAGATGAAGTTGAAGATTTAGTAAACTCTATGATAAATAGAGCTTTAACTGGTTTTGTTGAAGAATTACCACTTGAAGAAGCAAAGAAAAAAGGTGCAATTGCTATGTTTGGAGAGAAATATGGTGATGTTGTAAGAGTTATTAGTTTTGGAGATGTTTCTGTTGAATTTTGTGGGGGAACTCATGTAAAAAATACAGCAGATATTGGAACTTTTTATATCATAAAAGAGTCAGGGGTAAGTGCAGGAATAAGAAGAATAGAAGCTGTAGTAGGAGCAAGTGCATTTAAATATACAAAAGAGCAGATAAACAAACTAAATGAACTTCAAGCTGAGATTAAATCAAATGATTTAATTACTGGGGTTAAAAAACTTAAATCTGAGATAAAAGAGCTTAAAAATCAAATACAAAATGTTCAAAATCAAAATCAAACTCCAATAAACGAAGAGATTATTGGTGATACAAAAGTTGTAGTTTGTGTGATTGAAAATGGAGATTTAAAGAAAATTGTTGATGATATGAAAAATGCAAATGAAAAATTAGCAATTTTACTTTTACAAGCAAAAGATGACAAAGTTTTAATAGTTGCTGGAAGTAAAAATACAAATATTAAAGCTGGTGATTGGATTAAAAATATTGCTCCAATTGTTGGTGGTGGTGGTGGTGGAAGACCCGATTTTGCAACTGCTGGTGGAAAAGATGCAACAAAAATTAAAGAAGCAAAAATTGCTGCTTTAGCTTATGCAAAAGAGAATTTATAAGGATTAAAATTGAGTGAATTATTTAATAATTTTTCAACTTTAATTATTTTTCTTCATGTAATATCTGCTATAGTTTGGATAGGTGGTATGATTGTAATTAGATTTGCAATTCATTACTCTATGCAAAATATAGAAGAGCCAAAGATAAAATTAGGAAGAACTTTAGAAAATCTAAAAAGATTTTTTTCTATGGTTATTCCTTCTACTATTACCCTTTTAATAACTGCCATTATCTTAATTTTAGCTTTAGATTTTAAAGAGACTTCTCTATACAAATTTGTAATTGCTAAAGAGATTATTTGGCTTATTATGACTGCTATTTTTATAGTTATTTATATAAAAAGAAACAAAGCTCAAAAAGATTTTGATAGTGGTGATTTTAAAAGTGCTAAAAATCAACTAAATCCATTGGCAAAATATCTTATTCCTATAAATATATTTTTAGGGATTATTGCTGTTATTTTAGGAATTACTTTAAGAGGGTTTTAATCCTCTTAAAAATATTTTAATCTGCCAAATAGTATTCAATAGTTGAAACTATTCTAATATTTTTTATATGATCACTATTTTTATCACGACTTGCAACTTCAAACTGACCTTGACTAGCTTTTTTGATTTTTCCTAATTTACTATTTGAATCTTGTGCAAACTTTTGTGCAACGGCTCTTGCATTTGAAGTTGCTTCTTCAATCATACTAGGTTTTATTTCATTTAATTTTGTATAAATATACTCTATTTTACTATCATAATCATCTGTTTTAAATAAAACACCTTTTTGAGAAAGTTCTGATAATTTGCTGTTTAATGCTCTAATTTTCTCAACTTCTGTGCTATAAATATTTATAACCTTTGAAGCCAAATATCTCATAGCAAAATCTTGATTTGAGAACTCATTTGCCATCTTATCAACTATTGAAACAGCACCTAAAGTTATATCTTCATCTTTCAAGCCATTTTCTTTTAAAAATTTTATAACTTGATTTGTATCATAATCAATTTTTTGAATCAAAGCTTCTAAATCATTGCTTGTTTGTGTCATTTTTATTGGCATTATTACAACATTTGCTAAAACCTCTTTTTCTGATAAACCTTTTACAACAACTGTTCTATCAAGCTCTTTAAATTTTACAATTCCATTTGCTATAAGAGAACCTAAACCAATTAAACCAAAAAAAAGGAATATTCCTAATATAAATGATGAACCTCTACTTTGCATTTTTACCTCCCGAAATCTGAACTATCTTTTGAAAAATATGAATAAAAGAAATTGAATCTAACCAAACTATTAAAATAGTCTGTATCTAATCTAGGTTTATTTAAATATAAATTTTCATAAGATTTATCATAATTTTTTATCAAATATGTAGAGTAAACTCCACTATAATCTATCATGAATTTATCTTCAAAAACCTTATATTTATTGATTATATTTACATAATATAAATCATTTACCAAATAAGTAGATATTTCAATATTCTCAAACTCTTTCTTCTCAACTACTTTATATGATTTTGCCTTAATTGTATCCATAAATAAAGATACAAAATATCCTCTTGCCATTCCATTCCATTTACATGAGCTGTCTAAGCTAATATATTCTGTAAATATTTTCCCATATTTTATATCATCGCTTAAGCTAATATATGAAAAATTAGCACATCTATCGTATGTATTTTGTTTTTTTATATTTGTAAACTCATTTTGAATCAAATTCGATTTAACCGAACAAGATGTAAAAAATAAAGAAAACAAAATAATATATAAAAATCTGAACATTTACAACTCCTTTTACAATTAAAATTTTACTCTTAAATAGATTTTAATATAATAAAGTATTTTATAAAAAAGAGTATTTATGACATATGAAGAGTGGTTTTTAAACCAAGCAAAATTACACAAAACTATTATGAACAAACTTGAAGACAAATCAGTAGATGAGATAATTGAATATTTTAAATATGAGAATATGAAAAAAAATGAGCCAGATTTTTGCCCTTTATATAACTTAAATAAAAAATGCCATGAGATGGAAGATTTAAACTGCTATTTATGTGCTTGCTCATATTTTAGATTCAATGATAAAGGTTTAAAAGATGTAGATGATAAAATATTGTACTCTTGCTGTAGTATCGATTCAAAAAGTGGTTCAAAATTTGTATCTGAGAACTCTATACATCATGATTGCTCTAACTGTATAATTCCTCATAAAGAAAAGTTTATCAAAAAAAATTTTAATAAAGATTGGCTAGAAATAATGAAAGATGTAAGAGCAGATAAAAATTAAAGTTTTTAAATTAACTATTATTTAATAGCTTTATAATAAAACAATTTTTACCATCAACATATTCGTAATCCAAAGAAAATTTATGTAGATTCACAATAGTTTTAACAATATAAAGCCCTAGTCCAAAACCACTACTTCTTTTATCTTCTTGATAAAAAGCATCTGTATAAAAAGAGAGTTCATTTTTCAAAGGCTCTCCTTGTGATATTACTTTTATAATATTTTGGTTGGCTTGTATAATTGCTTTTTTATTTGTTGAAAATTTAATTGCATTATCTATGAGATTTTTTAAAGCGATTGATATCATATATATATCAGCTTCAAACCAAAAATCTTCTATTTTTTGCTCAATATTATCTGGATTTATAAGCATTAACTCTGTTGTTTTTTTAAAAATTGCTAAAAAATTTATCTTCTCTTTATAAATCATAGTATTTTTTGAAGTAAGCTTTTCAACAGTTGCTAGCTCTTTTATAATATCATCCATTCTTCTAAATGCTCTTTGAAGGTTCTGTCTTGTTTTATCATCTTCAAGTGTTTCAGCAATAAACATAGCTTTTGTAATAGGAGTTTTAAGCTCATGCATCATATTTCTCATAAATAAATCTTTGGATTTCGATTGATTATTTATAATATTTATAGCCTCATTAAAGTTTTTAGCTATTGTTCCTACCTCATCACTACTCTTGTATTCCAATTTTATATCTTTATTTCCATTCGAAAATTCAATAATTTTTTTATTTAAAAGCTTCAAAGGTCTTAATTTTCTATTTAAAATTTCATACAAAAATATAAATATAATTAAAGAAAGAATAAATCCAGCAATTATAAACGCAAAATTGTAGTTATGGTGCTTTGTATCTCTTAAAATAATATTGTAACCATATCGTTGCACATATATATAGTACATATCATCAAACCTATAAACTCTATAAGTTCCGAGATAATTTTGTGTAATTTTTAGCTCTTGAGCATTATTTATAATCTCTAGTTTTCTATCTCTATCTTCTATTGGTTTTACATTAAACTTTTTATAAAGTTCATTTAATCTTTGAGCATTTGGATGGTCTTGAAAAAGTATCAAAAAATTTTCAGCAATCATCTCATATCTATTTTGTAAACTTAAATCATGTCTCTCTTTGTCATATCTCATAAACATTGCAAAAGTTAAAAAGATAGATACAAAAGCTAAAGCAAAAATTATATTTACAAAAGTTGATATAGAGATATTTCTTATCATATTAGCTGATAACCAATACCTCTTACTGATTTTATGTACTGTTTAGTATTATCTATATTTGTCAATTTTGTTCTTATTCTTGAGATTATTACATCTATATTTTTTAAAGATGACTCATCTTCTATATTATCACTTGTATAAATAAAATCTTCTCTTGAAACAACACCATGATTTCTTTGAATAAGAAGTTTTAAAATATCATACTCAGCTAAAGTCAATGTCAAAGATTCACCTTTAAAAAGAATTTGCATATCACTCTCTTTAAGTTCAAAAACTTTATCTTTTTGTGCTTTTTTATCATCAAGTTTATTATCAACTCTTTTTAAAATTGTTTTAATTCTAGCTTGTAGCTCTCTTGGATTATATGGTTTTGGTAAATAATCATCAGCACCTCGCTCTAAACCCATAACTTTATCTAAAATATCATCTCTTGCTGAACTTATTATTATTGGGATTTGAGATTTTTCTCGTATTTTTGGAATAAGTTCCAATCCATCAATTTCAGGTAAAGTTAAATCTAAAATCAAAAGCTGATACTCTTTACTTAAATTCAACATAGATAGTCCATTATATGGACTATCTGTTGTAGTTACTTCTATATCAAATGATTTTAAATAATCTGTAATGATTTGAGCTAGCTCTAAATCATCTTCAATCATAAGTATTTTAATAATAATTTATCCTTTTTATTGAATTACAAACATAAGTGTCTGCCCATATCTATTTATGTAAACTCGTTTATGCTGATTATTATATCTTTTTAAAGCTGTTTCTATATTTGAGTAATTCTTAACCTCAACATCTTCTATTTGAATAATAATATCTCCTGCTAAAAATCCAGATCTTTCAGCTTTTGATTTTGGTTCTACATCTGTAATTAAGATTCCCATGCTCTCAAGTGGCAATCTATATTTTTTTATAATCTCAGCATTTATTGGACTTACTTTTAATCCACTTAAAATTGTATGGTCACTATCTGGTTGCACTCCTGAAATTATTGATCTATCAGCTAAAACTATCTCAACAACTATATCTTTTTTATCTCTTTCAATTTGAAGTTTAACCTTTTCATTTGGCTTAAAAGATGCAATTGCATTTTGTAAACTATTTCTATCTTTAGTCTCTTTACCATTTATCGAGTAAACTAAATCCCCTCTTTTTAGACCATATTTTGCAGCTGGAGTATCATTTGAAATATCTAAAATTATAGCTCCCTCTTTTCTTTTATAAACTTGTTGACTATCTTTGTCTAAATCAACAATTACAACGCCTAAATATCCTCTTATAACTTTTCCATCACTTACAAGTTTTCCAACAACATCTTTTACCATTTCAACAGGAATTGCAAATCCAATACCATCATTTCCACCACTTTTTGATAAAATTGCTGTATTTATTCCAATTAATGCACCCCTGCTATCAACCAAAGCTCCACCGCTATTTCCAGGATTTATTGAAGCATCTGTTTGAATATAATTCTCATATCTATTTATCCCTACTCTATTTTTATTTAATGCAGAGATAATTCCCATAGTTACAGTATTTCCAACTCCAAAAGGATTTCCAATAGCAAAAGTAACATCACCAACTAATAAAGAGCTAGAATCACCCAATTTAATAGGTACCAAAGGCTTATTTATCTCAATCTTTACAACAGCAATATCACTATCGCTATCTTTACCAATTAGTTTCGCATTATATTCAGTTGGGTCATCGCCTATAGTTACATTTATCTCTTCAGCATTTTCAATAACATGGTTATTTGTTACAATATAACCATCTTTTGTGATAATAACTCCAGAACCCAAAGATCTTTGAACCCTATTTTGCTTAAACTGATTTGAAAACTCTTCACCAAAGAATTTTTTGAAAAATGGATCATCAAACATCTGTAAAGGTAAAGTATCAACATTAGGATTTACACTTTTTTTTGCAGAAATGTTTACAATAGAACTAACAGAAGATTTTATACTATTTCCAAAAGATAAAATTTGATTTGGCTGATTTGGATTAATCCTTTGAGGATTTTTTTCCATCTCTTCAAATTCAATGTTTTTTGCAAGCAAAGAGCTAGCTAACAGTATAGTTGTAAAGAAAAGTTTTTTATTCACTTTTTAAATCCTTAATAATTAAAATTTATATTTAGAACTTTAACCTATCAATGTAAACTATTTTACAATGATAGGTTAATCAAGAGTAAATTTTATAACCAAAAGATCATAAATCTGTTTTTAATACAGCTCCATTACTTGCATTTGTAACTAAAGCTCTATATTGACCAAGCCAAGATGATTTAATAGGTTTTTTTATTGGTTTAAAATCTGCTTTTCTTTTTGCAATTTCATCAGAGCTTAAGTCGACACTTAAAATATATTTATCAACATCAATATTTATAATATCTCCATCTTTTAATAAACCAATCATTCCACCTTCAGCAGCTTCTGGACTAACATGTCCAATAGATGCACCTCTTGTAGCTCCACTAAATCTACCATCAGTAATAAGTGCAACACTATCACCAAGTCCCATTCCCATAATCAAACTTGTAGGAGCTAGCATCTCTTGCATTCCAGGACCACCTTTTGGACCTTCATATCTAATTACTACAACATCTCCAGCTTTTACCTTTCCTCCAACTATTCCTTTTATAGCTTCAGCTTGTCCATCGAAACAAACAGCTTTTCCGCTCATAGCTCTAGCACCTGTAATTCCAGCAGTTTTTATAACAGCTCCTTGCTCGGCTAAATTTCCATAAAGAATTGCTAATCCACCAACTTGCGAATAAGGATTATCAATAGTGTGAATAATAGTTGTATCAAGAATTTTTGAATCTTTTATTCTCTCTTTTAAAGTTTCACCTGTAACTGTAAGATTATCTAAAAGAATATCGTCTCCTCTTTTACTCATTTCATGCATAACAGCACTAACTCCACCAGCTTTATTTATATCTTCCATATGAACAGTACTTAAAGATGGAGATATTTTTGCAATATGTGAAACTCTTTTTGAAATAGCATTTATATCTTTTAGTTCAAAATCAACTCCTGCTTCTTTTGAAATTGCAAGCATGTGTAAAACTGTATTTGAACTTCCACCCATTGCCATATCAACAGCAAAAGCATTTCTTACAGCTTTTTCATTTAAAATATTTTTTAATCTAAACTTCTCACTATTTGTCTTATCAAGAGCTATTTCACAAATTCTTCTAGCTGCTTTTCTATATAACTCTTCTCTTTGCGGTGTTAAAGCTAAAATTGTTCCATTTCCTGGCAGTGCAATTCCCATTGCTTCCATAAGAGTATTCATAGAGTTTGCAGTAAACATTCCAGAGCAACTTCCACCTCCTGGACATGCATTACATTCAATATCTTTTAACTCTTCTTCACTGATTTCTCCAGCTTCAAACTTTCCAACAGCTTCAAATGCAGTTGCCAAATCTATTGGTGTTCCATCTTTTTTATAACCTTTTTGCATAGCTCCACCACTTACAAAAACAGTTGGAACATTTACTCTTAAAGCACCCATAATCATTCCTGGTACAATTTTGTCACAATTTGGAATAGCTATCATTGCATCTAGTTTATGTGCATTCATAACAGTTTCAATAGAGTTTGCAATTAATTCTCTACTTGGTAGTGAAAAAAGCATACCATCGTGTCCCATAGCAATACCATCATCAACTCCAATAGTATTAAATTCAAAAGGTACACAACCATTTTTTCTAATCTCATCTTTGATAATTTTTGAAACTTTATCTAAGAAAAAATGTCCTGGAATAATCTCTATAAAAGAGTTTGCAACTCCAATAAATGGTTTATTAAAATCCTCATCTTTAAGACCAGTTGCTCTCAAAAGAGATCTATGTGGTGCTCTTGAATAACCTTTTTTTACTTCATCACTTCTCAATTTTAATCCTTTAAACTTATAAAAATAAATATTAGTGATTATACAAATATTAATTTTCAATCTGTATTAAATCTTATAAAAATTAAATTTTAAAATATTTTCAAAAAACCCTTGACAAATAAAAAAAAAGCTATTATAATTCCAGTCCATTTTAAGTGAAAGCTTAAAAAGGTTCTTAAATTTTGTGCGAGTGTGGCGGAATAGGTAGACGCGCGGGACTTAAAATCCCGTTCCGGTTTCGGAGTGTGAGTTCGATTCTCACCATTCGCACCATTAAGTTGTAGAGGATTGACAGAGTTGGTCGATTGTACCGGTTTTGAAAACCGGCGAGGTGAAAGCCTCCGAGGGTTCGAATCCCTTGTCCTCTGCCACTCTTTTTTATAAAAGTAAATACACAAAAATATTATAATTTTTTTTGGAGCTATAGCAAAGCTGGTAATGCCTCGGATTGCAAATCCGACATGCGTTGGTTCGAGTCCGACTAGCTCCTCCAATTCCAATTTCCATATATCATACTTTATATATTGTTAGTAAATTTTATAATTTGTTTAAAATTATAAAAGATTAATTTATTACACAATTATTTCACAAATGTTTTGATATGATTCCGCAATTTGTTTTTATAAACAAAAAATATACATAAAAAGGTTTAAAATGAAAAAAGTATTATTATCATTAGCAGCAGCATCTTTACTATTTGTAGGATGTACAGAAGATAAAAAACCAGCTGAAACAAAAGTTGAAGCTCCTAAAACTGAAGTTGTAGCACCTGTTCAAGAGAAAAAAGAAGAAGTAGCTGCTCCAAAAGAAGAGACAAAAGAAACAGTAGTTAATGCTGAAGAAAAAGAAGAAAAAGTTACAGAAGAAGATAAAAAAGAAGAAGCTGAAACTCCAAAAGAAGAGACAAAAGAAACAGCACCTGAAGCTGACAAAAAATAATCATAAATATATAAATCCGTGTATTATCACGGATTTATAAAAAAACTCCATTTACTACATAATATTTTAAAACAAAAAAACTTACCAAAAAAACAAAAATAGTTGTAAAAAGTAAAGATAGTTTATAAAACTTATAAATATCTGAACTCTTAATTCTATAAAACACTGCCGAACAAATAGAGAAAAAAAGTCCTAAAAAAAGTGATGACCAAATAAAATATCCTATAAAATAATATTCAGATTGAAGCATACAAAATGGACATTGGTGTGTTGGAAGTTCATAAATATAAGTTGAAAAAAAGTAAGTTACAGAAAAATAAGATATATAAACAAACAAGATATTAAATAAAAGAAGTAATATAGATTTTTTTTGAATATTTAAAATAACAATCAAAATAAAAAGTATATAAAATATAAGTATTAAGTTTGAATTAGCTAATCCAAAAGGTATTTTACTAGAAATACTACTTGTTTCAAATATAATTGAGCAACACTCAACTGCTTCATTTAGTGGAATATTACTTAAAAATATTAAATCCAAAACATATTCAAAAGTAAGACAAATAAATATAAAAACAAAAAGTAGTAATTTTATTTTTGTATATTTATAATCTTTTCGCTTTAAATCCAAAGAGTTTAAAACAAACCAAACACCAATAAAAAATAGATTTATAAGCTTTAAAAAAAGAGAAATTTCACCATATTCTAAAGAGAAAATACCAGCTGCACACATAGCACCTACAACGAAATGAGATAAATTATCAATAGAAAATATAAAATAAAAGAATAGTAAAATTTTTATAAAAAGAGAAAAACTAATGATTAAAATCACTAAATATGATCTTTTTTCAAGTTTATACTGTAAAATTGTACTTTTTTTAAAATCCCAATTCCTTAAAATAGTTATTGAATATATAAAAGATATTAGTAAAAGAGTATAAATAGTGGTTTGTAAAAATAGAAAAATTAATAACTCATTTGATAAAAAAATACTACTCAACTATAACTCCATTTTTTAACTCAAAAAATTTATCTACAAAATCTAACTCAAAAAAAATTGGGTCATGAGTCGCTACAACTATAGTTTTTCCAGATTTTTTTAACTCTTGTAAACTCTTTATAAAATTTAAAGAGTTTTCAAAATCAAGAGAAGATGTTGGTTCATCGCATAAGATAGTGTCTGCCTTATTTACCAATGCTCTTGCGATTGCACACCTTTGTTTTTCTCCACCTGAAAGATTTGAAACTATCTCATCTTTTTTATGTAAAATATTTGATAATATTAATGTTTCTTCAACTTTTTTATCAATATCTTTTTGTGAAAATCCCAAAGGAATAAGAGGAAAACTAACATTTGCAAAAACAGTTAAATCTTCAAAAAGATTAAAAGATTGAAATATATAACCAATATTTTTTGCTCTAAAATTACTAGCATGAATATCTGGATATTTTGATACTGATTCATTTTCAAAAAGAATTTCACCCAAACTAGGTTTTGAAATAGTAGAAAGTATAGATAGAAGTGTTGATTTTCCACTACCACTTACTCCTTTAAATACGACAAATGAGCCTTTTTTTATCTCAAAATTTATATTTTTTAAAGCATAAAACTCTTTTTTACTTCCTTCAAAATATATCTTACTTATATTTTTTGCTACTATCATTTTAAACTTTCGTATGGATTTATTGCTGAAATTCTCCAAACTGGAATTAAAACTGAACTTAAAAATAAAACCATAAAAAACAAAAAAAGTGTTATATAAGTAGAAAATTCAATATATGGATAGAGTATAAAATCATTTTTTATATTTGAGAAATCAATGAATATATTTTTTAATATTGGAGCGTTCAAAACAAATACAAAAAAATATGCTAATAAAACTCCAAAAAGGTAAGATACAAAAGCTACAATAAAATTTTCACTCATTTTTATTTTTATAATATCTCGAACACTGTATCCAATTGCCTTAAAAATAGCTATTTGTTTTCTCTCATTTATACTTACTTGAGAATATCTTTGATATAAAATCATTATAAATGCAAATAAAACTATCAAATAAAGTATTAAAAAAACTCCACCTTTATAGTTAAAAATTGTCTCATATTTCTTTAAAATATCTTCTTTTTGAATAATATTTAAATCTAAATCCAATCTTTGAAGTTTTTGTTTTATATTTGCTCTTTCAAGTTCATTTGGAACATCAAAGGCAATATTAGTAGAAAAATCTTTGTTTATGCCTAAGATATCTCTAGCAAGGTTTATATCCAAAATAATAATATCACTTGATATAATATTTGATTCTTTTTCTAATATTTTTGCTATTTTTACTCTTTTTACTTCCTTACTTGGAAGAAAAAAATCGTAATTGTTTGTATATTTATATTTTTTTAGTAAATTAGCTACTTCAAAACCTATAATCATCTCATCTTTTGATATATTTTGAAGTCCTAAATTTTTTAACTCTTTATTTATATTTGAAAAATCTACTCCAACAATAATAAAATAAACATCTTCACTCAAAAATTTATATCTTCCATAAACTCTTTTTGTGATGTTTTTAACTCCATAAATTGTTCTTATTTTCTCTTCTACTTGATTATTTATATCAAAAACTCTTCCACCAAACTCTTTTTGTATTATAAAATCATTATGATTTTCTACTGTTTTTAAAATCTCATTTTGCAAAGAAGATTTTATAAAAATTACTGTTGATAGTAAAAATATTGTTAAAGTTGATAATATAAAAATAGATATATATTTTGTTTTTTGTTTATGAAGTAACAAAAAAATAAGATTTATAAAAACACTACTCTTCATAAACAAATCCAAAATTACTTATTTTTGGGTTCAAATAAATGATATTATCAAAACTCTTTTCATAATCTTTAAATCTATAATCATTATTTGAATATGAAAGATTTGATAATTTTGTAATAGCTAAAATATCATAATTTCTATTATTTTTATAAAAAGTATTTGAATACAAAAATAAAAAAAAGAAAATAAATGCTATAAAAAATATAGTTATCAAATAGACTTTGCTTAGTGTTGTAATGCCCTGCTCCTCGTACTGATAGAATATTCTACCAATTTTAAGTTAAATATCTGTTAATAATAGATATAATTGCGACTTTACACAGGAGAAAATAATGGCAAACAAAAGTCAAATTGATGAATTAAAAGCAATATTGCTTGAGAGAAAAGAGATAATTTTAAATAATGTCAGAAGTAGTAGGGATAGTATTGACCAATTAAAAGATCAAGATTTAAATGATGATTTAGATTATGCTGATTTTGTTAGTGACTCATTTAAAGAGGGAATGATTGCAAATCATCAACTAGATGAGTTAAATCAAATTGAAGATGCATTAAAAAAGATAAAGGAATCTACTTATGGGATTTGCGATATGTGCGGAATAAATATTCCAATAGGAAGATTAAAAGCAAAACCTTTTGCAAAGTTTTGTACAGAGTGCAGAACAGTATATGAGCAAGAACAGCAAAAAAGAGTAGCATATTGATAAAAAGAATTTATCCAGCAAATGATAAAGTTCTAAATTTTAAATTTGTCCAAAACGATGTCGATTTTATAGTCGAAGAACAGCCAATAAAATTCTCATCGTATGGGAACTTCTTAATTTTAAAAATAAAAAAGCAAAACTGTGATACTTGGGAGTTAATCGATAGATTATCAAAATTCTTAGGTGTTTATTCGAGTGACATTGGATATGCTGGGCTAAAAGATAAAAGAGCAACTACAATTCAATACATATCTATTCCAAAAAAATATCAAAAAGAGATTAAAAATTTTAAATCAAAAAAAATAGAGATACTTGATAGTTTTTTACATAATAAAAAACTAAATATTGGTGATTTAAAAGGAAATAGATTTAAAATAAATCTTCATGAGCTTGAACTTGAAGAGCTTTTTTGTATTGAAAAACTTCTTAAATTTGTATCTAAAAATGGTTTCCCAAACTATTTTGGTTATCAAAGATTTGGAAGAGATGTAAAAGAGAATTTAGAAAAAGCACAAGATTTACTATTTGGTGATGCAATAATTAAAGATAGAAAAGTAGCAAAGATGCTTCTTAGTGCTTATCAAAGCACATTTTTTAATGCTTGGTTGGTTGAAAGACTAAAACTTGATAATAGTGGATTTAAACTCCTAGATGGAGATATTTTTTATGATATAAAAAATGAAAAACTTTTTACTCCAAACTCTATAAATGAAAAAATCATAGTGGACTTCAAAGAAAAACTAATAACTCCAACTGGTTTGCTTCCAGGAAGAGATGTTTTTAAAGCTAAAGATGATGCTTTGAAAATTGAACAAAAATATGACGATAGTGAAATAAGTGAAAAAGGTTACAGAAGAGAAGCGATTGTATTTCCAGAGATTTTATCTTGCAAATATGATAAAGCAAATAAATCTTGTAGTTTAGATTTCATTTTACCAAAAGGTTCATACGCAACAGTTTTGATTGAGCTTTTAGCAAATAGAAACTTTGGCTAAAACAATAGGTTTAAGGATAATTTTCTAAGTTTAAAAATAGTGGATAAATCCACTATTCTTTTATGGAAGAGTTATATAATCTGAATTAAAATAGATTTTATTATCTATTGCTATTAATCTTTTCTCATTATCAAAACTAAACTCATATATAGTATCAGTTTTAAAATCGTCACTTATATTTATAAGAAAACCTTGAGACTCAACAGCATATAAACTACTTCCATATGCCAAAGCATGGAATTTTGCATATTTATATTTTCTTTTTGCAACTTCTTCTAGGTTTGGAGTAAGTTTTATAATATTACCATCAACAGTTGCAATATAAATATATCCATCTTTTACAATCATATCTCTAATATCATAATCCTTACTAATAACATCTCTAGCAGATATAGATACAATTTTATTTGGATTTGCAACAATCAAACTCTCACTTTTTTTCTCAATTTCAAGACTTATAATATTTTTGAATTCACTATCTGTCTCAACAGATATATTTCTTACAACTTCATTTGTAGCAGATGATAAAATAAGAACTTTACCATTTAAGCTTGGAAATAAAATTAAATTTCCCATGAATAAAGGATTTGAAATTCTCGTATCATTTGCTAATGATAGTGGTAAGTACTCTTTAAAAAGAGTTTTATCTGTATTTATATCTATTAGCTCCATACTATTGTTAGAATAGATAAGTGCTAGTTTTTCATCTTTTCTTGAAGCAGCAACAACTATATCTTTAACAGTTCTCTCTTTTTCACCAATTAAAATTTTATCAACATAATTTGTTGCTATTACTTTTCCATCATCAGTAAAGTTTAAAAACTCAAATCCTTCTGGCAGTTTAAAGCTAGAAATTCCTTGTTTAGTAATAACTTCATTATCTTTTAAAGTTGCACCAACTCTATTCATAGATTTTATTGAAGATGACATAGACTTCTTATTTAACTCAATATTGCTACTTGTTTCTTCTGGTTCATAATATTTTTTACCAGAACAAGCTGTAAAAAGTGCAATTGCAACGATTGACAATAGTATAGATTTCATTTTTTTTATTCCTTATTTTGTAACTAAATAGTGTTTTAAAAGTGTTGCTAGTTCAAAAGCTCTTGAATCTTGAGATATTTTACTTAAAATTTCTCTTGCTTCATCATATTTTTTACTGTTAACTAGTATTAAAGCTTGATTAAAAATAGCATAATCTTTAAGTAAAAAATCTGCTTTTTTTGAAACTAAATCAAGCTCTGCTTGGTTTGAATTTAAAAGTGCAACTTGAAAATCAAGTAAATCTTTTAAATATTTGAGATTAATATTTGCATTTTTAAACTCATTTTTAGCATCTAAATACAAAGCTATTTCATATAAATCTTTATTTTTCTCTTTAAGTTCATTTAAAGAGTTTTGATTTCCATTCTCAAGAAAACTACTTAGAGCAATATTTGCTTCATAAAGATTTTTTTCATCTAATTTGTTTTTAACTAAAAATACTATTGAACCAACTATTACTAAAATAATTAATCCAAATATTAATTTTTTATATTTCTTAAAAAATCTCTCAGTTTTTACAAAACTTTCAAGGAATTTCTCTTCACTACTTAACTCATTTTTGATGTAGTTCACATCATCTTTTATACTCATATGCCTAGCCTTTTTAAAAAGTAGTTGATATATTACAAAATTTTTCATAAAATATTACTTTTATAAACTTTTTTGTATAATTTTAGTCTATAAATTTTAAAGGTTATCACGAAATGAATAAATTATTAATAGCAACATCTATTGCATTTGTATTGTCTCAAAATATATTTGCAAAAGAAACACCTGTTGAAAACGAACAAACAAGATTTGAATCTTTATCAAAACTCACAAAAGTGATTGGGACTGTTGAAAAGTATTATGTTGATGATATTAAACTTCAACAAATTGTTGACAAAGCATTAAAGGGTTTAATGCAAGAACTAGATGCTCATTCGAGTTATTTGGATAAAAAAGCAAGTAAAGAGATGAGTATTGCAACTTCTGGAGAGTTTGGTGGGCTAGGAATTACTGTTGGTATGAGAGATGGTGCCTTAACTGTTATATCACCAATAGATGATACTCCTGCATTTAAAGCAGGTGTAAAATCAGGTGATATAATCTTAAAAATAAATGATACTTCAACTATTGGAATAACTTTAGATGAAGCTGTAAATATGATGAGAGGTGAGCCTAAATCAGATATTAAACTAACAATTGTAAGAAAAGGTGATAATAAACCTCTAGAAATTGCAATGAAAAGAGATATTATAAAAGTTCAATCTGTTTTTGCAAAAAAAATAGAGGGAGAAAATCTTTTATATCTTAGAATTTCAAGCTTTGATACAAAAGTTACAAATGATTTAGAAAAAGCTATAAAAGAAAATAAAGATGTAAAAGGAATAGTTCTTGACTTAAGAAATAATCCTGGTGGTCTTTTAAATCAAGCAATTGGTGTTGTTGATCTATTTGTAAAAAATGGAGTTATTGTTTCACAAAAAGGAAGAGATGCTTCAGATGAAGAAAAATTTGAAGCAAGCAAATTTGGAACAAAAACAGATTTACCTTTAGTTGTTCTTGTAAATGAAGGTTCTGCTTCGGCATCTGAAATTGTAAGTGGTTCTTTACAAGATCACAAAAGAGCTATTTTAATAGGTGAAAAAACTTTTGGAAAGGGTTCAGTTCAAGCTGTTCTTTCAATTGACAATGAAAAAACTGAAAATATAAAATTAACTATCGCAAAATACTATTTACCAAGTGGAAGAACAATTCAAGCAGAGGGTGTAACTCCTGATATTATTGCAAGTGCTGGAAAAGTTGTTCAAAGTGAAGATAATGGTTTGAAAATAAAAGAAGCTGACCTTAAAAAACATCTTGAGGGTGAGCTAAACAAGGTTGATGATAAATTAAAAGCTGAAGAAAAAGCTGTAAAAGATGAGAGTAAAAAAATCATTTCAAAAGATGATTTACAAAATGACAACCAATTAAATACATCTTTAGCAGTTTTAAAAAGCTTAATTATAATGAATAAATAATTTAGGAAATTTTATGAATATAGAAAAAATTAAATCTTTAAATCTTTGGCCAGAAAATAAAAAAACAACTACAAAAAAAGGTTTTGATGAGTTAGAAAATATTGGCTACAACCTTTTTTATATAGGAAAAAATGCTGATTTATATAGTTGTCCAGGAGATGAAGCAAAAGTTTTACTTGTAAGAAGTGATAGAACATCTGTTTTTGATATTCCTTTAAATTTTGAAATAAAAGGAAAAGGAATTATACAAACAGAGATATCAAATTTTGGAGCAAAATTTGCAGCAAATAGCGGTATAAAAACTGCAATTTTAGATGAAAAAATATCTAGCAACATATCTGTTTCTCCTAGATGTCAACTTATGAAGCTATGCAAAGCTCTTGAAGCAAATATCGATGGAGAAGTTGTACAATTTGAATTAATTTTTAGAAACTACTTAACAGGTTCTTTATTTCAAGCTTTACAAGATGGAAAAGATCCATATGGATTAGATTTGCCTTCAAATCTAAAAGAGTGGCATAAATTTGAAACTCCACTTTTTACTCCAACAACAAAAGGCTTAAAAGACGAGCCTCTAAACTCTAAGAAAGTAAGAGAAACTTTCCCTGAAATTATCTCTAATTTGGAAAAACTTTTTAAAGATTTTACAACTTTTGCACAAGATAGAGGAATAGTTGTAGTTGATACAAAGTTCGAAATTTTTGTAGATGAAAATGGTAATTGGGTTTTAGGAGACGAAGTTTTAACTCCTGAAAGTTCAAGATTTATAGCTTTAGAAGATTTTAAAAACAGTAACTTCATCTCAATGGATAAACAAATTTTAAGAGATTTCGGTAAAAAAGAGAACTGGAAAGAACAATCAAAATCTTTGAAATCTGGAGAGAAATTAGCAGTTGTTGTTCCAAAAGAGATAGAAGATAAAATATTAAGTGGATATAAAACAATTTTAGAAAGACTAAGCAAATAAATCTTTAGATATAATTTGCAAAAAATTTAGAGGAAAAATGATGAAAGCAATAGTAAATGTAGGATTAAAAAAAGGTGTTTTAGATGATCAAGGTAAGGCAATCAATCATGCTTTAGGAACTTTGGGATTTAAAGATTTAATATCAGATGTAAGAGTAGGAAAACAAATTATTATAGAATTAAACTCAAATGACAAAGAAAAAGCAAAAGAAGAAGTTGTAAAAATGTGTGAAAAACTTCTTGCTAATACTGTAATTGAAGATTATAGTATAGATATAGTTGGTTAATTATGAAAGTAGCAGTTCTACAATTTCCAGGAACAAACTGTGAATTTGATGCAAAATATGCTTTTGAAAAGTTAGGTTGTGAAGTTTTTGTTGTTTGGCATAAAGAGTCAAAACTTCCAGAAAATATTGAATTAGTTATTGTTCCAGGTGGATTTTCGTATGGAGATTACCTAAGAAGTGGTGCAATTGCTAGATTTGCAAACATTATGGAAGATGTTAAAAAATTTGCTTCAAATGGTGGAAAAGTTTTAGGAATTTGTAATGGTTTTCAAATTTTACTTGAAGCTGGGCTTCTTCCAGGTGCAATGAAAAGAAATGATACTTTACACTTTATTTCAAAATATCACACTCTTAAAGTTATTGACAATAACAATGATTTTTTAAGACTTTTGAATATTGCAGATGTTGTAAATCTTCCAGTTGCTCATCATGATGGTAACTATTTTATTGATGAAGTTGGATTAAAAGAGCTTGAAAAAAACAATCAAATACTTCTAAAATATTGCACAAAAGATGGTGAAGAAATAAGTATGAATGGTAGTATTTCGAATATTGCTGGAATTTGTAATAAAGAGAGAAATGTATTTGGTCTAATGCCTCATCCTGAACGTGCTATTGAAGATATTTTAGGTTCAACTGATGGTGTAAATATGCTAAAAGGTTTATTAAAATAGAAGAGTTCTTCTATTTTAATCTAGCTAACAACTTATGAAAAAAGTATCGATACTCTTTTTAATCTTTGCAACTTTTTGCTCTATAAATTTATTTGCAGCAAAAAACTTATATTTATCATATACAAAAACACCAACAAATATATACAAAAATCAAAAATTTGAAATAAAAATTGAAGCTATGATTACTACTTCACATTTTACAAATATAAGTACAAAATTTTTAAACTCTTCAAATATTGAGGTTTTAAATCCAAACTCTTCTTGGAAAAAAATATCAAATGATAAATATGAAAATAGTTACTACTTCAAAGTAAAAAATACAAATTTTTCACTACCACTTTTTGAGATTAGTCTTTTTAATTCAAATGAATTAATAGATCAAAGTACACTAGCACCGCTACAACTAAAAATCTCAAATATTGGAAAAGCAGATGATAGATACTCAAATATCGTAGCTGAAAATATTATATTAAAAGCATATAAAACAAAGCAATACAACAATGATAATGCCCTTACAATAATTGACTTAGATGCAATAAACTCAAATTTAAGTGATTTTTCTTTGAAAAATATAGAAGAACAAGGAGTTTCAAATATAAAAGAGTGGGAAAATATTGAAAATTTAGTTTACTATTTTGTGACTCCAATTTTTCAAAAAAATCTAATTTTTACATATTTTAATACTGCAACTAATAGTTTCAAAGAGGTAAAAGTACCACTTGTTTTGCAAAATGAGTTAGTAAGTACTCAAACTGATTTGAATCCAAATGACTCTACTTTTGAAAAATATAAAAAAATAGCAGCTATTGTTGTTTTTGTAATTTTTCTTTTAATTTATATTTGGAAAAGATGGAAGATTGTTCTATTTTTCACTTTTTTATCTTTAATTGTTGCTGTTTTATATAACTTACCAAATCAAAAAGGTGTAATTAAAACAGACTCTTATATATATATTTTACCAACAAAAAACTCAACAGTCTTCTTTAGAACACAAAAAGATGAAAAAGTTGAAGCTTTAGAAAAAAGAGAAAACTTTGTAAAAGTTTTAGGCGTTGATAGTGATTTTGTTGGTTGGGTAAAGGAGGAAAGTTTTGAAAAAAATTAGAGGCTTAATAGTTTTTATCCAATTTTCCATAAGTGTTGCAATTGTTGTATTTTTTATGTATTTATTTAGAAATCATACACATAAAGTTATAAAAATATGGATGAAAATCCAGATGTTTTTTCTTGGAATCAAGCTTGAAATTGAAGGAAATTTAGATGAAAGCTGTGATTTAATCTTAATAAATCATCAATCAATGCTTGATATTATTGTAATGGAACATCTACATAATAGAAATATAGCTTGGGTTGCAAAAAAAGAGATAACAGACCTATTCTTTTTTGGACACATAATAAAAGCACCAAAAATGATAAGTATTGATAGAGAGAATAAAGCTGGGCTTATTCATCTTTTAAGTGAAGTAAAAGATAGATTATCAAAAGGTCGCCCAATTGCAATGTTTCCAGAAGGTACAAGAAGTGATGGAACTTACATTGGTGAGTTTAAAGCTGGCGCAAAAATGATTGGAAATAAATTTAACTTAAAAATTCAACCAGTTGTTATGTTTAACACTAGAAATATCGTGAACTCTCAAAAAATTGAAGCATCTCCTGGAGTTGTTAAAGTTGTATATTTAGAGCCTGTTCTTGCAAGTAAAAATACATCTTGGTATGAAGATTGTGAAAAAAATATGAAAGAAGTTTTTGAAAAAGAGTACAAAAACTATGTCTCTTAATTTTCAAATAGCTATTGCTGTTGGATTTGGTGGAGCATTTGGTTCTATCTTAAGATTTTATGCTGTAGATTATGTTCATAAAATGGAGTTGGGAAATTTTCCTTTTGGAATACTTTTAGTTAATATTTTTGGCTCTTTTATAATAGGTATTTTATATGCTTATTTTTCTACACATGATGTTTCAACTATAATCAAAGCATTTTTAATAGCTGGATTTTTAGGTGGTCTTACAACATTTTCTACTTTTGCATTAGATAGTTATTTACTCTTTAATAGCTCATTAAATTATGCTATATTAAATATTTTATCAAATCTTATTGGGTCAATATTTTTTGTATTAATTGGATTTAAACTAGCTATCTTTTTAATAAAGTGATTATAGTTAAAAATCTTTAAGCTTTTTTGGTTATAATATTTTTTATATCAAAAAAAGGAATAGCTATGCATATGCCAAGTGGTATGCAATTATTAGTAATTGTTTTAATCGTGTTAATTTTATTTGGTGGGAAAAAAATCCCAGAACTTGCAAAAGGTTTAGGAAGTGGTATTAAAAACTTCAAAAAAGCTGTAAAAGAAGACGATGAAGAAGTAGCAACTGCTTCAAAAGTAGAAGAAAATGAGAAGAAAGCAGATACAAAATCAACTTCTTCAACAGAAACAAAACAAGCTTAATTTTATAAAGGATTTTTATGAGTATGCCAAGCGGAATGGAACTAGTAATTATAGTTATAATTGTATTGATTTTATTTGGTGGGAAAAAAATCCCAGAACTTGCAAAGGGTTTAGGAACTGGTATTAGAAACTTCAAAAAAGCTATTAAAGAAGATGATAATGAAGAAGTAGCTAATAAACCAACTGAAACAGATAAAAAAACAGAAATTCCAACACAAAAAGAAGAGATAAAAAATTCATAAAATATGAATTTTATAATAAATAATAAGAGAAGAACTTGCAAAATATAGTTAAAGAATTTATAGAGAAAAAATTAGAAAAAAGTATTGTTTTAGAAAAACCAAAAGATAGTTCTCTTGGTCATTTTGCAACACCTGTTGCTTTTTCTTTGGCGAAAGAGCTAAAAAAATCTCCTATGATTTTAGCAGATGAATTAGTTTCAAAACTTGAAAATAGTGAATTATTTGAGAAAATAGAAGCTGTAAAAGGTTTTATAAACTTTACTTTATCAAAAAGTTTTATTGAAAAACTTACAAATGAAGCATTATTGAAAAAAGATGATTTTGCAAAAGGTGAAGTAAAAACTGAAAAAATACTTCTAGAGTATGTTAGTGCAAACCCAACTGGACCTCTTCATATTGGTCATGCAAGAGGTGCTGTTTTTGGAGATACTTTATATAAAGTTGGAACGTATTTAGGATATCCTATAACAACAGAGTACTACATAAATGATGCTGGTGCTCAAATGCAACTTCTTGGAATTAGCGTTAGTTTAGCTGCTAGAGATTTTATATTTAAAGAGAAGGTTAAATATCCAGAGAGTTATTATAGAGGCGAATATTTAATCGAAATTGCAGAGAAAATAATAGAAAAATATGGAAAAGATATTATCTATGATGAAAGCAGATTTGAAGAGATGGCGATTTTTGCAAAAGATATTGTAATGCAAATTATCATCAAAGATTTGAGTGACTTAGGAGTAAGTTTCGAAAATTTCGTATCTGAAAAATCTCTTTATAGCTCATGGGAAAATACAAAAGATGTTTTAGAAAAAAATGGTTCGCTTTATACAAAAGATGAAAAAGTTTATTTAAACTCAACAAAATATGGTGATGATAGCGATAGAGTTGTTGTAAGAGAAAATGGAATTCCTACATATCTAGCTGGAGATATAATCTACCATAAAAATAAATTTGATAGAAACTTTGATAAATATATAAATATTTGGGGTGCTGATCACCACGGATACATCACAAGAGTAAAAGCTGCTATTGAATTTTTAGGAAATGACTCTTCAAAACTTGAAGTTATTTTATCTCAAATGGTTCAACTTCTTAAAGGTGGACAACCTTATAAAATGAGTAAACGAGCTGGTAATGTTATATTAATGTCTGATATAACAACTGAAATTGGAAGTGATGCTTTAAGATTTATATTCTTAACTAAAAAAAGCGATACTCACTTGGAGTTTGATATTGATATGCTAAAAAATCAAGACTCAAGCAATCCAATTTTTTATATAAATTATGCACACGCTAGAATAAATCAAGTTTTTGTAAAATCAAATTTAAGTTTTGAAGATATAAAAGATGAGAGTTTTGAAGCTTTAAATAGTGAAGCTTTAAATTTAGTTTATGAATCACTTCTTTTAAAATCTGTTTTAGAAGATGCTTTTTCAAAAAGAGATATGCAAAAAATTACTGAATATTTATACAATCTAGCTTCTAGTGTTCATAAGTTTTATAATGAGCACAAAATTATTGGAAGCAATGAAGAAAAGACTTACTTAAAAGTTTTAAGTATGGCAAAATTAAGTATAAAAACAGGACTTAAACTTCTTGGAATTGAAGCAAAAGAGATTATGTAATCTCTTCTGTTTTTATTTGTTACTCTTTTGGTCTTTGAAAACTATCTAAAAAATCTTCAAGATTATATTTTTCTCTATATTTTTCGCTCATTAAATGAATAAAAACATCTCCTAAGTCAATAACAGTCCAGTTATCATCTTCATCAACTCTTAAAAACTCTTCACCACTTGGTTTTAACTCAGTTTTTAAATGATCTAAAAGCGCAAATCCATGTTTTGGATTTAAAGTTGTAGCAATAACAACATAATCCACTAAATAATCTTTTGATGTTAAATCAAAAATCTCAATATCAGAGGCTTTTTTATCATCTAAAATATCTCTAATTTTATTTATTCTACTATTCAAATTTTTCCTTTTTTTAAATTTATTAAATCTTGCCAAATCTCTTTTGGCACAAAGTTTAAATCTAGATCTTCTTTTAGCTTTGTAGAGCTAATATCTATACCTATATCGATAGTTTTAAACTCCTTTGAGACCAAATCATAACCATCTCTTGAAGCAACTACAAACTCCAAATTCTCTTTTAATTCATCTATGTTATGCCATTTATGAAGAGATTTCAGGTTATCTTGTCCTATTATAAAGTAGATTTTACTAGGATTTAACAAACTTTTAATATATCTAATCGTCTCATAAGTGTAGCTTAGTTTTTTTTGATTTATCTCAAAATCACAAATCTCAACTCTTTTTTCATCTTTAAAAACTTTTTGCAATAGCTTAAATCTATCTTTAGGTTCAAACAAAAAATCTTTTTTAAAAGGGTTAAGATATGTGGGAACTATGATTAATTTATCAATATCTAGTTCTTTTAAAGCTGTTTCCACAATCTTTTTATGAGCAATATGAATTGGGTCAAAACTACCACCAAAAATCGCAATTTTCAAAAAAAACTTACCTTTGTTTTATGATTAAATTATATTATAGCAATTTTTAGATAAAATATTTGCCATTTAGAATTTTAATAAAGGGATTAGATGGCTATTAAAGTTGCAATAAACGGATTTGGGAGAATAGGAAGATGTGTAGCTAGAATTATTGCTACAAGAAGTGACATAGAGCTAGTTGCTATAAATGATACAGCAGAAGCTTCAATGCTTGAATATATTACAAAGTACGATACTGTTCATGGAACTTTTGAAGGTGATGTTAAAGTTGAAAATGGTTACCTAAAAATGGGGAAAATTAATGCAAAACTTTATTCAACAAGAGATGCAAAAGAGCTAACTTTTGCAAAAGATTGTGGAGCTGAAATTGTTTTAGAGTGTACAGGTGCATATTTAACAAAAGAGTCATGCCAAGTTCATATAAACAATGGTGCTAAAAAAGTTGTTATGAGTGCTCCTGCAAAAGATGATACAAAAACTTATGTTATAGGTGTAAATGAGTCAACTTATGATGGTGAAAATATAGTTTCAAATGCATCTTGTACTACAAACTGTCTTGGACCAATAGCAAAAATAATTGATGATGCTTTTGGAATAGAAAAAGGTTTAATGACAACTATTCACTCATACACAAATGACCAAAACATCCTAGATGTAAAACATAAATCTGATAAAAGAAGAGCCCGAGCTGGTGCTGCTAATATGATTCCTACAAGCACAGGTGCTGCTAAAGCTATGAAATTAATAATGCCTCAACTTGATGGAAAACTTCATGGTCAAAGTGTAAGAGTCCCAACTCCAAATGTTTCAATGGTAGATGTAAATTTCTTAATTAAAAAAGATACTACAAAAGAAGAAATCAATGCTTTATTTACTCAAAAATCAAAAGAACTTTCTGGAATAGTAGCAGTTGATAATGATATGCTAGTTTCAAGCGATCTTATAGGAAATACAAACTCAACAATTATTGCTTCAGATTTAACACAAGTTATTGGTGGAAATATGATAAAAGTTATGAGCTGGTATGACAATGAGTGGGGATATTCGGCTAGACTTGTAGATTTAGCTATTTATGTATCAAAAAAATAAGGAATAATATGAAACTTCAAGAGATAAAAAACATAGATATTACTGGTAAAAAAGTATTTATAAGATGTGATTTTAATGTTCCTGTTGATGAATACAACAATATAACTGATGATAGAAGAATTAGAAGTGCTCTAAACACAATTAGATATTGTATCGACAACGATTGCTCTGTTATATTAGCTAGTCACTTTGGAAGACCAAAAGGTGGTTTTGAAGAAAAATATTCACTTTCTCCAATAGCAAAAAGATTACATATTTTATTAAAACAAGAGATAAAACTAGCACCAAATGTAGTTTGTACTGAAACTTTAAAAATGGCTAATGAGTTAAAAACTGGTGAAATAATGCTTTTAGAAAATATGAGATTTGAAGATGGTGAGACAAAAAATGATGAAGAACTTAGTAAAAAATTAGCTTCCATGGCAGATGTTTATATAAATGATGCATTTGGAGTTTCTCACAGAGCTCACTCTTCAGTTGAAGGAATTGCAAAATATTTTGATATGAAGCATAAAGCTGCTGGATTTTTACTAGCAAAAGAGATTAAATTTTTCCACCATATTGTTGAAAATCCTAAAAGACCATTTGTTTCAATAGTTGGTGGTTCAAAAGTATCTGGAAAACTTGAAGCTCTTTATAACCTTGTTCCAAAAGTTGACAAAATTGTAATTGGTGGAGGAATGGCATTTACATTCTTAAAAGCACAAGGTCATGAAATTGGAAAATCACTTGTTGAAGAGGATTTAATTCCTGAAGCTTTAAAAATTATGGATTTAGCAAAACAAAAAGGTGTAAAACTTTACTTACCAGTTGATATTGTTGCAGCTGAAGCTTTTGACGCTGAAGCAATTGCTAAAATTGTTCCAGTTCAAGAGATGCCAAAATCTTGGATGGGACTTGATATAGGACCTGCAACTGCCCTTTTATTTAGTGAAGTTTTAAGTGATGCAAATACAATTTTGTGGAATGGACCAATGGGTGTTTACGAGATGGAAAAATTTGCAAAAGGAAGTACAAAAATATCTCATGCAGTAGCTAGTTCATATGCAACAACTGTTGTTGGTGGAGGAGATACAGCTGATTTAGTAAGAATTACTGGTGATGAAGATGATATGACATTTATAAGCACTGGTGGTGGAGCTTCTTTAGAGTTAATCGAAGGGAAAATATTACCTGGAGTTAAAGCATTAGTTATTGAGGATGATAAATAAATGGCAATAATTGCAAGTAATTTTAAGACAAATCATACGAGAAAGAGCACAAGTTTATTTGTTAAAAAATTAAATGAATATTTAAAATCAAATGAAGTTCAAGATGAAGTTTACATCTTCCCTACTTCAACATCTTTGGACTCATTTGAATTAAATTATAAACTTTTTATTGGTGCTCAAAATGCATATCCTACTCAAAATGGATCTTTTACTGGCGAGATTGGTTTAGAGCAACTTGAAGAGTTTGATATAAAAACTATTTTAATAGGTCATAGTGAAAGAAGACATATTTTAGGTGAAACTCAAGAAGAGGTTTCAAAAAAATATGAGTTTTATAAGAATTTAGGATTTAAAATTATTTATTGTATTGGTGAACCTTTAGAAGTAAAAAAAGATGGTTTAGAAAAAACTTTAGAGTATATTTTTGAACAATTTATTGGAATTGATACAAATTATGAAAATTTGATTCTTGCTTATGAACCTGTTTGGGCAATTGGTACAGGTGTTACTGCTACAAATGAAGATATAAAGCAAGTGCATAATGCAATAAAATCAAAAATCGACAAACCTTTACTTTATGGTGGAAGCGTAAAAGTTGAAAATGTAAAAGAGCTTTGCGAAATAGAAAATGTTGATGGAGCTTTAATTGGAACGGCTTCATGGAAAATAGAAGATTTTATAAAAATTTTAGAAAATACAAAGGATATAAGATGATAATGAAGGGTAAAAAAGGTGTTATTTTAGGTGTAGCAAATGATAAATCAATTGCTTATGGAATTGCAAAAGCTTGTCATGCACAAGGTGCACAAATTGCATTTACATATTTAAATGATGCACTTAAAAAAAGAGTTGAACCAATAGCTGCTGAATTTGGAAGCTCTAATCTAGTTTACCCTTGTGATGTATCTAAACCTGAAGAGATAGTTGCTTTAAGAGAGTCTTTAAAAAAAGATTTAGGTGAGATTGATTTTATTGTTCACTCAATTGCTTTTGCTCCAAAAGAAGGACTTAGTGGAAGATTTCACAATATAACAAAAGAAGCATTTGATATAGCAATGGATGTATCTGTATTTTCACTAATAGAAGTTACTCGTGAATTAAAACCACTTTTATCTTCTAACTCTTCAATTTTAACTCTAACTTACTATGGTGGAGCAAAATATATTCCAAACTATAATCTAATGGGTGTAGCAAAAGCTGCTTTAGAAATGACTACAAAATATTTAGCTGAAGATTTAGGTCGTGATGGAACTAGAGTAAATGCTATTAGTGCAGGACCAATTAAAACTTTAGCAGCAGCTGGAATTGGTGATTTTAGATTTATGCTAAAATGGAATGAAGCTCACTCACCTTTAAAGAAAAATGTAACAATTGATGAAGTTGGAAACTCTGGAATGTACTTATTAAGTGATTTAAGTAGTGCAGTAACTGGTGAAATTCACTATGTTGATAGTGGATTCAATATAATGGGTATGCCAGCAGTTGCATTTGATGAAGATAGTGGAAAACCAAAAATTGCTTGGAATGGAACTGATAAGTAAATTTTTAAAAGATAAGAATTTTTTCTTATCTTTTTTTATATCAAAATTTTAAATTTAAACTTTTAAGAGTTTAGATTTAAAATTTTAACAATAGGATTATTATATGAATATAGATTTTAAAGCATTGGCAAACAAATATCAAACACCATATTATGTTTATGATTTTGATCATATTACAGCTCAATACACACAATTAAAAGAGTCTTTTAGAGCAAGAAAATCTTTGATTGCATATGCAGTTAAAGCAAATTCAAATTTAAGTGTAATAAAACATTTAGCAAATCTAGGAGCAGGAGCTGATTGTGTTAGTATTGGAGAGGTAAAACGTGCTTTAAAAGTAGGAATTCCTCCATACAAAATAATATTTTCAGGTGTTGGAAAAAGTGATGATGAAATTAAAGAAGCTTTAACACTTGATATTTTAATGATAAATGTAGAGAGTGCTGAAGAGCTAAATAGAGTTGAAACTATTGCAAAAGAGTTAAATAAAGTTGCAAGAATCTCTATAAGAGTAAATCCAAATATTGATCCAAAAACTCATCCATATATCTCAACAGGACTTCATGAAAATAAATTTGGTGTAGATATTGATACAGCAAAAAGAATGTATATTCAGTGTAAAAATAGTGAATCTTTAGAACCAACTGGAATGCATTGTCATATTGGATCTCAACTTACTCAACTTCAACCAATTAAAGATGCAATCAAAATAGTTGCTGATTTAATTAGAAATTTAAAAGCTATTAAAATAGACCTATCTTTTATGGATGTGGGTGGAGGATTAGGAATTGTGTATAAAGATGAAGTATTAATTGATACTTATGAATATACACAATCAATTTTAGATGTTCTGTTTGGACTTGATTTGACAGTTATTTGCGAACCAGGAAGATTTATAGTTGGAAATTCTGGAGTTTTTGTAACAAAAGTTTTATATGAAAAAGTAAATGGAAACAAAAGATTTGTTATAGTTGATGGAGCTATGAATGATTTAATAAGACCTGCTTTATACAATGCTTATCATAAAATTGAAGTTTTAAATGACAATAAAGAGTTTAGTGATTGTAATCTTGTAGGTCCTGTTTGTGAAAGTGGTGATTTTTTTGCAAAAAATATAGAACTGCCAAAAACAGCGCATAATGATTTAGTTGCAATTTATAGTGCTGGAGCTTATGGTTTTACAATGGCAAGTAACTACAATACAAGAGGAAGAGTAGCAGAAATTGCTGTTGAAAATGGAATTGATAGACTAATTAGAAAAAGAGAAACTTTTGAAGATTTAATTGCTTTAGAAGAAGAGTTTATAAAATAAGGATTTTGTATGGCAAGTTGTGAAGATGGCTTACTTGAACTAAGAAATAAGCTTGATAGTATTGATAATAAACTTCTTGAGCTTTTAGATGAAAGAATGCAATTAGTTCATAAAGTTGGAGCTTTAAAAGCAAAAAGTGGCGGAGCTATTTATAGACCAGATAGAGAAAAATCTATTATTGATAGACTTGAAAAAATCAATCAAGAAAAAAATGGTCTTTTAAATAGAAGTGCTATAGAAGCTCTTTTTTTAGAAATATTTGCAATATCAAGAAATATAGAATTACCTGAAAATATTGGATATTTAGGTCCTCAAGGAAGCTTCACCCATCAAGCAGCTGAAAGTAGATTCGGAGCTATGAGTTCTTATGTTTCAATTAGTTCTATTAAAGGTATTTTCAAAGAGTTACAGTCTAAAAAAATAAAATTTGGAGTTGTTCCAATAGAAAACTCTTCAAATGGAATTGTAAATGACACAATAAATGGATTTACAAATTTTAACTCAAAAATAGTTGCTGAAGTTGTATTAAATATTCATCACACACTTGCTACAACTTGCGATAAAATAAGCGATATAAAAAAAATATATTCAAAAGATATAGCGTTTGATCAGTGTAGAAAGTTTTTGACAAATTTTGGACTTGATGAAGTTGAGCTTATTCCTGTAGAATCAACTACAAAAGCCGCAAAACTAGCAGCAATTGAAGAAAATAGTGCAGCAATATGTTCTCATGTTGCTGCAAAATTGTATAATCTTCCAATATTATTTGAAAATATAGAAGATAAAGACAACAATAAAACAAGATTTTTCATATTAAGTGATTTTGAAAATAGTCCAAGTGGAAATGATAAAACTTCGATTTTAGTAAATCTTCCTGATGAACAAGGTGGATTGGTAAGATTTTTAAATGATTTCAATAATGAGGGAATAAATTTAACAAAAATAAAATCACATATTGTTGAAGGAGACTCTATATTTTTTATAGATTTTGATGGACACAAAGATGATGAAAATGTTAAAAAAGTTTTTGAAAAACATAAATCTAGTATTAAAATTTTAGGCTCTTATGTAAAAGAGATAAAAGATATTTAAAAGGAAAATAAAAATGAAATTCAATAAAGTATTAAAAAATTTATCAACTTATGAAGCTGGAAAACCAATAGAATTAGTTGTAAGAGAGTATGGAATAGACCCAAAAGAGGTTGTAAAATTAGCTTCAAATGAAAACCCATATGGTACTAATCCAAAAGTTGTAACTAAAATAAAAAATTTAGTAAAAAATATGCACTTATACCCTGATGACTCTATGTTTGAATTAAAAGAAGCTTTAGCAAATAAGTTCAATCTTAATAGCAAAAATGTAATTATAGGTTCTGGAAGTGATCAAGTTTTAGAGTTTGCAATTCATGCAAAATGCAAAAAAAAATCAAAAGTTTTGATGGCAAAAACAACTTTTGCTATGTATGAAATTTATGCAAAACAAGTTGGAGCTGAAATTATTAAAACAGAATCATCTCAACACAACTTAAAAGAGTTTAGTAATCTTTATAAAAAACATGGAGCTGATATTATTTTCTTATGTATTCCAAACAATCCTCTTGGAGAGTGTTTGGATAAAAAAGATATTTATGAATTTTTAGAAACTATTAATAAAAATACATTAGTTGTAGTTGATGGGGCTTATCAAGAGTATGCAAGCTTTAAAGATGAGAAAAAAAGAATTTGTCCAAAAGAGTTAATAGAAACTTTTCCAAATGCAATATATTTAGGAACTTTTTCAAAAGCTTACGCTCTTGGAGGAATGAGAGTTGGTTATGGTTTTGCACATGAAGATATTATTTCGACTTTTTATAAAATAAGAGCTCCTTTTAATATAACAACTTTAAGTTTAGCAGCTGCTATTGAAGCTTTGAAAGATGAGAAGTTTGTGCAAGATTGTATAGAAAAAAACTTTATTGAAATGAAAAGATATGAAGAATATTGTCAAGATAACGGTTTTGAATATATTCCTTCATATACAAATTTTATTACAATTTTATTGAAAAATTTTATATCAAAAAATGTAGCTCAAAAACTTTTAGAAAAAGGTATGATTGTTCGAGATTTAACTGGTTATGGATTAAATGCAATTAGAATAACTATTGGAACAAATGAACAAAATACAAAACTATTTAAGCTTTTGGATGAAGTTTTAGAAGAGTTAAAATAGAGTTTAGTGATGCAAATAAAAGGAAAATCATTAAAAGAGTTAGATGAGTTATCTTCTAAAATAAGAGAGCGAATTATTGATGTTGTTTCAAGAAAAGGTGGACATTTTTCTTCAACTTTAGGGGCGGTTGAATTAACTATTGCGATGCATTATGTTTTTGATGTAGAAAATGACCCATTTATTTTTGATGTTTCTCATCAATGTTACCCTCATAAACTTCTTACTTCAAGATGGGAAGAGTTTGAAACGATTAGACAATTTGGTGGTTTAAGTGGTTTTACAAAACCAAATGAAAATAAAGCTGATTATTTCGTAGCTGGTCATAGCTCAACTTCAATTTCACTTGCTGTTGGAGCTGCTAAAGCTATAAAATTAAAAGGCGAAAATAGAGTTCCAGTTGTTATGATTGGAGATGGTTCTATGAGTGCTGGAATGGTTTATGAAGCACTAAATGAGCTAGGAGATTTAAAACTTCAAGTTGTAATAATTCTAAATGACAATGAAATGAGTATAGCAAAACCAATAGGTGCGATATCAAAATATCTATCAAAACTTTTAGCTGGAAAGTTTTATCAAAGTTTTAAAACAAGTGTTGATAAATTTATACGTAACAATATGCCAGAAGGAACAACATATCTAGCAAAAAGAGTTGAAAACTCTTTTAAATTAATAACTCCTGGAATTTTATTTGAAGAGATGGGAATTGATTATATTGGTCCTATAGATGGGCATGATATTGAAGAAATTATTGAGGTTTTAGAAATTGCAAAATCTATGAATAAACCAGTAATTGTACATGCAAGAACAGTAAAAGGAAAAGGATATAAAATTGCTGAAGGACAACATGAACATTGGCATGGAGTTGGACCTTTTAATGTTGAAGATGGTGAATTTATAAAAAAAGGTGCAGAAAAAAGTGCTACAGCAGTTTTTTCAGATGCACTACTTAATCTAGCAAAAAAATATGAAAATATTGTTGGTGTAACTGCTGCAATGCCTAGTGGAACTGGAATGGATAAATTAATAAAAGAGTTTCCAAACAGATTTTGGGATGTAGCAATTGCTGAACAACATGCAATTACTTCAATGGCTGCTATGGCAAAAGAAGGTTTTAAACCATTTGTAACAATTTACTCTACATTTTTGCAAAGAGGTTTTGATCAAATTATTCATGATGTTTGTATTATGAATCTTCCTGTTGTATTTGCTATGGATAGAGCTGGAATTGTAGGAAATGATGGTGAAACTCATCAAGGAGCTTTTGATATTAGTTTTTTAAGATTTATTCCAAATATGGTTTTATTTGCTCCAAGAGATAATGAAACATTGGAATATTCTTTGGATTTCGCATACTCTTTAAATAGTCCATGTGCTATTAGATATCCAAGAGGTGCATTTGCTAAACTTGATTTTAAAGCTTCAAAATTTGAATTTGGAAAATCAGAATTACTTAAAAGTGGTACTTCAAATAAACTTTTTATTGGATATGGAAGTGGTGTATCAAAAGCTATTGAAGTTGAAAAATTACATAAAGAAGATATTGCTATTTTAGATTTAAGATTTGTAAAACCAATTGACATTGATACTTTAATAAATTTATCAAAAGAATATAACTCTTGGTACATTTTTAGTGACTCATGTAAACAAGGTGGAGTTTTAAGTGCTATACTAGAAGCATTAAGTGAAAAAAACATTACTAATATATCTTTAAAATCTTTTGAATATGAAGACAATTTTATAGAACATGGTGATACAAAAAAAGTTGAAGAATCGCTACAACTTCTACCAAACCAAATCGTAAATTTAATTTAAAACAAGACAAAATATATCTTGTATTATAAGTTAAATTTATAATAATATTTCAAAAAAACTATAAATTTAACTTTTATTTAATAAAATTTATCCTATGATTTATTAAATCATTTAGGAGGATTTAATTATGAAACTACAAATTTCTTTAGCACTACTTTTGGGTGCAAGTACACTTTTTGCAAGTGAGTCTTTGATTACAAAATCAAAAAATGCAGGTTTGGAAGCTATTCCTTCAAACAAACAAGTTTTAATGAAACTAATTAATGATCCAAAAGATCCAATTACAGATTCAAAAGTTGAGCTTGGTAAAAAACTATATTTTGATCCAAGACTTTCAAGAAGTAATCTTATTTCATGTAACACATGTCACAACTTAGCTCTTGGTGGAGCAGATGCAGTTCCAGCAGCTATTGGTCACGGTTGGACGGCAAATCCGCACCATTTAAACTCTCCAACAGTTTATAACTCAGTGTTTTTTAAAGCACAATTTTGGGATGGAAGAAGTCCTCATTTAGCTGATCAAGCTGCTGGTCCTATTCAAGCAGGTCCAGAAATGGCTGCACCTCCAGCACTTGTTGTTGAAAGAATCAACTCAATTCCAGCTTATGTTGAAGAGTTTAAAAAAGCATATGGTAAAGATGTAAAAGTTGATTTTGATAAAATCACAGGCGCAATTGCTACATTCGAAAGAACTTTAGTTACTCCATCAAGATTTGATAAATTCTTAAATGGTGATACAAAAGCTTTAACAAAAGATGAGCAAGAAGGTTTAACTACATTTTTAAACAAAGGTTGTACAGCTTGTCATACAGGAATTGCTCTTGGTGGAACAATGCAACCATTTCAAGTTGCTAACAAATATAAATTTATAACTGTTGGTGATTTTAAAGGTGATGAAAATGGTATGGTTAAAACTCCAACTCTTAGAAATATTACTGAAACTGCTCCATATTTCCACAATGGACAAATTTGGTCACTAGCAGATGCAGTAAAAGAGATGGGTTCTGTACAGTTGGGAATTGATATATCAGATAATGATGCAGCTAAAATTGTAACATTTTTAAAAGCCCTAAAAGGTACTAAACCAGCTATTACTTATCCACAACTTCCAGAATCAACAGATTCTACACCAAAACCTTCATTTGATTAATAAAATTAGGGCTTAAGCCCTAATTTTAATCTTTTGCTTAACTATAAACAAATACCTTTAAGAGTAAAATTCAACTTTTAAAAGGATGCTATTTGAAAAGTAATTTGCTAATTATTATTTATGGTCTTATTGTTACAATGTCTGTTATGTATGCAACACAACCACTTCAACCACTTCTTGCATCAAAATTTAATATCTCTATTATAGAAGCTTCACAATTTACAGCGGTTATTCTATTTTTCCTAGCAATCGCTCCAATAATTTATGGATATATTTTAGAAAAAGTAAATGCAAAGAAAATGCTAATAAATGCTTCAATAGTTTTACTTATTACAAATATTTTATTAGGATTATCTCAAAATTATGAACTATTTTTATTTTTTAGAGTTTGTGAAGCCTTAGTAATTCCAGCTATTTTGACATCTTTGATGAGTATTTTGGCAAACATAGATAATGAAAATATAAAATTTAATATGTCTATTTATGTTGCAGGAACTGTTTTTGGTGGGCTTATTGGAAGAGTTTTTTCAGGGTTTATAGCTACAACATTTTCATATGAATATGTATTTTATTCTCTATCTGTTGCAATATTTATATCTATTTTACTAATAAGAAGATTGGATTTTAATGGAGATGCAAATATTATAAAACCTAAAATTTCAGATCTTATAAATATTTTAAAAGATAAAAGATTTTTAGTAATCTATTTTGTAATGTTTTTTGTATTTTTTGTATTTTCTGGAGTTTTAAATGTTTTACCATTTCGTGCAAAAGAGCTATCAAACAATGTTTCAGAATTTCAAATTGCTCTTTTGTATTTGGGATATGGTATGGGAATTTTAGTATCTCTTACATCAAAAAAGATTGTATCATTTTTTAAAGGTGAAATAAATACAATATTTATTGCTATTATTTTTTATATTTTTTCAATTATTTTTTTACTAAATGAGGATATTTTATATCTGTTTTTATTTTTATTTTTAGTTTGTATAGGAATGTTTACAACTCATACTGTTAGTACTCAACTTGCAAATTCAATGAAAAATTCACAAAAATCACTAACTTCTGGAATGTATCTTACTTTTTACTATTTGGGAGGAGCAAGTGGTTCTATTATTCCTTCATATATTTACAAAGCATTTGGATGGAATATTATGCTAACTTTTTTTGTATTTTTAATTATTATTGTAGCTTTAGTTGTTTTTTTTAATAGAAAATTATTTAAAACTATTTGAATTCAAAAATGGAATTAATTTTTCTATACTAAGCCCCATAGCTGTACTTTCGAAACCTTTTACACTTTTTATATATGGTTTACAAAAACCTTCAACCATAATTGCACCTGCTTTTCCAAAACACTCTTTGCTATTTAGATAATCTTCCATATCTTTTTTATTAAATTCCATAAAATCATAAGTTGTAATAGATATATCTATTAACTCTACATTTTTACTTTTAAAAATAAAGCAAGAAATTACACTTGTTTTACTCCCACTTTGAAGCTCTAGCATAGATTTTGCATCATCATAATCTTTTGGTTTTCTAAGAAGTTTTTCTTGAGATGTTACAACACTATCAGCAACAAGTAAAGGCATATCTTCTACTCCAAATTTCGAATAAAGCTCATCAAATTTACCTTTTGTAGCCAAAAAACAAAACTCTTTTGGGTTTGTAGTAAGTATGCTATCTTCATCAAAATTCCCACCATTTTGTATAAATTCTATATTAAAAGCTTCTAAAATTTTAGCTCTTGTAGGAGAGTTTGAACCTAATCGTATCAAAGAAAGTCCTTTTTTATTTGGATTATACTAAGTTTTTATATAATACGATTTTAATAAAAAGGTTTTAAATGCTTTATTTGTCAAGACTTGGTGGAGTTTTTATATTTTTGAGTTTTGTATTCTCAATTTACTCATATTTTTTTGACAATAAGTTAAAAATGATTTCAGTTATTCTTATTTGGATTGCTTTTTTTATACTATTTTTTACAATAAAATCAAAAAAACTTATATTAACTCTACTATTTTTTACACTTATCTCATTTTTATATAGCTATTTTAATAATTTTTATATAGATATAAAAAAAGCATTTAGTGTAAACTTATATCTATTAACTCTTTTAATCAGTGTTGGATTTTTAAAACTAATAACAGCTCCTAAAAAAGATAAAGAGGAGTTACCTAGAGGAAAAATATCTTTTATTAAGACTTATTTGGGAGTTCATCTATTTGGTTCAATTATAAATCTATCTGCATTACTTTTAGTAGCTGATAAAATGTATAAAAAAGCAAAACTCTCACCTTTACAAATTATTGTTTTAACTAGATCTTTTGCAAGTGATGCTTACTGGTCACCTTTTTTTGTGGCTTTTGCAGCAGCTTTAACCTATGCTCCAAATCTAAATGCCTTTTCAATAATATCTTTTGGAACAGTTATAGCTTTTATAGCATTTTTTATTACATATCTTGAAGTAATAAAAAGTAAATTTGATTTAGATAGTTTTTATGGTTATCCTTTATCTTTACAAACATTATATTTACCTCTTGTATTAGCTTTTTTTGTTCTAATTACTCACTATTTGTATGAAGATTTTAAAATAATCCTTTTAATATCTTCTTTTGCTTTTTTACTTACAATATTTATTTTACCTATAAAAAAAGGTTTAATAAATAGTCTTAAGATTCTAAAATTTCATATTATAGATGAATTACCAAAAATGAAGAGTGAAATATCTCTTTTTTTAGTTGCAGGATTATTTGGAATAATGGCAAGTAGTGTACTTTTAGGACTTAATTTCACTCTGCCATTTGAAGTTTTTGATTATAAAATTGCAGCAGTTACTCTTTTAATATTCATTTTCTTAGCTTTTGTTGGAATTCATCCAATTATTTCTATATCAATTTTAGGAGATTTTTTTGTCAGTGCAAATCATACACTACTTGCTATGACATTTTTAATGGCTTGGGCAACAACAGTATCAACTTCTCCAATATCTGGATTAAATCTTACAATGAGTGCTAGATATAACTGTAATCCAAAGGAGATATTCAAGTTAAATATCTTTTATGCCTTAAAAATGTATGTTGTTTGTGTGATTTTACTTTTTTGTATGTCTAAAATTTTAGAGATTTAAAATCTATAAAATTATTTTAAAACTCTTGTAGCTTTCCAATATCTATTTCTAAAATAGTCATCATCAATTTTAGAGATTGTAACTCCAATTTTTGTAGAAGCATGCATAAACTGACCATTGTCAATATAAATACCTACATGCTTTGTTTTTCCTGTATGAAAAAATACTAAATCACCCATTTGTAATTCACTTTTTTTAATAGTTGTTCCAACAAGTGATTGAGATCTACTATCTCTAGGAAGTTTTAAATCAAACTTTTCTAAAATAGCTTTTTGCACAAATCCAGAGCAATCTATCCCTTTTTTTGTGTATCCACCCATTCTATATTTTGTCCCTTTCCACTCATTATAAAAACTAAATAACTCTTTATTTATAGTCATATCTCTTTTTGACATATATTTTGAATATGTAATATCATCTATAAAATTATGATTTTTTAAGTGTTTTTGTTCTTGATTTGACTTAGCATCGTATGAATATTTATTATCTGGAGTAGAGAGGTTATTTTGACTTGTAGAGGTTGTTGCACAACCAGAGAAAATGAAACTAAATAAAACAATTGTAAGTAAACTAGTCCTTATTCTCATACTTTTCCCTTTTTGTCAAAATAAAATGTTTTTCATTGTACAAAAAAACAAATCCAGTTGTCAAGCATTATCTCTTATTTTTTTAATATTTAAGCTTTTTTAAAGTTTCTATCCATAATTTGTATGCATCTGCATTTAAATGTAAATCATCTTTTGTAAAATTCTTTAAAAGAGTTTTTTGCGGTGCAAAAATTGGATTTAGATTTATAAAAACAATTTTATTGCTTTTTGCAAACTCTTCTAAATTTTGATTTAGTTTTTCAATTTTTGGATTAAAATTTTGTTTTCTACTCTCTCCTATATATAATGTAGATTGAATAACAACATCTATATTTTTATCTTTAAAGAATTTTATAATTTTCTTATAGTTTTCAAAAACTATATCTTCACTAGTGCCTCTCATAATATCATTTACGCCAATCATTATAAAAACTCTTTTTATGTTTGGATTTACTGTATAAAGTCTATCTAAGATTCCACTTGTTGTATCTCCACTAATACCTCTATTTTGAACTACTTTTCCCCAAAGTTCACTCCATTCACCCTCATCAGTAATAGAATCACCCAACATCATAATTTCAATATTGTTTCTATCTTTTAACATCTCAAACTGACTAACTTTATGTTTATAATAAGGATCATTTTGAATTTTCCACTCTTCATTTTTTCCTACTTCATTTTTTGCACTACATGCAACAAAAAACATCCCTATAAATAATGTAATTAATAATTTAATTTTCAATATATCTCCTAAATTTTTATAAAGTATAGCAAAGATTCGATTATAAAATATTCTTTAATATATTCTTATAATCTAAATGTAATAAATTTATATTATAATTCCTTAATTTTTTATTAGGAGGTTTTATGTCAAGTAAAAATATAAAATTACTTGTACCTGTATTATTGGGGCTAATTATTTACTTTATTCCTGCACCTGAAGGCTTAAGCACTGAAGCTTGGAGATTTTTTGGTATATTCTTAGCTGTAATTATTGGTTTAATTTTAGAGCCAATTCCAGCAGCTCTTATAGGTTTTGCTGGTATCTCTCTTATTGCTGTTTTAGGTTTAATGGGAAATTCAGGCGAGAGTATTAAATGGGCTCTATCTGGTTTTTCAAACACTACAATATGGCTAATATTTGCAGCATTTATGTTTGCAGCTGGTTATAAAAAAACTGGTCTAGGAAAAAGAATATCTTTGTTAATGGTTAAATATATGGGGAAAAGCACATTAGGCTTAGGTTATGCGGTTGCATTTTCTGATTTAGTTTTAGCTCCATTTATGCCATCAAATACAGCAAGAAGCGGTGGGACAATTTACCCTGTTGCTATTAATATTCCACAAATTTTCAACTCTTTACCAGATCATGAGCCACGTAAAATTGGTGCATATATCTCTTGGGTTGCAATAGCATCAACATGCGTAACAAGTTCTATGTTTTTAACTGCTCTTGCTCCAAATGTTTTAGCAGTTGGAATGGTTGCTCAACATGATGCTCATATTATTGTTCCTTGGATAGAGTGGGCGAAAATTATGCTTCCTCTTATGATTCCTCTATTTATTTTAACTCCATGGCTTACTTATGTAATATATCCACCTACACAAAAAAAATCTCCTGAAGCACCAGTTTGGGCTGCAGAGGAATTAAAAAAATTAGGTGGTGTGACTTTCAAAGAGTATTTAATGTTGGGACTTGCAATTCTTGCACTTGTACTTTGGATTTTTGGAAAAGAGATAGGAATAAATGCTACAACAACTGCTATTTGTATTGTTTCTGTAATTATTTTATCAGGTATTTTGACATGGGATGATTTACTTTCAGATAAAGCTGCTTTTAATGTATTTATATGGTTTGCTACTTTAGTTGCTTTAGCAGATGGTTTAAGAAAAATTGGTTTAATCAAATATCTTGAAACAAATATATCAAGTGTATTTGGAGATATTAATTTAACTGTAGCAATAATCTCTTTGATTGTAGTATTTTATATTGCTCATTACTTCTTTGCTAGTACAACAGCACATGTAAGTGCTTTACTTCCAGTATTTATTACTATTGCTGTATCTATTTTACCAGCAGAACAAATTCTTCCATTTACTATTCTTCTTTTAGGAAGTTTAGGTGTTATGGGAATTATTACTCCTTACGGTTGTGGTCCTTCTCCTATTTGGTATGGAGCTGGATATATTTCACAAGCAAAATGGTGGTCTTTAGGAGCTTTATTCGGATTTATATATTTAATTCCAATTATTATTGGTGTATTTATATTTATATAATATATTATGAGGATGGGCTAATATCCCATCTTCAATTTAAAAAAGTTTGTAAAATCAAAGCTATTGCCATTAAAAATAAAAAAGCTTTTATAAATTTAAAGTAACTATCTGAAGCTATCTTTTTTCTTAAATTAAAACCTATCATCAAACAGATTCCAACAATTAAAAGATTATATAAAGATGTTTGTAATATCTCTTGAGTAAATGAACCATGGTAGATAAAAATGGCTATTTGAATAATTTTTCCAAACATAAAACAGAGATTGGTAGATTGGATTATCTCTTTTTTACTATGTCTTGCCTCTAAAGAATAGATAATTAAAACCAATGCCATAACATTTGTTAATCCACCAATAACACCAGCACTTAAACCAAAAACAAAAGTTGCTAAATTTGGTTTACTTCTTACCCAAGGCATTTCAAAAGATATTTTTTGGCTAAAAAGATAAAAAAGAATCGAAATTGATAAAAGTAATTTAAATATTTCAGAATTACTATAAATCAAAATTTGTGTTCCTACTGCACTTCCAATCATCGCCATAATCGCTAAAGGATAAAATCTCTTTATGGTTTTTAAAAAATTTCCTTCAATAATTAATACACTTAAATTTAATACTAAAGTAGGAATAGCAACATATATAACAGCTGTTTTCATATCTGTAACCATTGCAAGAAGAGGAGTTGCTATCATAGGAAAGCCAAAACCAATAGTAGATTGAACTAATGCCGATAAAAAAATAACAATAGAAGCAAAAATTAAAAATTCTGTAGTAAATTCCATAATAAATCCTAAAAAAAGGATTTATTATATATTAAAGATATTTAATTCTTAAAGTTTTTATCTAAGATTTCTAAAAACTCTTTTGGATTTTTATAACCAACTATTTTTGCACTTTTTACCTCTTGTTTATTTTCATCCCAAAAAATTAATGCAGGAGGACCTACAATTCCAAATTTTTTTTGAATTGCTTTATCATCTTCACTATTTTGAGTAACATCTACTTTTAAAAGTGTAAAATTTTGAAGTCTTTTGATAACCTCATCATTTTTAAAAGTAATCTCATCTAACTCTTTACATGAGACACACCAAGTTGCCCAAAAATCAAGTATTACAGGTTTTGAAGATTTTAAAATAGCATCTTCAAGTTGTGCAATATTTTGAATTTTTATAAATTTTAATTCATCTTGTTGTGCAAGTGAAACTTTACTTGTAAATTTATCAAGTGGTTTTAGTGGATTTGTTGCTCCACTTACAGCACCAACAATCATAATAACACCAAAAATAAATATTATTGTTGATATAAGTTGTGAAATAATATGTGTATAAACTCTTAAATAAATAGCACTTCCTAAAAGTAGAAATGACCATAAATACATAGATATTGTTGGATTTATAACTCTATCAAGTAACCAAATAGCAACACCTAGCATAACTAATCCAAAGATTTTTGTAACACTTTGCATCCAGCCACCTGGTTTTGGCATAAACTTACCAGCTCCAGCTCCAATTAAAAGTAGTGGAACTCCCATTCCCAAACTCATTACAAAAAGTGCCATTCCTCCTAAAACTGCATCTCCAGTTTGACCTATATAAACTAAAGCACCAGCAAGTGGAGGAGCAACACAAGGACCAACAATTAATGCAGACAAAAACCCCATAATTGCAACTCCTAAAACTCCTTGTCTCTCTTTACCCTCAGTTGTTTTACTTATTCTTGTTTGAATTGAGCTTGGAAGTCTTATTTCAAAATATCCAAACATAGAAAAAGCAAGAGCTATAAAAATAAAAGCAAAAGAGATTAAAACATAAGGATTTTGTAAAGATGCTTGTAAGTTTGCTCCAAAAATTCCAGCAATAACTCCTGCTATTGTATATGCAAAACTCATAGCAAGTACATAAACAAGAGATAAAAAGAAGCCTTTTTTAGCACTCATACTCTCATTTTGTGAAGCTTTTACAATAATAGAAGATAAAATTGGAATCATAGGAAAAACGCAAGGTGTAAATGCCAATAAAAGACCAAATCCAAAAAATGTTGCAAGAACAATTAAAGTGCTAGAATCTTTTAAAGATGCTGCTATATTATCTGTTTCACTTAAAGCTTCTGTGTCTTGTGTTAAAGAAGATGTTAATTCATCTTTTTGTTTTATATCTTCTGTAACTTGAGTGATAACTTCTTCGTTTACATCTGCTTCAAAAAATACAACTTGTTTTTCACTCATTGGAGCATAACAAAGCCCTGCTTTTGAACAACCTTGAAACTTAAACTCAATTTCATACTTATTTGAATCTAGTTTTGATTTTAATAAGTTATATGGAATTTCAATATTTAAATCATCAAAATGAACAATAAAACCATCATAAGCAACTGGTTTTGCTAGTTCTAACTCTTTTAAAAGTTCGACTTTTTTAGGTTTTGTAATATTTACTTGAAGTTTATCATCATATAAATAGATATCTTTACCTAGCTCTACTTTTATATTTAAACTATTTTCATTTTTTATAAAAACTACTTTAAATGCCTCTTCAGGTTCCAATACTTTATTGCCAAATTCTACTGAAAAACTATAAGTAAATAGCATTAAAAATAGTAATAATTTTTTCATTTCTCTCTCCTATTTAAAATCTATTTTTGAACTATCTAAAAGCTCTTGAGATGTTTTTATTCCCACATACTCTTTTATTGGTTTCCCATCTTTAAAATAGATTAGAGTTGGTAATCTTTTTACACCATATTTTTTTGCCAAAACTAATTCATCTTCAATATTTACCTTAAAAACTTCAACATTATCAGGTTTTATAATCTCAAAATCCTCTAAATTATTTGCCAAAATCTTACAAGGTGGACACCAAGAAGCATAAAAATCAATAATTGCATTTTTACCTTTTATTTTTTCATCAAAATTATCAATATTTAACTCTTCATAAGAAAATAAGAAATTAGTAAATATTAAAAAAACTATAACTTTTCGCATATCTATCCTTTAAAAAATTAAATTATATATTACATTAGTAAATGAATAGTTTAAAATAAAATATTATATTTACTTATAATATTTTATTTATTATGCACCTATGCTATCTTTTTTAATCTTTCTTTTTGTTGGATTTGTTGGACAATCTGGTTTTATATTTTTCTCTATATAATCCATTATTTTTAGTGCAACATTTATTCCAGTTGATTTTTCAATTCCTTCTAATCCTGGACTTGAGTTTACTTCCATAACCAAAGGTCCTCTTTTTGAAGTTATCATATCAACTCCGCAAACTCCAAGCCCCATAGATTTAGCAGCTGCTAGAGCTATACTTTTCTCTTTTCTATTTAATTTATAAACGCTAGAGCTTCCACCTTGATGAAGGTTTGACCTAAAATCTCCTTCTGCTCCTTGTCGCTTCATAGCAGCAACTACTTCGCCATTTACAACAAAAACTCTTATATCGCTTCCGCTAGCTTCTTCAATATACTCTTGAACAAGTAAATTTACATCCATCCCATAAAAGGCATCTAAAACCGATTTTGCGGCTTTTTTACTATCAACCAAAACAACTCCAACACCTTGAGTTCCTTCTAAAATTTTTAAAACCAAAGGTGTTCCACCACTTAGTGCTATTACATCTTTTGCATTTGATTTATTTGAAGCAAAAACAGTTCTTGGTAAATCTACACCATGTTTTGACAAAACTTGAAGACTTCTTAGCTTATCTCTACTTCTTGTAAGTGCTAAATTCCCAGTTGTCGAAAATACATCTTGCATCTCAAAGTGTCTTACTATTGCTGCACCAAAAAATGTTCTACTTGCACCAATTCTTGGAATTATTGCATCAGGAACTTTTAATACTTCACCCTCATAATTTACAACAAGCTCATTTTTCATAATCTCTATTGTACATTTTAAATAATCAATAACTCTTACTTCCCAGCCTTTATTTGAAGCCTCTTCAAACAATCTTTGCGTTGAATATAAATTTTTATTTCTTGATAATATATAAACTAACATTTTATTTCCTACTTTATTAAATTCTTTTTTGAAACATCAACCAAAAATCTATCTTTTAAAAACTTTCTTCCTATTAACATAGGGTATTTCATATCAGCACGATTTGTCAATGAAACTACAGTTTGATAAACTTTTCCTGCAAATTTTACTTGAACTTTTATAGAAGCTCGTAATTGAACAAGACCATTTGAGCTTTTTACACTCTTTGTTTTATAAAGTGGTATTTTTAATTTTTTTCCGTGGTATGAAGGATGAATTTTATCTAACAATTTAAAATGTACAAAGTTATCTTCGTCTACAAATATATCATCACAATGAAGAGAATTTGAGTAAGCTCCCGTATCAATTTTTGCGTCTAAATCAAAAAGTTCTAAATCCAAAATCGATATAGTTTCTACTCTTCCAATAATTTTTAGTTGTAACATAAATCCCCCTAAATATAGAAGGAATTATATCACAATATATTTTTTTAGCTCTATTTTTTAAGATTTTTTGCTTTATTTAAAGCTTCTATTAATCCATCAATATTTTCATAAGGAATATGTGCTTTCCATTGAACATCTTCTCCGTTTAGTGCAATTGCGATACTTACAATATCAGCTGTATTTGCACCATAAGGCTCAGTTACATTTGAAATAACAATTTTTCCTTTTTTTGTACCTGATAAATCAAGCTCTTCTATTTTTGTAATAATACTCATTTTTTCTCCTTTTATATTTTGATAAAATTTATCCAAAAAATACTTTTTGGAAGATTAATTTATAAAAATTCCTCATCTGGTTTTCCAAAATAGTAACCTTGAAATTCATCTACATCAAGTTCAAGTAAAAGATTAAATATTTCTTCACTATGTACATATTCAGCAATAGTTTTAATTTTTAAAGTTTTACTAAAAGCAATTATTGATTTTACAATCTCATAAGAGTTATTATCTTTATCTATATTTTTTATTAGGCTTCCATCGATTTTTAAATAATCAGGCTTAAGTCTTATTATTCTAATAAAATTTGAATATCCACTTCCAAAATCATCTATTGCTATTTTACAACCTAGTTTTTTATATTTCAAAACAAACTCTTCTAAAAAATCATAATCACTCAAATTTTCACTCTCTAAGATTTCAAATACGAGCCTATTTCTATCTTCAAACTTTAATTTTTCCAAAACATTATCTAAATAATCTATAAATTCATAATTCAAAATATCTCTAAAACTCAAATTTATAGTTATATTTTTTTTAGTTTTCAAAAGATTATCTAAACTTTTTGAGATAATAATTCTTGACAGTTCTAAATACTGTTTTGTCTTAAATGAAATTCCTAAAAACTTATCGGGAGTAACAATAACAAGTTCATTATTACAATCAAAATCTTTTATTCTCATCAAAGATTCATATTTTATTATCTCTTGGTTTCTATTTACTATTGGCTGATAAAAAGGTGTTATTTTATCTTCCTCAACTGCTTTTTTTATCTTTTCTCTCCAGTAAAGAGATTGTATAATAAGCTCTTTGGAATCAAGTTCATTATTATAAACAAAGCAAGTTTGATTTAATGATTTTGCTTTTTTTAAAGCCATTGCTGCAGTTAATATAGGCTCTTCTTGAAAAATTGAAACTCCAATTGTCATAGACACAACAATATCAACTTTCAGTTTATCAACAAAAATTTTTCGATTCAAAAATGCTTTGTTTAACTCTTCAATTAAGATAAAAATTTCTTCAAATGGTATATTGTTTATATTTGTAAGAGCAAAAATATCACCACTTAATCTATATGCAACCATATTGTGAGTTTTTTCAAAGCCTTTTAAAATATTTGATAACTCTTTTAAAACTTCTTCAGCATTTATAAATCCATAAAGTTCATTTAAATCTTCAAAAGAATCTACATCAAGCAAAATAGCAACAACTGAATCTTTACCTTTTATACTATCTTCAATAGATTTTCTATTTTTAAGACCTGTAAGTTCATCTTTGTAAAGTCTCTCTTCTACCTCTTTTTTTGCAGTATGAATAACTTGTTTACAAATATTTTTTTCATTTTTTAATTGTCTTATATATAAAATTATAAAGACAATTGCTAAAAATGTAGTTGCTATTAAAAGAGTATTTAACAAATCAATATTTTGCAATTTTTTGACCAAATTTTACATTTTGGTTTAATAAATCCTCTAAAATTACAAAATCTTTTTCCCAAATCATTACAACTGTAGATCCCATTTTAAAATAACCCAAGCAGTCAGCTTTTGAAATTTCAATATTCTCATATGTATAAACTTTTATCTCTTTTGCATCTTTATTTGTTTCGACTCTTGGCTCAAATTCAAACACCATTTGCCCAACATTTAAAGCTCCGACAAAAATCATATAAAAGATTTTTCCATCTTTTTCACACTCTAAAACAACTCTTTCATTTTGAACAAAAAGCTCAATCTCTTTGTTCAGATATTTTAAGTTTACAGGATATAGTTTTCCAGGTACATGTATTAGTTTTTTTAGCTTAAAATCAACTGGTGAATGATATCTATGGTAATCTTTTGGCGATAAATAAAAATTCATAAATTCACCATTTTCTACTTTTGAAAAATTATCTCTACAATAATAAGTAAGAAGCTCTTCAACGCTATATTCCATACCTTTTATTTGTAAAGCTGTATCATTTTTTAGCTTACCACACTCAGTAATTAAACTATCAGTTGGAGAAATAAAAATATCTTTTGAAATATCTATATCTCTTTTTATTATCAAATCTCTTGTAAAAAGTTCATTTAAAGATTTGTAATGTTTTGAATTTTTAAACTCTTTCAAGTCTAGTTTCATAAATTTTGTGTAAGCACCATTTATAAGTTCTTGGATTGGTTTTGGAAACTCTTTTTTCGCAAATTTACCAAAGTATTGTGATAGAAGATTTGTAATATGCATATATTCCCCCGTAGTTATTAATCCTTTATTCTAACTTTTTTTTACTATTTTATTGCTTTAATAAATTTTTTGATAAGCTTTCGAGTTTAAAAATTAAAGGTAAAAAAATGTATAAAATATTAATTCAAGATAAATGTAAATGTTTTTTAAATAGTAATTTAAATGGTAGCTTTGAGTTTTCCTCAAAAGATGATGCTCTTTTTAAAGCAATTGAGATAAAAAACATTATGAATAAAACTTTTTGTAAAAAACATAATTTTCAAATACAAGAGATGTTTAATAATTTGGTAATAAAGTTTTATAAAGATGAACCTATTAGCTCTTGCTGTGGAAATGGTTGTTGTATGTAATATTTTGGGAACTAAAATTTATTAAATAAATTTTAATAAATTTTTAGTTCATTATAAACGCTATCTCTCTCAACTGGAATAAATCCAGAGTTTTTTATTAAATCAACAAACTCATTTTGAGCAACACCATTTTTACTTTTTGCCCCAGCTGCGCTTTGAATTGACTCTTTTTCAATAGTTCCATCAACATCATTTGCACCAAACTCTTGAGCTATAAGAGCTAATTTTACAGTTGAAGTAGCCCAATATGCTTTAATATTTGGAATATTATCAAGTAAAATTCTTGAAACTGCGTAAGTTTTTAAAATTTCATTTGCAGTTACTGGCTCTTTTACTTTTAAATAGTTATTTTCTGTTTGAAAAACTAAAGGAATAAAAGCATTAAATCCGCCTGTAATATCTTGCAGTTCTCTTAATCTTAAAATATGGTCAACTCTATGTTCTCTTGATTCTATATGTCCAAAAAGCATTGTAGCGTTACTTTTTTTACCTTTATTGTGCCAAAGTTTATGAATTTCTAACCATTGTTCTGAGCTTACTTTTCCTCCACAAATTCTTTTTCTAATCTTTTCATCGAAAATTTCAGCTCCACCACCTGGCATTGAATCAACTCCACTTTTAATCATAGTATCAATAAGTTCTTCATAACTTAAATTATACTGTGTACTTAAAAAATGAATTTCAGCAGCTGTAAGAGCTTTTATATGTATATTTGGGAAATCTTTTTTTATTTTTTTAAATATATCCATATACCACTCTAAACCAGTGTGTGGATTGTGAGCAGAAACTATATGAACCTCTTTTATGCCATTTTTAGATGAGTTTTTTACAGTTTCTAAAATATCTTCATGACTTAAAGTATATTGGTCTGGATTTTTTCTACTTGCACTATATGCACAAAATTGGCATACATCTTTACAAATATTTGTTGGATTTATATGTCTATTTATATTAAAATATGTCTTTTTTTGATGTTTTTGCTCTCTTATTTTATTTGCATAATGTCCTAAAGTAATAACATCTAAGTCAAAAAGTTTAACTCCATCTTCATAGTTTAACCTAGTACCATTTTCCAATTTCTCAATCAAAGTCATAATTTCCTCTTATTTACAATCAAAATCTTTTGTATAAGTTCTGTCTCTTTGCTTAGATACAAAACCTATACAAGTTTTATTTAAAGTATTATCGAAAAATGTTAATTTATAAACATAACTTTTTTCTTTAGTTATAGTATCTTCAACATTCATTCTATTTACTACTTTTAAATCCTTAATATCTTTATGTCCTAAGTCAATCAAAACTTCATTAAACTTTTCACTTTTTAATGTTTCCAACCAAACAAATACAAAAATTCCTAAAACAATAAGAATCGATATTATAACAATAGTTTTTTTAGGTAATTTTCTTGTTTCATAACTCATTTTTAAACTCTTCTAGTGGTTTGAATGTGCAATCAGTTCCATCATAAAATTCAATACTTCCATTTTCAATTTTATAGTACCAACCATGAATTTGAAGTGTTCCCTCTTTTATTCTTCTCACAATATATGGAAAAGAAAGAAGGTTTTCCATTTGATAAACAATAGATACTTTTTCAGTTGTTCTATATAATTGTTCTTTATCATTTTTATCAAGTGTTGCCAAAAGTGTGTACTCTTTTGCTTTTTTACCTAATTCTAGCCATTTTTTAACATTTACCAAATCAGGACTATCTCCTAAATCTTGATATAAACTCTTACAAGCTCCACAATGAGAGTGCCCACAAACAATGATATGTTTAACTTCCAAAATATTTACAGCATATTCAATAACCGCACTTGTTCCATGAAAATCTTCATCAGGATTATATGGTGGAACAAAATTTCCAACATTTCTAAGTGTAAACATATCACCTGGTCTTGTATCCAAAACCAACTCAGGTGTAACTCTGCTATCACTACAACCAATAAACAAAATATCTGGATTTTGACCCTCTTTTGATAATTGTTTTAAATCTGTCTCATATTTTGAAAATCTAACTTCTCTAAATTTTTTATTACCTTTGATTAAATCATTTATTTGCATTTAAATCCTTTATTAAATTACAAGCTTTTATCAACTCATCAGAATTTATATCAATCTTTGCGATAAGCCGAACAATCGCCTTTTTAACTGTTGGTTGCCTTATAGCACCAACCAAAAAGCCATTTTCTTTTAAGATTTTTTGTATCTTTAAAACTTTTTTATTGTCGTTTACTAGTATTGGGATTATAAGCGATTTTGAACTTATTCCTAAATAGCTTTGGATTATACTTAAGTTCTCATTAATTTTTTGCTTTAGTTTTTTATTATTCTTTAAAATATATTTTAAACTTTCGTATCCTAAAGCTGTATCAAAAAGAGATGGAGCTGTCGAATAAATAATTGGTTTTGCCCTATTTTGTAAAAATTCTATTATACTTTTTGAAGATAAAATATATGCTCCATACGAACCATAAGCTTTTCCTAAAGTACCCATTTTTATATGGTTTTTTTCTATTTTTATATTATAATAATCAAAAATTCCCAAAAGATTTTCACCAATAACACCTGAACTATGAGCTTCATCAACAATTAATAAAGTATTATATTTTTTTGATAAATCAAAAATCTCTTTTTTTGCAATATTTCCACTCATTGAGTAAACACCCTCAATAGCTACAATTTTTCGTCCTTTTGATGTGCAATTTCTTAATTTTTCTTCTAAATCTTTTTCATCATTATGAAAAAAAGTTACAACTTGATTTTGAGGAAGAAGTTTAGAAGCTAAAATCCCACTTGCATGATAATCTTCATCTATAAAAAGAGTATCACCTTTTCTAACTAAACTTTCTATCATAGAGATATTTGCTAAAAATCCACTTCCAACAATAACTCCTTTTTCAAAACCATTTGCTTTACAAAGTAAATTTTCAAATTTTTTATGAATTTTAGAATAACCATTTACAAGCATAGATGCTTTTGGAGAAAAATAATGATATTTAGAAACTCTTTTAAATGCTTTTTTAAAAAGCTTTCTATTTTGTGCAAGTCCAAGATAATCATTTGAAGCAAGATCAAATAAATCTTTTTCAAAAACAACTCTTTTTCTAAATCTATTTGATTTTTTTATAATCCCTAACTCTTTTTCGTACAAAAAACTCTCCATAAGTAATATTACATGTATAAAAATAGTATAAAAGTAAATTTTAAAATATTTTTACAAAATGCTAGTTTACTGCTATTAAAATAAATTATAATTCTTCTGTACTACAAAAGTATATACAATAAAACCAAAGGTGTTTCTGCGACCTTCACCTTTGGTCTTTTTACATTGTAATATTTTCTAAAATCTCAATTGAATCATCATTTACAATAATCGCATCAATACAAAATGCTACATCTAATTTTTTTATTTGTAAATAATAATCTACACTTCTTTTTATCTTTGATAACTTAGATTTTGTTAAATTTTGAATAGCTAACTCAAAGTTCTGTGCAGATTTTACTTCACAAAAATGATAGACATTATCCTTTGTTGCAATAATATCAATCTCTCCTAGTTTTTTAGCATAAAAATTTGTCTCAACAATAATAAAATCTAAGTCAGTTAAAAAAGAGATTGCTCTTTTTTCAGCAAAGTCTCCTTTTTCTCGACTCATAAATTATCCACCACCAACAAAGTTTAAAAGCTCTATTGTGTCATTATCTTTTGGTATATAACTACTCCAGCTCTCTTTTTTTACAATATCCATATTTACAGCACAAGCCATAACTTTATCTTCAATATTCAAATTTTGTATAATTTCTTGTAGGCTTAAATTATCTTCTAAAATTTTATTTTGCCCATTTATAATAACTTTCATCTTCTTCCTATTAATATTATCCGAAATTATACTAATATTCATCTTATATCTATTTTATAGTAATTTGTAATTAAAAAGTAATCAATAATTTAATATAATAACAAAACAAAATAGGAGATATTTTATGGATAAAAAAACAAAAATTTTAGCAACACTAGGACCTGCAAGTAATAGTTTAGAGATGATTGAAAAATTAATTGATGCTGGTGCAAATATGTTTAGACTTAATTTTTCACATGGGAGTCACGAGTATCATCAAGAAACTTTAAACAATATAAGACAGGCCATGGAAAATAAAAAGAAGATTGTAGGAATACTTCAAGATATATCTGGACCAAAAATAAGAGTTGGAGAGCTAAAAGAACCCTTTTTATTAGAAGCTGGTGACACTGTAACTTTTGAAAAAGAAGAGATTGTTGGATATAAAAAAGGACCTAAAGAGTATGTAGTATCTATAAATTATCCAGATATTTTAGAAAAAATCAAAATTGATGAATATATCTATTTATATGATGGAATTATTAGAGCAAAAGTAATAGAAATAACACCAAATGTAAAAGCACAAATTGAGAACAGTGGAACTTTAAGCTCAAGAAAAGGGGTTAATTTTCCAAATACAGTTATAAATATTGAAGTTATTACAAAAAAAGATGAAATTGATATTGCTTGGGGAGTAAAAAATAGAGTTGACTATTTTGCAATATCATTTGTTCAAAATGCAAAAGATATGAGAAGAGCAAGAGAACTTTTAGGAGATTACAAAGGTAAACTAATAGCTAAAATAGAAAAATTTGATGCTGTTTCAAATATTGATGAAATTATAGAAGCAAGTGATGGAATAATGGTTGCAAGGGGTGACTTAGGAATAGAAGTTCCATATTATGATGTTCCTACAATTCAAAAAATGTTAATAAAAAAATCAAATGCAAAAGGAATTCCTGTAATTACTGCAACTCAAATGCTTTTATCTATGACACAAAATGAAAGAGCAACAAGAGCTGAGATTTCAGATGTTGCAAATGCTGTTTTGGATGGAACTGATATTGTAATGCTAAGTGAAGAGAGTGCAGTTGGAGAAAACCCTGTAAATGTTGTTGAAACAATGCATAATATTATAAGTCAAACAGAAAAAATATTTGATCACGAAAAAAGATACAAATTTACATATCTTGATGAGTTTGATGTAATTCAAGCAACAGTTACAAAACTTGCTGATGATTTAAATGCAGATGGTATTTTATCACTTACAAGTAGCGGAAATTCTGCTAGAAAAATGTCAAGATATAGACCAATAACACCTTTGTATACTTTTGCACACGATAAAGAGACACTTACTGGTCTAACTGCTCTTTGGGGAGTTGAACCAATTACAACAGTAAAAGAGGCTCAAGCTTCAAAGATGATTCAAAGAATGTTAAGAAGTTTAGAAAAACGAGAAATTCTAAATAAATTAGGATTATATATATGTACGGTTGGTTATCCTGTTGGAATTCCAGGAAGTACAAATACTATAAAAATTTTAACTCCTAGTGAAATAGAGTTTTACTTAAACTTTAAAGAAAATAGAGAAAAAATAAAAACTGAAAAAAAAGTCAATTTAGCATAAAAAAAAGAGAGGCAAAACCTCTCTTTTAAAATTAGATGAATATAGAATAAGGTATGCCTTCTATATCAATAAAAACATTATTATTTAACTTTATCCAGTCTTTTTCATCATCTTCTTCAAACTCTTCTTCGATATAGTCGTAAAAAGTAGTTTTTGCCCCTAAATCATTTGATGACGAGAAATCTATCATATAGAAATCTCCTATACTAATAGAACTATTCAAAGTATTTTCCTTGTTCGTTTTTATTAACCTTTTCGGCAAAATAATTATATATTAGCTAAATGTCAATCAAGTGGCAAAATTAGTAATTTTTAAAATAATTACTAATTTAAACTAATTTTGAGTAGAATTAACATTTTAGGAGTAAAATTGAATATAAAATTACCAAAATCATCAACATTGTTATTTGTAAATATCTTGATTTTTTTATTTATTACACTATTTGCATATTTTATACTACAAGAAAATATAAAACTAAATAACTCAAAAAATCAAGAGATACTTTTTTTCAAAATTAAAGATAAAAGCTCTGCTCTGTTAACAAAAGTTTTACAAAAGTATCACAACAAAAAAGAGTTTATAAAAGAAAAACACAAAATTGCTTTAAATCTTTTCGAAGATGGTTTAGATGTTGATACTATAAAAACAATTTTAAATAAAGATTTAAAAGATAATAAGTTTGAAGTTTTTATAATAAATAAAGATTTAATAATAGAAGATAGCTCAATTTTTACAGATATTGGAGTAGATTTTTCTTTACTTAAAAAACAGTTTAATAAATTTGAAAATAGTGAAGAAGTAGAAGTAGCAATTCCTGAATACTCTTTAGAGTTTCTGAAGTTTGTAAGTTACTCTACTTCTAGTCTAAAAGATGGTAAATATTTTCAACTATCATACTCTTATGATGAGTTTATTAGTGAATTAAGAGAAATACAAGAGTTTATAAATAATACTCCAATTATTAAAAGATCTATCTCATATATTATTTCTGATGATTATGTTGGAAATTTTGCTTTTAAAACTGCACCTTCTCATAAAAAAACAATAGAAGAACTAGAAAGTAGATTAAAAAAAGGAAGTGAACTTTTGGGAATATTGGGAAATAATAGTTACATTTCATATCACAAAAAAATTGATAATGATGAGCTTCACATAGCTTACTTACTTCAAGATAGTCCAATTTATACAGATGCCGAAATTTTATATTGTATTGTTTTTGATGAGAATAAATTTATTAGAGATATTTTATATTTAAAATTAGTTTCATTTTTTGTTTTTATTGCTGGAGCAACTGCTATATATCTTACTTATAAACTAAGAACTAAAGAGCTACTTTTAAACTATAAAGATAAATTTATTGCACACTCTATTCATGAAATAAAAACTCCACTATCAATTATTACAATAAATATTCAACTAAGAGAGAAACTTTATGGTGAAGATAAATATACAAAAAAGATAGATGGAGCTTTGAAAACTTTAGAAAATTCATATGAAGATATGACTTTCCTTCATACAAAAGATAAAATTGAGTACGAAATTGTTGAAATAAATCTTCAAAAAGCGTTAGAAAATCGTGTAAAGTATTTTAGTACAATTGCAGATTGTCAAAATAGAAAAATAGAACTTATAACTAACAATAATTTTTATCCAAAAATGAGTAAAATAGAACTAAACAGATTGGTTGATAACAATATCTCAAATGCTATAAAATATTCAAATATTGGTTCAACTATATCTATAATTTTAAAAGATAATATCCTTGAATTTCACTCAAAAGGTGTTAAAATTGAAAATCCAAAAGGAATATTCAAAAAATATAAAAGAGAAGATAAAAATACAGGGGGACATGGTTTGGGCTTGGCAATAGTTAGTGATATTTGTAAAAAATATAATTTTGAAATAGAGGTTTTAAGTCAAAACTCTATAAATACTTTTAGATATATTCTAAATGATTAATAATTTTAGGGAGAATTATTATGAAAATCTTTTTGCTTGAAGATGATTTTTCATTAAATGAATCAATAAAAGATATGCTAGAAAGTGAAAATTTTATTGTTGATTCTTTTTATGATGGTAAAGTTGCACTTGATAATATAAATGGTGATTATGAACTCTTTATACTAGATATTTTTGTTCCAAACTTAAATGGTATTTTACTTTTAGAAAAAATAAAACAAATTAATAAAAACTCAATTGTATTTATTATGAGTGCAAATATTGATATTGATACAATAAAAGGTGCTTATTTAAAAGGCTGTGATGACTATATTAAAAAGCCTTTTAATATTCAAGAATTACTTTTTAAACTTGCAAAATTTAAAAAAAATAGTAATATTTTCAATTTTGATAATGAGACACTATTTGATATGGAATCAAAAAAATTTATACACAATAATAGTGAGATAGAACTTACAAAAAACGAAAAGAATTTTCTTCATCTTCTAATATGCAATCAAGGAAAATGTGTAAACTATACTTTAATAGAAGATGTTGTATATGATGGAGATTTCAAAAGCTTAGATGCAATTAGAAGTTTGATAAAAAGGCTTAGAAAAAAGCTTCCAAAAGATATTATATTTAATAATCTTGATGAAGGATATTTTATAAAATAGTTTTCTAATGCTTTAGAAAACTCTTCATTTTTTTTATATTCTTCAACTCTTCGCCAGCTTGCTTTTGTTGCTCTTTTAAAAAGTTAATATTTCTATAAAATAACTCTTCTAATACTTTCAAGTCATTTAATTCCAAATCTAACTCATTTATACTAGATTTAGAAAAATACTCACTATACCAAGAAACCAAATTATTTGCTTTCTCATAAGATTCTAATGAGTCAATATAAATTAACTCTTTCAAAAGTTTTATAGACCAGTCTCTTCTTTCCATGCGTCAATTAATCCTTGTGTAACTTTGATAACTTGATTGATTGAATTTAAATTATCATCAACTCCAGCACTAAAAAGAGTCTCTATTTGGTACAAATATAAACCATCCAAATAGTATGCAACTTCTCCTCCGTCAAAATCTAAAACATTTCTAAGTTCATCAAATATTGCAATTGACTTATTTATATATGTAAATTTACTTTCAACATCACCATTATTTATTGCATTTTTTGCAAAGGATAAATACTTTATGATACCTTCATAAAGTTTTAAAACCAAAGCATAAGGGTCATCTGATACTGCATTTTGTTGATTATATAACTCAATCCCCATAAAATTTAACTCCAAAAACAATTTATTTTAGTATATTATATATTTACTTAAATGCGAGATGGCTTAAAAGCCACCTTTTTTAATATTCCTAATTAGAAGATTGTGATTGTAAAATAAGCATTTTTAAACCAGCAAAAGATGATTCCATTTGATTTATCATAACTCCATATGAAGCAAATTGTTGAGCCATTATAGAGTATCTATTATCAAGAGTTGTTTCTGCAGCTTCTTTATCTTTTTTTAATCTCTCTTCTCTTTCTAGCATATTTATCTCATAATCTAAAAGATTTTTTGTAACTCCACTAATACTAATTGCTTCATCCACAGATGTTGCAATTCCTTTTTTATCAGGTGTTCCTGCAAATAAAGCTTCTAAATCAGCTGTTCCATTTTTTATTGAAGCTTCAAAATCTTTTTGATTAAAAAGTATATCTCCACTTTTCTCATCTAGAGAAAATCCAAAGCTAAATATAGATTTATCTCCTGAACCTGTTCCAAAAAGTTCATTTTTGATAGTTGCTAGCATATCTCTTAAAGCACCTTTATTATCAACACTAGCATCAGCACTATAAATCTCATTTTCAATAGTTGCTCTTAACTCATTGAATTTATCAGCGAAATTTTTCATTTGAGCTGAAAGAGTTGTTGTATCATTTTCTATATTAATTGTTGAATCACCAGATTTTTTTGTAGCTGTTATTTTTAATCCATCAATTGTAACAGTATTTGAGCTAGATGAATAATCCACACCATCTGCTTTTAATTCCATATCTTGAGCTTTTAAAACATTAAGACTCTCATCCAATGTTGTGCCATTACCAAATAACTTTGCAGCACCTACACTAAGTCCTACATCATCTCCAGATGCATCCTTAGTATTAAAATTTATTTTATTATCTGTTCCTGTTTCTGTACTTTTAATTGATAGTCTAAATTTTCCATCTGAGCTATCTACAAGAGAAGCCTGAACTCCACTTAATTTATTTATCTCTTCAGTTAATTTTGTATATGACATTGTACTTGTGTCAATGTTCTTACCATTTATTGTAATCACTCCAGCATTTACTAGCTGGTCTTTAGTACCACTAATACCACTCGTTTGCCAAACATCTTTTTGTGCTAATTCAACCACTTCAACTCTCATACTTCCAGTTCTTAAAGCACTTAAATCATCTGAATCAAAAACAACTCCTTCTCCAGAAACATTTGCACTTTTTTGTTGAAAAGCATTTGACCCACTACTTTGATTTAAAGAGAAAACTTTAACAGCATCAAAAAGTTCATTCACTTTTGTTGTTACTTCTGAAATAACTTTTTTTTCATTCTCAAATTTCTCTAATTTTTTCTCTATTGGTTCAACTGTAGCTTTTCTATCAACAGCTTTTAATTTTTCGAGCATATCACTATTTAGTGAAGCTGCCTGACCTTGTCCTAGTCCTAAGATTCCTTCTGCCATTTGCTACTCCTTATTTTAAGTTTTATCTCTTCATACCAAGAAGAGTTTGTATCATTTCATCAACTGCTGAAATAACTTGAGCATTTGCACTAAATGCTGCTTGAAATTTCATCAAATCTATCATCTCATCATCTGAATTTACTTTTACAACTTCATTATAAGCTGTTCCTAGATTATTAGCAATTGCATCTTGAACTTCAAAGCCATAACTAGCTTCCTCTTTATCAGTAGAAACTCCTACTTTTAAATTTCTATAAAATTCAACAAAAGAAGTAGAGTTTACATCATTTGAATTTTGTGCTCCACTTTTAAATGATAAATTATCTTTCCACTGAAGTGTTGCTAAATAATCCAAATTTTGTTGACTCAAATCATTTACTGCATTTTTATCAAATTTTAATGTTTTAATACTAGAACCACTAAACAAATTCATATTTACAATATCTCCACCATTTGGCGGAAATGGTGCAGTATTATGAGCTTCAGAAGCATCTCTTCCATAAACATAATCATTTTCACCAACTCTTATGTATGAACTATTTACATCTGCTAAAGTTTGAGCAAATTGGTCTAGTTGGTCTAAATATTTTTGGAACTTATTATTTGGATTTGAAGTAGCTAAATTCTCAACTTGAGCTCTCATAGAACCACTTTTTAAATTCAAATCTTGATCCAAAATAGTTAAAACTGTATCACTTTGTGCAATTTTACTCTCTTTATCATTTTTATATATTGTCTCTCTTGAATCTACAGCTGTCCCTGTTTTTCTTTCAATACTAAATCTTCCTGTAAACTCATTTTCAACTCCTGGTAAATTTGACTCTATTTTTAAATAATTATCACTATTTGGATACATAGGAATTTTGTTACCACTTGCGTCAAGAGTATATTCACCATTATGAGCGGTTACAAGTTTACTCATATTTGGATCGCTATTTATCTTAACCATAAATGCTCTTGTTAAATTATCATTATCAACAGTCATAGTTGTAAGAGCAGTATTTGGATCACCATCCCAATCACCTATAATAGTCTCACCAATCGTAACACTTACAGAGAACTCATTGTTTAACTTATAAGTTATAGTATCATCAGCATCATAAGATGGTGTTTTTAGTGTAAAGTCTGCATTATATTTCAAAGCATCAAAAACTGTACTAGAACCATCAGCATTTTGTCTAATATGATTAAACTTATCAATTTGAGGAGTTAATCTATCTTCTATTTCTATCTCTTTATGAAAAATATTATTACTAACGGCAGCAACTCCACCTATTTTTATCTCATAAAAACCAGCATCTCTATTTATATCAACATCAACAAATTTTGATAATTCAAGTTCAAGTAAATCTTTTTTATCCAATAAATCGTTTACAGATGGATCATATTTTTCAATTTTTACATTTATATCTGCTATCTCTTTTAAAATCTGATTTACTTTTTTTACATCAGTTTTTAACTCAACTTTTTCTATTTGTGCTTGTTTTTCTATACTTGAATATAAATTTTGCAAAGATTCAACAATAACAGCACCTTGAGTTTGCATATAACTTCTATTTACTTCTGAACTAGGATTTGTTCTTAAACTCTCAACAGATTGAAAATATCTATTTAAATCAACTGAGAAACCACTACTATCAGTTTCTGCAAAAATTTTTTCAATTCCACCTAGCATATTTGAAGATTTATCCAAATAGTTAGCTTTTGTTGCTTCTTGCATAAATTTATCATACATATATTGTGAAGTAACTCTTGATATTCCACCAAAATTTACTCCCTGACCAGTTATATGTACGCCATTTAATCTAATTTCGCTTAAATCTGCTACTCTTTTTTTGTATCCTGGAGTATTTCTATTTGCTTGATTGTTACTAACATTTTCAATTGCATACTTTGATGTGTTAAGCCCTGTTTGAGAAACACTCAATGTAGAAAACATATTTACTCCCTTTTTATAATATGTAAAATTATTGCATTACATTTCTTAATTTTAGTTTAAAATGGCCATATTGCTCTTAATATTTTTGTTCCCCATGGAACTTGCAGTAAATCAGCCTCTGCTCCATCTTTTTTATAAAGCATTTTCAAATTTGCGATTTGTGAAGAGTTTACTGAATTATCAGATGTTATATCGTATGGTCTTATAACTCCAGTTATTACAATTTCTTGTTTTTGTCCATCAATTATAACCTCTTTATTTCCTTTTATGAAATAGTTACCATTTTGATAAGTTTCATCTATAATAGCTGATATTTTAGTATCAAAATTCTCATTTACTTGAGTTTTTACTTTTCCTTTATCACTATCACTACTTTCTGTATTAAAATTTACTCCAAATACAGAGTTTGCTTTATTAGTTACATTTCCAACTGTACTATTTAGTGGATTTCCTCCCATAGAAGCAAACATTCCCCCACCAAATTCATTCTTTCTATCGCTAGTTAACTCTCTTTTATTATCACTTTTTTGTGTAATTCCTTCACTTATTACAACTTGAATTATATCTCCAACTTGTAAATCTTTTTTATCAGCAAAAAGAGATGTTCCTTGAACTGAGTATAAAGAACCTTTATTTTTTCTAACAACTGGAGGTTCTTTTGTTACTTGTTGTGGTGGTTTTGTAAAATCGATTTTTGGTTCAGTTAATGCTCCACAAGATGTAAATAACAAAGAGATTATAAATAAAAATAAAATATTTTTCATCCTAATTTACCTTTTAAAATATGTTCCAAATCAACTACTACTACAATCTCTTTGAAACTTTTTTTTATAAGTGCCATAGCTCCATATCTAATATTTATAGCATCTATATTTGTATTTGGATTTAAAATATAAACAACTTTATTCTTAACAATTTTTATATCATTTATATTATTTTGTCCAATTAAATCAACAACTTTCTCAACTTCAATCAAAATAATTCTCTGAGCATCTAATTTCTCTTTTTCTTTTTTTTCATGCTCAATTTGAATAGCTATTTTTTCATCTTCCCTTGCTTTTTCAAGCTCAATTGACAAAAGGTTTTCTTCTTTTATTAAAAGAGAAATATATACTATTCCAAAAAAAAGTCCAACTATAATAATTAATTTTAAAATCTTTGAGCTGCTACTCTTTTTTCTAACTTTTACTATCATTTTCTCTTATTTTATTACAAAAGTTGTAAAAAGAATATTACTAACAACGTTAGAATTACTCTTTGTAACAAAATTAATTACATTATTTATTTCTGATATTAACTCATCTTTTAATAAATTTTTACCACCAACAGTTAATAGCTCTTCTGAACTTCTTGAACTTATTTGAGTAATAACAACATCTGTAATTTCTGCTAAATAATCCTGAACTATTGTTGCAATAAGAGGGTCGCTACTTCTAATAGAAAAAGATAGTTTCATAATCTTTTCTCTACCTTTTGAATCTGTAAGATTTAAAACCAATTCATTCACATCTGCTTTAAATTTTGCATCGCTTCCAGATTGTGAGCTAGAAGAAGTTTTTGCAACTTCTTCTGTGTTATTATTTGAACCTTGATTGCTAGCTGAAATTTTATTTAATAAAAAATATGTTCCACCTGCAACTGCCATAATAAGAACAATCACAAGTACCAATAAAACTATTAGTAAGCCTTTACCATCTGATGTTTTTTTTACAACTTCATTTTCATCTGCCATTTTTTTAGTCCCTTTTCTGCTTATCTTTATTGTATCTTTCTAATTTTTGAACCAATCTTGATGAATTCTCAACACTCATAGTTTTCATAATATTTGATACATTTGATTCCTTTAATCTGACGATTATATCAAAAACATCTTCAATTTTACCTTCTAGTATCATTTGATCAAAAATATCAGAAGCAACTTTTGCCTTCATAAGTTCAAAAACTTTTATAGTTTTTTTAACAACCTCAGCTCTTATATCTTTTAATGTTTCATCATTTTTTTCATATAATCTTTTAATTTCTGCTTTCTCTTGCTCTATTTTTGTTAAGATATCTTCAAGCTCTTTTTTTTGTCTTTGATACTCTTTCTCTTTTTCATTATAAAAATTATTTAATTCATTTTTTAACTCTAAAACTTCCATTTTCTGTTTAGTTAAAGAACTACTTGTTTCAACAGCTGCATTTAAAGACAATGAAAAAACTATTATTATTAAAATTTTATTTATCAATTTTTTCCTTTAATATATCTACTTTGAATAAACTCTTCACTCTCTAATATTTCAAAGCGCAAAGCATCTTTTCTTTTTTGCTCTTTCTCTTCATCCAAAATATATTTATACTGTTCACTCTCTTTTTGCAATTCTATAATCTCTACAAATATATCATCTATTTTTTTTAGAAGTTGATTTTTTTTATTTAATAAATTTTTTACCTCAAATCTTAAATTATCTTTGTGCATAGCTAAAATCATAAAATCTGAAATTGAGCCTAATCTCTCAACAGTTGTTGTATTTATTCTATGATTTAAATCTCCAACTTCTTCATCTATTTTATAAACTTCTTGTTCTAAACTTGATTTTTCTATTAGTTTTTGTTCGGTTTGTGTTTTTTTAAGATTGTATAGTTTTTTTATCATTTAGTTACCAAATATTAAAATCATATTCCATAATTCAATTGTAAATGTTTCAATATTATCTCCAACCCAAGGAAGTGTAAACAATATAAATGCAGATACAAAAATCATTTTGGGTACAAAAGATAGTGCCGCATCATTTACTTGTGTAACAGCAGAAAATATTGATATTATAAGTCCTATAACCATACTAACCATAAGTGCTGGCATACCAACTAGCAAAATTATTTTAACTGTATTTTGAGCAATTGCCAATAAATCCATATTACTCTTTTATTTTTATTGTAATTTCTAAAGTTTTATTATTTAACAATTTTGATATTAAACTTGCTATATCATTTATATTTGAACTGTCAATATCAAAATTACTATTTAAACTTTCTGTTTGTTGATGTTCTTCTCTATTTTGAGTATCAATTTGCATAGTATTTGATATATTTGAACTACTCAAAGCTTCAATTAAATCTTGCTCATTTAAACTATCTAGCTCTAAAAAATCATCACTCATATCTTCTCCTTTTTTACTTACATCAGCTGGCTCTTGATTTTTCAAATCAAGGTCTTCAAAATCAAAATTTTCTAAAATAAACTCATCTAATTCTTCTATTCTTTGCTCATTTAGATTTTCTTCTTCGGCTTTTTCCTCTAAATTATCAATTATATCAATATTTTTATCTATTTTATTAATATCTTCATTTTTGCTAACATCTATATCTTCAAAAACTTTATCAAAATCAAAATCTTTAATACTTTCTAGACTATCTTCTTTTTTATCTTCTTCTTGCAAAACTATATTTATAGGTTCAATACTAGTTTCATTCATATCAAAAATTGTATTATTTGGAAAAATCTCATCTAAAAAATTTGTATCTTCAAAAGTCTCACCAACAAACTCATAATCATTTTCATCAACTATACTAGCATTCAAAATATCCTGTAGTAAATCCTCATCATTTTTTAAATCTTCATTAAAAGTTGAATCATCATCATAATCGAAAGAGACATTGTTCAAACCAAAATTTTCATCAAAATCTTCCATATTAATATAATTTGTTTCTGTTTTAACTTCATCTGAAGTGTCAACTTCAATTAAATTATCAAGTTCTTTTATATTGATTCCAACTGGTTCTTCTAAAATAGAACTAGTCAAATGTTTGTCATCTTCTTGTTCTTTACTTTGTAAAAGGCTTGCTAACTCACTATCCAAAACCAAATCTTCATCTTTTAACTCTAAACTTTTATCTTTTTCTTTTGAAACATTTCTTTCGTATTTTCTAATTATATAGTTTGGTATCTCTTCTAATGAATCAATTGATAAATCATTAACTCCATACTGAAGTAAAAACTCTTCTTGTATTCCATCTTTTTGCTTTAAAAATTTAAATCTGCTTTTCTTTATTATTTTATCTTCATCAATCAAATAAATATCGTTTGGGTTAGCAGCTATTTTCTCTTTTAGTACATCAATATTTAATATATCTTCTATTTTTACATCTTCTAAAATTGACTCTATTTTAGAACTTACTAAAATTTTATTTACTTCATTTTTAAAGTTTTGATTTCCGTAGATGAAAATATTCAATATCTTTTGCCCTATATAATTTAAATTTTTGCTTTGATTATACCTTTTTTTATTAAAGTTTTGATAAAATAAAAACTAAAAATTTATAAAGGATTTTTTTGAAAATTTTTATTATCATCTCTTTACTTATTTGCTCTTTATATTCTCAAACTATAAAAGATATTTCAAATGTTATTGGAATAAGAGACAATCAACTTATTGGTTATGGTCTTATTGTTGGATTACCAGGAACTGGTGATAAATCTAAGTTTACAATGCAAAGCTTACAAAACTTACTTACAAACTCATATATAAAAATTCCAGCTGGTTCTATTAATTCAAAAAATATTGCCGCTGTTATGGTGACTGCTGATTTACCAGCATTTTCAAGACAAGGTGATAAAATTAAAATCACAGTTTCTACTATTGGTGATGCAAAATCTATAGATTTTGGTGAACTTTTAATGACTCAACTAAAAGGTGTTGATGGAAATGTTTATGCAGTTGCTCAAGGAACTGTTGTAGCAAACACAAATAATAAAACAACAGGTTTTATATATGAAGGTGCTACAGTTGAAAATGAGATAGATTATGAACTTCAAGGTGAAAAATCTATTCAGTTGAGTCTATATAAAAATTCTGCAAAAAATGCTGACTTAGTAGAGAAAAAAATAAATGAAATATTTGGACAAAAACTTGCAACTGCTTTGGATACTAGAACTATTGAAGTTCAAAAACCAAACAATATGTCAATAGTAAGCTTTATTTCAAAAGTTGAAAATATAGAACTAGACTCTACATTTAGAAAAAAACTTATAATTGATGTAAATAGAGAATCTATTATTGCTGGTGGTGATATTGTTATTTCACCAATAGTAATAGCAAGAAATAATTTCACAATAAGAATTGATAAATCAGGATTAGGAGAAGTAGATTGGAATAATCCGTCTATAAATAAAGGTGTTGATATTGGTGATAATGTAAAAATTGCAGACAAACCAGTAATTGATATAAACAATGCTATGATAAATACAAAAAAAGAGCCAACTGTATCTGATTTAGTTCGTTCTATGAAGGTAATGAAAGTTCCTATGAATGAGATTATAGACACCCTTAGAATGATTAAAGAAATGGGTGCAATTGATGTTGATATTGAATTAAGAGGATAATGAACGATGGCAGAATTTTTAAGTCAAGATGAGATAGATGCTCTTTTAGATATAGCTGAGCAAGGGGATGATATTGATGGAACAAATCCACTTGATAAATTTACGGCTAAAGAGAAAAATTACTCTATCTATGACTTTAAAAAACCAAATAGAGTAACACTAGACCAACTAAAAGCTCTTACAACAATGCATGATAAGATGCTTAGAGAATTTACAAATGATTTAAGCTCAATGCTTAGAAAAGTTGTAGATGTAAAACTTACATCAATTGAACAGATGACTTATGGTGAGTTTATTTTATCTATTCCTCAAGTTACATCTCTTAGTACATTATCTATGAAACCTCTTGATGGAAGAATAGTAATAGAGTGCAACCCTACAATTTCACATAAGGTAATAGCTGATTTACTAGGAAGTGGTGCTGTAAACACTATGGATAATCTAGATAGAGAATTAACAGAAATAGAGATAAAAGTTCTTGAGCATTTTTATAAAATGTTTATTAAAATTTTATATAAAACTTGGAGTGATGTTTCTAGTTTAAATTTTAAAATAGAATCTAGTGATACAAATGCAAATGCTATACAAATAGTTTCAGACCACGATATAGTTTTACTTGTAGTTTTTGAAATAACTATCGATGAAGATTCAGGTTTTTTATCTATTTGCTACCCTATTTCTTATATTGAACCTCTATTAAATAAAATTGTTGATAAGATTTTTAGTGAAGGTAAAAATAAAAAACTAAGCAGAAAACAAGATATAAAAACTCTAATTTCAGGTGCTAGAATGAAAATAGAACCAATTATGGCTGAAACAGAAATGACTACTTTAGAAATTTTAAATTTAAAAGAGGGTGATATAATTGTATTTAACAAAAATGCAGTATCTTCTGATAGTATAGTTTATGTGAATAAAAAAGAGAAGTTTTCGGCTGTTTGTGGAATTTCAAACAATAGAAAAGCTATTGAGATTAGATCAAATCTTGATAAAGAGAAACAAGAAACTCTAGAATCTCTTAGACTTATGAGAGAAGAAAGAGAACAAAAAGCAAAAGAGAATGCTGAAAATATTAAAAAACTAATAAGTGAAAGAAAAAGTTCTCATTTCTAATAGGCTATAAAAATAGCCTATTTTTTAATACTCTCTATACTCCAAGATATAGTTTTTTCTGCATACATTGGTACAACTTTTTCATCTTTATACTCATAAATAGCTGGAACTGTAAAATCTTTTTTAACTAATTTTATAGTTTTATCTTTTGAATTTAATCCATAAATCTTTTTTGCATTATTTGATACAAAATCATTTAGATTATCTAAACTATCATGTTTTTCAAAAAGTTCAACTAAAACTTGTAAAGCAATTGGTGATGTAAATACACCTGCTGCACAACCGCAACACTCTTTTTTATGTTTTGGATGAGGAGCACTATCGCTTCCAAACATAAGTTTTGGATGAGCTTTTAAAGCTGCATTTAAAAGTGCAGTTCTATCTTCTGGTCTTTTTGCTATTGGTTTACAAAAAAGATGTGGGTCTAGCATTCCACCTGCTACATCATCTAAAGTTATTAGTAAATGGTGCAAAGTAACTGTTGCATAAAGATTTGGATATTTATCTAAAAGTTCTACTGCATCTTTTGTTGTAATATGTTCCATAATGATTTTTAAATTTGGAAAAGATGAAGCAATACTTTCATAAATTGGCATAAACTCTTTTTCTCTATCCATTACAAAACCATTTGTTTCACCATGAATACAAAGTGGAATTCCAAGGCGGCTCATATTTTCCAAAGTAGCTCTTAAAACTTCAATATCCATAGAAGAAACTCCCGTTTCAGAGTTTGTAGTAATTCCTGCTGGATATAGTTTTATTCCAATTATCTCATCTTTAATCTCTTCCAAAAATTCAAAGCTATAGTTATTTTGAAAGAATAGTGTCATATATGGAGTAAAATTATCATCTTTGCATGCTTCAATAATTCTTTTTTTATACGATAATAAAGCATCTTTTGTTGTAATTGGAGGAACTAAATTTGGCATAACCAAAGCACCACTAAAACTGTTTGAAGTAAGAGGGGCAACAAGCCGAAGCATGTCACCATCTCTTAAATGTAAGTGCATATCCAAAGGTTCATTTAAAATAAATGTTTTTTCCATTTAGATAGCTTCCTCATCTTGTTCACCTGTTCTAATTCTTATGATTTTTTCAATAGATGAAACAAATATTTTCCCATCCCCAATATTTCCAGTCTTTGCAGCTTCTGTGATTACTGTTATTATTTTATCAACATCTTCATCAGCAACTATTAACTCTAATTTAATTTTTGGTAAAAAATCAACAACATACTCAGCACCTCTATAAAGTTCGCTGTGTCCTTGTTGTCTTCCATAACCTTTAACATCTAATACAGTCATACCTGAAATTCCAGCTTGAGTTAATGCATCTTTCACATCTTCAAGTTTAAATGGTTTAATTATAGCTTCTATTTTTTTCAATATTAATCCTTTCTTTAGTTCAATTATTTTAACAAAATTTTATTAAACTAATATTATTAGAATGCTCGTTTAAATTCTGGATAAGCTTCCAAACCGCACTCTTCAACATCTAAACCTTGTAATTCTTGGTCTCGTTTTGATCTTATTGGTATAATTTTATGTAAAACATACAACAATACATAAGAACTTACAAAAACAAATACTCCAACAAATACAACACCTTTTAATTGTCCTAAGAATGTAATATCATCGCCATTTGAAGCGAAAATTCCAACTGCTAATGTTCCCCAAATTCCATTTATTAAATGTACAGATAAAGCTCCAACAGGATCATCTATTCTTAATTTGTCAAACATAAATACACCAAGAACAACTAGTATTCCACCAATTGCCCCTATTAAAATAGGAGAGTAAACACCAACTACATCAGCTGCTGCTGTAATTGAAACAAGACCACCTAAACCACCATTTAAAATCATTGTAATATCAAACTTTTTGTACATAACATACATCATAATAGCTACTGCAATTGCTCCTGCAAAACCAGCTGTATTTGTATTTAAAATTACCAATGAAACAAGATGTGCATTCTCTTTTGTAGTAATACTTCCTACACTTCCACCATTAAATCCAAACCAACCAATCCATAAAAGTAAAGCTCCCAAAGTTACCAAAGGAATATTCGAAGCAGGAATAACTCTAACTCCACCCTCTTTTGTATATCTTCCAGTTCTAGCTCCAACAATTAGTAAAGCAGCCAATAAAGCCCAACCACCAGTACTATGTATAATTGTAGAACCTGCTAAATCATGCATTGATGATATATCTAAGATTGTATCTTTTAGGAAATTTGAACCCCACGTTAAATTAACCACCAAAGGGTATAAAACAGAACTCATAATTACTGTAAATATTGCTATTGGTATTATTCTAGCTCTTTCACTAATACCACCACTCATAACATTCATTGCCTTTCCAACGAAAGCCATCTGAAATAAAACTGTTGCATAATTTATATTTTCATCGTTTAGTCCTTCTCCAAATGCTAAAGAATAACCAACTAAAACGAATGCTAAAGATGCAATTGAAAAAATAAGAATATTGATAGTTAAGACAGCAGTAACATTTTTTGTTCTAACAATTCCAGCTTCCAACATAGCAAAGCCAGGATACATAAAAACAACCAAAGTCATCGCAAACAGTACGTAGAGTGTGTCAATAATATATGACATATCAGACATAGTTTCCATAAAGTAGTCCTTTTAGAGAGTAAAGTCTCCAGCGCTGGACGAACGGAATTTTATCAGATAAAAAATTAAATAAAGATAAAAATATCTTACTTATAGCTTAAAATCAAAATATTTATATGCTTTGTCTTTTTAGTGTATAATTTGGTAACACTTTTTGAAATATTCTTTAATTAATATTTAAATTACTTTGTTTGTAATATAATAAAAAAAATTTAGGAAATAAAAATTATGCTAGGATTGCTTGGTGCTAAGAAATTTTCAAATGATGATTTAATCAAAGAGCTTTTAAGCCATAACTTAAATATTGAGAATTTAAATAAAATAAAAGAGAAATCGAAAATAGATTTAAACTCTTTATACTTAAACGGTGAACCTATATTAATAGCTTGCTGTAAAAAAGATTTATACAATTCTTGTTTATGGTTACTTGAAAATAAGATTGATTTTGAACTTGAAAACAATCTAAAAGAGAGTGCATTATTTTATACAATATACTCAAAAGACAGTAAACTTCTAGAAACTTTATTAGATTTTGGTGCTAATTTAAACCACTTAAACAACAAAAATAGAACGGTTCTGCAAGAATCAATTCATAATGCAAATAAAAAAATAGTTAGATTTTTAATACAAAAAACAAGTTCTTTTACAAATTGTGATAATAATGGAAACAATGTTCTTTTTGATGCTGTATTAAATGGCAATATGAATATAATAAAAAAAATAGTCTCTTTAGAAAAAATTGATTTAAACCATAAAAATAAAATTGGAGATACTGTTTTACATCTTGATAATTGTTACAAAAATCTCGATTTGGCTATATATTTATTAAATCAAGGTGCAAATCCAACAATCCCAAATAACAAATCAATTAGCTACTTATTTTTCGCTGCTACAAAAGGTTTAGAAGCTTTTGCTTTTATAAAAAGAGCAGCTGAACTAGGTTTTAACTTAAATATAAAAAATCATGAAAATAAAAATATTTTAATGAAAGCAGTTGAACACTTTTTAGAAATTCAAAATAGAGAAAAAAAAGATAGTCAATCTGAATTAATAAAAGCATTAGTACAGCAAAATATAAATGTTCAAGCAATGGATAATAAAAATGAGACAATCTTTTTTAATATAACAAGAAGTTTAGATAGAGATTTAATTCACTATTTATTAAACAATCTTGAAAAATTAAATCTAAATAGACAAAATGTAGAAGGTCTTACAGTTTTATCAATTTTAATATTAAATGGCATAGCTAATATGGATTTGATTAAACTATATATTGAAAAAGGTGCAAATTTAGAATTCAAAAATAGAGACAATGTTTGTGTAGTTGAAACTCTTATCAATATTATCTTACATTTAGAAAATGAGCAAAACCTTGATTTGATTTATAAAGAAAATTTAAATCAAAATGCTCAATACAAAGATATTTTAGAGGCCTTAACAAAAAACTATAATCTTGATTTCAATAGATTAAACTCTAAAAATAAACCACTGTTTTTTGATAGTTTATTAAATTTTAACTTCTCATTATTTAAGATTTTAAGAACAAAAAACTTGCAAATAAATTCAACTGATATAAATGGTAATAATATTATTTTTCATCTTTTAGAGCAAGATTTGCAAAAAAGAGTTGAAAATAGAAGAGTTTTATTAAATACTATAAAAAATTTAGTTGTTGCAGGAGTTGATATCAATGCGAAAAATGACAGAGGTATTACAGCTTTGGAGTTTGCAATTTTAAACGATAAAGATGATATTTTAAAACTTCTTTTGGATTTAAGAGTAGACACAAATTTTGTAGATGAAAAAGGAAGAAACCTCATCCATACGACAATTTTTAAAGATAAAGAAAAATATATTAAAACAATATCTCAATACAACAATACTATTGTAAATCAAGCAGATAGTTTTGGAGCAAAACCTATAAATTATGCTGCTTTTATGGGTAAAAAAAGTGTTGTTTTAGAACTTATTGATTTAGGAGCATCAATAAATAACTCAAATAAAAAATCGCCAAATATCTTGGAATTCTTAAAAAGATATCACAAGAATATTTTAAATCTAAGCTTTGGTGTTGATGATTCAAACAACAAATCAAACCTAAATAAATTAGCTGAAAATATGATTTTAGAGTTTGAAATAGATATTTCAAAACAATGATTAAATCTTTTGATATAGAAAACTTCAAAGATAAAAGTAGTTTTGAAATATCAAAAGTATTTAAAAAAACTTATCTAGATTATAAAAATAGTGCAAATACAAGCAATAGTAAACTCTTTTTCAAACAAAATACAAAAAATATAGATATATTTTTATTCCAAATTTTCTCTTATTTAAGTGCAAATAGTTTTAAGCATAATTCATTTGTTAGCTTCGTTGCATTAGGTTCTTATGCAAGAGTAGAGTTATGTTTACACTCTGATATTGATGTTATGATTTTATACAAAAATAGTAAATCTTATGATATTTTAAAAATCATAGAAAAATTTGTAGCCTTTGCTTGGGATTGTGGATTAAATCTTGGATTAAGAGTTGTAAATATTGATAATATTGATGAAATGTATGATTTAGCAAAAAGTGATATTACAATTAAAACTTCACTTCTTGAATCAAGATATATCTTTGGTTCAAAAAAGATTTATGAAGATTTTGAATTGTTTGTAAAAAATCTAAGACAAATAGATAAAAAAGCTTTTGTACAAGAACAACTAACTACTCACACTCAAAGATTACTAAAATATCCACTAAATATGCAAGTAAATTTAAAAGATGGTTACGGTGGAATAAGAGAAGCAAATATGCTTTTTTGGATTTTAAATGTTGTGTATGATGTTCAAAAAGCAAAAGAACTTGTAGGTACAAAATTGAATTATGATTCTTATAAAAAGTTTACAATTGCTTTAGATTTTTTATTTCAAACAAGAAATGCTCTTCATACTATTCATAAAAAAAAGGTAGATACAATTACTTTTGACTCCCTTCCTGAAGTAAGTAACAAACTGAATTTTAAAAATGAGTTTGAGTTTATGGCAAAACTATTTTCAAGCCTTCACATAATTCATAATTTTCACTCAAACATGAGTTCAAAATTTATAAGAACTATGTTTTTTGATGTTTCAAACTTAGAAATTTTACGAAAATCAAGATTTAAAAAAGGTATTTATATTTTAGAAAATAAGATATATTGCTCTTTTCATAGAAGTTTTGTTGATTTAAAAACTCTTTTAAAAGAGCTAATATCATTTCCTCAAACAATAAAAGGTTTTGATAGGTCTTACATATACTTTGCAAGTAAGGTTAAAATACCAAAAATTATAAATAAATCACTAAAAAAAGATATTAAAATACTTCTTACAAATGAGAATTTGTACCCTATTTTAAAACTATTTTATAATAGTGAGCTAATAAATAGTTTAATTCCCAACTTCAAAAAAACATCAAATCTAGCTCAATTTGATGGTTATCATAAACATCCAGTAGATATTCACACCCTTCAAACGGTAAAATATAGTATGTACATAGATGATGAGTTTATTAAATCCGTTTTTAACTCTCTTTGTAAAGAGGAGCAAATTTTAACAAGACTTGTTGCACTTTTTCATGATATTGGAAAAGGAAGAAAAAAAGATCATCATATTATTGGAGAAAATATTTTCAAAAAAACCATGAAAAATTTTGGTTTTGATGATGAATTTATAAAAATGGGTGCAAATATCATAAAACACCACGACCAAATGTCAAGAACTGCAACAAATGAAGATATTTATTCACAAAAAGCTATTTTAAATTTTATAGGATTATTCAAAAATATAAATGAACTAAAAATTTTATATGTTGTAACTTATTGTGATATTTGTGCAGTCAATAAACCTCTTTACAATAGCTCAATTTCAATGCTTTTAAAAGAACTTTATAAAAAAAGCATCTTAGCTTTTGAAAATCCAGAACTTATAAAAGAGAGTATTACTAGAGTTTCAAAACTAAATAAAATGAAGACTTTGGAAAAATATCAAGAGTTGCCAAATATTTTAAAAAGAAAAATAGCTCAAATATCTTCAAATCAGATGTTTTTAAGACTAAAAAGCAAAGATATCTTAAATATTGCAATAAAAGCAAAAGATGTACAAAACTACAGTTTTGATATTATAAATGATGATTTTCTAAAAATTAGAATTATTAGAAAAATTCCTTTAAATTTGGGATATTTATTGGGAAGACTTCAATATATGGATATGAATAGTATGAATATTTTCAAACTATATGATGATAAAAAGAATTTTGAAATATGCTTTTCAAAAAAAGCTTTAGATGAAGAGCTCTATTTAATTGAAGAAATAATACATGAATCTTTTGATATGAATAAAAAAATAAGAATAAATAAACCAATTATAAAAAAAGATGATGTAAAAATAGACTTTAATCATAGTGAATATTTAGCATCTATGAAAATAAATACAAAAGACCAAAAAGGACTTTTTGCATATATTGCAAAAGTTTTTGATGATTTTAACATAGAAGTTGAAAGTGCAAAACTTATTACTTCAAAAGGCTATGCAAAAGATTTAATTTTGATAGAAAAAAATGATAATTTCTATCAAAATATAGAGAAAATTTTAGATTTGATTTGTAGTTAAAATCTATAACTATCTATTACTTTTGTAATAATTTCTTTGCACAATTCCCCATAAAATCTTCTAACTCAAGATCAGCACCAAATTTAATCAAAAATTCTGCACTCTTTTTTTTGTTGTATAAAATTGCATATATTAAAGGTGAAGTTCCTATTTCATCTAAAACATCTACATTTAAACCACATTTTAAAAGTATCTCTAAAGATTTTATATCATCTAGACAAACAGCAAAATTGATTGCATTTAGACAAAAGTTTACTTTAGAACTAACTCTTAAATCAAAAAGTATCTTTATGTACTCATATTTTTTATTTAATATTGCAAAATATAAAATATTTCTACCTTTACAATCTCTATGATTTATATCCAAAATATTTAAACTAAATAATCTAATCAAAGTTTCCCACTCATTTTTTTTGATTAAATTATCAAAAATATCACTAGAACTGCTTAAATTTAGTCTTTGTCCTAAAAGAGTATTATTACACAAAATGTTTCCTTTTTTAAAATGATAATGAATATCATAATATATAAAAGTTTAAAGTTTATTTAAATTGTTTTAAAAAAGCCTCTTATTAAAATTTCTTTTTTATCCTATTTTTGATTTCCAATTAATATAATACTTGCTCCTAAAATACAAATACCCGCACCAATAATATCCCAACGATTAAAACTCTCTTTTTCAATAAAAATCAACCACAATAAAGAAGATACTATGTAAATTCCTCCATAAATCGCATAAACTCTTCCTGCATGTTCCACATCGATTTTTGTCAAAATATAAGCAAAAAGAATCAAAGAAACAACTCCCAATGCAATCCACCAAGGAGTTTTTTCAAGTCTAAAATATAACCAAAAAGCAAAACATCCTAATATTTCAAAAAAAGCTGCAATAAAAAATAATCCTAAATTTCCTATCATTTTTAAATTTTCTCTTCATACATCTCAATAATCTCATCTTTTAATGTATAAATATAAGTTTGTACTTCAAGCTCATCATATCTTTCAGCAATAATTGAAGTTCTACTAAACTCTTCACCTTCAAAAATATCAAGATTTTCCCAATGGTTTATCAAATTATCAGAGTAAAACAAAAATCCATGAATAGTATCATCTCCCATTTCAAGCCTAATACCAGGATATCCCATGCTAGCACTCCAACCTGCATCTATTAATTTTCCTTTTACAGTTGCAGGGACAAATTTTCCAATAATATTTTCTAAAACATATCCATTTGGACAGTTTGGCATCAATGTGCCATATACAAAAAGTGAATCTTTCATCTATTCCTTAAGAATTTTAAGGTCTGCTATAATTTTTGATTTTAATTTATCAACTGTAAATCCAAACTCATCAAAAAGCTTATCAGCAGGACCACTAGCTCCAAAACTATCCATTCCAAATACTACATCTGCATATTTATAATACTCAAGAGCTCTTGCTGCTTCAACTGCATAAACTCTTGTTTTTGGATCAATAATTTTATTTATATAAGTTTCATCTTGCTCTAAAAGTAAATCAAAACAAGGAACAGAAACTATATTTGCAAGAATTCCATCTTTTTCTAAAGCACAAGCAGTTTGTAATGCCAAATTAACTTCACTTCCACTTGCCATAATTGTGATAGTTGCATTCTCTCGTTTTGTTAATAGATATCCACCATTTAAAACACTTCCAAAAGCTTTATCATCTTTTAAAACTTTTAAACCTTGACGTGAGCAAACAAATGCTGTTGGAGCTTTCATTTTAAGTGCTATTTCCCATGCTTCAACATTTTCAGTTGCATCAGCAGGTCTGAATGTATAAAAATTTGGTAAAGCTCTAAATTGTCCTAAATGCTCAATTGGTTGGTGTGTTGGTCCATCTTCTCCAACACCAATACTATCATGTGTCCAAATAAAATGTTGAGGAATAGAAGCCAGTGCTGCAATTCTTGCACTTGGTTTTAAATAATCAGAGAAAACAAAAAATGTTGCTGAATAAACTCTAAATAAACCATATAAGTTCATAGCGTTTACAATAGCTGCCATTGCATGTTCTTTAATACCAAAATGGATATTTCTTCCATTTGGAAAATCTCCCATATCTTTTAATTCTGTTTTATTTGATGGTGCTAAATCAGCACTTCCACCTAAGAAACTAGGAATTTTTTCAGCAATAGCATTTAATATTTTATGATTTGAATCTCTTGTAGCCACACTACTTCCAGCTTCAAAATTTGGATAAACAATACTGTCAAAATCTGGATTTTGTAACTCATCTATTTTTACTTTTGTCTCTTTAGATAAACTTTCATTCCAACTGTTTTGTAAAGTTGAACCAATAATTAATTTATCAAAAGCACCTTTTACATCTGCACTCACTTCAAAATCAACATCAGGATTAAATCCAGCTTTTATTTTTGCTTGTTTTATCTCATCAACTCCAAGAGGAGCTCCGTGTGAGTGATGACTTCCTTCAAGTGTAACAGCTCCTTTTGCAATAATAGTTTTTGCAATAATAAGAACTGGTTGTGTTGAATTTTTTGCTTGAACAAAAGCCTTATCAATTTGATCAAAATTATGTCCATCTATTTCAATTACTTCAAAATCAATCGCTTGAAATCTTTTTTTAACATTTTCACTCCAAGCAAGGCTTGTATCTCCTTCAATCGTGATTGAATTGCTATCATAAATAATTACAAGATTATCAAGTTTCATATGCCCTGCAGTTGAAGTTGCCTCATAAGAGATTCCTTCTTGTAAATCTCCATCTCCGCAAAGACAATAAACTTTATGATTTATTACATCTTTTCCTAATAAATTTTGTGCATATTTTCCTGCCATTGCAAATCCAACAGCATTTGCAATTCCTTGTCCAAGTGGTCCTGTCGTGATTTCAATACCATGAGTATGTCCATATTCTGGATGTCCTGGAGTTTTTGAACCTGATTGTCTAAAGTTTTTCATATCATTTACTGATACATCAAATCCCCATAAATGAAGTAAAGAGTAAACCAAACCAGTTGCATGACCACCTGAAAATACCAATCTATCTCTATTTAGCCATTTTTCATCGGCTGGATTTACATTTAAGTGCTTGCTTAAAACTGTTGCAATATCAGCAAGTCCCATAGGAGCTCCAGGATGTCCTGAATTAGCTCTTTGTACCATATCAGCAGCTAAAAATCTTATTGTATCTGCTTGTTTTTGTAGTAGTTGTTTTGACATAGATTATCCTATATTGTGAGTGATTTTTAAAATTATGAAAGATTATATCGAAACTATGTTTAAGACTTTTTAATCTAAAATTCCAAAAAAAAGATTATAAAATGACAAACACTCAAAATAGAACTATTTGGATTTTAATACTTTCTTCATCACTTATTTTAGCAATTACAATGGGAGTTAGGCAATCTTTGGGTTTATTTATAGCTCCTATAAACTCTTCAACTTCTCTTGATATTATCTCTATTAGTTTAGCACTTGCAATTGGGCAATTTATTTGGGGATTAACTCAACCAATTTTTGGTGCAATTGCAGATAAAAAAGGCTCTTTTGGTGTTTTAGTTTTTGGTGCTTTATTGATGTTTTTTGGTTTAATTTTAACTCCTTTTTTAACTTCAGAATTTTCAATTATTTTAACTTTAGGGCTTCTTGTAGCAGCTGGTGCTGGTGCTGGAAGTTTTTCAATATTAATAGGAGCAACAGCAAAAAATCTTCCTAGCGAAAAAAGATCATTTGCTGGTGGATTTATAAATGCTGGCGGATCATTTGGGCAATTTGTTTTTGCTCCACTATCACAAGCTATTATAAATAGTTTTGGATGGATTTACTCTATGGTAGCTCTTGCTTTTTCAACACTTTTAACTATTCCTTTAGCAAAAATTCTATCTTCAAAAAGTAAAGAAGAAATAAAACAAGAAAATATCGTACAAAATGATATAAAATTAAAAGAGCAATTAAAAGTAGCTTTAAAAGATAAAAGCTATTTATACTTAAACTTGGGATTTTTTACTTGTGGATTTCATGTAGCTTTTTTGGTTACACATCTTCCCCATGAAGTTGCTCTTTGTGGGCATAGTGCAAATGTTTCAGCTTACTCTTTGGCTTTAATTGGACTTTTTAATATTTTTGGAAGCTTATATGCTGGATATTTGGGAACAAAGTATAAAATGAAATATATCCTAGCTTTCATTTATGCAAGTAGAGCTTTGATGATTATTATATATTTATTATCTCCTAAAACTGAGTTAACTTTTTATATTTTCTCAATAGCAATTGGTTTTACTTGGCTTGCAACAGTTCCACCAACAGCAGGAATTGTAGGAAAACTTTTTGGAACAAAATATCTTGCAACTTTATTTGGATTAACTCTTTTATCACATCAAATTGGTGGTTTTTTTGGAGCATATTTAGGTGGATTATTTATAAATAGTTATGGTAATTTCTCTTTAATGTGGTATTTAGATATAGCTTTAGCAATAGTTGCAGCACTTGCTAATTTACCAATAAAAGAGGAAAAAATTAATAAAAATTAAAATTTCTTGCTATAATAATTTATTAGTTTCTAAAAAGGAAAAAAATGAAAATATTTTTAACTACAATATTGTTAGTTATAAATCTTTTTTCACAAGATATTAACACAAATATTGAATTAACTAAACAAGAAAAAGATTTTATAGAAAAAACTCATTTCAATGTTGCTATTACGAAAAATTGGTATCCATTTAGTTTTGAAGAAGATAATAATAAAGCTCTTGGAATATCATCTGAATTTTGGGAAATTATTGTAAAAAAACTAAATTTAAAAACTACAAATACTTTTTTTAACTCTTTTGATGAACAAATAAAAAGTTTTCAAAGTAAAAAAAGTGATATTATTTTTAGTACAGGAGAGAGCGAATCAAGAAAAAATTTTGCATATTTCTCTAATGAGTATTTAAAATTTCCAATATCAATAGTTACAAAAAAAGATGAACACTTTATAGAAAACTTAGATGAAATTATAAACAAAAAAATTGCAGTTGGAAATAATTTCACAGTACACAATTTACTAAAAGAGAAATATCCAAATCTTGATTTAATTTTAGTAAATAGCGTAGAAGAAGGATTAAATCTAGTCTCAAAAAATAAAGTTTTTGCTTTTGTTGATATAAAACCCATTCTTACATACAATATTGCAAAATTTGAATTCAAAGATTTAAAAGTTAGTGGTAATACAGGAATTGATTTTTCTTTAAAAATTATGGTTAGAAAAGAGTATAAAGATTTAATTCCAATAATAAATAAAACAATGGCAACTATACCAGCTAGTGAACTTATGGTTATTGTTAATAGTTGGAATAATGTACAGTTTAAAACTTCAATAGACTACACAACTGTTTTGATTTTGATTTTTTTAGTATTTTTTGGTGCTATCGCATTTATCCATAGAACAGCAACTTTAAATATTTTAAACAAAAAATTGAAATATACAGTTGAAGAAAAGACAAAAGAATTAAAGCATTTAAATGAAAACTTACACGTAACTATAGATAAAAAAACAAAAGAATTACTTGAACAAGAGGCAATTTTAAATCAGCAATCAAAAATGGCAGCAATGGGAGAGATGATTGAAAATATAGCTCATCAGTGGAGACAACCACTATCTGTAATATCTACAATCTCAAGCTCTTTAAAAATAAAAAAAGAGATGAATATTTTAAATGATAATGAATTTTATGAAGCTTTAAAAAATATAAATAAAACATCTGAATATTTATCAAATACTATTGATGATTTTAGAAATTTTTTCTCTCCAAATAAAGAGATGAATAAATTTTATGTATCACAACTAATAAAAAAATCTAAAGATTTAATAAAAAGTAGATTTGATAAGTTCAATATTAAAGTTATTGAACACATAGATGACGTAGAGATTTTATCATATCAAAATGAATTATTTCAAGTAATCCTTAACCTTTTTTCAAATTCAATTGATATTTTATCTTCAAGCCAAATAGAAAAAAAAATAATATATATAAAAATAAATCATGATGAAAATAATTTATATATTGAATTCTTAGATAATGGTGGAGGCATAAAAGATGAGTTTATAGATAGGGTTTTTGAACCATATTTTACTACAAAACATCAAAGCCAAGGAACAGGAATTGGTCTTTATATGTCACTACAAATTGTAACAAAACATCTAAATGGTGAAATAAGTGTAAAAAATGATACTTTTATCGAAAACAATACACCTTATTTTGGTGCAAAATTTACTATTTTACTACCTATTGATATACAAAAGAACTAAAGCTTCTTTATAAATATTATCTTAATTTAGCTATAATTTTTAACTTTATTTAAAAAGGGGAATTATGTCTATAAAAAATAGATTAATAGCTTTATCTTTGGTATTTATTTTATCATTGATTACTATTTCGGCTGTCTCATATTTTAATACAAAAAGCTCATCAAATGATCTTACCAACATATCAGATGAAAGAATACCAATATTAATAGCTGTTGCTGAATTGGATACTTTAAGATATAAAATTAGAGCTATGACTCATGAGGTTTTTTCAGTTCACAAAAATTCTGATTACTCAAAAAATCTTCAAGCAATTAAAGAGAGTAGAGAAACAGCTTGGAATGATATTAATAAAAACTGGCAATACTTTGCAAGTACTCCAAGACAAACTGAAGCTGGTAAAAAAGCTTTTGCTACTTTAGAAGCTGCATTTAATGATTGGAAAAAATCACATGAACCAATAGATGAAAATCTAAGAAAAATAATTAATAATAAAGATGAAGAAAAACTATCTTATTTATTATCTGAATATGAAGATAGCGTAAGAAAAATGATTCCTCTTTCTGTTACTTTTGGGAAGCTTCTAGAGGAACAAAAAACAAGAACTACAAACTATGCAACAAATATGGTTAAAAATTCTGTATCATCTTCAAATAAATCTCTTACTTTAATTGTAATATTATCGCTTATTGTTATGGCAATTAGTATTACATTTACATCTTTAACTATAAGTTTTATTGTAAAATCTTTAAATAAACTTCAACAAGGTATATTAGGATTTTTCTCATTTTTAAATGAAGAGAGTAAAAGTGCTACACTAATAGATTTAAAAAGTAATGATGAGTTTGGTGAAATTGCAAAAGTAATAAATGAAAATATTGAAAAAACTGAAAGCTCTATAAAAAAAGATGATGAGTTTATACATGCAACTGAACTTTTCATAAAAGAGCTATCAAGTGGAAATATGCTTGCAAAAATAGAAGCTGAACCAGATACTCAAAATTTGAAAGTTTTAAAAGAACTTTTAATTAAAATGCAACATTACTTAGAACATACAATTGCAAGAGATATAAATAGATTACTTTTTGTAATAGATAGCTTTAAAAAATATGACTTTACAGCTAGATTTCCTAGTCCTTATGCAAAAATTGCTGTTGCTATGAATGAATTAGGAGATGAAATTTCTGCTTTATTAAGACAATCATATGGAACAGGGCTAATGCTAGAAAATAGTTCTCAAGAGCTTTTAGAGAATGTAAATGTACTAAATCAAAGTTCAAATTCTGCTGCTGCTTCTTTAGAAGAGACTGCTGCTGCTCTTGAAGAGATAACATCAACAGTAATTAGTAATGCAAATAATGTAGAATTAATGACTAGATTCTCAAACGAAGTTAGTAATTCAGCAAAAAAAGGTCAACAATTAGCAAATCAGACAACAAATGCTATGGATGAGATTAATAATCAAGTAAATAGAATTAATGAAGCAATTGCAGTAATTGACCAAATAGCATTCCAAACAAATATTCTTTCACTTAATGCTGCAGTTGAAGCTGCAACTGCAGGAGAAGCTGGAAAAGGTTTTGCTGTTGTTGCTCAAGAGGTTCGAAATCTTGCAAGTAGAAGTGCTGAAGCTGCTAAAGAGATAAAAAATATAGTTCAAAATGCTACATCAAAAGCAAATGAAGGAAAAAATATTAGTTTTGAGATGATTCAAGGTTATACAGAACTTCTTGAAAATATAGAAAAACAAAGTCAAACAATAAATGAAATTGCAACAGCTTCAAAAGAGCAACAAGCTGGAATTACACAGATAAATGATGCAGTAACAGGACTTGATCAACAGACACAACAAAATGCGAATATTGCTTCAGATACAAAAACTATTGCAATAAATGCGGATAGTATTGCTAAAAAAATTGTTAGTGACTCACATAACAAACAATTTGTGGGAAAAGAAGATGTTGAAAAAGAGAATAAAAAAATTAATTCTACAGTTAAAAATAATAATTTAGTTATTGAAACTACTAAAAAAACTACAGAAACTAAACCATCAGCTCCAAAAAAATCTATGGATACAAAAATAGATATAAAACAGACTGAAATAAAATCATCTAAAAAAGATGATGATGAATGGGAAAGCTTTTAAAATAGAGATTTTTCTCTATTTTAAACTATATTTATATTTTGAGTCAAGATTTTTTATATCTAATATCAAAAGAGCAACTACACAAGCAGTTTATCTTTGAAAATATCTATCCAAATAAAAATTTAAATTACTACTTATGCGATGATTTATCCTTAGAAACTTATATAAAGCTTTGTAAATTTGGATTTATTTCAACTTCTATTATTCTTGAAAATAATTTTTATCTACTTCCTGAAATACAATTTGAATATGCTATTTTAGATTTTAATAATCTTCATATTAGTAAAAAGGTAAAAACTCTTATAAAAAATAGAGAGCATCACTTTTGTATAAATAACGATTTTCAATCTGTTTTAAATGAAATTAAAAATTATCATAAAGATTCTTGGATTGAAGAAAATTACGAAAAGTTATTAATAAAATTAAATACATTAAAAAATATTAGTTTAAACTTTGAATTAGTTAGTATTGAATTATATGATAAAAATAACGCAAAATTAGTAAGTGGTGAGATTGGTTATATTATTTCTAAAACATATACTTCACTAACAGGTTTTTCTTCAAAATCTAAAGAGTATAACAATTGGGGTAAACTTCAAATGGTACTATTGGCTATTTATTTAGAAGAAAACAAATTTGACTTTTGGAATTTAGGACATCCATACATGAAGTATAAATTTGATTTAGGAGCAAAACTATATTCAAGAGATGAATTTTTAAAAAGATGGCTAAATAGCATTTAATAGTTTATTGAAACATAAAAACTAAAATCATATTCATTGTCTAAATTTATAAAATCAACACTTTCATATATTGCAAATGATGGTTTTGTTGTTGTTTCATAATCACTTCTTGGTAACCATTCATGATAAACCCACTGAATAAATGGAAGTAAATCTTCATTTTTTGCTTTTAAATCAAATTTAGCATAAACACCTTCAGCTATTTTGAATTTTGGGATTCTATCACTTTTTATATTTTTATCATCATCAACTATGATACAAGCAATATATTGGCATTCATCAAGAGGAGTAATTGTTGGGTTATCATGAAAAAGTGCTGCTCTTTTATATTGTTTTATATTATTTGTCAAAACCCAAGTTTGAAGCTTTTGCCATGTCTCTTCAATATTTTTATTATAACCACGATTACGTATATAATAGCTCTCTATAGCCTTTGTTTTTACAATAGTTGGTGTAATATTGTCAAAATTAGCTTTAGATTTCATAGCAAATTTTGATTGTTTTATAATCTCATTTGAATACTCTTTGTATCCACCATTTTTCCACTCTTTTGGACTCATACCAAATCTATCTTTAAATATTTTTATAAAAGATGATTGTGAAGAGTAACCACATGAATTTACAATACTAGAAATTGTTGAATATCTATTTGTAAGAAGTAAATTTGAAGCTTTTTGAAGCCTAATTGATTTTATACTCTCATAAATATTTCTTCCAAAAATCTCTTTAAAAACACGATGCATATGAAACTTACTAATTTCTAAATCAATGCTAAGCTCTTCAATATCGATGTTTGTTTCAATATGAGTGTATATATAATACATAATATCATTTGCTATTTTTGTTCTTTTTTCTAATGTCTCTTTTTTCATAAGAGAATTTTATCAAAAGTTAGATAAAATAAGCACTAAACAACAATTTATAAAGCACCAAAAAAGAAGAAGAAAATATAAAATTTTCCTAGAATACGGTACTTTAAAATCAAGTGTTGATATAAAATACTTAAAGGAGAAATGTGGAAGCCCTACTACAAGCTATATTTAGCTTTTTTATGATTATGGGAATAGGAACGTCTATACTTTTGGTTATTGGATTTTTATTAAAAGCAAAAGGTGTAACTTTTGTTGAATTTTTTCCAAAAAAAGATAAAGATACTCCATCTCAAGTTATTTACAATAATGTAATATCGCAAAGTCCAAATCAAGGCTCTTATGGTGTTGATGCTAGAAAAGTTGCTGCTATTATGGCTGCTATACAGCATCACAACAAAAAAGGTTGAAAAATATGTCAAAAAAATACATAGATATTATGGATACTACTTTCAGAGATGGATTTCAATCTGTTTTTGGAGGAAGAGTTTTAATGAATGACTTCTTTCCAGCTGTTGAAGCTGCAAAAGAAGCAGGTATTACTCACTTTGAATTTGGTGGAGGAGCAAGATTTCAATCTTTGTTTTTTTACCTAAATGAAAATGCCTTCGATATGATGGATAAATTTAGAGCTATTGTTGGTCCTGATGCAAATTTACAAACTCTAGCTCGTGGTATAAATACAGTTATGCTTGATACTGGAAGCAGGGAATTAATTGAACTTCATGCAAAAATGTTTGAAAAACATGGAACAACAACTATTAGAAATTTTGATGCATTAAACGATGTTCAAAATCTTGAATATAGTGCACAATGTATTAAAAAATATGGCTTAAAACATGAAGCTGTTGTAACACTTATGGATTTGCCACCAAATTGTACAGGTGCTCATGATATTCCTTTTTATGAAAAAACTCTAAGAAACATCTTAGATAGTGGTTTACCATTTGATTCTATTTGTTTTAAAGATGCAAGTGGTACAAGTAGTCCTAATAAAGTTTTTGAAACAATTAAAATGGCTAGAAAACTTTTAGGAGATTCTACTCACATAAGACTTCATACTCATGAAACAGCTGGTGTTTCGGTTGCTTGTTATTTAGCAGCTTTGGAAGCTGGTGCAGATGGTATAGATTTAGCAGCATCTCCAGTTAGTGGAGGAACATCTCAACCTGATATTCTTACAATGCTTCATGCAACAAAAGGTATGAACTATGATTTAGGTGGTTTGCAAATAGATAAAATTTTAAAATATGAAGAAGTTTTAGCTGATTGTTTAAAGGATTATTTTTTACCACCAGAAGCAACTCAAGTTTCACCTCTTATTCCATTCTCACCAATGCCAGGTGGTGCATTAACTGCGAATACTCAAATGATGAGAGATAATGGAACTTTAAACAAATTCCCTGAAGTAATCAAGGCTATGCAAGAAGTAGTTGTAAAAGGTGGATTTGGTACAAGTGTAACTCCTGTATCTCAATTTTATTGGCAACAAGCATATGCAAATGTAATGTTTGGTCCATGGAAACAAATAGCTCCTGGATATGGTCGGATGGTTTTGGGATACTTTGGTAAAACTCCAGTTGAAGCTGATCCAGATATTATAAAACTAGCAAGTGAAAAACTAAAACTTGAACCAACAAAAAGAAATCCTTTGGATATTGCAGATGAAGATCCAAAGAAAAAAGTTGATGTTTGGAGACAAAGATTAGAAATTGAAGGAATAGAAGCAACTGAAGAAAATATTTTTATAGCTGCAGCTTGTGATGAAAAAGGTATTACATTTTTAAAAGGTAATGCACCTTTAAATGTAAGAAAAAATGAAAAAAAAGATGAAAATAAACAAATAGGAGAAAATAAAATGTCAAATGGAAATTATACGGTAGTTGTAGATGGTCAAAGATTTAATGTATCGGTTTTTGAAGGAGATGTTCAAAATATTCAAGTTGCACAACCTGTGCAACAAGTAGTTCAACAAGCACCTGTTCAAGCAGCTCCAGTAGCACCTGCAAAACCTGTTTACAATGGAACAGAAGCAATAGCTCCTGTAAATGGAAATGTATGGAAAATCCTTGTAAAAGAGGGTGATAGAGTTGAAAAAGATCAACAAATAATGATACTTGAAGCTATGAAAATGGAAATAGATGTTGTTGCACCAGTTTCTGGAACAATTAGTAAAATTCTAACAGAACCTTCAAAAGCAGTTGAAGAAGGTCAAACTCTAGCAGTTATTGCTTAAATTAAAAGTGCTTATCTATTTTAGATAAGCACTACTTTTAAACTATAAATATAGTTTTATATATTTCAAACTATTCTTTTAATAATCCTTATTATAAAATATCAAAAAAACAAAAGAGCATTTAATGAAATTTTTCAAATATATACTTTTAGTAATTCTTATAAATATACTTTTCACTGGTTGTTTTCTTAGTACAAATATAAATAGTGGAGGATCAGTAGGAATGAGTGTCGGTGGAGCTATTTTTTAAAAGAATTTTTACTAGAAATAAAAAAGCCTTGCCTAAAAGACTAACTCTTAGACAAGGCTTTTAAATGGAGCGGGAGACGAGACTCGAACTCGCGACAGTCTGCTTGGAAGGCAGAAGCTCTAGCCAACTGAGCTACTCCCGCAAAATTATTAATTTTTAGTTGTATAAAGTGGTGCGGATGAGAAGACTCGAACTTCCACACCGTAAGGCACCAGATCCTAAGTCTGGCGTGTATACCAATTTCACCACATCCGCATATAAAGTTTTAAAGTTTAGTTGGTATTCTAAACTAAAATGGTACTCCCAGTACGATTCGAACGTACGGCCTACGCCTTAGAAGGGCGTTGCTCTATCCAGCTGAGCTATGGAAGCATAAAAAATTTAAAATAAACATAATGGGGTAAGTAACCGGGTTCGAACCGGCGACCCTCTGAACCACAACCAGATGCTCTAACCAACTGAGCTATACCTACCACATGTTTATACTATATAAATGGTCGGGGCGAGAGGATTCGAACCTCCGGCCCCCTGGTCCCAAACCAGGTGCGCTAACCAGACTGCGCTACGCCCCGATAAACACCTTTTTACTCAAAAAGTGGACGGAATTATATTATATATTTTCTCTTTTGTCAAGAGCTTTTCAAGAAATATTGTAGAAAATACAAAATTCCTTGAAATTGTCTAAAATTGTATTAAACCATCAAGTGGAGAACTAGCACTTGCATATGGTTTTTTCTCTATTCTTCCTGCTTTATAACCTAATCTTCCAGCTATAACTGCGTGCTTCATAGCTATTGCCATTAAAATTGGGTCTTTGGCTCCTGCTATTGCTGTATTTGTTAAAACTCCATCTGCTCCAAGCTCCATACAAATTGCAGCATCACTAGCACATCCAACTCCAGCATCAACTATAACAGGAACTTTTACACTATCTTTTATAAATGCAATATTATATTTGTTTTGAACACCTAAACCACTTCCAATTGGAGCTGCTAAAGGCATAATTGCATCTGCACCAGCATCTTCAAGTCTTTTTGCAACAATTAAATCATCACTTGTATATGCCATAACTGTAAAACCATCTTTTTTTAAAATTTCACAAGCTTTAATAGTTTCAATAACATCTGGATACAAAGTCTTAGTAAAATCTCCAATTATCTCAAGTTTAATTAAATCAATACCTGTGGCTTCTCTCATAAGTCTAAAAGTTGTCACTGTTTCTTGAGCATTCTTACATCCAGCACTATTTGGTAAAAACTTAATATTTGTATCTTTAAAATAATCTAATAGATTCTCTTCATTTGGATTTGTAATATTTACTCTTCTAATTGCAACCGTGATTAACTCACTTCCACTTGCAAGTGTTGCTTCTTTAGTAGTTTGGAAATCTTTATATTTACCACTTCCAACAATTAATCTACTATTTAACTCATATTTTCCTATTTTTAAAATATCACTCATATTGTATTTTCCTTTATAAATTTTAAATAATCTTCACTAATATTTGAAATATCTAACTCAATAATTTCTGGAATATCATAACTATGAAGTTCTAAGATTTTGCTTTTAACTTTAGAAAAAAGCTCTTTTTTTGTTTTTATACTTAAAAGTGTTTCTCTTTCACAACATAATTTATCATCCCAATTATAAATAGATTCAATCTCTTTTAGTTGTATACAAGCAGCAAGTTTATCTTTAATCAAAATTTTAGCTATTTGTTTTGCTTCTTCTTTACTTGAAGTTGTAGTTTGAATTATAACTACTTTCATAGTTTTTTTATCTCTTTTATCAAATCTTTTGGAGTTAAAGAGTAGTTGTTTTTTTTATATTTTTTTGCTGCTAATGTGTGTGCTAAACTTCCGCAAATAGTTGCTTCCAAAGGTTTATATCCTTGAGCCAAAAGTGAAGATATTAAACCAGTTAAAATATCACCACTTCCACCTTTGCTTAGTTTTTGACTTCCAAACTTATTTATATACATATTATTATTTTGAGAAATAATTACATTTGCACCTTTTAATAAAAGTGTTACTTTGGGATATATTTTACAAAATTTTTCAACATATAAAAATCTATTTTCTTGTAAATCTTTAATAGAAATATCAGCAATATTTGTTAGTTTTAAAAGAGATATAAACTCTTTTGGATGTGGAGTTAAAACTACATTTTCATCTAAATATTTCACTATTAATGGATTATAAAAAATATCTGCATCTAATACTTTTGGAATATTTAATTTTAAAATCTCTTCAAGTTTAAGAGATTCAAACTCTCCTAATCCCATACCCAAAGCTATTGCTGTACAATTCTTACTCACACTTTTAGTTTGCATTATATGAAATGGTATATTTTTTTCATTTTGTGAAACTATTGTAACAAGCCCTGCTCCAAAAGAAAAAGCAGCTTGCGAAGCTATTATTGAAGCACCTATTTTATCTCCACAAATTACATTTAAGTGTCCAAAAGTTCCTTTATGAGTGTTTTGTATATCTCTTAAAGGCAAATCTAAATCAGATTTCTCAAGTAGATATTTATTTGTATTAGTTTGAAAAAACTCATTTTCCAATCCCAAAGTTGCAACTTTTATTTTTCCTACAAAATCTTTTGCAATATCACTTAAAAGTGCAGTTTTTAAAGCACCCATAGTTATCGTAATATCTGCTTTAAAAGCTGTTTTAGTAAGCTGTCCTAAGTTATTTATTCCACTTGGAATATCACAGGCAATTTTAAATGAGTTAAAGCTATTTAAACTATTTATTAAAAATACACTATCTTCATCTAGTTCTTTGTTTAAGCCTGTTCCAAACAAGCAATCAACTATAATATCTGCTTGAAAAATCTCATCTACAAAATTTACACCTAAACTTTTTGCTCTTTTTTCTTGTATTTTTCCAATTTGAGTTTTTGGATTTTTTAGCAAATATATAAAAACTTCAAATTTTCCAAAAAGATGTCTAGCAAGTGCTAAGCCATCTGCACCATTATTTCCACTTCCACAAACAATTAAAATAGAACTATTTTTTTTGAATTTTTTTGTTATATAATTTTTTAGAGATAAAGAAGCATTTTCCATCAAGATATCTTCTGTAAAGTGAAATTCTTCTATTGCTCTTTTATCCAAACTTCTTACTTCATCAAATATCTTTTTCACTGGAAATACTCCTTTAATTAGTTATTAGTTTTTAAATTTCCATCCATTATCAACTAAAATAACTCTTATTTTATCTTTTAAATCACCTTGGATTTCAACATATTCATCTTTTATTGAACCTCCACAGGCAAGTTTTGTCTTAAGTAATCTTAAAATATCTTTTATCTTTTCATCTTCTATTTGAAATTTACCAATAATAGTAACTGGATTTCCATTTCTTTTTTCAAGAGAAAAAACTAATTGATGCTGATTTTTTGGTAAAACTACTTTTTCAATTTTCTTTTGTATTTTCACTTTGTCTTTATCCTCTTTTTTTGTATCAAAACTATTTCCTTCTAGTTTTGCGCCAAGACCAAAAGACAATTTTTCCACTATTCCCATTTTAGTACTCCTTTAATCTACTTTTTATATCTAAATCTTCTAGATTTATAAAATCATTTTGTTGATACTGCTCAACCGCAACTCTTCCTATCATAGCAGCATTGTCTGAGCAATACCTTAACTGGCTTAAATGCAAAGTTGATTTATATTCCAAGCAGATATTTTCAAGTTCTCTTCGTAAATATAAATTTGCACTTGCACCCCCAACTATCGCAAAATTTTTGATAGTTTTTTGTTTAAAAAGTTTTTTTAGCTTTTGCAAGATATGTTTTACAGCTGCTTTTTGAAAACAAGCACATATATCACTTATATCTTGTTCTTCTAAAGTGGTGCGTTCTAGTCTTTGTATTTCAAGTCTAACTGCATTTTTAAGTCCTGAGTAACTAAACTCTATTTTTGGACTTTGAGAAAGTGGTATTGGAAAAGAAAATCTATTTTCATCTCCATTTTTTGCATACTTTTCAACTATTGGACCACCAGGATATCCTAAATTCAACATTTTTGAAACTTTATCAAAACTCTCTCCAAAACTATCATCTAGTGTTTTTGCTAAAATTTTCATATCGTTTAAACTATTTGCTTCAATTATTTGAGTATGTCCACCTGAAACCAAAAGAGTTGTAATAGGAAATATTGCCTCTTTTTCTATAAAAAGTGAGTAAATATGTCCTTTTAAATGGTTTACAGCAATTAATGGAATATTTAAAGCTATACTAATTGCTTTTGCCATAGAAACACCTTCTGTTAAAGTTACACTTAAACCTGGGGCATTTGTAACAGCAACAGCTTTTAAATCTTTTAAATACTCTTTACACTCTTCAAGAATTTTTGGTAATGCTTCTATATGAAGTCTAGCTGCAAGTTCAGGCACAACTCCACCATAAATACTATGCTCTATTTCTTGAGATATTTTTTTATGAAAAACTAGCTCTAAAGTATCTATTTTTGTAATAGAAATAGAGCTATCATCACAAGAACTTTCGATTGCTAGTATCATACTTTTTTACTCCTGTTTTTCACAAACTTCTTCTCTTTTTATCCAATCCAAAGCACAATCAAGTTTTCCATATCCAGAACTAGCATTTATATGTCCTGCATCTTCCATAATTTTCATACCAATATTTAATTTACTTTGTAAAGCTATCGCTTCTTCTAAACTCATATATGGATCATTTGTTGAAGCCGCCATTATAATCTCTTTTGCTTTTAGATTTTTTGACTCAGGATAAGGAAAAAAGCTTTTAGCATCTTCTAAGACTTCATTTCTTACGGGTGCAACTAGCATTAATTTATCTAAATTAATATCTAGTTCATCACAAATATGAAACCATAAAATATTTGCCAAAGAGTGACAAACTACAATATCTGGCTTAAAATGTTCTAATTCTACTTTTAAGAAATCTTTCCATATTTTTAAATCTGGACTATTTTTATTTGGTAACTCAGGAAAAGATACTATAAAATCTTCTTTAATCAAATCCATTGCCAAATGAGCTTGCCAATGAGGATATGAGCTTCCATTAAGCCCATGTAAAATTAAAACTCTTTTATTTTTCTTCATCTTTAATTCCATATTTATAAATTTCAAATTTTGCTCTTTTTAGATTATCTTCTATTTTTTCATCAAAATATTCAATAGTTATTTTATAATCTTTTTTAAAAACAAGAGCTACTAACTCTTTTTTAGTTTCTATTTTTTCATCATTTTTTGAATGTTTTTTCCACTCTTCTAGCTTATCTTCATATAGCTTTACAATATTTTTCTCAAACTTTACTCTTGTATAAATTAGATATATTACTAAGATTAATAAAATTCCAAAAGGAATTAACAAATCAAGAGTCAAAATATCTCCTTACTTCTTTGTCTATTTCAAAAATATCTTCAATATTTGAAGCCTTTAAACTATTAAATATATCTATAGCTTCAAAACTTATTTTTGAAATATCCAAAAATCCTATTTTTCCACTCAAAAATTTTGAAACAGCAACTTCATTTGCTGCATTTAAAACAACACCTAAGTCAAGATTATTTAAAATCTCATCTTTTAAAGACCAGATTGGATATCTACTCTCTTCTATTTTTTTAAACTCTAAAGATGATATTTCAAGTAGATTAATAGGTTTTAAAATCTCACAATCAACTCTTCCTAAAATTGCATAAGATATTGGAAGTTGCATAGATGCATTTGCAATATGAGCTGTTGTACTTCCATCTTTAAAATTTACAAATGCATGAACCAAAGATTTTGGCTCAATAACAGCATCTAGTTTTTTTGTACCAAAAAGCCAAGCAGCCTCGATTAACTCAAACATTTTATTTGTCATAGTCGCACTATCTATTGTTATTTTATTTCCCATCTTCCAGTTTGGATGATTAAGAGCCTCTTTTATAGATACATCTTTCAAAGCTTCAAGCGGATAATCTCTAAAAGAACCTCCACTTGCTGTAATTGTCATAGAATCTATTTGTTTATCTTGAAGCAAATACCAAAGTCCAAAATGTTCACTATCAATAGCACTTAAATTTTTTTGATCAATAAATTTTCCAGCAACTACCAAAGACTCTTTATTTGCCAAAGCAACTTTTTTACCGCACTCTATAGCCTTTAATGTTGGTTTCAATCCTAAAAAACCAACAAGAGCATTTACCACAGTTTTTGAAGAGCTATTTTCTATTGCTTCAAGTATAGCTTCTTCTCCAAAAAATACATTTTTGTGATTTACTTTTTTTATATCATCTTTAGAAGCAATTATCACTTTTTTTGGATTATGCTCTTTTATTTGAGAATTTAGTAAATCAATATTTCTTCCAGCTACTAAAACCTCAACATTTAGAGCAAATTTTTTTGCAATTTCTAGAGTATTTACTCCAATAGAACCTGTACTTCCAAGAAGTATCAAATAATTATCCTTAATAAAACTAACATAACTATCGCTCCAAATAAATACCCATCAACTCTATCTAAAACTCCACCATGTCCTGGTAAAATATTTCCACTATCTTTTACTCCAGCTTCTCTTTTTAGATAACTTTCATATAAATCTCCAAAAACTGAAGATAACGATACGATAGCTGAAACTATAATAGCTCCTAAAATCCCAACTTCATTTATAGAAGTAAAAACTCCCAAGATAACAGCAAAAACCATACCACCTACAACACCCTCTAAAGTTTTATTTGGACTTGTTTCGCAAAATGGAGTTCTTCCAAAAGTTTTTCCTGCAAAATAAGCTCCTGTATCAGTAGCTGCAACTATTATTAGTAACCAAAATAGTACCATTACTCCAAATTCACTGTATAAAGAGATTAAAAAAACAAATGATGCTGTTGGATAAAGAAGAGGTAGAATCATCTTTTTATCAAGTTTTCTTTTATATGCTAATTGTGAAGCATAACCAATTGCTACAATAAATATTAAATCAACAGGCATTGGATAGAAATATACAGCTAACCAAAGTAATAAAACATAGATATATATGCTCTTATCTTCTAATCCATATAGCATTTTTGCTTCACGTACTGCAACCATAAGAACGACTCCAAATACGAGCCAAAATAGAAAGTATGAATCTATATATGCAATAATCAAAAAAAGCACAAACAAAACAAGAGCTGTTTTTACTCTTGTTGATAAATTTCCAAGTATTTTAAACATAAAGCTTACCTTAAACTAAAATTACAATATTTTACTAAAATTTCGCTTTTAAATCGATTGTATTATTATATTTTGAGAGTTTTAAAATGCACCAAAATTTAGTGCATTTTAATTTTTTAGAATAATCCAGAGATTTGATTTGCAATCTGTTTTTCTAAAATTGGTGTTGCTTCTTGTAAAGTTAAATTCATTTTTGTAGCTTCTGCTAACATTACTGTTTTATACTCTTTTCTCTCTTCTTCATAATATTGAGTTTTATCATTTGCTATATTTGAATTAATCTGTCCAATAGCATCTGTATTTCTTACATCTCCACCAAAACTATTTACAAATCCTGATTTTTTACTATCTCTTACACTTGCTTGAGAAGCTAGTGTTGAATTTTGAGTCAACACTGAACCTCTTGATTTCTCTTTTATTAATATATCAACTTGCATTTGATAAATAGTATCTTCTGTTGCTTTGCCAATAAGTCCACCAATTACAGCAGCTCCTAATCCAACTCCAATAGCTTGACCTGCTCCCCCATTATTATATGCAGAAACACCAGCTCCAATTGCACCTGTCCCCAAAGCAGCACCAGCTACATTATTTTCTTGTTTTTTATCACAATAAAGTACATTTACCATCAAAATATATGTAGCTTCATCTGGGTCATCAACAACTTTATAACCTTTTGCTTGTAGTTCATTTGATAAACTTTGTTCAAGATTTATTGGCTGTCCGCTAGTATTTTTACTAGATATAAATACTGTTCTTAACTCTTTTTTAACAGGGTCAATAAAAACACTTTGAGACATTCTTACATTAGTTTGTAACTCCGTCGTTGCACATCCACTAAATAGTGTTGAAGCTAAAACTATACTTAGTGTCAAATTTCTAATTTTTTTCATTATATTCTCCTAAAAAATATTCAATTTCAAATATTATATTTAAATTTTATTAACTATCTCTTATGTTAAACTTTAACCAAAATAGTACTATAAGGATTGTAAAGTACATTTGCTCCATGTTGAATTTTGACATTTCTTCTTTGAGTAAAATCAACTTCATAAGTACCGCCAAAATCTACACTAAACTTTGCACATAAAATTGCTGCTTTTTCTATTATATTTTGTGGTAAATCTTTTTTACTATTTTGTACAATAACATGACAAGATGGTCTATCTTTTAGATGAAACCAAAAATCACTAGCTTTTGAATTTTCAAGTAAATATATATTTTCTCGCTCATTAGCACCCAACATTATTTTAAAACCTTCAAAAAAGAAACTCTCACAATTTTGAGCTTTTTTTGTTTTTATCTGATTTTTCTCTTTTTTTGGAGACAAAAATTCACACTCATCAATTGAACTTGCATTTTGAAGATTTAATCTTAATTTTTTTAAGAAATCTAATTTATCTTTTAAGTTACTCTCTTCAATTGTTATATTAAGAGCTTTTTGTTTAAATTTTTTTGCTTTTTTAAATAAATCATTTGTAAATATAGTTGGATTTTTCATATTTTCAAGCTCTATAATTATCAATTTACCATTATAATCTTCAATTTTTAGCTCTTTTTGATACGCTTTTATAGTATGCAAATTTGCTAAAATTAGATTTGCTTTAGTGTATGTATCTTCAGACTCTTTTTCCAAATCCTCTTTTTTTGGTAAAGAGTGTAAAATTTTTTCTAATTTTTTAATATTTCTATCAATATTTGAAATTTTTTGTTTTTTAATATTTTCTAAATTCTCTTTAACTTGTTCATCATAAACCTGATATAAATAATCTTCAATATTTTCTATTTCATACTCTTTTGGTACAAAATCTTTTTTAGGAATTTCTTCAAGTTTTACTCCAACTTTTATAACTCTAAAAGATGAATACTCATCAATATGTCTTAAGGCTTCCAAAATAGTTCTATTTTCATCTAAAATTATAATATTTGTATATTTTCCTGTAAATTCAAGCTGCAAAATCAAATTCTCTTTTTTGTAAGATGAACTTGAATTTACATTTATATTTATAATTTTATCATTGTTATAAATCTCAATACTTTGAATTTTTGAATTCGTAAACTTTTTTTGAAGCATCACATCAAATGGTGCATTAAAATCTTTTTTTAAAGATATTTGCTCTTTTGATTTAAATATTTTCGCATTTGATTTATTTAAATCAAAGTATATAATATTCTTATTATTAAATTCTATTATAATTATATTGTTATCAACTCTTTTTATAAACCTTATATCTCGGGCATTTTCACTTAAATAGCGAACAATTTTTTTTAAAATATTATATTGCAATTTTTACTCTTTTTTTTATAAATTTAAGACACTTTTTATATCTAAAGGTTATAATTGTATCTAAATTTAATTTAGGAGAATAGTATGAAACTATTAAAAATATTAGCAGCCTCTACTTTAGCTTTAGCTATTGCGTCAACTTCGGCTTTTGCAGATGTTCAAAAAGGACAAAAAGCATTTATAAAATTCCTTAAAGAGCCTTGTGGAATGGATGGAGCAAAATTTGCTTTAAAACATACTCAAGAGGAGTGGAGAAAAATCAAAGCAGATGGAACAGCGCAAGCTGAGATTATGAAATTTTGTCCAAATGTAAAAGCTGGAGATATAAAAGAGAGCCTACTTGAACATGTTATGGATTTCTCTATTGAGTTTGCAAGTGATTCAGGAAATGTTCCTTCTTGCTAATTTTTAAATTATAAAGATAGTTAATTCTATCTTTATAAAACTAATCTATCGTATTTTGAAACTATTATTTCAGATAAATCTATCATTTTTATATTCATAATTTTATACTCAACATCACTCATTTTTATTAAAAACTTATCATAAATAAATGAATATGGATATAGTGTAAAAAAGATGAATTCTTTGCTAGTTGCCTCTTTATTTAACTCTTTAAACCAAAGTGCTAAAATAGAAAAATATAGAAGTGATGGGTTAAACTCTTCATTTTGCTTGAGGTTTTTTTCAAGCTCTTTTGATATAAAGTTGTAGCATTTTAAAATAGCTTTTACTCTAAAGTTCTTTTGATTATCTATATAATATTTTGGTTCGTATAAAATATTTGAAAGTTGTTTTAAAATATCACTATTAATAGTTTCAAACTCATGATAAAGTTCCAAATCAGACTTTGTTTTTGGTTTTACATCTTTATACGTATTTATTAAGTCTCTACAAAATAGTAACAATGCTTCAGTTTTTATTTTAGAAATATTTAAAATCATAAATAAATTGTAACCAAATCTTACTAAAATAACTATGTGATTTATATTGTTTAAGTTTTTTTAAGATAAAATAATTGCATTTTATAAAACTTTGAAAAAAAGGAAAATATTGGAACAAATTGGTTTATTATATGATGGTCAAGTTTATGACCTTCAGACTGCGGAAGCTTTAAATATCAAAGGAGATATTATAAAAGCCGATGATTCAAAAGAATCTTTAGATATTTTAAGACACTCTTGCGCTCACATGATGGCTCAAGCTATCAAAGAACTTTATCCTGAAGCAAAATTCTTTGTTGGACCTGTTGTAAAAGAAGGTTTTTATTATGATTTTAAAGTAGAAAGTAAAATTTCTGATGAAGATTTACCTGCTATTGAAAAGAAAATGAAAGAAATCGCAGATAGAAAACTACCTATTACTAGACATGAAACTACAAAAGAAGAGTTTTTTGAAAAGTTCAAAAATGATGAATTAAAACAAGCTGTTTTAAAAAATATCAAAGATGATACCTTAACTATATATAAACAAGGTGATTTTGAAGACTTATGTAGAGGTCCTCACTTACCAAACACTAGAATGATTAGAAGTTTTAAACTTACACGTGTTGCTGGTGCTTATCTTGGTGGTGATGAAAAAAATGAGATGATTACTAGAATTTATGGTATTGCATTTTTTGATAAACAAGCATTATTTGATTACACAAAAATGATTGAAGAAGCTAAAAAAAGAGACCATAGAAAACTAGGAACTGAACTTGAACTTTTCACATTTAATGACGATGTGGGAGCTGGTCTTCCTATGTGGTTGCCAAATGGTGCAAGATTAAGAAGTAAACTTGAACATCTTTTATATAAAGCTCACAGAGTTAGAGGGTATGAACCAGTTCGAGGACCTGAAATTCTAAAAGCAGAAATGTGGAAAATCTCAGGACATTATGCAAACTACAAAGAAAATATGTATTTTACTACTATTGATGATCAAGAGTATGGAATAAAACCAATGAACTGCGTTGGACATATTCAAATCTTTAAAAATAACCTAGTTTCATATAAAGACCTACCAAAAAAACTTTTTGAGTATGGAGTTGTTCATAGACACGAGATGTCAGGAGCAATGCATGGATTATTTAGAGTTAGAGAATTTACTCAAGATGATTCACATATCTTTTGTACACAAGACCAAATAAAAGAAGTAATTTTTGAAGTATTAGAGTTTGTTGATTCACTACTTAAAATGTTTGATTTTAAATATGAGATTGAAGTTTCTACAAAACCTGAAAAAGCAATTGGTGATGATATTTTCTGGGAAAAAACAACTGCTGGAATTATGGATGCTTTAAATGAGAAAAATATTCAATATGGAATTGACGAAGGTGGTGGAGCATTTTATGGTCCAAAAATCGACATTAAAATTTTAGATGCAATTGGTAGAAAATGGCAATGTGGAACAGTTCAAGTAGATATGAACTTACCTTCAAGATTTAATGCTGAATTTATCAATGACAAAGGTGAAAAAGAACAACCAGTTATGATTCATAGAGCAATTCTTGGTTCTTTTGAAAGATTTATTGGAATATTAACTGAACATTGTGCTGGTGAATTTCCATTTGTTATTGCACCAACTCAAGTTATTTTTGTTCCAATTGCTGATTCTCATCTTGAATATGCAAAAGAGTTACAAAGAGATTTAGTTGAAGATGGTATTGATTCTAAAATCTTTAATATGAACGAAAGTTTAAATAAAAGAATTAGAATGGCAGAAAAAGAGAGAGTTCCAATGATAGTTGTTATTGGAGATGAAGAGGTTACTAATAAATCTATTGCTTTAAGAAATAGAAGAACTAGAGAACAATCAAATTTAAGTAAGCAAGATTTTATTGACTTACTAAATAAAATAAACAAGGAGAGTAGAATTTGAGTAGAGATAATAAAAAATCAGATGTAATTATGAATGAGGATATTACTGCAAAAGAGGTAAGATGTACAAATGATAGTGGGGAAAACTATGGAATCATTCCTACTGCTCAGGCTCTTGCCATTGCAGATGAAGCTGGACTTGATTTAGTTCTTATAGCAGCAGATGGTGTTCCTCCTGTTGCAAAGATTATGGATTATAGTAAATTCAAATATCAACAAGAGAAAAAGAAAAAAGAGGCAAAGAAAAATCAGAAAATAGTAGTTGTTAAAGAGATAAAACTATCTGTAAAAATTGCTGAAAATGATATTAACTACAAAGTAAAACATGCAATTGAGTTCTTAGAAGAAGGAAATCATGTTAAATTTAGAGTTTTTCTAAAAGGTAGAGAGATGGCAAATCCTGAAGCTGGAGTTGAAGTTTTAAGAAGAGTTTGGGCTGTGATTCAAGATATTGCAGTTATGGACAAAGATCCAAAACTAGAAGGTAGATACGTAAATCTTCTTGTAACTCCTAAAAAAGATTAGTTTTAACTAATCTTTTTTAAACTATCTATTTAAAATAAAATATATATTTTAATCATTTATTAATATTTTTTTGAGTATAATCCAAAACTTTTTCACTATGAAAAATGCAAATTTATATGAAAGGATTTCTTTATGCCAAAGATGAAAAGCGTTAAAGGTGCTGTTAAAAGATTTAAAGTAAAGAAAAATGGAACTATCAGAAGAGGTTCTGCTTTTAGAAGCCACATTTTAACTAAAAAAACGCAAAAAAGAAAAAGAAATTTGAGAGGACCACAAACTGTACATAGTACAAATGTTTCTGGAATTCTTTCAGCTTTATGTTTAGCGTAATTACTAAAATATAGTAATTTTGTCCCTCCATATTATATGGATAAGTTCGGATAAATCCGACACCTTATTAAAAATAACGGTAAAGAAAGGAAAAATATGCCAAGAGTAAAAACTGGTGTTGTAAGAAGAAGAAGACACAAAAAAGTATTAAAACTAGCTAGAGGATTCTTTGGTGGAAGAAGAAAACACTTTAGAAAAGCTAAAGAACAGTTAGAAAGAAGTCTTGTTTATGCTTACAGAGATAGAAGACAGAAAAAAAGAGATATTAGAAAACTATGGATTATCAGAATCAATGCAGCTTGTAGATTAAATGATATTAACTACTCAAGATTCATGAATGGTTTAAGATTATCAGGTATTGAACTTGATAGAAAAATCTTAGCAAACCTTGCTATGAATGATTCTGCTGCATTTGCATCTTTAGTAGTATCTGCTAAAGCAGCACTTAAATAATAAATTTGCATTCAAATAAAAAAGGGATGGTTTTAAAACCATCCCTTTTTTTATGTCAAAGATAAATAAACCTTTTTATTCTAAAGGCTCATTTACTTCAATTTTACAATTTTCACCTTTACAATTAATATTTGCATCAAAGTAAAAAATTTCACTCACATCAAAACCATCTTTTTTTAGTTTCATCCAAGCCTCAATAGATCTAGAGCCTGCACTACAATTAAAAATTATAGTTTTGTTTTTTGGTAATTTTGAAACAATCTCTTTTGCTGAAAGTTTGTCTGCTTCAATATTTATAGAACCTTTAATATGTCCTTTTTTAAACTCTTTTTCTGGCAATACATTTACAAACTGTATATAATTTGGGATTTTATCTTCAACAATAAAAGCTTTTAACCACTCACCATCAATACTTCCCTCATCGCTTCCAATTTTTGCACCATTTTTACTAAATTGCGGTTTTTGTTCTTTTTTTACAGTATCGATTTTTTTAGCTCCTACTGTTGTTGGAAGAGCTTGTTTTTTCCATTCAGGAAGACCGCCTGCATAAACAACAACATTTTCATATCCTAGTTTATATAATTTATCTGCAACTATATTTGATTTTTCACACTCATATCCTGCACAAAAAACTACAATTTTTTCATCTTTATCAATAGGAAATCTTCCTGCTAATTTATCAAAATTTGTATCAGGAACTGAAATACTTCCTAAAATAGTCTCTTGTAAATATTTAACATGTGGTCTTGCATCTACAAGCAAAGCACTATTATTTTCAAAATAAGCTTTTACAACTATTGTATCAACCTCTAAATAATCTTTTTTAGACCATTCAGGCTCTCCTGCATTATAAACTTTTACATTTTTATGACCTTTTTTAATCAATAAATTTGCAACAATAGCACTTTTTGTACAAGCATATCCTCCACAAAATACTATTAGCTCTTTATCTTTTGAAACATCTAAAAGTTGTTTATAACCTGCTTCAAAATCAGTATCTGCAATATTCAAACTAGAAGGAATAGTTCCTCTTTGATATTTCACTTGAGGTCTTGCATCAATTAAAATAGCTTCAACAGAACTCCTATTTCCAACTCCGATAGCTTTTTTAACATAATCAAAATCTACTTCTTTTAACTTATATTTTTTTATAAGCTCTTTTACTTCTGAAGTAGGCTCTTTTAGATTATCTGTTTCTTGAGCATTTGCAAATAAAAACAGAAAACAAATAGATAAAACTGTAAATAACTTTTTCATTTAAATAACCTTTTTTTTGAAATTTTTAAAACTCATATAAATTAAGCTTTTCCGCTTAACATTCCATACATAGTCATAGGTTTTAGCATATAAACTTTCATTAACCACCAAATCCATCTCTCTTGCGTTGGATCCAAAGGAAATGATGGAGTTGGTTTTGCAGTCCAGTCAAACTCAGCTAACATTACTTTTCCAATATCTGTAATAAGTGGGCAAACTGTATATCCACCAAAATATTGTGTTGGTTCTTTTCCTTCCATAACTGAAATCAAATTATCAACTAATACTTTGTACTGTTTTCTTACAGTTCCACCAGTTTTTCCCATAGGAACAGCAGCTATATCTCCTAGAGCAAAAATATTGTTATATTTTACATGTTGTAGTGTTTCTTTGTGTACAGGAACCCAACCTCTTTCTGAACCTATTTCAGACTTTCCAATCTCATCTGGTGCTTTTTGAGGTGGTGTTATATGTAAAAAGTCAAAAGGTACTTCAACTTTTTGATTTTTCTTTACAATTTCATGTTCTTCTAAATCTTTATCATATTCACCTTTTTCTTCCCAGTGTTTATTAAATATTGCTATTTTTTTTGAAATATCAACTTCAACTAAATTATGATTAAAATTCCACTTCATATTTCTTTCTATAAATTGTTTCTCAATTGCATCAGCATACTCTTTTACACCAAATAATCTTCCGCTATCATCATAGTAATCTAATGAAACATTTGCTCTTGCATTTGCTTCATTTAGCCTAGAATTCATAAGATACATAACTTTTTTTGGTGCTCCACCACATTTTACAGCTGTACTAGGAGCTGTAAAAACAGCTTTTAAATTTTCACCTGATTTTGCTTTTTCTATAAAAGATTGAGTTTGTTTCCACATATCTTCAGAACTATCAATATTATAAACAGATGTAATTCCATTATTTCCAAAAACTTTTAGAATTTTAGAAGCATCTCCATTTGTATATGATTCTCCTATTGCTTCAAGACCTTTTATAGAACCAAAATCTAATACAACTCCAGCTGCAACTATCATAAAATCATAATCTAAAATATCTCCAGAAGCCAAAGTAACTTTATTTGCTTCAGGATTAAACTCTACTGCTTTATCCTTGATTAAAGTTACACCTTTTGGTAAAAAATCTTTTGTCTCATAAATTAACTCATCTTTTGAAGAGTAAATTCCACTTGCTACCAAAGTAGTTCCAGCTTGATATGAGACAGATTTTGGATTTGGCTCAATTACTGTGATGTCAGGTTCGCTTAAGATATTTGATAATCTAGCAGCTGTTGAAATACCAGCTAATCCTCCACCAATAATTAAGATTTTTCCTTTTGCTTCACTAGCTTTTGCAATAGTTGCAGCTTCAGCATTCGTTCCACCAGCTAAAAAAGCAGCTCCACCAAGACCTGCAAGTCTAAAAGCATCTCTTCTTGAAATTCCAGCTTTTTTTAATTCGCTATCAACAATTTCTAATGCTTTTTTCATCTCATCATTTTTCATTTAACTTCCTTTTGACAAAATATTAAATATATTATCTAAAAAATCATAACATTATACTTACTTAAATAAGCTATTATTTTAAATATATTATTAGTTTATTTTATAATATTAAGAGCTTTTTCATACTCTTTTTTCTCATTTATATTTAAAAATTCATCTTCATTATTAAAATTTATGATTTGAAATTTTGAGTTTTTTACTAGGTAATTTATTTTATGAATATCATCTTTTATCATTGAATTTATAATATTATTTATATTTTTTGAGAATATTCCACAAAGATTGTGAGTTTTTTCTTCTGTTTGAGCAATAGTTATATCAAAATTATTTGAATTTTCTAGAAGTTTTTTTATTGAAGATATTTTAATTAAAGGCGTATCAACTGTTATTATAAAAACTTTATCAAATTTTTCTAATATTGTTTGCAAAGCTAGAATTGGAGAGTAAACTTCTTGATTTTTATCTAAAATAAGTTTTGTTTTATCTTTTAAAAAATCAAATTTATCGTTTTTTGAAGAGATATAAATATCTTTAAAATATGGCTTTAATCTATTAAATTGGAACTCTATTAAAGTATTTGAAGAAGAAAAGGGAAGAAGAGATTTATCCTCTCCCATTCTTGAACTTTTTCCTCCACTTAAAATAACACATGGTATTTCAAATGGCTTGATAGTCATAATTATAAGCTTCTAGGATCTGTAATATATCCAGAAATTGCACTAGCAGCTGCAACAGCACTATTTGCTAAATATATTTTTGAGCTTCGTGAACCCATTCTTCCAACAAAGTTTCTATTTGTTGTAGAAATACATACTTCTCCATCTCCTAAAATTCCCATATATCCACCCAAACATGCACCACAAGTTGGATTTGAAACAACTGCTCCTGCATCAACTAAAATATCAATGTATCCAAGTTTTGTAGCATCTCTTAGAATTTTTTGAGTTCCTGGAGTTATAATAAGTCTTACATGTCGTGCAACTTTTTTATCTTTTAAAATTTCAGAAGCAACTTTAAAATCACTCAATCTTCCATTTGTACAGCTTCCAATAAATACTTGATCAACTCTTATATTATCACTTACTGCTTGAGACATAGAGTGACCATTTGATGGTAAAAATGGATATGCAATTACAGGCTCTAGTTTTTCAACATCAATCTCTATTACTTGACAATATGTAGCATCAGCATCACTATAGTGGATTTTTGGCTCAGCTCTTAAGCCATTGTTATTTTTAGAAACTGTATCTAAAAACTCTTTTGTAATATCATCATATGCAACAATTCCATTTTTAGCCCCTGCTTCAATAGCCATATTACATAAAGAGAATCTATCATCCATACTTAAATATGCAATTGTATCACCTGTGAACTCTAAAGCTTTATATAAAGCTCCATCAACACCTAAAATTCTAATAATTTCTAAGATTAAATCTTTTCCTGTTACAAATGGAGCTGGCTTTCCTTTGAATACAACTTTTATTGATTCAGGAACTTTAAACCAGTTTCCGCCCGTAATCATTCCAAAAGAGATATCTGTACTTCCCATTCCAGTACTAAATGCTCCTAAAGCTCCATGAGTACATGTATGAGAATCAGCTCCAATAATTACATCACCTGGTAATACTAATCCTTTTTCGGGTAAAAGTGCATGTTCAATTCCCATATCTTTTTCATCAAAAAAGTTTTTTAAATCGTGTTTATAGGCAAAATCTCTTGAAATTTTTGCTTGATTTGCACTTGCAATATCTTTTGCAGGAATAAAGTGATCTAAAACTATTGCAAATCCATCAGCATTTGCAAGTTTTTCAAAACCACCATCTTCAAAAGCTTTTATTGAAATTGGAGTTGTAATATCATTTCCAATAACCATATCAATTTTGCTTCTTACAATCTCTCCAGCAAAAACTTTTTTCCCTACATGCTCACTAAATATCTTTTCTGTTATTGTTTGACCCATTTTTTATCCTAATTATTCTTATTTTTCAAAATTTAGTTTAGATTATAGCTAAAACTTTTTTAAGACAATTTATTTTTAACTTTTCTATCAAAACTTATTTACTATATCTTCTATTTTAACTGGTGGTCGTACTATAAAAGCCATGTTTTCTGCAACTAAAATTGGTCTTTGTATTAAAATTGGATTTTTGATTACAGCTTCTATTAGTTTCTCTTCATCTTTGATATTTTCTAGTTTTAAATCTTTGTAAATCTCTTCACCTGTTCGCACTAGCTCAAAAATAGAGATATTTAATTTTTTTAATAACTCCTCAAGCTCAACTTTTGATGGTGGATTTAGTAGATAATCTCTTACTGATATTTCAAAACTATTTTGCTCTAAAAAATCTTTTGCACTGTTTGATTTTGAGCAAGAAATATTGTGCCATAACTCTAATTTTTGCATTTTAACTCCTAAAAATAAAGTTTTATTGTAACTAAAAATGGTTTGAGAAAAAAATTAAATACTATTTAATACAACCTAATTCTAAATAATCATTCTCTTCAATTTTTTTATATTTGCTTTTATCAAAAATGGTTAAAGTTTTTCCTTCATTTTCTTCAATAGATTTATTTATAAATTCTATATTTAAATATTTTGATAAACTTGAATTTTCATCATACATTTTTTTTAATATTCTCTGATATGCTACATCACCACCATGAAAACCATCTACAAACTCACAACTATTCTTATAATAATCTCTCATATCATGAAAATCATAATTTTCTATATTACTATTTTTTATTAAGTTTCTAAATTCTATAACAAAATTATATTTATTACCCAAATTATCCATTCTTTCAACAACTTCATTCGCTAAAGGAGGTATAAATAATATCAATTTTATATTATTATCTTTTGTAAATTTAAGAATATCATTAAAAATTTCAACTCTTTCTTTTGAAATATGGTTTCCATATTTAAATCTACTACTCCCATTATCTACTCTATTAAAAGTATTTGAAAATTTTATATCACTATTTTTTGCATCTCCTAAAATAAATAATGAATAATGATATGAGCCATCTTTTCTAAAACCATTTGAGTATTTAATTGAATTTAATCCAATATTTTCATAATTGGTTAAATAGTTTTGTTCTTTAAAACTAAAAAACATATTTAAATCCAACTCTTTTTTTAGAATTCTTGAAAATGTTGTATTTATTTTATTTTTTATATCTACTTCTATTTTATTTATATGATTAAAATTATTTGGTTGATTGTAATTATCATTAAACCACCATAAATCTAAACCTAAAATTATAATTTCTGGTTTATGTATTTTTATCATTTCTTGTAAAAACAAATACCCCTCATTTAAATAATTCATTGCACCTCCAGTTGTTATAAAGTTTGTATTAAAACTTTCTTCTCTAAATTGCATAACTCTTGATGAACCTAGTGCTATAACTTTTGGTTTAATATGTTTTATTAATTCTAATTTATATTGAAAAGTGTTCATATCCAAAGAATTATACACAGCATCATTTTCTAATTGAAATTTTACAACTTCTTGTATTGTTAAATCTTCTTTTGAATTAAGTAATATTTTGTAAATAAAAAAAGAAGGAATAGATACAAAAAGAAAAATAATTATAAATATAAAAAAAACAATTATTGAAAATTTTTTGTTTGTTATCATATTAAATCCTAAAAATTAAAATACAGAAATTCTGTTTTTACAGCTATCATTGAATAAAAAGATAAAAATAAAATGAATACAAGATAAATAATTTTTAAATAACTTGCTTTAAAACTATCTCTTTTTTCCATAGAATTTTTGAAAAATAAAACTAAAATAAATGCAAAAAATATCATTGGAACTAAAGTTTTACCACCATCACTATCAAGATTTGCAATAAATCCACCAAACTCAACTCCATATTGAGTTAAAAATCCAAGTTTTCCTGCTAGTGGATTTGGTAAAACTATATTTGAAATATCAAACATCCCTTTTAATACTTTCATCGCACTCTCAAAATCTTTTGCTCTAAAAAATATCCATGTTATATTTATAAAGTTAAAAGTAATAAACCAAGCTAGGATTTTATTCATTTTAAATCCTAAGCTTTGCCAGAATCTATGAATTGCAAGTGCAATACCATGAAGAAGTCCCCATACTATAAATGTCCATCCAGCTCCATGCCAAAGTCCACCTATTAAAAAAGTTGCTATTAGGTTTGTATATGTTCTAAATTCACCTTTTCTATTTCCACCAAGAGGAATATAAATATAATCTCTTAAAAATCTAGATAGTGTCATATGCCATCTTCTCCAGAAGTCTTGAATACTTAAAGCTTTATATGGGGAGTTAAAGTTTATTGGAAGTTTTATATTAAACATCAAAGATATTCCAATAGCCATATCTGTATAACCACTAAAATCAAAGTATAGTTGAAATGTATAACTTAGACTTGTAGCCCATGCTTCTATTAGGTTTAGAGTTGTTGCTGTATCAAATCCAGCTGTTGCCCATACTGCAAATGTATCTGCAATTACTACTTTTTTAAACAATCCAATAGAGAATATAAAAAGTCCTAATGCTATATTTCTATAATTTTTAACCCAGTTATAAATACTTGCAAATTGTGGCATCATCTCTTTATGATGTAAAATTGGACCAGCTAGAAGATGTGGAAAATATGTTACAAACAGCATATAGTTTACAAGGCTATACTCTTTTGCTTCTTTTTTATATGCATCAACTAAAAATGCTATTTGAGTAAATGTAAAGAAGCTAATACCCAAAGGAAGAATAATATGAGGAAGTGGAATATTAGAGCCAAAAATACCATTAAAGTTATCAAGTAAAAAATCTGTATATTTAAAGTATCCTAGTAATCCTACATTAAACAATATACCAAAGATTAAAATTGTTTTACTATTTACTTTTATCTTCTCATGATTTACTAAACTTAATCCTACACTATAGTTTACAAATATAGAAAGTAGTATCAAAGGAACATAAGAGAAATTCCAATATCCATAGAAAAACAAACTTGCAATTACTAAAAATATCTTTGCACCAAGGATTAATCTTTGGCTTAATAGATAAAAATAGAGTATAAAAGTTATTGGTAAAAATAAAAATATGAATTCGTATGAGTTAAATAGCAATTTTTGTTTCCCCTAAAACATATAAAATAGGAATAGTTTTCCGAAATATGAAAAGATTATATACATATTATTCCTAATAATAAATTAAAGAGGAACAATGAGCCGAATTTTTTTAATAGATTGTTTCTTGTAGAGTTTTTTTATGAAACTAACACAACAAGATAAAGCAAGATTATTGGGAATTGATGCAAGAACTATAAGAAAATGGCGAAAAGATAGACCGTATTTGTATGAAATTATAGAAAAGGGTTTTGCATTTGAAGAGTTTGTAAAAACTGCTCAAGAAAAAATAGATGATTTAAAAAAACTAGAAGATAGTTTGAAAAAAGAGAAGTTAAAGTAATTTAAAAATTTATATAAAGAGTTAAAATTAAGGCTAAGCCTTAATTTTAATTTATCCCATAATATCTGCAGGTGCGTAAACTTCACCCTTCATAATTATTCTTGCACTTCTGCTCATTGTAGCTTTATCAACAATATATTTTCCGTTTTCATTTTTAATTACTGCTCCAACTTTTAGTGTTCCAGATGGATGTCCAAACTCAACAGCAGTTTTTTCACCTCCACCAGCTGCTATATTTACTAAAGTTCCAGGAATACAAGCAGCAACACCAATAGCAACTGAAGCTGTTCCCATCATTGCATGGTGAAGTTTTTGCATAGATAAAGCACGTACGTGTAAATCAATTTCAGAAGCTTTTACCTCTTTTCCACTTGAAGTTGTAAAATCAGATTTTGGTGCAACAAAAGCAATTTTTGGAGTGTGTTGTCTTGTTTCTGCTTCACTTAAATCAGAAATCAAACCCATTTTTAAAGCACCATAACTTCTTATTTTTTCAAATCTTGCTAAAGCTTCAGCATCACTATTAATATCAGCTTGAAGTTCAGTTCCTTTATATCCAATATCACTAGCATTTAAAAATATTGTAGGAATTCCAGCTGTTATCATTGTTGCTTTAAATGTTCCAATACCAGGAACTTCTAAATCATCTATTAAATTTCCAGTAGGAAATAACTCTTCACTTGGATCAACTGGCTCTGCAAACTCTAGATTTATCTCTTGGGCAGGAAATGCAACACCATCAATATAATAATCTCCCATCTCTTTTACTTGCCCATCAACCATTGTTACATAACAAAGGATTGTTTTTTTGATATTTGCTTGCCAAATTCTTACGCAACAAACACCATTTTGTGGAACATTGTCAACAAGTCCTTCATGAATTGCAAAAGGTCCAACAGCTGAGCTTAAATTTCCACAATTTCCACTCCAATCCATAAAATCTTTATCAATTGCAACTTGTCCAAAATAGTAATCTACATCATGATTTGCAACAGTTGATTTTCCAACTAATATAGCTTTAGAAGTACTAGAAGTTGCTCCTCCCATACCATCCATTTGTTGTTTATAAATATCAGGGCTTCCTACTATTCTTTGAAGAAGTTTATCTCTTTTTACTTTGTCTTCTTGAGCCTCTTTTGGAAGATCTGCTATATTAAAAAATGTTCCCTTTGAAGTTCCACCTCTCATATAAGTTGCTTTAACTTTTATTTGTGGTTTGTATGTACTCATTTATATTCTCCTAGATTTTAAGCTTTTAAAACTTTTTAAAATAATTTTTAATCACTTTAGAAAATCTTAAATTAAAAAAAAGTGAAGCCAAAAAGCTTCACTTTTAAAAATATTATTTACCTGCAATAACATCTTTTGCAAATTTTTGTAAAATTCCACCAGCTTTGTAAACTTCAACTTCTGCAGTTGTATCAAGTCTACAAGTTACTTTGAACTCTACTTTTTCACCATTTGCTCTAGTTAGGCAAACTGTTAAATCACCTCTTGGCTCAATGTTTCCTAAAATATCAAATGTTTCAGTTCCATCGATATTATAAGTGTGTCTTGTTTCACCATCTTTAAATTGTAGTGGTAAAACACCCATTCCAACAAGGTTTGTTCTATGAATTCTTTCAATTGATTCAGCAATTACAACTTCAACACCTGCAAGTCTTACACCTTTAGCTGCCCAGTCTCTTGAACTTCCTTGTCCATAGTTTGTTCCAGCAACGATAATTAATGGTTGTTTTCTTTCCATATAAGTCTCTATTGCTTCCCACATTCTTGACTCTTTGCCTTCTGGCATTATTTTTGTTAGGCTGCCTTGTTTAACTTTACCATTTTCATCTTTAACCATCTCATTGTATAGTTTTGGATTTGCTAAAGTTGCTCTAAGTGCAGTATTATGGTCACCTCTATGTGTTGCATAAGAGTTTAAATCTTCAAGCGGTAATCCCATTTTTAAACAATACTCACCAGATGCACTTTTTGCTTGAATAGCATTTGAAGGCGATAAGTGGTCTGTTGTAATATCATTTGGGAATACTCCAAGCGGTCTTAAATTTTTAAGAGCTGGCATACTCATAAAAGCATCTTCCCAGTATGGTGGTTTTTGAATATATGTAGATTTTGCATCCCATTTATAAAATGGCTCAGCTTTTTCACCTTTGTCTGATTTTGCAAACATTGGGTCATATATTTTTGCAAACATCTCTGGTTTTACAGATTTGTAAACAATTGCATCAATCTCTTCATCACTTGGCCAAAGATCTTTAAGTCTTACTTCATTTCCATTTTTGTCAATTCCAATAACACCTGTTTCAATATTAACTCTAATACTTCCAGCTAGTGCATAAGCAACTACAAGTGGAGGAGAAGCTAGGAATGCCTCTTTAATAAATGGGTGAATTCTTCCATCAAAGTTTCTATTTCCTGATAAAACAGCAGTTGTGTAAACACCACTTGCAGTTGCTTCAGCTTCGATTTTTGGATCAAGTGCTCCACTCATTCCATTACAAGTTGTACAAGCAAAACCTACAATTCCAAATCCTAATTTCTCTAATTCACTTAATAATCCTGAATCTTTTAGATATATTTCAGAAACTTTTGAACCAGGTGCAAGTGAAGATTTTACCCATCTTTTTCTACTTAATCCAAGCTCATTTGCTTTTTTAGCTAATAATCCAGCTGCAACAACGTTTCTTGGATTTGAAGTATTTGTACATGATGTAATAGCAGCAATTAAAACCGCACCATCTGGCATAACATCATTTGAAATAGTAATTTTTTTAGCAATTCCTTCAGAATCAAGTGCTGAAGTTGGAAGAAGTTTATGCGGTTGAGAAGGACCTGCAAGTGTTCTTGTAACAGTTGTTAAATCAAATTTAATTGTTCTTGCATATGTAGCTTCGCATAAGCTATCTGCCCATAATCCATTTGCTTTTGCATAAGTTTCAACTAATTTTACTTGCTCTGGAGTTCTTCCAGTAATTTTTAAATAATCAATAGTTTTATCATCAATAGCAAACATAGCAGCACTTGCACCATATTCAGGAGTCATATTTGAAATAGTTGCACGATCACCTAAATCAAGATATTTAATTCCGCTTCCATAAAACTCTAAATATGCAGAAATTACATTGTTATCTCTTAAGAAAGAAGTCATTGATAAAGCTATATCAGTAGCAGTTATTCCAGTACCTCTAGTACCTGTTATTTCAACTCCAATAATTTCTGGAACTCTCATATAAGATGGATTTCCAAGCATTACATTTTCAGCTTCAAGTCCACCAACACCAACAGCAATAACTCCAAGAGCATCAACATGAGGAGTGTGTGAATCAGTTCCAACAAGTGTATCAGGAGATGCAATTCCATCAATATTATGAATAACTGGAGACATTTTCTCAAGGTTAATTTGGTGCATAATACCATTTCCTGGAGGAATAACATCTACATTATCAAATGCTTTTTTAGTCCAGTTAATAAAATCAAATCTATCAGCATTTCTTCTATCTTCAATATCTCTATTTTTTTGGAAAGCATCTGGATCAAATCCACCACACTCAACTGCTAAAGAGTGGTCAACGATTAATTGAGTTGGAACAACTGGATTGATTTTTTGTGGATCTACACCACTAGCAGCTACTGCTTCTCTTAAACCTGCAAGGTCAACAAAAGCTGTAAGTCCTAGAATATCATGACAAATAACTCTTGATGGAAACCAAGGGAAATCTTTGTCTGTTCTTTTTTCTATTAATTGAATAAGTGAATCTTTTAAATCCTCACTTGGACATTTTCTAAGTAAATTTTCTGCTAATACTCTTGATGTATAGTTAAGTTTTGCAAAAGAACCAGGTGTGATATCTTCAACTGCACTTTTTACATCATAATATTTAACATCTAAACCATTTAATTGTTTAAGATATTTTTCGTTTGTCATTTTATTTTCCGTTTTTTTATTTTTTAAAATTTATTGTAAAAAGAAATTTAGGCTAAATTTAGCCTAAATTTTAAAGATTATTTTCTCTCTTCTAAAGGAACGAAAGCTCTAGGCTCTGGTCCAGTATAGATAGCTGATGGTCTAATAATTTTTCCATCTTCTCTTTGCTCAATTACGTGTGCACCCCATCCTGTAACTCTTGCAATAATAAAGATAGGAGTAAACATATCTGTTGGAATTCCCATTTGGTTATATGAAACAGCAGAGAACCAGTCAAGATTTGGGAACATTTTCTTTTGATCCCACATAACTTCTTCAAGTCTTGCAGCTACGTCATACATTAACATATTTTTATTCTCTTCAGATAGCTCTTTTGCAACTTTTTTAATAACAACATTTCTTGGATCTCTTGTAGCATAAACAGGGTGTCCAAATCCAATGATAATCTCTTTTTTAGCAATTCTCTCTTTGATATCTTTTTCTGCTTCATCAGCTGATGAGTATCTTTCTTGAATTCTAAATGCAACTTCATTTGCACCACCGTGTTTTGGACCTCTTAAAGCACCAATAGAACCAGTAATACAAGAATACATATCTGAATTTGTTCCAGCAATTACTCTTGAAGTAAAAGTTGAAGCATTAAATTCATGCTCAGCATATAAAATTAAAGATACATGCATAGCTTTAACCCAAGATTCTTTTGGTTTTTCACCATGTAATAAATGTAAGAAATGTCCACCAACTGTATCATCATCAGTTACAACATTGATTCTTTTTCCATTATAAGCAAAATGGTACCAGTATAAAAGCATAGAACCAAAAGATGCCATTAATTTATTAATAATATCTTGTGCTGCAGCTTTTGGATGAGATTCATCTTCTTGATTTAATGCTCCAAGAACTGAACAACCTGTTCTCATAACATCCATTGGATGACAATTTTTTGGTAATTGCTCTAATGCAACTTTTACACCTTCTGGAATATCTCTAAAAGATCTAAGTTTTGCTTTATAAGCTTTTAACTGCTCTTTATTAGGTAGCTCACCATGAACTATTAAATATGCAATCTCTTCAAATTCAGCTTTTTCAGCAAATTCTAAAATATCATATCCTCTATAATATAAATCATTTCCTGTATTTCCAACTGTACATAATGCTGTACTTCCAGCTGCTACACCTGAAAGTGCAACAGATTTTTTTGGTTTAAACTCTGTACTTGTAGTACTCATATTTTCTCCTTAGTTTGATTTAATTTTAAATAAAATACGAAAAGCTAACTATTTAGCTTTACCTTTTGAAAATAGTTCATCCATTTTTTGCTCATAAGCATGGTAATTTAACATATCGTATAACTCCATTCTTGTTTGCATTGTTCCAAGTACACCTTCTTGAGTACCTTTATCTTTTAACTCTTGATACACAGCAAGTGCAGCTTTATTCATTGCTCTAAATGCTGAAAGTGGATAAAGAACCATATCAATACCAACACTTGCTAACTCTTCAGTTGTAAACATTGGAGTTGCTCCAAATTCAGTAATGTTTGCTAAAACAGGTACAGTCATAGCATCTGTAAATTCTTTATATTCTTTTAAAGTGTGAACAGCTTCAGCAAAAATAGCATCAGCACCAGCTTCAACATAAGCTTTAGCTCTAGCAATCGCAGCAGCTTGACCCTCAGATGCATGAGCATCAGTTCTAGCAATTATATAAAAATCTGGATCTAACTCTTTTTTAGCATCAACAGCAGCTCTGATTCTATCACACATCTCTTCAGTAGTTACAAGCTCTTTATTTGGTCTATGCCCACATCTTTTTGCAGCAACTTGATCTTCAATATGCATACCAGCAGCACCACTTCTAATAAACTCTTTAACAGTTCTAGCCACATTAAATGCATGTCCCCAACCAGTATCAGCATCAACGATTAGTGGAGTATCACAAATAGAAGTAACTCTTCTAACATCAATACAAACATCTTCAATCATTGTCATACCTAAATCAGGTAAACCATAAGATGCATTTGCAATTCCTCCACCACTTAAGTAGATAGCTTTATGCCCAACTTTTGTAGCTTGTAATGCTTGGTAAGCATTAATTGTTCCAACAATTTGTAGTGGACTTGAAGCTTTTAGGGCTTCTCTAAATCTTTTTCCTGCACTTGTCATTTGTATATCCTTTTAAAATATTGTAGAGAAAATTATATCTATTTTGATTTTTTTTGTATGTATGATTTAAAATCTAATTTTACAATTTTTATACATTTTTTATAATTTGAACATAATTTGTTTTTATGCATTATTTTTGTACAATATACGAAAATTTTATTAAAGGAAGCTTATGGATTTTAAAAATTCAATAGAAAAGTTTATAGAGATATTTAATCGTTCAAACCTTAGTATTTCAAAATTTGCTAACTTGATTGATAAAGATAGAAGAACAATTACGTCATGGATTGATAGAGTTAGTGGTATTGAGATAAGTAGTGAAATTAAAGCAAAAATTTGTAAAGAGTTTAGATACCCTGAGTATATTTGGGAAGATGCTTGTAGTGGTGAAGAGTTTTTGAAATCTATTACTTCTATACCTCAAAAAGAGGTTAGAATTATAGATGAAGACTACAAAGGAAGACTTCAATATATAATTGAGCATGAAAAAAATAGAAGGTTTGTAATTCAAGCACAATTCCCAGGTCCAATGTATAGAGATAGTGCTGTACGAAAAGTGTACAAAACAACAAATAGTTCTGATATAGAAGATTTAAAACAAGAAAGAATTAACCAAATGCTAAGATATGACTACGATACAACTGAGTGGTACTCTATAAAATCGGTTCTTAGTTTTTGTTTTGCAAGTATTGGAAATTTTTTTACAAGAGATGAAAAAATAAAAATACTTGAACTTATGCATGAGCTTTTTAACAATAACTATAATAAAAAACTTTTTCTTTTTGACTCATTTTCAAGAAAGATATATGGAATGGAAACAACGTATATATCTATAAATGTAAAAAATAAAATACTATTTTTTAAATCCCCAATAGAATCTGTTTTTATAGAAATAAGAAATAAAAGCTTAGTTGAAAGAATGCACAAATACTATAGTTCATCAATAGAAGCACCATCTCATGTAAATTTTTTGGATTCTGTAAAGATTTTAAAGATACTTCAAGATGCAGTAAAATACAATAACACGATTACTCAAGCCTACGAGACAATAAACCGTGAAACAAACTATGGAGAGCTTTTTTACAATAATCTTAGTATTGATTTACAAAAAGAGGTAACTCCTCCACGAATTGCTCATAGAAGAGATTAATAATATAAAGAAGCTTCGTTCTCGAAGCCCTTTAGAATTTTGCTACTTTAGCAATTTTTTATAAATTGCGATAAAAGTAGTTTAACATAAATGGTTCCTTTTAGTTTATAGGGAACCAATAAATTAAAAGGATAAAAAAAATGAAAATAGTGATTTTAGATAGAAAAACATTGGGATTTGATATAGATGTATCAATCTTTGAGAAATTTGGTAGTGTAATATCTTTTGATGTAACAAACCCTGATGAAACAAAAGAAAGAATAAAAGATGCAGATATTATTTTAACAAATAAGGTTTATGTAGGAAAAGAAGAGTTAGAAAACTCAAAAGTAAAACTAGTTTGCATAACAGCAACAGGTACAAATAATGTAGATTTAATTTATGCAAAAGAAGCAAATATTGATGTAAAAAATGTAGCAGGTTATTCAACTTCAAGTGTTGTGCAGTTAGGGTTTTCAATGATTTTTTACTTTGTGCAAAAACTAGATTATTACAAAAAATATGTAGATGATGGAAATTGGCAAAAAAACGATATTTTTACTCATATAGATATGCCATTTTATGAACTTGATGGAAAAAAAGTTGGAATCATTGGTCTTGGAGAGATAGGTAGAGATTTTGCAAAAAAAGCAAAAGCTTTTTCTTGTGAAGTGTTTTATTACTCTACAAGTGGCAAAAATGAAAATAGTGAGTATAAAAGTGTAAGCTTAGAAGAGTTGCTAAAAACTTGCGATATTATATCTGTTCATGCACCTTTAAATGAAAAAACAAAAGATTTATTAGGATACAAAGAGCTAAATCTTTTAAAAGATGGTGCTATTTTACTTAATCTTGGTCGTGGTGGTATTATAAATGAAACTGATTTGGCAAAAATTTTAGATGAAAAAGATATTTATTGTGGACTCGATGTTGTTACAAAAGAGCCAATTGAGCAAAATAATCCACTTTTAAGTGTAAAAAATAAACAAAGACTTCTTTTAACTCCTCACATAGCTTGGGCTAGTATTGAAGCTAGAAAAAGATTGATAGAAAAAGTGGCAAAAAATATTGAAGAGTTTTTAAAATAAAAAAGTAGATTTAATCTACTTTTTTACTTATTTTCTAGCTTCTTTTAGAGTATTTGCTATCATAAATGATAACTCAAGAGCTTGATCAGCATTTAATCTTGGATCACATTGCGTGTGATATCTACTTGCTAAATCACTCTCTTTTACAGCCGAAGATCTACTTCCTGTACACTCTGTAACATTTTGTCCTGTCATCTCAAGGTGAATTCCACCTGCATATGAGCCTTGAGCTTTATGAATTTGGAAAAACTGTTTTACTTCACCTAAAATTGCTTCAAAATCTCTAGTTTTGTAACCATTTTCAGCTTTTATAGTATTTCCATGCATTGGATCACTTGACCATAAAACTTTTTTACCCTCTTTTTCAACTCTTGCTAAAAGTTTAGGGAAATATTCAGCTATTTTTTCATTACCCATTCTTACAATTAAGTTTAATCTTCCAGCTTCATTTTCTGGATTTAAAGCATCTATTAGTTTGATTAATTCATCCTCTTTCATAGATGGACCAACTTTACAACCAATTGGATTTTTGATTCCTCTAAAATACTCAATATGAGCACCATCTAGTTCTCTAGTTCTATCTCCAATCCATAACATATGAGCAGAACAATTGAACCAATCTTTTGTGATTGAATCTCTTCTTGTAAGTGCCTCTTCATAGTTTAATAAAAGTGCTTCATGAGATGTAAATAGTGTTGTTTGATTTAGCTGTGGAGAGTTTTCACTTGTAATTCCACATGCTTTCATAAATGCTAAACTCTCACTAATCTTATTTGCTATTTCTTCATATTTTGCACCCAAAGTGTTATCTTTTACAAAGTCTAAATTCCACAAATGAACCTGATTTAAATCAGCCATTCCACCTCTTGCAAATGCTCTTAAAAGATTCATAGTTGCCGCACTTTGATTATATGCTTTTAGAAGTTTTTTTGCTTTTGGCTCTCTTGAACCAATATCAAAATCTATATCATTTACAATATCACCTCTATATGAAGGAAGACTTAATCCATCTATATCTTCATAATCAGCACTTCTAGGTTTTGCAAACTGTCCAGCAACTCGTCCAACTTTTACAACAGGACAACCGCCTGAAAATGTTAAAACTACTGCCATTTGCATCATTACTTTAAATAAATCTTTTATATTTGTAGCATTAAATACATTAAATGATTCAGCACAATCTCCACCTTGAAGTAAAAAAGCCTCACCATTTACAACTTTAGCAAGTTGTTTTTTAAGATTTAAAGCCTCTCCTGCAAAAATAAGTGGAGGATAAGATGCTAACTCTTTTTCTACTTGTTTCAAAGTTACTAAATCATTATAAGTTGGTTGTTGTTTTATTGGAAAATCTCTCCAACTACTTGGATTCCATGTTTTCATTTTTTTACCTTTTATATTTATCATTGGATAAATTTTATCCAATATATCTTAAATCAAAATTAATGTTTTAATTTTGATAATAACTCTTTAAATGATACTTTAAATGCATCAAGACCTTCATTTAAAAGCTTTTCATAAACATCATTTAATTTAATTCCATTTTGTTCTAAACTTTTAAAATATTTATCACACTCATCTTCACTTATAATAACACTTTGCTCTTTTTTTCCATCTTTTAACCAATCTTCGATAGTTCCCAAAGGTGCTGTATTTACAGAATTTGGATATATCAAATTATCTACGTAATATGTAGGATTCAACTCATTTCCTTTTACACCCGTACTTGCAAAAAGTGTTCTTATATTTGAATTCTCTAATTTATTTACTTCATAGTAACATTTTGTAGCATTTAAAATACCTAGTTTAGATGCACCAAGACCTTTTGCACCTAAAGTTGTATCCATTAATCTATCAAATCTTGAAACAAAAACAGATACAACACCTTTTGTATCTTTATTTGAAGCTTTAATTCCCTCATCAAGTGCCATTGCACAATTTCTAGCTTGTTGTGGTGAGAAAATCAAAGTTGCATTTATATGAATTCCTCTTGAACTAAGCTCTCTCATAGCAATATATCCAGCAGTAGTTGCTGGGATTTTTATCATTACATTATCAGCATTTAAACTTTTGTAAATTCTAAGTCCTTCTTCTATAGTTCCAGCTGCATCATCACATAAAAGAGGATCAACTTCAATAGAGATAAATCCATTATTTGTATTAATTTTATAAAGTGGCTCTAAAAGCTCAGCTGCTCTTCTTATATCTTTAAATGCTAACTCTTCATAAATTGCTTTATTCTCATTTGCTTGAAGCATATCAAGTTGTTGTTTATAAGCCACAGAACCTGTAATTGAAGCTTCAAAAATAGCTGGGTTTGATGTAGCACCTTTTATAATTTCATCATTTATTATCTCTTGAAATCTATTTTCTAAAAAATCTCTTTCAATAAAATCACACCAAATTGAGTAATTTATCTCTTCAAACTCTTTCATCTCTTAAGCCTTTATATAATCTAAAATTTTTGTTAAATCTTTTGTATCAACAATTATATTTGCCTCTTTTTTAAGTATATCTTTTGCACAAAAAGCAACTCTTGTATCAGCTTTTTCAAACATACTTAAATCATTTGCACCATCTCCACAAACCAATGTATCATCTTTTGATATTTTTAAAAGACCTTGAAGTCTTTGTATCATATCACCTTTTGAGTAGCCAAACATCATATCACCACCAACAAGTCCTGTTAAAACTCCATCTTTTTGGTGTAAAATATTTGAAAAATCTGCATCAAGTCCCAATTTATCTTTAGCAGGTGATGTTCCTAATCTAAATCCACCACTAAAACAAACAACTTTATAATTCATTTTTTGTAACTCTTTTACAATCTCTTTTGAACCTGTCATTAAAGGAAGATTTGCACAAATATCAACTACTTTTTTATAATCCATTCCCTTTAAAAGTGCTACTCTTTGAATTAAAGATTCAAAAAAATCCAATCTTCCACTCATAGCCTCTTCTGTTATTTTTTTTACTTCACTTCCAATTCCAAACTCATCTGCAAGAAAATCTATAGTTTCTCCATCCATAAGTGTTGAATCAAAATCAAAAACTGCTAATTTCATAAATATCCTAAAACTTTAAATATTAAAGGGTATAATATTAGCCAAATTTAACTAAATAGTTTAAAAAGGAAAGCTTTTTTATGTTTGAAACACTAATTTCTAAACTTCAAGATGGTAAATACTTAACACTTGAAACAACACCTCAACACGAACCATCAATGCACAATATTGTAGAAAAAATCAAAAAATTTAAAATAGATTCAAAAGTTGATGGCTTTACTTGCACAGATAATCCTTTGGCAAAATTAAAATATAACTCACTTTTTGCTGCTTTAAAGCTTCAAACAGAGTTTAAAAAACCAGTAATTGCAACAATGACAATGAGAGATAGAAATAAAATAGCTTTACAATCTGATTTACTAGGAGCTAATGATTTTGATATTAGAGCAATTTTAGCTCTTACAGGAGATCCTGCAAAAATGAGTGATCAACCAAATAGTAAAGGTGTTTTTGAAGCAAACTCTTTAATGCTTTTAAAGATGATTAAATCTTTTAACTATGGTATGGATTTTGCAGGAAGACCTTTTAAAATTGAACCAAAACAGATATTTCCATTTGCAGTTGTAAATGCATATGCTAAAAATTTTGGGAGTTTGGAAAAAAAGATGAATTTAAAGATTCAAAACGGTGCTGTTGGAGTTATAACTCAACCTGTTTTTGACATTGAAAATGTAAAAAAACTACTTGAAAGCTTTGAAATTGCAAAAGAGAATGTAGAAGGTGATAAGAAAAAATCACAACTAATACTTGGGCTATTTCCTATTACAAAACTAAGAACTGCACTATTTTTATCTGCACAAGTTCCAGGAATTCATGTCCCTCAATTTTGGATAGATGAACTTGAACGAGCTCATAGTATTAGTGAGGAAGAGGAGTATAAAGTTGGAATGCACTTAAGCAAAAATCTATTTAAAGAGATTAATAAAATTCATCCAAAAATTCATCTAATGACTGCAAACAATAAATTTGAAGTTGCAAGTGAGATTTTAGATTGAGATTAGCTTCAATTGATGTTGGTCTAAAAAGAGTTGGGGTTGCAATCTCTCTTATGAGTGATATTGTAACTCCACAAAATGCAATTATTAGAAAAAATAGAAATCAAGCTGCTCTTGAAGTAAATAATTTTTTAAAAGAGTGGCAAATAGAAAAACTAATAATTGGATTTCCAAGCTCAAGTATAGATACACAAAATAGAATAAAACACTTCACAAATTTACTAGAACTTAAAATTCCTTATGAATTTTGCGAAGAAAATCTAAGCTCAATTGAAGCAAAAGAGCTTATGAAAGGCGAAGTAAAGCAAGTAAGAGATGGAAGAATTGACTCTATTGCTGCAAAAATAATCCTAGAAAGATATATAAATTTAAGTAAAAAACAATAAAATATTCTAAAAAAGGAAAACTTATGAATTTTACATTTAATGCCTACTATACACTAATCGCTGCTGTTATAGTTTTGCTTATTGGTAAATTTTTAGTAAATAAAATAGAATTCTTAAGAAGATACAATATTCCAGAACCAGTTGCTGGTGGTCTTGTAGCAGCAACAATTTCTACATTTGTATATAATTTTTGGGGTTATAGTATAACAACTAGTAGTGAACTTCAAACAAGTTTTATGCTTATATTTTTTATCTCAATTGGTCTTAGTGCAAATTTTACAAAACTAAAAGAGGGAGGAAAATCTCTTTTAGTTTTTATTTTAGTAGTTTCTGGTTTTATTATAGTTCAAAACTTTGTTGGAATATCTCTTGCTACAGTTTTAGGAATTGATCCACTTATTGGTCTTATTGCTGGTTCTATTTCACTAACTGGTGGACATGGAACAGCTGGTGCTTGGGGTTCGATTTTAGAGACAAAATATGGAATTGAAGGAGCTATGGCTCTTGGAATGGCAGCTGCTACTTTTGGTCTTGTAATGGGTGGAATTATTGGTGGACCACTGGCAAAATTTTTAATAAATAGATATAAACTTGCTAATGAAAAATCTAGAAAACAAGATGACTCTAAAGATGAAAAAGTAATTGATGAATTTGTTCCTTTTGAGTATCCAAAAGCTGTGAGATTAATCACAACAAATAGTGCAATATCAACTTTAGCTCTTTTTGCAGCTTGTTTGGCTTTTGCTGATTTTATAACAAATTTAACAAAAGGAAGTGCGTTTGAACTACCTACTTTCGTTTGGGCACTTGCAGGTGGTGTAATTTTAAGAAATAGCTTAGAAAATATCCTAAAGATTGAGATTTTTGATAGAGCTATTGATGTATTTGGAAATGCATCATTATCTTTATATTTAGCAATGGCTCTAATATCTTTAAAACTTTGGGAACTATCAAATCTAGCTGGTGCTTTAACTGTAATTTTAGTTTCACAAGTTTTAATTATGATTTTATATGCTTATTTTGTAACATTTAGAGTAATGGGTAAAAATTACGATGCAAGTGTTTTAGCAGCTGGGCATTGTGGTTTTGGTTTGGGAGCAACTCCAACAGCAGTTGCAAATATGCAAGCCATTACAAATATGTATGGCTCTTCTCACAAAGCATTTTTAATAGTTCCACTTTGTGGAGCATTTTTTGTAGATTTAATAAATACTACAGTTATTCAAACCATCTTTAAGCTTTTTGGGTAATTATTTAAACTCTAAAAGCTTTAAGAACTAAGCCTAGTTTATTATTATTTTTACTACATCATCTTTGTATTTTAATAAAATCTCACTAACTCTTTTTTGCCAAGCAGCTCCAAAAGTTTCAAGTTCCTCTTTTGTTGCAATTCCTTGAAGTCCTTTTTGCATTAAACCTCCATCAAAAGCACTCAAAGAGATATTTGACAAATCATACATAACTTCAACTTTTTCTTGATTATCAAGCCTTGTAAATCTCATATCACCTTTTATTGGTGCTTCATATTTAAGTAGATTATTTCTAAAGTATTGCCCTTGAAGTCCTTTAAATCCATCTTCTTCTTTGGCTCCTGTTATAAATGAAGCTACATTTGCTAAAACTCCAGTTGTTCCAGAACTTTTTGCATCTCTTAACTCAACTCTTATTTCACCACGAACTGGCAACTCATTTTTGTACAACTCTTTTAAAGCTTTTATAGTCATAAGATAAGCTCCAGCAACTGTTGGACATGAATGACCGCTTAGTTTTACAACATCTTTAAAAGTATATACAAAATCCTCATCAACACCCAAAAAATTTCCTAATTTATCTTTTAAAATAATTGTTTCAATATCTTGAAAAAAATCTATATTCATATAATTTACCTTAGTTTTGATTTTCATAATTTGATAGAACAAAAATTGTACGGTGGACTTATTAGGAGAGATTTAGGGGCAAGTCCACTCGTACAAGCTCTATGTTAGAGTAAAGTAATTTTAATATATTATTGAAACTCTTTTGTTGATTTATATCAAACTTTATTTTTTTAAACTATTTACCACAACAGCTATTGCAAAACCACCATCATGTGTGATACTAACACTTGATTTTTTAATTTTAAATCTTTTTCTTAATTTTTTACTATATTTGATTTTTGGAGCATTGTTTTCATCTTTTTTAATTTTTATATCATAAAATGAACAAATCTCTCCAATTCCAGTACCAATAGCTTTACTAGCAGCCTCTTTTGCAGCCCAAAAACCAGCTGCAGTTTGAGGAGATTTTACAAGTTTTTTTTCATCTTCGCACAAAAATCTATCATAAAATTTATCACCAAATTTTTCATGCATCTTTTTTATTCTATCAATACTAACTATATCTATACCTATCATTTAAACCTATCTTTTGTATAATCTTAACCATGAATATCTTTATAAAAAAACTATTATATCTTATCATTATGCTATTTATTATTAGCCTAATATCATTTATTGCTATAAATTTAGCTCCTAACTCATTTTTTGCAAGTGGAGAGTTAAATCCAAATATAACTCCTGAAGCAATAGAGCAACTAAAAGCTATATACGGTCTTGATAAACCACTATATGTACAATTTTTCTCTTGGGTTTACTCAATTTTGCAATTAGATTTTGGAATATCTTTTTCAAGTGGAGAGAGAGTAAAAGAGGAGATTTTAAGTAGAATTCCAATAACTTTGACAATAAATATTGTATCTATGATTTTAATATTTATAATAAGCCTTTATTTTGGAATTAAATCTGCTATGAAAAAAGAGTCAATATTTGATAAATTTACAAATCAACTTTCACTTTTAAGTTTTTCAATGCCATCTTTTTATCTCGCACTTGTTTTGGTTTTGGTTTTTTCTATACAATTTGAACTTTTCCCAATAGCTGGACTTCATAGTGTACCAAATGATGGAAGTTTAACTTATTATTTAGATTTTGCTTGGCATTTAGCACTTCCTATTTTTATAATAGTTTTTGGTGGAATTGGAAGTTTGATTTTATATATAAGAGCTTTAACAATTGAGATTTTAAAAAGTGATTATATCTTTTTTGCAAGAGCTAGAGGATTGGATAATAAAAAAATTTTAAGATACTACATTTTACCAAACTTATATCCACCTGTTATTACACTTTTGGGACTTTCACTTCCAGGAGTTATTGGTGGAAGTGTAATTTTAGAGACAATATTTTCAATAGATGGAATGGGACTTCTATTTTATCAAAGTGCTTTAAGCCATGATTATCCTGTAATTATGGGAATACTTATAATTGGAGCATTTTTAACACTTATTGGAAATATGTTTGCTGATTTAGTTTTATTAAAATTAAATCCAAACTACAGTGAAAAATAAAAAATAATTAAAACTTTTAAAGGAATATATATTGCAAATAGTTAAAACTGTTGAAGAGTTACAAAATATTAGAAATAATTTAATTGGAAAAATTGGTTTTGTTCCAACAATGGGTGCTTTACACGATGGTCACATTTCACTAATAAGAAAAGCTAGAGCTGAAAATGAAGTTGTAATAGTATCTATTTTTGTAAATCCTACTCAATTTTTAAAAGGTGAAGATTTAGATAAATATCCAAGAAAAGATGAAGCTGATATAAAAATTTGTCAAATGTGCAAGGTTGATTATCTTTTTATGCCAAATATAAATACTATGTATGAAAAAGATGAAGTTTTAATAAAAGCGCCACAAAATAGCTATGTACTTGAAGGATTTACAAGACCAGGGCATTTTGATGGTGTTTTACAAGTTGTTTTAAAATTGTTTAATCTTACACTTCCTACAAATGCTTATTTTGGTAAAAAAGATGCTCAACAATTAGCACTTATACAACAAATGGTAAAAAACCTATTTTTGCCTATAAATATTGTTGCTTGTGATATTGTAAGAGAAAATAGTGGATTAGCACTTAGTTCTAGAAATGTATATTTAACTCCTGAACAAAAAGAGGAAGCTCTTAAAATCTCAAAATCAATATATATGGCTGGAAACCTAATAGCAAAAGGTGAGCGAGATTCAAAAATAATAAAAGATAAAATCTATGATGTTTTAGCTGGACTTGATGTAGAGTATGTAAAAGTTGTTGATAGAAAATTTGATGAAATCAGTATAATTGAACAATCAAATACAATAATTTTAGTAGTTGTAAGATTTGGAAATATCAGGCTTCTTGATAATATTTGGATGTGAAAAAATAAATTAAAAAGGTAGTTAAAACTACCTTTTTATAAATCTTGCTATCTCTTGATTATTTTTATCAAAAAATATTAGAGTATTTCCATCTATTTTATAAGTTGTTACTTTATCTAAAACTTCCATATAATCATGTTCTACACTCATATCAGAACACATCATCATAGTACTACCAACTTTAGAAATATTAATATTATTTGGTTTTATGTCAACTTTTCCAAAAAAGCTATTACAACCTAAATTTCCAAAAACTTTATTCTCTTTTTCAAAATTTATGATAGCAACTTTTTCAACTTTTTTTATATCTTTTTTATTTAAGCTTTTAAGTTCCCACTTTGTATTTTTTAAAACTTGATTACTATTTCCTGCTTCTAATCCTTTAGTTGAACCACAAGAGTTTAAAGCTAATCCTAAAATAAGTATCAAAATAGTCAAAAATAAATTTGATTTCTTAAACATAATTTTCTCCTAAATTTTATTTAGACTTTTATAATACTATTTTTGTACTTATTAATTTATATAAATGCAAAAGTTAGCTAAAATCTTTCAAAAATTTATAAATGATGGATAATATTAGATGAAATTTAGTGAAGAAAAACCAAAGAAAAAACTACATATGGTAAGCCTTGGGTGTACAAAAAATTTAGTTGATAGTGAAGTAATGTTAGGAAAATTAAAAGACTATGAACTAACAGATGATGAAACTCAAGCCGATTTAATCATAGTAAACACTTGTGGATTTATAGATAGTGCAAAAGAAGAGAGTATAAATACAACTTTAAACTTACATAATGAAAGAAAAAAAGATTCTGTTTTGGTTATGGCTGGATGTTTAAGTGAAAGATATAAAGATGATTTACAAAAAGAGCTTACTGAGATAGATATTTTTACAGGTGTTGGAGATTATGACAAAATTGATAGATTAGTTCATGAAAAAAGAAGTAGTTTTTCAAATGAGGTATTTTTAGCAAGTGAAGAAAATGATAGAGTAATAACAGGCTCAAACTATCATGCTTATGTAAAACTAAGTGAAGGCTGTAATCAATCTTGCTCATTTTGTGCTATTCCATCATTCAAAGGAAAACTTCATTCAAGAACTCTTGATTCTTTAATAAAAGAAGTTAATATTTTGGTAAAAAAAGGTTTCAAAGATTTCTCATTTGTATCACAGGATTCATCTTCATATTTACGAGATTTAGGATTTAATGATGGATTAGAGCAGTTAATTGATGCTGTTGAAAATATAGATGGTGTAAAAACTGCCAGAATTTTATATCTATATCCTAGTACAACAACACACAATTTAATAGATAAAATTGCTGACTCAAAAGTTTTTGTAAACTACTTTGATATGCCACTTCAACATATATCTCAAAATATACTAAAAATTATGAAAAGAGGAAAAGGTGCTGAAAAACTAATTGAGCTTATGAAATATATGAAATCAAAACCAAACTCTTTTGTAAGAACAACTTTTATAGCAGGACATCCAGGGGAGCGTGAAGAAGATTTTGAAGAGCTTTGTGAGTTTGTAGAAGATTTTGGATTTGATAGAGGAAATGTTTTTTCATATTCAGATGAAGAAGGAACATCAGCAGAAACTAGAGATGATAAAATTGAGCAAGAATTAATAGATGAAAGAGCTGAAATTCTAGGTGATATAATTTCTCAAACAACTATTAAATCCTTAGAAAATGATATTGGGAAAACTTTTGAAGTATATGTTGATGGAGAAAGTGAAGAGCATGAATATCTTTTAAGTGCTAGAAAAACTCTTTGGGCACCGCAAATTGATGGAGAAATTTATATAAATGATAATGAAAAGGAACTTCCAATAATTTTTGGAGAGATTTATGAAGTAGAAGCGACGCAATTAGCTGGAAATATACTTCTAGCAAAGATTTTAAGAAAAATATAAAAACATATTATGATTTTGGATTTTAGTAAGATAAAAAATAGCAAAAATCTTTTGGCCTTTTCAGGTGGAGTTGATAGTAGTGCTCTTTTTTTCTTACTTTTAAATCACAAAATTGATTTTGATATTGCAATTGTAAATTATAATACAAGAGAACAATCAAAAGATGAAATAGAATATGCTTTAAATTTGGCAAAAGAGTATAAAAAAGAGATATTTATTAAAGATATTAAACTAGAAAATAGTTCAAATTTTGAAAAAAATGCAAGAGATATAAGATATAGTTTTTTTGAAGAGATTATAAAAGAGAATTATTATGAAACTCTAATAACAGCTCACCAACTAAATGACCGCTTAGAGTGGTTTTTAATGCAACTATCAAAAGGTGCTGGACTGGTTGAACTTTTTGGAATAAAAGAGTTTGAAGAAAAAAATGATTACAAAATCTTTCGTCCACTTTTAAATATAAGTAAAGATGAGTTAGAAAAATATTTAAAAGATAATAAAATAAAATATTTTATTGACAGCTCAAATATAGATGAAAAATACAAAAGAAACTACTTTAGACACAACTTTTCAGATAAATTTCTAAATGAATTCAAAAGTGGAATTAAAAATAGTTTCTCTTTTTTGGAAAATGATTTAAACTCTTTAAATCTTAAATTAGAACCTATAATAACTCTTGAAGAGTTAGAAGTTTTTGAAAATTTAAAAGATGATAATCTAAATCTTAGAATTATCGATAAATCTTTAAAAAAAAGAGGATTTTTAATAAGTAAAAAACAAAGAGATGAGATAATCAAACAAAAAGAAATAACAATCTCTCACAAAATAAATATTGCAATTACTCAAAAATATATTCTAATAGCTCCAAAAGTAGAAATGATATTACCAAAAGAGTTTAAAGAGATTTGTAGAATTCAAAAAATCCCACAAAATATGAGAGCTTATATTTTTTCTAAAAATATTTTAGAAGAGCTAAAGCTGAGTTTCTAAGATTTAACTCTTTTCTTCCCAAATAAAAACTTAAATATCTTTTGAAAGATATTTAGGTTTTTCTCTACAATTTTTTGCTTTATTTCATTACTTAGCTCTTCCAAATGTGTAGGAGTATATAGTGGTTTTTTATTACTGAACTCTATTTTTATTTTGTTTATCCAAATAGTTTTGTATCTCTTTTATAGCTTCTTCATTTTTAATATTAAACTTAATTTCAATTCTTCTTGAAGCATCTTTATCTTCAAGTCCTTTTTTATCCAAAATCAAATCAGCAGAACTTCTTCCACTTGAGTTTACAAAAGTGCTTAAAAGCTTTTTATCCACAATATTTGATTCATATAAAAACTGCATAACAGCCAATGCTCTTTGCTGAGACAATAAAAGATTTGCCAAATATGTTCCATCGCTGTTTGTGTGACCTTCTATAGTTATGTTTTCTATATATTTTGATATCTCTTTATCATCTAATAAAAGCGAAAGATAGTTTTTCAAAACACTACTTAACTCTTTTTTAGCTTCCTCTTTTAAAATATAAGAGTTTTGATCAAATAATATATTTGATGAAAATTTTATAGCTCCACTTTTTTCATCTACATGTATAGAGTTACCTAGTTTCTCTTTTAATTTAGCTATAACATTTAGCTTTATTCCTGTTAGAGTTTTTATTTTTAATTTTGCAATATCAAAATCCTCTACCATTTTTTGGTGAATTTGTGTTTGCACCAAAAGTTTATCGGCTAGAAGTTTTAGCTCTTCATCTTTTAAAGCAATCTGATTTGAACTATCATTTAAAGCTAAATTTAAACCATCATTTTTACTTTTCTCATCTTTGATATTAATATCGTACTCAAGTAAAAGAGCTTTTAGTTTTTCAACCTCTTTGTTGCTTAAAACTATTT